>NZ_BAABEO010000007.1:0-18735 GCF_039540195.1 Arthrobacter ginkgonis | reverse complement strand
GAGGCCATGGTCGGCATCAACGTCGACGAGATCGCCCAGCCGCACCGGCTGGCCGAGCGCGGCTGGTAGGAGAACGACGGCACCAAGCCCGGTTCCGCGCTGCGGCGCGGAACCGGGCTTGGCGTCTCTAAGGCCTCCGTTGGTTGGAGAGATGCCGCCCGGACTGACGTTCGCGCCTACACCCCGCCCCCTGCGTGCCTTCGCGGGTCAGACATGAGCTGCAGAATTCTGCCTTGCAACCGGTGGTGGGCATCAAGACGCTTTATCGGGACACCTATCGTCCATGGGTAAGCCAGAACCACTGTTACAGCTGCAATCAGGGCGGCAACGCCGGCAAGAATCGGGGGACAGGAGCAGCCAGTCGCGATACGTGAAGCCGTCTTCAGCCGGAACGACGTGACCGACGGCATGGCTCATCTCCCCCAAGCCATTGAGGCGTTCTTCCCGACCCATTCACGAGCGTCGATAACGGCGCATATGACGGTTTCAAGCGGAAAGACCGCTACCCGCGTCTTGTTTCCAAGTCGTGGGTAGCGGTCTTTTTGGTGGTTAGACGAGTGTGGTCTCGAGCGTTTCGGGTGCGAAGAGTTCGTTGGTTTCGAGCGGCTTCGCCGCTAGACCTTGGTCCTAGGAATAGCGGAGGAAGGTACGCAGGGTTTCGGTGTCTCGGTCCACGCCGTAAGGCCAGAAGGGGACATCCCGGCCGTGCCACAGCGACCGGCTGGATCCTCACGCTCATCATCGCGGGGACGCGGCGCTTGGACCTGGATGACGAACTCCCCGCGTCAATTCAGGACTTGCCGTCCAAGTCCTCGGAGCGGTTCTTCGGGCGGAATTCACCAGGCCACTCATCCTTGCGGATCCGTTTCAATTCGCGAACGGAACCCGTGGTGGCCCATTCGTCCAGCCCCAACCGTGCCAGCGGTTCCAGCAGATCGATGCGCGGGTGGCTGCCCTCCAGAACGCTCAAATCAACCGCTGCGTGGGTCACTTTCCCGAAGACCACTACGCAGTCACCGATCGGCAGAGCGGTGTGCAAGCGGCACTCCAGGGCCACCGGGGATTCCGCCACCCGGGGCACTCCCACGCTGCGCGCTGCTTCACGCGTCAAGCCGGCCGCGTCGAACTCACTCACGTCCGGGGGAAAGTTGGTGCCCGTGGCGTTGACTTCAGGCATCAGTTCGGCGGGGGCCAGATTCACCACGAACTCGCCCGTAGCGCGGATGTTGCGCAGCGAATCCTTCTCCCCCACCGAGGTGAACTGGACGATCGGTGGGTTCACGGAGGCAACAGTGAAGAACGAATGAGGAGCAAGATTGTCCACGCCTTCGGCCGAGGTGCTCGACACCCACGCTATCGGGCGCGGAACCACGACGGCCGTCAGCAACCGGTAGAAATCCCTTGGAGTCAGCTGGCCGGGGTCAAAGTCTTTTCGCATCCCTCCAGCCTACGCAGGCAGGATGCCCGAGGAGGCAGCCGGGGCATGGTCCCCGCCAGGCGCACCAAGCAGGGGGCGTCCGGACCGGCCGGACGCCCCCTCCTAGCGCAACCGTTCTTAGCCGATGCCGAGCTGGACGAAGATGAACCACACCAGCAGCGGCACAATGGCGATCATCGCCACGGCCCACAGCAGCAGCGCACGGAAGAACATTCGTTCATCCTTGGGCTGCGCACTGGCCATCAACAGCGCCCCGCTGGTGGACATGGGACTGACATCGACGACTGAGGAGCTGATGGCGATGGCGGTCACGACGCCGAGAGGCGTCAGCAACGGATCCATCGCGATCGGAGTGACGATGGGAGTGATCACGCCCAATGTTCCGGTCGTAGAAGCGAAAGCGGAAACGATGCCGACCACGTAGCTGGTGATCAGCGCGGCGACGGAGCCGTTGCCCAGGCCTGCGATACCCTTCTGCAACTGTTCCAGGGCACCCATTTCTTCCAACATGCCCACATAGGTGACGATGCCCGTCACCAGGATGACCGCAGACCAGGGCATGCTCTCGACGGCCGGCTTCTGCACGCCCGGGTTCGCTGCGATCAGCACCAAGGCGACCACAAGGGAGGCGACGCCCACGTCGATTCCGAACACCGTCGTGAGGATCAGCAGGGCTGCGATCCCGACCAGCGTCAGAATGCGTGTGGGGGTGGCCGCCACCTTTTCGGGTGCAATTTTCGGCCCATCCGTGACCGTGACCTTGCTCGGCGCGGGTGCGGGTGCGGGTGCGACCAGGGTGCCGGCACCGCCACCGGTGGCATGGAAGGCCGGGGATTCAATCGGTTCTTCGTCGGGAGCGCCGTTCCCGTTGCCGGTATCTCGTGCGACACGCCTTTTCATGATGCTTTCGATGGCAACGTAGGCAAGGAAGGCCAGGACGGCGTTGAAGACGAAGCAGTACAGGTAGAGCTTCAACGAGTCCCCCGAGGCTCCGGCTTCCTCCAGCATGACATTGGCGAGGACACCGAACGGATTGACCGGCGAGAAGGCGCCGGCGTTGGCACCTTGGACGATCACGAGGCCCATCGATAGGGGGCTGATGCCGAACCGCAGTCCGAGCGCGATTCCCACGGGGGCGACGATGGCAATCGCTGCCGGGGTAAAAGCGCCAGCAGATGCCAAGGCGGCCGTGAGGACGAACATGAGTACGGGGACGAGGAATCTTCGGTTTCCCGCAAGAAGTTCGGCCCAGTAAGCCAACAGATCAATGGTTCCGTTGATCCTCACGATTGCGAAGAGCAACGTTGCGCCGACCAGGATGAAAAACAGGCCGGCCGGGAACTGAGCGATGACGTCCTTGATCGACAGGCCGGCCACGAGGGTTCCGACGGCGAAGGCCGCCACGGTGGCGATGAGGCCGGCGTTGATCCGGGTGAAGGAACCGATTGCGAACGCGACGATGAGGACCGCGAAGGCGATGAGAGCCAGAGTCATTGGTTCCGGCCTAACCTACTCGACCCGGGCAGGGAGCTTGCTGAGCTCGCCGGAGAGCAGGGACCCTGCGTTGCTGATCGCCGGCGTGTGGCCCAAGGACTTGAGGATTTCGTAGGCGGTTGCCGTCGCCGCGGTGATGACCGGCAGACCGAGTTCGTTCTCCACAGCCTGCACGGCGGGAAGGGACGGCATTTGCACACATGCCGAAAGGACGATCGCGTCAGCGCCCTCGCGCTGAAGGTTCCGTGCAATCTCCGGAAGGTTTTGCGGGTCCAGACGGCCAACGGCCAGGTTGTCCGGAACTTCGAGGCTCACCGCCTCCAGCACCTCGATGCCCGCTCCTTCGATGTATTCGCGCACCATCTGCGTCAGCGGCTTCATGTAAGGGGTGACCATGGCCACCTTCCGGGCACCCATCTCCTGCAGGGTGCGCACGAGTGCGCCGGCGCTGCTCGTTACGGCGGCCGGGTGCCCATTTTCCTGCGCCGCCCGGGCGATTGCGGCTTCGGAATCGACGTGGGCATTGGCCCCCTGTGCCATGACTGCCACCAGGCAGGCGTAGGCAATGGTGTCGACGTCGGCGTCGGAGACCGAGGAGGCGCAATCGGCGGCCTTGGCGACCATGGCCAGCAATTCCTCTTTGTTGACGTTCTTCATCCCGGCGCGTGCCGAGTGGAAGGTGTACCGGTGGCCCGTGGCCTCGGATTGCCGGCGGAACAGTTCAGGAAGTTCGGTTTCCATGGTCGTGTTCGAACTCGGGACGATCAGGCCGATGCGGGACAGGCCGTCCGGCTTGGCGACGGCAACGGTTTCGCAGGCGGTTTCTGGGGTGCTCACAGTTTCTCCACAAATCTGGTACGTGTTTCAATTTCCCACATGGCGGGTTTGTATCCCATGATGCGGGCCAATCGTTGAGCATGTCAACTGCATCACATTGCCAAGGGCTGACGGTGATCGGTCGAATCGCGGAAAAAAGCTAGAATGGCTAGGCATCACGGCGGGTGAAAAAGGGGAAGACACATGGCTGGGGACTCAACGGCGGGGGCTCCGCCCATCCTCGTGCTGCACAAAGTCACGGAGATCCTCAACTGCTTCTCCGTGGAGGAACCGGAGCCGACACTCCAACGGATAATCCGCCTTACGGGCCTGCCGTCAAGCACCTGCCAGCGGTTGGTCCAGAACATGGTGAGGGAAGGGTTCCTCGATCGCTACGACGACCGGTACCGCATCGGCATTGGACTCGTGAGATGGGCTACGCCGGGAACATTGGGCTTGGACCTGGTACGGCTGGTCAAGCCCGTCCTGGAAGATCTCCGAGACGAGACGGGCGAAAGTGCGTGCCTTTATGTCCGTGATGGAGCCTTCCGCACAGTGGTGGCCGTGGCGGAAACTCGGCATGTTGTCATGCGGCCCTTCGTGGTCGGACAGGTCATGCCCCTTCATGCGGGCGCACCAGGCAAGATTTTCCTCGCCTACGATCCGGAGGCGAGGAAAGCGCTCAGCGATTCCACACTGGCAAAATTCACGCCCCTCACGCCAAACAGCCTGGAGGCGCTGGACGCCCAGAGCCGGGAAGCGCGTGCGCAGGGATATTTCGCGGCGTTCGGTGAGCGCCACGAAGACGTCGGGTCGATCAGCGCCCCCGTATTCGACCACTACCGGCGCCTCGCAGGAGTAATCGGACTCGGATTCCCGACTCAACGCGTTGGGCCCGGCGATGTTGAACGCCTCGGGCCCGTGGTGGCCCGGGCGGCCCAAGCCGCCAGTAGTGCCTTGGGTTATACCCCACCATCCACCGAGGGCCTGTCCCGCGAATCATCACAGCTACCGTCCTTTGGCGCCGATGATTCGCAGGACAGGAACCAGTCCGTCAGCTCGCCTCCACCGACCATCCGGCAGGCTGAACACAGCCTGCCGGCCGATTCACAGGACGAGCCCTAGAACACGAGGCAGCGGGATAACGCCCCTTCCCCCGTCCGGGTCCAGATCTCCGGCCACTCGTGGTCCATGTTTGCCAAAGTTGGGCGCGCTATCAAGACGCCAATAACGGCGCATATGTTAGGGAGGAACGCGGCGAATAGCGTCCGATGCGAATTCGACGGATTTTGATACGGGAAGGCCGTCTTTGCCTACCCCGACCCGGCTATCCGGCGGTTTTGCGGTCGCAGGTCTCTTCCCGAAACCAGGGGAGCGGCGCGACGGTTGCCGGTCCGGAGCGGCGAGATACGCGTCGGAGGCCCGCCGCGTCAGGGAACCGCCAAGCCGATCCGCACTTGATGCGAAAGTGTCGCCCAATAGGCGAGGAGGCACTGGGCCTAATCCGCCAGCTCCGGCCCAATCGGCCGCAGGCAGCTCGGCCGGCGGCATCGCATGCTCCCTCACGGGTGTACGGAACGGCCCGCATCCCCACCAGGTCGCAGCCGATGGCCACCCGTATTCCGGGATGCAGCACCGGCATCCCCGAGCAGCACGTCGTGCAGTCCGGCAGGACCCGGACTGCCTATGACCCGGCCTAGCGGCAGTCCGGAGCCAGTACAGCCGCTATTGGCCGGTCATCAATACGCCGGGTCACCAGCAGGCCCCAAGGAAGCCCTGACGTTATGCGGAGCGGCTGATTCTCATCATAGCCAGCGGCCACGGTGCCAGGCCTTGGCCGTCGCCGGCGAGGCCGGGGTTCCCGGGCGTACCGGTGACTTTCCCGCTGCACTTCTCGACCTTCCGGAAGCAGGGTCCGCGTTGCGTCTGCCTTTAGATCAGGAGTTTTGAATACTTTTCGCGGATCTTCTGGGCAGATTTCTGCAACGTCTGAAGTGTCTGTTCCTTGCGTTCCTCGGGTATGCGGGACTCGGGGCCAGCGGATGTGAGGACGGACAGGTTTTTCCGGGTGTTGATGACGGGGACGCTGCAGGCCCACACGCCCTCGTCGATTTCGGAGTTGCTCGTGGCGAATCCTTGGGCAAGGTAGGTGTCCAGTTGGTCTTGACTCAGGTGCGCTGGAAGGAGCCGTTCGCGGGTTTCCGCCGGGCAGAGGGCGAGGGCCATTTTTCCGGATGCACCCCGCCCCAAAGGCGTGGAGCGGCCGCGTTGGATGGTGAAGCGCATGGGCCGGTCGCATTCGGCGAGTTCGATACAGACGACCTGATCGCCGGCGAGTTGCTGGAGCATGACGGTCTCGCCGATGGTGTCGGCGGCTTCGCGGAGCAGCGGTCCGGCGATCCGCGCGAGTGGGTTCGAGAGCTGGGCCGCGCGTGCCAGGGGTATGACCCGCGCAGTGGGGTGGTAGTGCCCGGGCTTTCCCTCTTCGAGCAGGTCCAGGTCTTTGAGCAGGGCAAGGTACCGGTAGGTGCTGGGCGTGGTTGCGCCGATCAGTTCGGACATTTCCGGAACCGAAAGTTCCGTACGCTCGGCGGAGAACTGGAAAAGCAGGCTCAGCACCTTCTTGGAACTGCTTGACGTCCCATTGTCCGATGTGGCGGCACCCATTCCTACCTCCTCAGGTTGTTATCAGAATATGATACATCACTTGCATTTACCGGGAACCTGAGTAGGTCGGGTGAAACGTTCGGGTACGGGCAGTGGCTCCCGGAGGGCCTGGCACTGTGCCGTGCCAGGCCCTGGGTGAAGGCTAGATCTTGAAGACCCGGGTGGCGATACCCTCGAAGAACTGGAACTTCTCCTCGTCGGAGATGGGCAGGTTGTCCTGGATGTCCACCTCGCTGGGCTCGTACTGGTACGGGTAGTCCATGGCGTACATGACGCGGTCAGCGCCGACCATCTTGCGGACGAACATGACCTCGTCCTGCCAAGGCATGCCGGAAGTGGTGTACCAGACGTTCTCCTTCAGGTACTCCGAGGGCTTCTTCGGCAGGGGCTTGACGTGTGCGTAGCGTCCGGTGGCGATCTGCTTGCCGTACATGTAGTCAATGCGGTTGAGCCAGAACGGCAGCGCTTCGCCGAGGTGGCCCACGACGATCTTCAGGTGGGGAAACTTCTCGAAGATGCCCGAGACGACCAGTCGCAGCAGGTGCAGCCCGGTTTCAACGCCGAAGCCGTAGATCGAGCCGTCCAGGCCACGATCGTGGAAGGGCTTGAACAATCCCTGCGACGGTCCGTTCGGGTGCAGGTAGACCGGCACGTCCAGGGCTTCGGCGGCCTCATAGAAGGAGAGGAAGTGCGGGGAGTCCGTGTACTCGTCGCGCACGTGCGAGTTCAGGATGGCGCCCTTGAATCCCAAGTCCTTCACTGCGCGGGTCAGTTCCTCGGCGCCGGCGTCCGTGGCCGTGAAGGGCACCGCGGCAAGTCCGGAGAAGCGGGTGGGGTGGTCGACGATGACCTTTGCCATGGCGTCGTTGGAGCGCTGGGCCAGCCACGTTGCCTCTCGGGCCGGCAGCGGGTTGGTTCCCGGGGAGGTCAGCGAGAGCAGCTGGTGGTCGATGCCCGCCGCGTCCATTTCCTGCAAGCGCGTTTCGGTATCGGTCAGGCGGCGGCGCACCGATTCGGGGCGTTCGCCGTCGGCTAGGGCGTAATAGCCCATCAGGCTCATGAAGCTCGGGTCGTCCTGGGGATAGTCGGTGAGGAATTTCTTGTAGATGTCGAACATCTCCGGGAAACCCCATCCCTCCTCCACGGCGATCCGGCGGTACGGCTTCTTCGGTGCTTCCTGGTTCATTTCTGTCCTCTTCTTCTTTCGGTCCGCGCGTTGGCGCGGCGCGTCTTCTTCGGGGCGGTCGGGTTGGCCTACTGGCCGCCGGCCAGCGCGGCCAGCGTGTCGGGGTGCTCGTGCGCGGCACACCCGCGCACGGCGAGGTGCCCCGTGACCAGGGCGGCGAGGGGAGCCGGCTCCTCCGGCATCCGGGTGCCGCGCCAGGCGATGTGCAGATCCGGGCGGAGGAGCAGGTAACCCTCGCCGTAGACCTTCCGGGCGTCTTCGCTGGCGACATGGAAGGTTTTGACCGGGGCGCCGATGCCGGCGATCGCGTTTTCGAGCGTCTGGGCCGCTTCTGCGTCGGTGCCGGTGCACAGGATCGTGTATTCGTGGCCCAGCGAGTCCTGCAGCGGGGTGCCGTCTTCGAGGTGGACGTTCGGGAGGCGGAAGCCTTCAAGGGACCGTGGCGTGTACTTGAAGTCGAGCCCCAGTTCATCGATGGCGTAGTCCTCGCCGTAGCTGATGACCGGGGAGTCCAGGTATCCGTAGCCGAGTTCGATGCCATACAGGTCGTTGCTCCACCGCTGCTCCTGGTCGGCAACCGCGGCCAGTTCGGCGCGGGCCTTGTCGCCTTCGGGGCCCCGGTCGGTGAGTGCTGGCGACCACATGCCGCGCCATTTGCGGCGGCCCATGGTGGCCTTGCGTGAGGCGGCGATGTTGCGGGCCCCGATGGGGCGGCGCTCGAGTTCGTAGCTGGCGAGCAGTCCTTCGCCACCCCAGCCTTCGAGGGCGGCGGCCAGTTTCCACGCCAGGTCCACCGCGTCGCCGTGCCCGGTGTTCATCCCCAGGCCGCCGGTGGGGATGACCAGGTGCGCCGCGTCGCCGGCGATGAAGACGCGGCCTGACGAGTATCCGCTCGAGAGCATCAGGCGCTGGCGCCAGGAACCGACGTACAGGGTTTCGTATTCGACCGGGAAACCCAGGATTTTCTCGAAGAGTTCGGGCATTTCCTCGTCCGAGGCCACTGTGGCGTGGAGGGAGAAGTGCTTCTTGTCGTCCTGGACGATCAGGAAGGAGGATTTGTCGTCTGCCACGTGGTAGTGGCGTCCGGAGCCGATCGGGATCCGGTCCAGCAGGTTCTCGGAGTAGAAGAGCGCCTGGCGCATCTCCAGCAGGGAATCTCCCTCGAGCTCGAATCCCAGCGCCCTGCGCACCTCGCTGGATGCGCCGTCGCATCCGACCAGGTAGGCGGCCTGCACGATGGACTCGACGCCCTCCGAGTTCCGATAGCGCACGGTGACCGACGCGCCGTCGTCGATGAATGAGGTCACCTCCGCGTCGAATCGCACTTCCACGCTCTCCAACTCGGCCAGCGCGTCGACCAGCAGCGGCTCAAGCGTGTACTGGGAGATCAGCTGGTACGGCTCGGCCGGGCAGGACCCGTCGTTGGTCTCCCGGTACTGCTCCTTGAGTTCGGAGACCGAGGGGTAGTGGTGGTGGACCAGCGGTTCGCGGACGAGGGTCTCATCGCAGATGAAGACGTCCATGGGCATGTCGTTGTCCAGGCCGGCTCGGCGGATGCGCTCCGCAAGTCCCATGCGGCGGAAGTTCTCCATCGTGCGGGCGTTGCACCGCTCCATCTTGGGAAGCTTTCCCAGCTGCTTGCGCTTCTCGAGCACCAGCACGGACTTGCCGCGCTGCCCGAGTTCCACCGCGAGCGTCAGGCCCACGGGGCCCGCTCCGACGACTACCACGTCGTGGGATTCCATATTTCCCGCCTTTCATCCATCGCCAAGCGCGATTCAAGACCACACATTATGATTCTCGTATCCTGAGAATCGATTTTTCTATTCTGATAAGAACGTAGCAGGTTCGGGGTGTCAGTCAACCCCCTGAAGCGAATCGGATTCCCTGGGAGCGGAGCGGAGCGCTACACGGCGCCGGGAAGGCCCGCCGCCGGCTCCTTCTGGCGCGCCATCCATCGGCCGTGGCCCCAGGAGGCCGCGAGGGTGAGGACCGCCGCGGCGGGCAGGGACAGGCCGAAGATCATATGGAACCGGCCCAGGTCGGCCAGGGGGGCGGCAAGGAACGTGGCCAGCGAACTGCCCAGGAACATCGAGCAGGCGAAGAAAGAGACGGTCGTCGCGCGAGCAGCCGGAGCCACCTCCGTCGCCCAGCCCTGTATGGAAACGTGCAGAACGGCGGTTGAAGCACCGATGAGTGTCGCCGTGGCGGTCAAGGCCGCCGGAGACTGCGATACCGTCGATGCCACGAGCCCCACGAGCAGAATCCCGCCGCCGATTGCCATCAGGCGCGTTCGAGAGAAACGCTCGACAAGCCCGGGCATGACACGGGCGCCTCCGATAATCCCGACCGCGTAGGCCGCCCCCAGCACGCCGGCCACCGTGACGGCGACCCCGGCATGTTCCAGTGCCGGGACGATGTAGGTGAAGGCTCCCAGCATTACCATCCCTTCCAGGACGGCGAGTCCATACACGCCGAGGACCACGGGTTTGAAGGCGTGACGCATCGCCCGTCCCTTGAAGTCCCGAGGCGTTTCGCGCTTGCCGCGCAGAGCCAGCAGCAGGGCGAGGCAGCCCGCGGAAGTCAGGCCAAATACCAGCCGCCAGTCAATGAGGGCGGCCAAGGTGCCCGCGGCGAGCGTGGCGAGGGCAGTCCCCAGGTTTCCAATCACCTGCAGGCGGGAGAGTGACCGGGCACGTTGGGTGCCTTGGGCCGAGTCGCCGATCAATGTCATCAGGGTCGGATACAGCGCTCCGACCATCAGGCCGGTCCATGCCCGTGCCGCCGTCAGCGGCGCGAATGAGGCAAAGACCATGCTGGCGATGCCTCCGATCAGGCCGCCCACCAGGGCCGACCGCAGCACTATGAGCCGGCCGAAGCGGTCGCTCACCATCCCCCACAGCGGCTGGCCGAGAGCGTAAAACAGGAGGTAGGTCGAAAACAGCGTGACCACTTCGGTGAACGTCATCCCGGTGCGGGCAGCCAGAACCAGCAGCATGGGTGGAGTCGCGAACCGGTCGAAGGACGAAATGAACGCCGCGAACTGAATCGACCACTCCGATCCGCTGGCGTAGGAAACCGCGCTGGGACCACTCCTGTCTTCCCCCACCCGTTGTCGAGTCCTACCGTTCATTCCATTTCTCCCTGCTGTCGGTCTGCGTTTGACGACGGTCTGTCCCCGCAGCGGTGAAGGGCGGGGGCCGCTTTCTCTCGATGGGCGACCTCGACCGCTAGGACACGTTCTCCGAGACGGCTCCTTGTCCGGCCTGACCGTGAGTGCTGCTCACCACCGTCCATTTCTGCGTCGTCGTCACGGAACGAGGGAGGTGGTTCCGGCGCCCGGAACCACCTCCCTCGCCGCACGTGACTTCTCTATTGGATGGCTTCCACCAGTTCGCGAAGGTAGGCCCATCGCCCCGCGACGGGCGCGCGGTGGGATTGGAGCTGTTCGATTTCGCCCGGCGTGATCTCCCTGGGTTCCAGTCCGGTGGACAACACGGCCAGGTTCGCTTGGGCCTGTTCCTCGAGCATGACCGCCCGCACGACGGCTTCCTCAACGGAGCCGCCCAGCGCCACGATCCCGTGGCCCTGAAGATGGCAAAAGTCTCGTTGGCCGACGCTGTCCGCCAGCTCCGCTCCGAGCTGCGCGTTGGTGACGAGCAGCGGGCACGGCCACAGGCCCACGTCGGGATCGCTGACGTAGCTTGAGGGGATGTGCAGCAGGGGCTTGAGCGGTGTGGCAACAAGGCCAAGCGTGGTCGCCGCGGGCTGGTGCGTGTGCACGACCGCCTGGACGTCGGGCCGCCTTCTGTAGATCTCGGTGTGGATGAAGACCTCCGCCGGAGGTGCCTCATCCCCTTCGATGAGCGTGCCGTCGACGTCGACGACGATCATGTGCCGGCCTTCGAGCTTGTCCATGCCGGTGATCTTTGGAGAGTGCTTGGGCTTGATGATGATCCCACCCTCGGTGCGGGCGCTGACGTGCCCGAGATAGTCGACCATGCCCAGCTTGTTCAGGATGCGGCCGGCGAGGGCCACGGTCTCCTTGAGGCCGGCAATCGTAGTCCCCTGCACCGCGAATGTGCCGGTCTGGTGCGTCAAGATGATGCTCCCATCTGCATCTCGAGATTCATGGATTCCTTGACCTCTTCTTCGATGAGGGACCAGATCTGGTCGATGTACTGGCTGAACTCCGGCGTCCTCTTGACCGCAAGCGTCCGCGGGCGGGGAAGGTCGATCGCGATGTCTGCCTTGACCCGCCCGGGGCGGGCCGTCATGACGATGACGCGGTCGGAGAGGTAGACGGCCTCGTCGATCTGGTGCGTGACGAAGAGGACGGTGCGCTTGGAGGCCTCCCAGGTTTCCATGAGCCAGGCCTGCATCATTTCGCGGGTCTGGCCATCGAGTGCCGCGTAGGGTTCGTCCATGAGGAGGATCTTCGGCTCCACGGCGTAGGCGCGTGCCAGGTTGGCGCGCTGGCGCATGCCGCCGGACAACTCGCCGGGGTGGCTGTTGGCGAAGCGGGCGAGGCCGACAACCGTCAACAGTTCCATCGCTGCCGCCCGGGCTTCCTTCTTCTTCTTTCCCTGGACCTCGAGGCCGAAGGCGACGTTGTCCAGGACGGTCCTCCAGGGGAGCATCCGATCCTGTTGGAAGACGAAGGCTCGTTCGCGTCCGGGGCGGTTGACGGGTGCGCCGTTGATTTCGATCGAGCCCGACGTGGTGGGAGAGAGGCCGTCGAGCATCCGCAGGAAGGTGCTCTTCCCGCAGCCGGAGGCTCCGACGAAGCTGACGAATTGGCCGTCCTGGATGGAAAGGTTGAGTCCGTCGATGGCTTGGACAGTGCGGCCGTTGCGTTTGAACGACTTGGATACGTTGCGGACGTCGATCTGTGCGTCTGCCATGGTCAGGACTCCTGTTCCGTGGCCCGCCACTGGGCCAGCCTGCGTTCGAGCCCGATCAGGGCGTAGGTGATGGCGACGCCGGCGACGGCCAGGATGATGATGCCGACGAAGAGCGCGCGGCTGTCGAAGGTCTCCGCGGAGTTCAGGATCAGCAGGCCGATGCCCGCCCTGGCCCCGAAGAGTTCGCTGACCACGACGCCGACGAGCCCGTGTGCCGCCGCCAGCCGCAGTCCGGCGATCAGGTACGGCGTCGCCATCGGGAGCTTGACCTTGGTGTAGATCTGCTTGGGGCTGGCGCAGTACGACTTCGCGGTTTCGACGAGTTGCTCATCGGTGGTCGAGAAACCCATGTAGGTATTGATGAGGATGGGGAAGAGCATCACGATGGCGCAAACGGCCACCTTGGATTCGATGCCGAGCCCGAGCGCAACGATAAACAGGGGCGCCAGGGCGATCGTGGGGGTGGCGTTCAGGATGGCGACCCACGGGTCCAGGAGATCCCGGATGATCTTGGAGGCGGCCATGGCGATACCGATCGTGCCGCCGATCGCGATGGCGACCGCCAGCCCAAGCAGGTAGGCCTGGGAAGAGGCGCCGATGTCCGTCGCAAGCTGCCCGGCCTGGACAAGTTCGATGAACCTGACCCACACCTGGGACAGCGGCGGCAGGAAGAGCGGGTTGACGACCCAGCGTCCCAGGATTTCCCACAGGACGGCGCCCATCGCAAGGGACAGCACCGCGAGGATGGTGGAGCGGTTCTTGCGCCAGAGTTGCGTGTTGATCCCCCTCTTGCGCTGCAGAGGCAACGCTGCGGGGGCAGGCCGGACCGCCGAGGGTTGTTCCGTGGGCCCGCCCACCGCGCCGGGCGGGTGGCCGACCTCCGGCCGGCCGAGTTGCGTCGAGTTCACTTCCTGGCCTCCGCAGCGTATTGGTCATCGATCATGGTGGAGATCTCCATGTCCTGGGGTGCTTGCTCCATGCCCTGCAGGGCGTCCAGCACGCTTCCGGCGGCCCGTTCGGAAACCCCGACCTCCGGTGCGAAGGCCGAATCGGCGGTGCCGATGCCCATGAGGTCGTAGACCTTCTCGGCCGTCTCTTCCGAGATCTCGGTCTCGGTCGCGAGGATGCTGATCGCCTCGTCCTTGTTCGCCGGGTCGGCGAGCCACTTCAGGGCGTCGTTCCGGGCAGCGAGGAAGGAAACCAGGGTTTCCCGGTTCTGCTCTGCCCAGGTGGGGTTGACGATGACGGACGTGAAGGCGAACTGCCAGTCCTTCCCCATGGCGTCAGGCAAGTAGCCGACGCGGTTGAAGCCGGCTTCTTCGGCCGTGAAATTCACGGGAGGCAGCAGGAGGGAAGCGTCAATGGCCCCACCTTCCATTGCGGCATAGCGGGCACCCGTCCCGCCGGAGGACACCAGTTCCACGGAGTCGGCCGGGAAGCCCAGCGCCTTGATCGCTTCCTTGGTGACCACCGCGGTCGAATCCGTGGGGCTGGATACGCCGATTTTCGTTCCCTTGAGTCCCTCCCAAGACGTGATTCCCTTGGCGTTCATCACGAACGGGGGCCGGACCAGCAGGTCGGCCACGCTGATCAGCTTCACGGCCCCGTTGCTCTGGCTCACGGTCTGGATGGCTGGCGGAAGACCGCGGCCCACATTGGCTTCGCCCGTCACCAGCAGCTGCGTCGCGGCGGTCGCCGTTTGGGTGTCCACGCCGTCGAGGGTCACACCGTGCGCCGCATACATGTTCTCGTGCCCAGCGACGAAGTGGTCCCAGTCGGTAACCGTCTTCGCGCCTTCCGTATAGACGATGGTCTTGTCCGTGGCAGTGGCCTCGGCGCCCCCGCCATTCGCGGAACAGGCCGAGGCGGTCACGCCTAGCGTCGCAACGGTCATGCAGGCCATCAGGACACGGATTCTTGGCTTCGCCAATATGCCACCCTCCTCTAGTTTCATGGGGGTCGATGCCGGTTGAACAGTCCCAGCACTCCAGGACTCAAGGACACCCCTCCAACGATTATCATATTTTGATAATCGACTATCAATGTGAGATCGACACTATGAGTGATAGGTCTCACAAGTCAAGATCCAGTAAGAAGCCGAGCGGTTGCCGCGATGCGGCACGGGGCGTCCAGCGCCGATTCGCTTGTCGGATCGCTGGTGCGGGAAGCCAAGCCCGCCATGGTGGGGACCACCTCCCCGGTGGACGGGTCCTCGAGCCGCGATTGGACCGTCACGCCATCCCGGCCTGAGCACACTTGGCCCGCGCCAACTCTCCTGCCCCAAGCGAGGCGGCAGCGCCCCGGCGCGTCTCAAGAAGCCGGCCCGCGCCTGCATGCAGAGCCGGCCGAGGAGGCGGTCGGCTTTGGCCGGCCACCTCGGTGCGGGCAGCGTGGAGCGCCACGGGCAGTCCTTCGGTGGCTTCCGCGGTGTTCGAGCCTCGCTCAGGTGGGCACCGGCCGAAGCGGTCGCCGACGGCGTAGTGCTAGCTAATGAGGCTGGCCGATCTCAGGGAATCCCGGTGCGGGTTGAAGAACAGTAGCGCCGACACTCCGCCGACCCCTGCCAGGGCACCAAGGACGGCAAGAGCGCGCCCCCAACCGATGACCGGGTCAGGGGCGGCATCAACGATGTACCCGGTGACCGTGGGAACGACCAACGCGCCCGTGTACATGATCCCCATGAACATGCCCAGGACACTCGACGTCTGGCGCGGCGGGGCAATTTCGGAGATCCCGGCGGTCAGCAATGGGTTAGCCACATTGATCAGGGAGAACCCGACGGCGTAGAGGCACACCGATGCCACTGGACCGGGCAGAAAGAGCAGGGCCACGAAAAACAGGCCCCCGGCACTCAGGGTCAGGCCCGGAAGAATCCCGCGAAGGATCCTGGAAGAAACTCCCCGGGTGATCAGCCTGTCCGTGAAGTAGCCAATCGGCAACGCGGTGAGCAAAGTCAATACTCCCACCACGCCCAGCAAGGAACCGGCCGTGGCCTGAGGGAAGCCGACTCCGATCTGGAAGTAGGTGGGAAGGAACGTGATCATCGTGGAAATGATGCTGTAGGTCGCGAACATGGCGACGGAACCGCTGATAAACGTCCCGGTCGTCAGGATTTTGCGCAGTGGAACCAAGGTTTCTCCGGTGTCGACGGCGGCCTTCTTGGACTCCGAGGTGTAGGGACCGTTCTTCCAGAGGGGGATCCACAGGACGATCCAAAGAATGGTCATGGCTGCCAAGATGCCGAAGGCTGATCTCCACCCCCAGTGGGCGACGATGAGCGCAAGGACCGGAGCCAGGCAGATCTTTGCCACGGAGGGCATGCCCGTGGCAACTGTCGAGGGAAACCCTCGCTTCTCCTTGGGGTGCCACGAGTAGATGGAGCCCATTAACAGCGCACCACTCGGGCCCTCACCCAAGCCCAGCAGGATACGTGAGGCAAGAACGACGCTGAACCCGCCGACGGCCAGCATCGGGGCCACCATGGCCAAGGCCCACGTGAACACCAGGAAGGCCAAGGCCCACTTGGCCGTGAACTTCCTCTGGAGGGTTCCCGCGAAGAAACCACCGATCACGAAAGCCAGATAGAAGGCACTGCCCAGCAGGCCTATCTGAGCGGTGGTCAGGCCGAACTCCCGGGCCAGCGGTTGCGCTGCGAGCCCCAAAACCGCCTTGTCGGTCCAATTCAGGAGATAAAGGAACAGCAGAAGCGACGTGTAACCCCAAGCCGTCCCAGGCTTAACCGTGGTCACTGGGGGTTGCTGCCTGGTCAGATCCGGCATCGCCTGCATGGGATTCACTTATTCAACCTCAATCTAGCTACTGGCGCCGAAGGTCATTGCCCTTCGATCGCGAACAATCAGGGACGGCATCGGCTTAGGCCCCGACAGGGGGCATTGCCTGTGAGTTTCGATCGCTGCCTACACCGCCAGTAGCTCTAGCCCGGCTTTCAGGTCCGCGGCCCATTTGCGGCCGTCGTTGAGACTCGACGCTAATCGGTGGATGGACGAACAAAGGCGACCCCCCTGCCATTGGCAAACCTTGAATACATTCTCTTCATGTGATAATTCGCTATCATATTATGGAAAGAAGCCCATGTGAGCCGGATCACCCGTCCGGCAACTGATAAGCGTAGCGGGTAGCGTGCAAATATCCTGTTGAATTCCAAATTCCGGACTCGAGGAGGCCCGTAGGATGGGCAGATTGGCCCCATCTGGCCCCTACCAGACATGGGGTTCCAGGTATCCCTCGTTGGAGCAGGTGAGGATTGACCGCCAGCCGGTGCTGATGGCGACGTGATCGAGGACGTCGTGGAAGTGCGAGGGGATATGGATCCCACTCATGGTCCCCGCCCACCCCCCCCACCGTCGGTTGGCGGCACCGCCCGGCCGCGCCGGTCGGCGCCGCAGGGGCGGACGAGTTGGGGCGGGAGCCAGATGCAGAGGGTCCTACCGGACTCGTCGGCGTGCAGGACATGCACCAGGTGCGCAGTCTTGGCGGTGATCTCGGCCCCGACCGTTATGAAGCCGGTGGTGGTGGGCAGGTCCACTGTGGGCAGGACCGGGGCAGGGGTTCGGCCGGCTCCTCCCCCGGGTAAAGCCTCACCAACCTATGCACCTGCCCGTGGCAGGTGAATGTATCCAGGTCTCCCGGGGTGTCCGGGCCGCGCAGCGGTCCGGACGGGCCGCCGGAGGAGATTTTCCCATGGACAAGCCCCGACGGCCGCCAAACGGTGGCACCTCCCTGCGAGCGATCCCTTGACCCCGATAACCGTGCCATGGCATGGGTCGCATCATCGGGTTTCCGCTGGACACACAACCTTTCCCTTGGAGCATCCCAAGGGCCTCGGATCGTGGTGTCCGGATTCCGCCAGGGTCAAAGGGTGACCGTTCTCGAGCCAGACCTCCTGGTGGCCTACGCGAAAACCTTGGGCGAACTGAAGGACGCCGTGCATGCGGCGCAGCTACGCGCACAGCGCGTCGTGAATGCCGCGATGATCGATCTCTACTGGGGCATCGGCCGCACGATTCTGCGGCAGCAGCAGGCCCAGCCGTGGGGAAACAAGGTGCTCGGGCGCCTGGCCGAGGACCTGCGCCGGGAATTTCCCCACATGAAGGGTTTCTCCCGCAGGAACCTCTACTACATGCGGGCGTTCGCGCAGGCCTGGGACGGCCGGGAGGAAATCGTGCAGACAGTGTCTGCACGAATCAGCTGGAGCCACAACGTTGCCCTGCTCGAACGCTGCCCGGACCGGACCCTGCGTGAATGGTCAGCCTCCCGGGCCCTCCAACACGGGTGGTCGCTTTCCGTTCTCGAGCACCAGATCGCCTCGAAGCTTCATGAACGGGAAGGATCGGCCCCAAACAACCTGGAGGCACGGCTTCCGAAGGAGGGATCGGACCTGGCGCGCGAGGTCGCCAAGGATCCGCTCGTTCTTGATTTCCTCGGCCTGGACGGGGCAGCCCAGCCCTTGGCCGTTACCTCCTACACCTAAGACAAGCTGCCCGAAGCCGAACGGCAGGCCCTGCCCTCACCGGACGCCATCGCCCTGGAATTGGACAGCGACTGACCACGACCGCCCATTGCGCAGACACCCTCTGCACAACCGCCCCAGACATCCGCCCGATACTCTGGGCCATCCAGCACGATCGCGAGGAGACCCATGGCAACGAAACCGCCCGCAATGTCACCGTCCGACCTGCCGGTTGCGGAGGTACTCGACCGCGCCATAGGCCCACGGCGCGCCGAAGCCGACGAACTGCTCGCGATCCACGCCGAGATCAGCGGCGAACGGCCGGTCGTGTGGGCCGGCCGCATCATCGGTTTCGGAGAACACGAGTACCGCTACGAAAGCGGGCACGCAGGCCGCGCTCCCCTGCTCGCCTTCGCGCCCGGTCCCACGAAGCACACGATCTACCTCGTCAACGATTTCTCGCAGCGCTGGCCCGATCTCGTGGCCCGGCTCGGCAACCACCGGGCGAGCAAGGCCTGCCTCTACCTCACCCGGCTGACGGGAGTGGACCGCGGCGCGCTGCGCCAGCTGATGGAGCACTCCCTCGCCGAGACACGGTCCGCGGCGCACTGAGCACAACCCGCCGCATGCGCCTGGCCCGCACCGCAAACCAGATCGCGATCCCGTAGCCCAATAACGCTGATAACGGCGCATATGGAGTGTCAGCGAGGACGGGCGCCCGCTGGGCGCGGGCTGCGACGCGCGGGAGGCAGCACGCGCC
>NZ_BAABEO010000006.1:2420-229157 GCF_039540195.1 Arthrobacter ginkgonis | reverse complement strand
TAGCACTCCATGAAGTTCTCGATGATGAGCTTCCAGTTGGCCTTCACGTCGTACCTGATGCGCCGGCCGACCTTCAGGTTGGCCACGTCGTAGCCCTCGATGGCCTCCAGGTCGCCCAGGCGCTCCTGGATGGCTCCCATGACGTCCTCCTCGAAGGAGGGCGGGGTCTCGGCCAGGCAGACCCACACGTAGCCGAGGTATTCGCGGAGGTG
Source organism: Arthrobacter ginkgonis (assembly GCF_039540195.1). NCBI lineage: Bacteria > Bacillati > Actinomycetota > Actinomycetes > Micrococcales > Micrococcaceae > Arthrobacter > Arthrobacter ginkgonis. The sequence continues at coordinate 228,945 of NZ_BAABEO010000006.1, read as the reverse complement.
GACCTTGGCCAGGCCGTATTCGTGGCGGTCGATGTCGGGCATCTTGGTCAGGTTCGGGGCCGCGACGAGCTTGCCCTCGAAGTCGTAGGTCCAGGCGTGGTAGGGGCACTGGAAGGAGCGTTCGGCCTGGCCGGATTCCTCCATGCACAGCTTGACGCCGCGGTGGCGGCAGACGTTGTAGAACGCGCGGATCTCGCCCTTGCGGGTGCGGGAAATGAGCACGGACTCGCGGCCGATCTGCACGGTCTTCCAGGCCCCGGCCTTGGCCAGGTCAGCGGTGCGGATCGCGCAGAACCACATCTGCTCGAAGATGCGTTCCTGCTCGGCGCGGAAGATCGCCGCGTCGGTGTAGGTGTGCCCGGGCAGGGTGGAGATCAGGCTCTCGGAAATCATGTCGGCGGTCATGCTGTGCTTCCTCCGGTGGAGACGAAATTACTGAAGATGGGCAACGATGGTGGGCCGGCTCAGGCCGGCACGGGGACTGGCACGGCGGCCTGGTTGAGGGTGCGGCGCCACGTGGTGAACAGGCGGACCTGGTTCATGCCCAGCACCGCCACCGGCTCCTCGCCCCGGTAGTACACGGCCAGCACGTCACGGGTCTCGGCGGCTCCGGCCTCAATCTGGACCCGGTCCGCCTGTGCGGCGCTGCCGGCGAACTGCAGCTTCACCCCGTACTGGTCCGACCAGAAGTAGTGCGGCTTCGGGCTCCCCGCCAGGGCGTCCGGGTTCAGCAGCGCGCCGACGGCCGCCTCGGCCTGTTCGGTCGCGGAGGTCCAGTGCTCCACCCGCCGGTGCGCGCCGTGACGCTCGTCGAACCAGGCCGCGCAGTCTCCGACCGCGACGATGCCCGGCAGGTTGGTCCGGCCCGAGGCATCGCAGAGGACGCCGTTCTTGACCTCCAGGCCGGAAAAGGACAACCAGCCGGTGTTCGGCACCGCCCCGATCCCGACCAGGACCAGATCCGCAGGCAGGTACTGCCCGCTGGTGAGGGTCAGCCCGGTGACCCGGTCCCCATCGGCGTCGATGCCCTGGAGGGTGGTCCCGCGCAGCAGGGTGACGCCGCGGGTTTCCTGCAGCCCCGCCACGACCTCGCCCATCTCGGCTCCCAGCGCCGCGCAAAACGGGACCAGGTCCGAGTTGATCAGGGTCACTTCAAGGCCGAGCTCGGTGGCGGTGGAGGCAACCTCGGCCCCGATGAACCCGGCTCCCACGATGACCAGCCGCCGGCCCGGGACCAGTTCGGCCGCCAGCTTCTGCCCGTCGGCCAGGGTGCGCAGGGTGTGGACGTTGGCGAACCCGTCCAGGGCCGGGAGTTTGCGCGCCGAGGCGCCGGTGGCGATCACAATCCCGTCCGCAGCCACCCTGCGCCCGTCCTTGAGCATGATCGTCCGGTTCGGCCCGTCCAGGCCCAGCGCCCGGGACCCCAGCAGCCACTCCGCGCCCAGGTCCTCGTCCGAGGTCTCCAGCGCAAGGTCCCCGGCCCCGATCCGGCCGAGCAGGAAATCCTTCGACAGCGGCGGCCGGTCATACGGACGCTCAAGCTCATCCCCGATGATGATCAGCCTGCCCGCAAAGCCTTGGGCGCGGGCAGCGCGCGCTGCCGACAAACCGGCCAAGGACGCCCCGACGATGGCTAGGGTTTCCATGCACCCACCTCATTCTTCTCGCGCTGGTTCTGACTGGGCCCGTTCCGACCGCATTCGTTCTTATTGCGTCTTATGCAACTGATCGCGCCATGCGGAACAATAGGATAAGTGTGATGAACGCCATAAAGGCGTGTCAAGGGTGTGGCCCGCGAAGGGGCGCGGCACGAGGCGGGGACCCCACAACCGGGGCGCTGGCGCTTATCATCACTGGAGGATCGTTCGTGGATCCCCGAACCGGACGGGAAGGCCAATATCTTGGGAGAAACCGGGCTCACCCGGGCGGAGTTCGCGTACCGGGAGCTTCGCCAGCGCATCATCGACATGCGGCTGCCTCCGGGCGCGCCGCTGGACGAAGAGTCGCTCATGGCCGCCCTTGAACTCGGCCGCACCCCGCTGCGGGAAGCCGTCAAGCGCCTCGAAACCGACCGCCTGCTGGTCGTGTACCCGCGCCGGGGCACCTTCGTCGCGGAGGTCAACATCCGGGACCTGGGGGAGATTTCGGACGCCCGCCGGACCCTGGAGGCCTTCGCCGCGCGCCGGGCGGCCGAGCGCGCCTCCGAGGAGGACCGCGCCAGGCTCCGGTCGTGCCTGGAGGCCGTGGAGCACGCCCCCGACGGCACCAACCAGACGTCCATGGACCTGGACGAGCAGATCCACCGCACCGTCTACGCCACCATGCGCAACAGCTACGTCGAGGCCACGCTGATCCAGTACTTTGCCTTGTCGCAGCGCATGTGGAACTTCGTGCTGGCGGGCCTGGCGCCCATTTCGGGCAACGTCCAGGAGCACGTTGCCCTGCTGCGGGCGATCATCGACGGCGACGCCGACAAGGCGGCGCGCCTGGCCGAGGAGCACGTGACGCATTTCGAGCAGCTGGTCCAGCACTCCCTGTAGGGCGCGGCGCTACGAAAGGCCTGCGCAAAAAGGGAGGACGGCACAAAAAGGGGCCCGGAACCTTGCGGTTCCGGGCCCCGATCCGTGTCAGGCGCGGATCTTGTTCATCTCGGGATCGACCAGCGGCTCGGCCGTGACGGTCGCGTCGATCAGCCGGTCGAAGTACCTGATCTGCACCTTGGTCCCCTCGGTGGAGGAGGCCGGCAGCCACGCGTAGGCCACGGGCTTGTGCACCGTGTAGCCGTAGGCGGCGCTCGTGACGTAGCCAACCGGCTCACCGTCGATGAAGACCGGCTCCTTGCCCAGCACCACGGAGGTTCCGTCGTCGACGGTCAGGCAGCGCAGGCGCTTTCCGTCCTCCGCGTCCCGGCGCCGTTCGACGGCGTCCTTGCCGACGTAGTCCTCCTTGTTGGCGCGGACCGCGAAGCCCAGCCCCGCCGCGAAGGGATCGTGCTCCGTATCCATGTCAGTGCCCCAGGACCGGTAGCCCTTCTCCAGCCGGAGGCTGTTGAAGGCGCCGCGGCCGGCCGCGATGACGCCCAGTTCCCGGCCCGCTTCCCACAGGGCGTCCCACAGCTTCAGCCCGTTGGCCGCATCGGTGTAGATTTCCCAGCCCAGTTCCCCGACGTAGGACAGGCGCATGACGCGCACGTCGATGCCGGCGATGGTGGTGCTGGCCGCGCGGAAGTACTTCAGCCCGTCGTTGGTGAGGTCCTGCGGGGTCAGCGGCTGGACCAGGTCGCGGGCCCGCGGGCCCCAGACGCCGATGCAGCAGGTGTCGTCCGTGGTGTCCTCCACGCGGACCCACTGGTCCGGATGGGCCTCCGTGTGCTCGGCGGCGCGGCGGACCAGGTAGTCGTAGTCGATGCCGCCGTTGGCTCCGATCTGGAAGAGTTCCTCCTCGATTCGGGCGATGGTCAGGTCGCTGCGGATGCCGCCGGCGTCGTCGAGCAGCAGGGTGTAGGTCACCGATCCGACGCTCTTGTCCAGCTGTCCCGTGCTGAGGTGCTGGAGCAGGGGCAACGCGCCGGGCCCGGAGACCTCCAGGCGCTTCAGCGGGGTCATGTCGTACATGGCCACGTTGGTGCGGGTGGCGTAGGCCTCCGCGGCGGAGATGGGCGAATCGAACTTCGCGGCCCACGGGTCGCGTACCGGCGGCTGCCACTCCTGCGGCAGGGACTCCAGCAGCGGCTCGTTGGCCGTGTACCAGTGCGGGCGCTCCCACGCGGCGGACTCAAGGAAGAAGGCACCCAGCTCCACCTGGCGCTCGTGGAAGGGGGCAAGCCGGAGGTCCCGCGGCGAGAGCTTGGGCTCAAGGGGGTGGCGGATGTCGTAGATCTCGACGAAGTTCTGCTGCGAGGTCTCCAGGACGTAGTCGCGCTCCAGCTGGACCTTCTCGAACCGGGCAAGGTCCAGCTCCCGGAGGTCGGTTTCCGACCGGCCGTCCACCAGGAGCTGCGCGAGAGCCTTGGCCACGCCCGCCGAGTGGGTCACCCACACGGCCTCGGCGATGAAGAAGCCCTTCAGGTCCTTGGACTCGCCGACCAGCGATCCCCCGTCCGGGGTGAAGGAGAAGATGCCGTTGAACGCGTCGCTGATGCTGGCCTCGTTCAGGGACGGCAGCAGCTGCCGGCAGGCCTTCCACGGCTGCTCGAAGTCCTCGGAGGTGAAGTCCAGGCGGGACGGCATGGCGTGCTCGGTGATGCGGTTGCCCCCGGGAAGTTCGTCGTAGCCGACCGGGATGGGGCGGTGGGCGTAGGAGCCGATGCCGATGCGGGTACCGTGCTGGCGGAAGTAGAGGTCCTGGTCCTGGTGGCGCAGGATCGGCAGCTTGGCGTTGTTGCCGGTGCCGACGGCGGTCTCCGCGTGCCCGGCCAGTTCCTGGATCGAGGTGGTGGTGATGTACTGGTGCGCCAGGGGAACCAGCGGAACCTCCATCCCCATGAGCTCGCCGATCTGCGGACCCCAGAAGCCGGCCGCGGAAACCACGATGTCCGCCGGGAAGACCGTGTCGCCACTGCGGACGCCGGTGACCTGGCCGCCGGCACGTTCCACCCCGGTCACCGGAGTGTCTCCAAGGAAGCGGGCCCCGCGGGCCTCGGAGCGCTCGCGCAGCAGCTCGACGGCAAGGAGCGAGGACGCCAGGCCGTCGGTGGGCAGGTAGAGCGCGCCCAGGACGATGCCCTCATCGATCAGCGGGTGCAGGGCCTTCGCCTCGGCCGTGTCGATCACGTGGGCTTCGAGTCCCCACGCCGTGGCGAAGTTGCGGCGCCGGTGCAGCTCGGCGAGGCGTTCCGGCGTCGTGGCCACCTCAAGGCCGCCGACCTGGTTGAAGGCACGGGCGTCGCCGCGCGTCAGGGAGGCGAGCTTCTGCCCGGTGTAGGCGGCCAGCTCCGTCATGGTCCGGGACGAGTTGGTCTGGAAGACCAGGCCCGGCGCGTGCGACGTCGAACCACCAGTCAGGGGGATCGGCCCCTTGTCCAGGACCGTGATGTCGGTCCAGCCCCGTTCGGTGAGCTCGTCGGCCAGGTTTGCCCCGACGATCCCGGCCCCGATGATGACAACGCGAGGAGACTTCATGAAATTGCCTTTCGGTTAGCCCCCGGCGGGGGCTTGATTCTGTGGTGGTGGGGACGGGGCTAGTGGAAGACGACGGTTCGGTGCCCGCTGAGCATGACGCGGTTTTCCGCGTGCCAGCGGACGGCTCGGGAGAGGGCCAGGGCCTCCGTGTCCCTTCCCACGGTGGCCAGTTCCTCGGGGGTCATCCGGTGGTCCACCCGGACGACTTCCTGCTCGATGATCGGTCCCTCGTCCAGGTCGGCGGTGACGTAGTGGGCGGTGGCCCCCACGTGCTTGACGCCGCGCGCGTGGGCCTGGTGGTAGGGGCGCGCGCCCTTGAACCCGGGAAGGAAGGAGTGGTGGATGTTGATGGCGCGGCCGGAGAGGCGCTTGCAGAGGTCGTCGGACAACACCTGCATGTAGCGGGCGAGCACCACCAGGTCGGCGTCGAACTCATCCACCACGTCCAGCAGCTTCTGCTCCGCCGCGGGCTTGGACGCCGCGTTGACGGGAATGTGGATAAAGGGGAGCCCGGCGGCCTCGGCCATGGGGCGGAGGTCTTCGTGGTTGGACACCACGGCAACCAGGTCGACCGGCAGGCTCCCGCTCTGCCACCGGAAGATCAGGTCGTGGAGGCAGTGCGCGAACTTGGACACCATGATCAGCACGCGCGGGCGGGTGCCGTCGCTGAACGTGTAGGTCATGCCGAACTCCTGGGCGGTTGCCTCGAAGCGGCGGGTCAGGGCCTCGGCGTCGGCGTCTTCGGCGGTGAAGGCGGTCCGCATGAACAGCGTGTTGTCGACCCGGTCGTCGAACTGCTGGTGTTCGGTGATGTCGGCGCCCAGTTCCACGAGGAAGCGGGACACCGCATGGACGATGCCGGGCCGCTGGGGGCAGGACAGCGTCAGGACGCTGGCGTGCTGGCCCCGGTCCGCGGTGCGGGTGTCGGTGGCGACCCGCGGTTCCAGGATGGTCTGGGCATTCATTGGTGCTCCTTCAGGTGGTCCGCTTCAGGTGGAGGCTTGGTCGGGGCGCCCGGCGGGCTGCCCTGGGTGGTTGGGCCGCCGGGGCGGTCCGGGCGCCGCCTTCTCCCGCCACCCTCCCCGTCGGGGAGGGCCAGGGGCGAAGGGGCTGGAGAGTGAGCCGGCGGCCGGGACCGCCTGCCGGGTCGGGGATCGCTCAACCGGCTTCCGGTCGAGCGATCCCCTTCCCGTGAGGACTGGGGTCTGGCTCTCTCTGGTCATACAACTGATATATAAGAGGAACCTAGTGGTGTTCGCCACAGCCTGTCAATGGGGTGGGGTGGCAATCCGGCTCCGCATCTGGCGGCGTCCGGCCCCGGCAGGGTTGCGGAAACTAACTGGGCATAACTAACTGGCTGGGGCGCGGTCCGCTGCCGTGTCCTCATTCGGAGGAGGGCAGGGGCGTTCCCCGCAGCCTTGGCCACATTCGTGCTTGGTCACCAGGTCGAACTGCCCGCCGTTGTGCTGGTCGACTCCGGCCCTGATGGCGCGTTCGACCACGGAGTCGGCCAGGCGCTTGCGCAGGGCCAGCGGATCCCGGCGCAGGTCCTTGACCAGCGCGACGCACATCAGGAGCATGACCAGCACGAAGGGCAGGGCCGAGACGATCGTGATCCGCTGCAGGCCCGCCAGCGCATCGGCCGGATGGTCCCCGCCGGCGAGGAGCATCACTGCCGCCACGGCTCCGGTGAGCGCGCCCCAGAAGACGACGACGCCGCGGCGCGGCTCCTCTGCACCGTTGGAGCTGAGGGAGCCCATGACGATGGACGCAGAGTCCGCTCCGGTGACGAAGAAGATCGCGACCAGGACCATGGCCAGGATGGACACCGCTCCTGCGGCGGCCTGCGCCATCGGCAGATGGTGCAGGAGGTCGAACAGCGCACTGTCGAAGGAGATCGTCGGGGCGCCGTCGACCACCGTGGCGAGGCCCGCGGCCGGGTCGTCCGATGCTGCGCTCTCGGACTGGATGTGGATGGCCGCGCCGCCGAAGATGCCGAACCAGATGAGGCTGACGATGCTCGGCACCAGCAGCACGCCGGTCACGAACTGGCGAATCGTGCGCCCGCGGCTGATGCGGGCGATGAACATGCCCACGAACGGGGTCCAGGAGACCCACCAGGCCCAGTAGAAGATGGTCCAGCCCGACATCCAGTCGCGCAGGGCCTCATCCCCCACCGCCTCCGTGCGGGCGGACATCTCCGGCAGGTTCGCGGCGTAGTCGCCCACGGCCGCCGGAATCAGGTTGAGGATGAACAGGGTGGGGCCCGCGACGAAGACGATGAGCGCCAGCACCACGGCCAGGACCATGTTGATGTTCGCGAGCCACTGGATGCCGCGCTTGATGCCGGAGACCGCCGAGGCGATGAAGCAGAAGGTCAGGATGGCAACGATCCCCACGAGGATCGGCGTGGCGAGCTGTCCGCCGATCCACCCGTTGGAGGCCAGGCCGCTGCCGATCTGCAGCGCCCCGAGCCCCAGGGAGGCTGCGGTTCCGAAAAGCGTGGCGAAGATGGCCAGCATGTTGATGAACCGCCCGGCCATACCGTCCACCGACTTGGCGCCGAAGAGGGAGGTGAAGGCCGCGGAGATCAACTGCCGCCGGCCCAGCCGGAAGCTTCCATAGGCCATGGCCAGTCCGACCACCGCGTACATGGCCCAGGGGTGGAGCGTCCAGTGGAACAGCGAGGTGGCCATGGCCGTCTGGATGGCCTCGGAGGTCTGGCCGTCAACGGTGCCCGGCGGCGGCGCGATGTAGTGGTACAGCGGCTCGGCGACGCCGTAGAACATGAGGCCAATGCCCATGCCGGCCGCGAACATCATGGAGATCCACGAGATGGTCCGGAACTCGGGCTTCTCGCCGTCCTTGCCCAGCGGGATGTTGCCGAAGCGCCCCAGGGCCAGCCACAAGACGTAGACGACGAACAGCGACGCCAGCCCGATGAACAGCCAGCCCGTATCCTTCATCACCCAGTCCAGCGCCGTCTGGGAGATGGTCGCAAGGCTCTCGCGGCCGACAAAACCCCAGATCACGAAGGCCAGGGCCAGTGCGCCCGCCACGCCGAAGACGGTCTTGTCCAGCCGCGCGCCCCCGCGGATCACGCGGTGGGCAATGGCCTGCTCCGTGACGCTCTGGCGCAACGTCTGCAGGATTTCGAGGTCCGCAGTCGTGGGATGTGCCTCCAGCGACTGGCGCGGCTCGGGCAGCTCCTCGCTGACCTCGTCGACGGTGGCGCCGCTGCCGACACCCAACAGGACCTCCTCGGTCCCCGAGTCCTGCGCGTCCCTATACATGGCCGTCCACGGTCAGGCCCGGCGGCAGGTTGGGGACTTCCTTGGACTCGATGATCATGATGTCCCCGTCGACCACGGTGACCTCATGGACACGGACCGACAGCTTGGCCGGAGGCGCATCCACGGCCCCCGTGCGCAGGTTGAACTTCGAGGCATGCAGGGGACATTCGACCTCGCATCCCTCCACCCAGCCGTCCGCCAGGGAAGCGTCCTGGTGGGTGCAGGTGTCGTCGATGGCAAAAAGCTCCCCTTCCTCGGTGTGGAACACCGCGATGGGCGGGGAGGTGTCGAGGCGGAGCGCATCTCCTGGCGCCAATTCCTTGAGTGGACAAGCCCTGTGCATCGGAACTCCTTTCACCTCGCCGCTTAGCAAAGCGGTGAGCGGTTTGTTTTGCATGAATCAACAGGAATCACGTTAAGCAACAGTGATGGACCTCACATGGGTGTGTCAAGACCCCAAGCCACCACGTCACACCGTTGCGGAAATGACCCACGTCACCGCCCGGAGACCGGTCGCGTCATCTGGCCGCCATGGGGGGAGGCCGGGGCTGGAAGAATGGAACAATGCGTTCGACTCCCGCCTTTGCCCTCCTCCTCGACGTCGACGGGCCCATCGCCAGCCCCGTCACCCGCACGGTCCGGCCGGGCATCATTGCGCTGATGCTGGAGCTGGGCACCGCAGGAATCCCGGTGGTCTTCAACACCGGCAGGTCGGACGACTTCATTGCCCGGCAGGTCATGGACCCGATGCTTGCCGCCGGGCTGCCGGAGGGGATGACCGTGCACGCCATCTGCGAAAAGGGCGCCACCTGGTTCTCCTTCACCGCGGCCGGTCCCGGGACGGTGCACGTGGACCGCACACTGGCCGTTCCCGCCCCGTACGCGGATGACATCCGCGCCCTGGTGGCCGCGGACTACGCCGAGCACATGTTTTTCGATGAGACCAAGCGGGCGATGGTCTCCGTGGAGCAGCGCATCGACGTGGCCAATGCCGACTACCTTGCCGAGCAGGAACATTTCGACGCCGATGCGCTCGCCGCGATGGCCCGGCACGGGCTCAGCGCGGTGCGGCTGGACCACCACGCGTCAAGCCAGGACTACGGGGGCCAGGACGATGCGATCGACTACCACGTGGATCCGACCATCATCTCCACCGACATCGAGTCCGTCCGGCTGGGCAAGGACCTCGGCGCCGACCGGGCCTGCGAACTGCTCGCCCACGACGGGATCGTTCCGCGCGCGTGGTTCACGGTCGGGGATTCGCGCACCGACTACGCCATGGCGGACTGGCTGCACGACCGCGGCCACCAGGTCAGCCACGTGGACGTGCGCCCGGCCGACGGCGTTCCGTCCAAGCCCTACCCCATCCTGACGGCGGCGGACCTGGGCCTGTCCGCGGACGCCATCCACGACGACGCCGGGGAGGCGTTCCTGGCGCATTGGATGGGCTCCTTGGGCGCCTAGTTCCAATGCCCTAGCCGACCGGCGCCGCACCAACCTGTCGGGGGCGGCGGGTACAAAGAAGACCAGGAAACACCGGGCCTTGCAACGCGCCCGGACGGCGTGGAAGACAGCAGTGGGTTATTACAACGATCTGGCGTTCCACCTGCGGCGGCGCCACCTCGGCGACGCCGAGGTGGTCCGGATCCTGAAGAACGTGCGCCGCAGGGCGTCCAGGGCGAAGGTTCCGCCCGCCGATGCCGTGGGGCCGGCGGGCGCGTACGCGCGGACGTTCCCGCGGGCGCCGGCGAGGCGGTGGTTCCTGCGGGCGACGGCGTCGCTGTATGCGGCGGGCGCGCTGTTCGCCCTGTTCGTGGTGTTCGGCCCCGAGGTTCCCGCGGTGCGCGGGATCGACCCGGCGCTGCTGGTGCGGGAGCTGGGGCGTTTTCCCGTGCTGCGCCTGGTGCTGCCGTACCTGTTCCTGGTCGCGGCGGCGGAGGTGGTGTACCTGTGCCGGCTGCCGGCGGGATTCGAGAAGAAGGCCGGGTCCGGGAAGAAGTCGGGGTTCAAGAAGAAACCGGCCCGCGCGGCACCCCGGGCAGCGGCCCGTCCGTCCGCGCGCACGGCGGCCCGCCCGCTCAGGGCCGGTACCCCTCCACGGTCCCGTCGCGGGTGACGTACTTGACCACCAGCGAGCAGTCCTTGCCGCCCAGACCCTCCTCGGCCAGCCAGCGGAGCTGCTCCCGGGCCAGGTGCGCGGCGGGGGTGTGGAGCCCGGCGGCGTCGGCGGACTCCAGCGCGATCCCGATGTCCTTCAGGCCCAGGTCGGCGCGGAACCCTGCCTCGAAGTTGTCGTTGGCGGCGGCCGAGTCCACCACGCCGGGCACCGGGTACCAGGTCTTCTGCGGCCAGGACGCCCCGGAGGAGACCGAGGCGATCTCGTAGAACACCTTGGGGTCCACCCCCAGTTCACGGGCCAGCTGCGAGCCTTCGGCCACCCCGAGCAGGCTCACGAAGAGCATGAGGTTGTTGCACAGCTTCGCTGCGATTCCCGCCGTCGGACCGCCGGCCGGGATGATCCGCCCGGCCATGGGCTGGATGTAGCGCTCGGCGTCGGCGACGGCGCCGGGCTCCCCACCGAGCATAAACGTCAGCGTCCCGGCCGCGGCCCCGGCGATCCCTCCGGAGACCGGGGAATCCACGAACCGGAAGCCGCGCGTGGCGGAGTCCTCGTGGCAGCGGCGGGAGGAGGCGATGTCCGAGGTTGAGGTGTCCAGCAGCAGCGTGCCGGGGGCTGCGTTCGCCCACACCCCGTCGGGCGCCTCGTACACCTGCAGCACGTGGGCTCCGGTGGGCAGGCTCGTGAACACGGCCTCCGCGCCGGCTGTCACGGCGGCCAGCGACCCGACCACCTCCACTCCCCCGCACTCGGCCTCGGCGCAGGCCGCGGCGCTCGGGTCGTAGCCGCGCACCGTGTGCCCCGCCTTGACCAGGTTCGCCGTCATCGGCGCCCCCATGTGCCCCAGCCCGATCCAGCCGTACGTCGCCATCAGGACCTCCCCGTCCTCGCCTGCCCGCCTCATCCTGCCCGTCCGCGGATAGGACACACGCTAGGACGAACCGGCGCCCGGGAACAGGGTGCGGCAACAGGGCAAGCCCCGCCTGCGGATTTTCCCGGCTTCCCGAGGGCTTCTGCGGCGCGCCGGCGCGACACGCCGGTTCAAGCCGGGTCCCGGGGACGAGAAGTGGGAGGATTCGCGGCCGGCCCCCTTGGGCACCCAAGGGAACCAGCCGCCGTCGTGCCGCGAATTGCAGCTGACGGAAAGACGGGGCAGGGCTACAGCGCGGCGCGGACGGCCGCGGTGACCTCCTCGGACAGGGGCTCGGTGCGCGGGGCGAAGCGGCCGATGACGTCGCCGTCCCGGCCGATAAGGAACTTCTCGAAGTTCCAGGAGATGTCCTCGGCGGATCCGCTCGGGTAGGCCTTCAGCGCCTGGTACAGCGGGTGGGTCGCCTCCCCGTTGACCTCGGTCTTGGCCGCGAGCGGGAAGGTGACGCCGTAGTTGACCTTGCAGAACTCCCCGATCTCGGGGTCGGTGCCCGGCTCCTGCCCCATGAACTGGTTGCAGGGCACGCCCAGGATCTCCAGGCCCTCCGCGCGGAAGGTCTGGTAGAGCTCCTCCAGCCCCTCGTACTGCGGGGTCAGGCCGCACTTGGAGGCGACGTTGACCACCAGCAGGACCTTGCCCCCGAAACGCTCGCCCAGCACGGCCTCGGTGCCGTCGTTGAGGGTGACCGGGATGGTGTGCACGGTGCTAGTTCGGGACTCGCTCATATGGGACTCCTGCCGCCGGGTGGGTGTGGGCACATTCTAGGGACCGCCGGCTTCCTGCCCTCGCGCCGGCGTTTCAGGGGAAACGGAAGCGGCCCGCACCGTTGCCGGTGCGGGCCGCTATCCATCCGCGGAGGATGGGGGATTTGAACCCCCGAGGGCTGTTAACCCAACACGCGTTCCAGGCGTGCGCCATAGGCCGCTAGGCGAATCCTCCAGATACGCTTCAAAGCGCGAGTAATAGCCTAGCGGAGTTTTCGGAAAGTTCCCAATCGGGGGCAACTCCCCCAAATCGGGGCCCGGCCGCCTGCCCGTGGACCGGATTTTGGACCAGAGTTTTTTCAGGGCCGGGGACGCGATTCCGTCCTCGCGGCCGCGGACCGCGGACAACGCTGCTTGGGAAGTGCACCCCATGAGTCGCGGATGGGGTGCACTTCCCAAGCAGCGTTGCGGTGCCGGCGGTTGGACCGTGCACGGGCGCTCCGGAAGATCGGGTATAGTTTTCGACGGCCCCTCATGTGGTGTCATCCTGTTGAACTCCCCCAGGACCGGAAGGTAGCAAGGGTAGACGGGCTCTGGCAGGTGCATGGGGGGTCTTTACTTTCTCCGACGTTCCGCCAGGAGGCAGCAGATGGGCGCAGGCCGGTTCGCACCAAGCCCCTCCGGGGAACTGCACCTGGGAAACCTGCGCACCGCGATCCTTGCCTGGCTGTTCGCCCGCTCCACCGGCCGCGGCTTCCTGCTGCGCATCGAGGACCTGGACCGCGCCCGCGCCGGGTCCGAGGAGGCCCAGATCCGCGACCTCGCGGCGATCGGGCTGGACTGGGACGGACCGATCGAGCGCCAGACGGACCGCATGGACGGCTTCGCCGCCGCCGTCGAGGACCTGCGCACCCGGGGCCTGCTCTACGAGTGCTACTGCACCCGCCGGGACATCGCCGAGGCCTCCTCCGCCCCGCACGCCGCCCCCGGCGCCTACCCCGGAACCTGCCGCGACCTCAGCGAGGCGGAGCGGAACCTGCGCCGCGCCGGACGGCCGGCCGCGCTGCGGCTGCGCGCCGGCGTCGGGCAGTACACGGTGACGGACACGCTGCACGGGCAGTACACGGCCGCCGTGGACGACTTCGTGGTGGTGCGCAACGACGGCGTGCCCGCCTACAACCTGGCGGTGGTGGTGGACGACCACCTGCAGGGCGTGGACCAGGTGGTCCGGGGCGACGACCTGCTCAGTTCCGCCCCGCGGCAGGCGTACCTGGCGACGCTGCTCGGGGCCGCCGTGCCCGAGTACGCGCACGTGCCGCTGGTGCTCAACCGCGAGGGCAAGCGGCTGGCCAAGCGCGACGGCGCGGTGACGCTGGCCGCGCTGGCCGAGGCCGGCGTCGGACCGGAGAAGGTGCGGGCCGTCATCCTCGCCTCGCTCGGGCTGCCGGGCGGCCCGCTGGCCGAGGCGCTGGAGGCGTTCGACCCCGCCCGACTGCCGCGCGAACCGTGGATCCACTCGCCCCTCACAACTGACCTCTAGAAATGCGGGGGGCACCTCCCGAAAGGTAGTCTCTATAGGGTGAGTACAGCCCTTTACCGTCGCTACCGTCCGGACACTTTCGCGGACGTGATCGGGCAGGAGCATGTCACCGTGCCGCTCATGGCGGCACTGCAGAAGAACCGCGTCAGCCACGCCTACCTGTTCTCCGGCCCGCGCGGCTGCGGCAAGACCACCTCCGCGCGCATCCTGGCCCGCTGCCTGAACTGCGAGAAGGGCCCGACGCCGACCCCGTGCGGCACCTGCCCCTCCTGCGTGGAGCTGGGCCGCGGCGGCCCGGGCTCGCTGGACGTCATCGAGATCGACGCGGCCTCCCACGGTGGCGTCGACGACGCCCGCGACCTGCGCGAACGCGCCACCTTCGCCCCGGTGCGCGACCGCTACAAGATCTTCATCATCGACGAGGCGCACATGGTGACCTCGGCCGGCTTCAACGCGCTCCTGAAGATCGTCGAGGAGCCGCCGGAGCACATCAAGTTCATCTTCGCGACCACTGAGCCGGACAAGGTCATCGGCACCATCCGTTCGCGCACCCACCACTACCCGTTCCGGCTGGTTCCGCCGGAACCGCTGATCGCGTACCTGGAGCAGCTGTGCGAGGCCGAGGGCGTCCCGGTGGCCCCGGGCGTGCTCTCGCTGGTGATCCGCGCCGGCGGCGGCTCGGTGCGCGACTCGCTGTCCGTGCTGGACCAGCTGATCGCCGGCGCCGGGCCGGAGGGCCTGGACTACGAGCTCGCCGTCTCGCTGCTGGGCTACACGCACGCGTCGCTGCTCGATGACGTGGTGGACGCGATGGCCGCCCAGGACGCCGCGACCGTGTTCGGCGCGGTGGACCGGATCATCCAGACCGGGCACGACCCGCGCCGCTTCGTCGAGGACCTGCTGGAGCGCTTCCGCGACCTGATCATCGTCAAGGCGATGCCGGACACCGCGGGGCAGATCATCCGCGGCCTGCCCGAGGACCAGCTGAACCGGATGCGCACGCAGGCGGCGCTGCTGGGCCAGTCGGAGCTGAGCCGTTCGGCGGACATCACCAACCAGGCGCTGACGGAGATGACCGGCGCCACGTCCCCGCGCCTGCACCTTGAACTGCTCTGCGCGCGGCTGCTGCTGCCGGCCTCTGACCCGACCGAGCGCGGCATCAATGCGCGCGTGGACCGCCTTGAGCGACGGGTCGCCTACGCCGGCGAGGTGCCGGCCGGCACCGTCCTTCCCGCGTACGACGGCGGCGGCTCGCCGGCCGCGGATTCCGCCGGCGGCTTCGACTCCCCGCGCGAGCAGGGCGCCGCCCAGGTCCGCGAGGCGCTGCGTGCGGCCCGACGCGGGCAGGAGCCCGGCGCGGAAACCCCGGCGGCTCCGCAGGGCGAGCCATCGCAGCCAGGCGGGCCCGTGCAGCAGGGTGAAGCGGCGCCTGCAACGGAGGCCCCTGTTGCCGCGGGCCCTGTTGCCGCGGGCCCTGTTAGCGATGCCCCTGTTGCCGCGGGCCCTGTTTCCGCAGAGCCGGCCCCACAGGTTGCGCCCGTTTCCCCGGTCCCGTCCGCTGCGTCGCCGGCCGACGAAGAGGAGAGCGCCCCGAGCGCGGAGACTCCCGCTCCGATGGACGAGGAGCCCGTGTGGGGCGATGACGCCGGATGGGACGAGCCCACCGAACCGGGAGCGGAGGAATCGGCCGCCCCGGCTCCCGCCGCTGAGGCCCCGGCTGCGGCGGCCCCAACCGTGCAGGCCGCCGCCCCGGCCCCCGCGGTTTCCCCCGACTGGGGCGGATCCTGGGGCGCGATGCCCGAGCCGGAAAAGCCCAAGGTCCCCGTGGCTGCCGCGGCGCCCGCACCCGCTGGGGCACCCGCACAGGGCCAAGGCCAAGCTCCGGCACAGGGCCAGGCTCCTGCCCAACCCTCGGCACAGGCCCAGGCTTCCCAGCGCATTCCGGACCCGGCCGCGAATCGCGCGGGGTCTCCGGAGGCCCCGGCCCCCGAAGCCCCTACCCACCAGCAGGATTCCCGCCAGCAGGGTGCCCCTCAGCAACCGGTGCAGCAGCACTCCGCTCAGCAGCATCGGGCGCCGCAGTCCGCACCTCCGGCGGGTCAGTCGGGTCAGTCGGGTCAACCTGCGGCTGTATCTGCGCAACCCGCGGCACAGGCTGGGGCAGGCGGCAGCGTCGAGATGTTCCGGCGCGCCTGGCCGGAGATCATGAACGAACTCCAGTCGGTGAAGAAGTTCCTGTGGATGACGGTCCAGCCCAACGCTTCCGTCACCGGGTACGACGGCCGCAGCCTCACCGTCTCCTTCGCGCACCAGGGCGCGATGACGGCGTTCACCCGCAGCCAGGACAACGTCAACCTGCTCGCCCAGTGCATCCACAAGGTGCTGGGCGTCCAGTGCCAGATCGTCGTGACGGCCGGAGGGTCCGCTCCGGCGGGTGGTTCGGGCCCAAAAGCTGAACGCCGGCCCGGGCCGGCAGATACTCCGTCCGTAGCACCCCGCCCGACCGAGCCTGCCGCCGGAGATCGCCCGGCTGCTCCGGCTCCGGCTCCGGCTCCGACCAGCGAGGGCCCTGCCGCGCCTGCTCCCGGAGGCACCCGGCCCGCGGCTCCGGCGCCAACCGACGAGCGCCCCACCGCACCTGCACCCGGGGACACCCGGCCCGCAGCGCCGGCACCGGCCGGATCTCACGCACCCGCGGCACCGGCTCCGACCGGTGAACGCCCTGCTGCGCCTGCTCCCGGGGACACCCGGCCCGCAGCGCCGGCACCAACCAGCGAGCGCCCTGCCGCGCCCGCTCCTGCGGCTCCTGCACCGGCCGGAGGGCACGCACCCGCGGCACCGGCTCCTTCTGGGGAGCGCCCCGTTGCACCCATGCCCACTGAAAATCGCCCCGCCGCACCGGCTCCGGAACGTGCCGCGACTCCTGCCCGAGGCCGCACCGGCTCTCCGGCGGGCCCGCCGGCCGAGGACGACGATCCCGGCTACGGTCCGGAACCGGACTTCGGCCCGGAGCCTTTCGACGACGGCGCCTACGACTGGAACGCGGACAGCGTTCCGGTCCCCGACTGGGAACTCCCGTCCGCCGGGTCCCCGGGATCCCCCGGGCGGCCGGGCTCCCCCGCGCATTCCGGCCAGTCCGCGCCCCAGGCACAGGCATCCCATGCACCGGCACCGGCACCGGCTCCCCAAGCAGCCGCACCCCACCCAAGCGAGCGCGGCGAAGCGGCGCGGCCGGCGTCGTCCTCTTCCGCCGTGCCGGGCGGGGAAGCCGCAGCGGCACCCGCCCCCAATGCCCACGTCGCGGCTCCCACGTGGGGAAAACCCGCTACGCCGGCCCCCGCCGCGGCGCCTCCCCAGCCTCAGGCCGCGCGCCCGGGACAGCGGATCAGCCGCTACCAGCAGCTGATGAACCAGGCCGGCGGACAGGCCGGCGGCCCGCAGGGTTCCGCCGCGCGGCCGGAAGGCGCCGGCCAGCCCGGCGGCGTCGCGGCCCCCGGTTGGGGAAGCACGTCCGCCGCGGGCAGCCCGGCGGCCCCGAACGCCGTAAACTCGAAGTACGTTGAGGACATCCCCAGCGACGACGACATCGCCATCGAGGAATCCGGCCTGGTCGGACGCCCCGCGATCGAACGGCTCCTGAACGGGCGGCTCATCGAGGAGCGCGACCACGAGGGCAACGTCGTCGGCAAACCTGCCTACTAACCGGCCCGCCGGCCCAGTGGGCGCCCGAAGATGTCCCATTTCAAGCAGTGTGAGGTTTTGTGTACGAGGGTGCAGTCCAGGAACTGATCGACGAGCTCGGCCGGCTGCCCGGCGTGGGACCCAAGTCCGCGCAGCGCATCGCGTTCCATATCCTCGAGGCGGACCCCGAGGACATGAAGCGCCTCTCCGAGGCGATCCGTGCGGTCAAGGAGCGGGTGAAGTTCTGCTCGATCTGCTTCAACGTCTCCGAGCAGGACACGTGCTCGATCTGCCGCGACCCGCGCCGCGACGAGACCGTGCTGTGCGTGGTCGAGGAATCCAAGGACGTTATGGCCGTTGAGCGCACCCGGTCCTTCCGCGGCCGGTACCACGTGCTCGGCGGCGCCATCAATCCGATCGCCGGCATCGGCCCCGACCAGCTGCACATCCGCGAACTGCTCAACCGCCTCTCCGACGACCGGATCGAGGAGATCATCATCGCCACCGATCCGAACCTGGAGGGCGAGGCGACGGCCACCTACCTGGCCCGCCTGCTGAAGACCCTCGGCATCAAGGTGACCCGCCTCGCGTCCGGCCTGCCGGTGGGCGGGGACCTGGAGTACGCCGACGAGGTCACCCTGGGCCGCGCCTTCGAAGGCCGGCGCAGCCTCATCGGCTAGAGCGGTTCCCGCCTGCCCACGGAGCCGGGCAGCACCGCTTTCACAAGGGTTGATACGCTTCGGAACGGTTGATGGACGCCGACCCGAGGAGCCCTGCTTGCGATTCGCCCTGCTCATACCGCTCAGGCCGCAAGGCCACGCCCGGGCGAACCTGCCGGGTCCCGCGGACGGTCCGGTATGGACCTCTCGACACATCAGCCGGGCCCAGATCCTCAAGCACGCTTGGTCGGACCTGCCCGTGCCGGTCCACGCCGGCAGCCCGACAGCACCCGGATTCACCGTGGAGACGGCGTCGATGTGCCGTGTAGGGGCCCACTCCGTCGCCTGCCTGGACGTCAGCATCGGGGAGAGCCTCGGGATGGTCGACCCGCAGGGCGTGGCCGCGATGGAGTCCCGGCTCACGGACCTGGCGGTGGAAACACTGGGCGGCAGCGGAATCGACCCGGCCGCCATCCTATGGGTGGGGCGCTATGCCCTAGTGGACTCCGCCGACCAGATCCCCGCCGGCTGGTACTCGGAGAACGCCCAGCAAGCCGTTCTTCCCCCCGACGGGCCGGCGGGCGCCAGCCGCGGGGACTGCGTGCTCACTGCAAGCTGGGGCAATGGATCCGTCGCCGGGTGGGGAATGCTGAGCGAGGACCAGCGCCGGCAGACGCTGGACGGCCTGGTCGACGCGCAGATCATTTGGGCCGAGCTGGATCGAATCGGTGACGATTCCGCCTTGGTCACCGCGGAACTCGTCTCCGCGCAGCCCTCCCGGATGAGGCGCCGCGAACTGGTCACAGCCCGCCGCAGGATCCATACCTTGGCTAATGCCGCCCTCCTGCATGAGGTGGCATTCGACGAATCGCTCATGGGTTTCCAGGGCCTGCGCCGGACCACCACGGCAGCCGCTCTGGAGGCCTGGGGATACCAGACCATGGCCGAGCGGGTGCACGCGCGGATCGGCAAGCTCGAGGACCTGGCCGCCCGGCTGCACGAACGGCTTGAGGGCCGGTACCAGTCGCTGGTAGAGGTGGTCCTCTTCGGGCTGGGCCTGCTGACGATCGTGGACATCGTGCTCTCGGTGATTTCCACGGCCTACTCAGGGTCGGTCACCGCGTTTCCGGACGAGGGTTCGGCAGGGTTCTTCGCCGCGGTGAGGAACTCCAACATGGACCTGATGATGGGCGGCAGCGCGGCCCTGATCCTGGTGACGGTGCTGGCCCTGACGCTCCGGAAGGGACGGAAATGAAACTCGCGGACAAGGTCTTCCTGACGGCCACCGGTTCCCTCGCCCCGGAAGCGGACTCTGCGCTCACCTCCCGCATCGGAGCCGATCGGACGAGGGTGGAGGCCCACCTGGCGGCTTCCTCGGCCGCGGTCTACGGCTTCAATACGCTGTTCGGCCCCCTCGACGGACATCGCGTCGATTCCACGGCACAGGGGCAGTTGCTGCAGGGGCATCTGGTGGGAACCCCGATGGAGATACCCGGCCCGCTGGCTCGACTAGTCCTGGCGACCAAAGTCCAGCAGCTGGGCCGCGGCGGCTCGGGCATCCACCCTGAAACCTTCGCGGGCTTGGCCCGGGCCGCCCGGGAACCCCTCCGGGCACCGTTCAGGGTCGCATTCGGCGCCTCCTACGGAAGCGCCGACGTCGTTCCGGCGGCGTGGTTCGTGGCCGGGCTCGTCGAGCGGAAAGTCCTTCAGCTCTCCCATCCCGGCGACCTGATGACCCTGATCAACGGAAACCACGTATCGACCGCCTCCGCCATCGCCGTGCACGCCGCCTACCGTCAGCGCCTTGAGGAAGCGGCCCGCCTGGTGGCCGCGGTCGCGGACTCCCTCGAACGGGGCCGCGTCCCGGGGCGCCAACTGCCGGTCTCCCTGAGGGACACCGGGCCGCTGCAGAGCTGCATCAACTCGGCCTTGGACGGACTGGAGGCGGGTCTTGAGCAGCGGCTGTCGGTTTCCGGGGCGAATCCACTCTTCGAGTTCGCCCCGGAACGGACCGTGGTGCGCAGCAATTCCGGTTTCCTCGATTTCGGGCTGACGTTCGCGCTGACCACCTGCATCCAGGCGCTGCACGTGGCAGCCGGCTACCTGCAGCGTGCGGTTGAGCATGCCAGCGACCATCTCATGGTGGATGGCCCGTCCGGGTTCGGCTTCGTGCAGCCTCCCAAGGTGGCCCAGGCAATCGTGGAAAAGTTGGCCATCGCCTGCGGCACCATGCCGATCCGCTTTTCGGGCCAGGACTCCCACGGCATCGAGGATTGCCGGGACCTCAGCCTGCTAACCGTCCTCCAGCTGGCCCGGGGCCTGGCTGGCTTCGACGAATTGCTGTCTCTGGGCCGCCGCGCGCTGGGTCAACTCATTGGCCAGGACGAGGAACACCCTAGGGGCGGGGAAAGCACCCGGGAAGCCCCGGAGGCCACCGAAGCCGCCGAAATCGTCGCCTTCCTGGCCAGCCGCTAGGCCCTCTCCCGCGCTCCGCGGAAAAGTGACGCGTAAGTGTGGGTGTGGGGATGAAAAGTGGTCCACTTTTCGTCCCCACACCCACACTTACGCGTCAGAATTCGGGAGGGGTCAGGCGATGCGGGTGCCGGTGGCGAGCTTGCCCGCGGGGGTGACCAGCCGGCGTCGTCCGAGGAAGACCAGCCCTCCGGCCAGCAGCGCCTGGATGCCCAGCCCCAGCGGCCACACCGGAGCGCCCTCGGGCAGCGGGTCCGTGCGCTTGACCCCGTCGATGCAGGGCTGCTGGTACTCGGCGCCCGCCTGCGAGAAGCGCACGCCCTCGCGGATGCCGGCCATCGGCCCGGTCACGGACTCCCCCATGCCAAGGGACGAGTAGCGCTCCGCCTCCCCCACGCTACGGGTGGGCACAGCGTCGGAAACCACCACGAACGGGTTCGCCGCCAACAGCCAGGTGGTGCGCTCGGTGTGGAAGATCTCGGTCTCATAGGTGACCGGCGTGCACACGTAGCCGTTCGGGTCCCACTGGCTGTTCAGCATGGCGAAGTAGGCGTCCTGGTCGGCGATGACGTCGCCGTTCTCATCCAGCGCCATGCCGTTGTCGTCATACTCGACCTGCGCCCACGGGTCGTTGGGCCACTCCTGCTGCGCCACGGACACCCACTCCTTGACCAGCGAGAAGCTCAGCCCGTAGCCGATCAGCGTGCCCAGGCCCAGCAGGGCAACCACCAGGTAGGTGGAGACGATCGCGAACAGGGGCCGGTTGGCACGGGCGGAGACCCCCACGCCGATCGCGCACACTATGCCCAGTTCCACCGCCAGCATCAGCAGGAACACCGGCACGCCCGGCAGGTACACGTCCCCGTAGAGCATCGCCCACACGATCAGCGGAACGGCCGCCACCAGGAACGCCAGCGACGCCACCCACGCGGCCAGCCACTTGCCCCAGAGCAGCTGCCCCGGGGTGAGCAGCGTGTTCTGCAGGATCGCCAGCGTTCCGGCGGACCGGTCTCCGGTGATGGCGTTGGCGGACAGCGCCGGAGCCACCAGCAGGCCGAAGAGGAGGACGAAGCCGACCACCAGCTCGAACATCAGCTGCCCGGTGCCCTCGGCGATCCCGCTGGTCAGGGCGGCCAGGCCGGTGACCAGCCCGATGGCCACGAACCAGACCGCGAGCATGATGTACCAGCCGCGCGAGCGCATGCGCTGGCGCATCTCCAGCGAAAACACGGTGCCCACCCCGGCGAGGTAGCCCAGCTTCGGGCGGGCGTTGGGGGCTTCCAAAAGGGTGTTGCTCATCGTTCCGCCTCCCGCAGGCTCAGGTACGTCTCTTCCAGGGCGCCCGACGCCGGGCCGAAGGCCGCGACCGGCACCCCCTCCTCCACCAGGCGGCGCAGCAGCGCGGCGGCCTCGGTTTCCGAGCCCACCCGGATTTCCGCCTCGAAGCGCCGCTGGCCGCCGGGGACCTGAAACGGCACCCCCAGCGCGCGCAGCGCCGACGCCAGCGCGGGACCGTCGGTGGCCTGCACCGCGTAGCGGCGGTCCTGTTCCCCGGCCTCGGCCACGGACTGGCTGCGCACGGTGCGCCCGGCGGAGACGAACACGGCGCGGTCCGCCATCTCGTCCAGTTCGGAGAGCACGTGGGAGCTGACGACGACGGTGCGCCCCTCCGCGGCCAGGTTGCGCAGGGTGGTGCGCAGGTCCACGCGGGCGCCCGGGTCCAGCCCGGAGGCCGGCTCGTCCAGCAGCAGCACCCGCGGGTCGTTGACCAGCGCGCGGGCCAGCGAGAGCCGCTGCTGCTGGCCGCGGGAGAGCACGCGCGCCGGCTGGCGGGCCAGCGGGCCCAGCTTCACCAGCTCCAGCAGCTCGTCGGCGCGGGCCGCGGCCGCCGCCGTCTTGGCCCCGTAGAGCCGGCCGACCGTCGTGAGGATTTCGCGCGCCGTCAGCGCCTCCCACACCCCCAGGGTGTCCGGCATCCATCCCAGCAGGGCGCGCACGCCCCGGGGGTCCGTGAGCGGGTCCAGCCCGCAGACGCTGATCGTCCCCGCGTCGGGGCGCAGCAGCGAGGCCAGCATCAGCAGCAGCGTGGTCTTGCCGGAGCCGTTGGGCCCGATCAGGGCCGTGACCTCGCCCGCCGGGGCGGTGAAGTCGATGTCCGCCACCGCCTGCACCGGCCCGAAGGTGCGTTTCAGGCCGGTGGCGGCAATCCCGCCGTCGTCCCCCGCTCCGTTCATCACGGTTCCGTGCATCAGGTTCCTTCCCCCCGGGGCCCGTGGCCCGTTTGGGCCCACGCTACAGAAGGCCCGGACCGGTTAAGTCCATCCTGAGGATGAATTTGGGGGCGGGTGCGAATGTGACCGCCTGGAGTCACGAATGCAGGGGGCGCCGAAACATGCTCGTTACACTGGGACGGCGTGCGGGCACCGACCGACACGCCGACGACCCTTTCCGACCAGCCCCGTGGAGTGTGCGTAGGCATGAGCCTCATTGTCCAGAAGTTCGGCGGTTCATCCGTGTCCGATGCCGAAGGCATCAAGCGCGTCGCCCGCCGAATTATTGACACCAAGGCCGCGGGCAACGACGTCGTCGTTGTGGTTTCCGCCATGGGCGACACCACCGACGAGCTGTTGGACCTGGCGGCCCAGTTGACCGACGATGCCCCGGCCCGCGAGATGGACATGCTCCTCTCCGCCGGCGAACGCATCTCCATGGCGCTGCTGGCCATGGCCATCGACGGCCTCGGCGAGAAGGCCGTGTCCTTCACCGGCAGCCAGGCCGGCATGATCACCGACGCGATCCACGGCAAGGCACGCATCATCGACGTGTCCCCGCAGCGCGTGCGCCGCGCGATCGACCGCGGCTACGTGGCGATCGTCGCCGGGTTCCAGGGCATGAACAAGGAATCCAACGACGTCACCACCATGGGCCGCGGCGGTTCGGACACCACCGCGGTGGCGCTGGCCGCCGCGCTGGGCGCGGACTCCTGCGAGATATACACCGACGTCGACGGCGTCTACACCGCGGATCCGCGCGTGGTGGCCTCGGCCCAGAAGATTGACAAGATCTCCAGCGAGGAGATGCTGGAACTAGCAGCCTCCGGCGCTAAGATCCTGCACCTGCGCTGCGTGGAGTACGCACGCCGCTTCGGCGTTCCTCTGCACGTGCGTTCCTCGTTCAGCACGAACGAGGGAACCTGGGTCCTGCCCAGCCCCGACGACCAGATCAAGATTCAAGAGGGGGAGCCCTTGGAACAGCCCATCATCTCCGGTGTCGCCCACGACCGCTCCGAGGCCAAGGTCACGGTCATCGGCGTGCCCGACATCCCCGGCAAGGCCGCGCAGATCTTCGGCGTCATCGCCGGTGCGCACGCCAACATCGACATGATCGTGCAGAACGTGTCCACCGCCGCGTCCGGCAAGACCGACATTTCCTTCACCCTGCCGATCGTCGAGGGCAAGGACGCCCTTGAGGCGCTGCGCGCCGCGCAGGCCGAGATCGGCTTCGAAGGCATCGAGTACGACGACGAGATCGGCAAGCTCTCGCTGATCGGCGCGGGCATGCGCTCCAACCCGGGCGTGTCCTTCACCTTCTTCGAGGCCCTGCACAA
Source organism: Arthrobacter ginkgonis (assembly GCF_039540195.1). Classification (NCBI taxonomy): domain Bacteria; kingdom Bacillati; phylum Actinomycetota; class Actinomycetes; order Micrococcales; family Micrococcaceae; genus Arthrobacter; species Arthrobacter ginkgonis. The sequence continues at coordinate 204,819 of NZ_BAABEO010000006.1, read as the reverse complement.
GGCCGGCGTGAACGTGGACATGATCTCCACCTCCGAGATCCGCATCTCCGTGGTCACCCACGCCGACAAGCTCAACGATGCAGTGCGCGCGGTCCACGCCGCGTTCGACCTGGACGGCGAGGCCGAGGCCACCGTCTACGGCGGCACCGGCCGCTAGCGCGTGGGGACCCCTGGCCGCTCTCTGGCAGGGACCCGACTGCCCCACGCTTACCTCCCCAGCCAAGGGACCCGGCCTTCCGGAAAGCACCCGCCCGACCACGGGCAGGATTTTTCCGGAAGGCCGGGTTTTTTGCGCACGGGATAATGGAGGGGTGAGCCTGACCGCCCCCTCCCCTGCCTTGTCCGTCCTGCCGCCCAAACATCTGGCCCAGGACGAGTGGCTTCCGCGCGCCGAGGCCCACCGGGCCCGCGTGGAACGCTTCGCCGCGCCGTTCGTTGAGCGGCGCATGGCCGGGAAGAAGCACCCCATCGAGGACTTCCTCTTCACTTACTACACGCACAAGCCCGGGCAGCTGCAGCGCTGGCACCCGGGGGCCGGCGTCGTGCTGGAGGGTCCGGCGGCGGCCGAGCGGCTCGCCTGGAAGTTCTACGCTCCGGCGGGGCACGACGGCGGCGCCCGCGCTCCGCGCTCAGCCCGCCCGGGCGGGGAAGGCGCGGAGGGCGGTTCCGGCGCGGTGCTGGATGCGGCGGAGTTCGCCTCCGCGCGGGCCGAGGCTGTCCGGTTCGCCCGGATCATCCTGGCCGGAACGGCCGCCCGGCCTGCGCAGTTCTCCTGCTTCGGACTGCACGAGTGGGCGATGGCCTACCGCAGCGCGGAGAACGGGATCCGCCACGAGTACCTGCCGCTGCGCCTGGGCGCGGCGGGCACGGACCGGGTGGTGGAGGAGCACCGGATCCGCTGCACGCACTTCGACGCGTTCCGCTTCTACGCCCCGCAGGCCGCGCCGCTGAACGAGCTGCAGCCCACGCGCGAGACGCAGCGGGAGCTGGAGCAGCCCGGCTGCCTGCACGCGAACATGGACCTGTACAAGTGGGCCTACAAGCTCACCCCCGCGGTGCCCAGCGAGCTGCTGATGGACTGCTTCGAGCTGGCCTGGGAGATCCGCACCATGGACATGCGGGCCTCCCCGTACGACCTCTCCGACTGGGGGCACGCACCGATCCGCATCGAGACCGCCGAGGGCAAGGCGGAATACGTGCGGGCCCAGAAGCGGTTCGCCGAGCGGGCGGACGTGCTGCGGGCGCGGCTGCTGGAGGTCGCCGAGGCGCTGTCGGCGCCGGGATCGAACCACGCGGACAAGCAAAAATGACGCGTTAGTGCGGGTGTCGGGGCGAAAAGTGGTCCACTTTTCCCTCCAACACCCGCACTAACGCGTCACAATTCGGTGGAGGGGCCGGCCAGCATCACCGTGAGAAGGCCTGCGCCGCAGCGTCCGCCGCTCCGTCCAGACCCTGGAACGGGAATCCCACGCCCTTTTCTCCAATGGTCATGGCGCGTCCTGCGTTCGCACGGCCTGCACCGCCTGGTCGGCTTCGATGACGATCGCGGCCATTGCGCGCTCCGCCGCCTCGGGGGCGCCCTCGGCGATGGCGAACGCCACCTCCTGGTGCAGCCGCAGTGCGGTCGGGTCCGCCTCGTGCGGCATGAGGTGGTACTGCGTGCGGCCGCGGAGCACCTCGCCGACGACGTCGCCGAGGGCCGCGAGGAAGGGGTTGCCCGAGGCCTCCAGGACCACGCGGTGGAAGGCGACGTCGTGGTCGAGGTAGGGGGCCTGGTCGGCGCTGCGCGACTGCTCGGTCATGCCGGTGACTGCGGCGAGCAGCGTCGCGCGCTGCTCGCTCGTCGCGCTCGTCGCGGCCAGGCGCGCGGCCAGCGGCTCGATCGCGCTGCGCAGCTGACTTAGCGAATGCAGCATCTCGATGCGGTCGGGGCCGGCGAGCCGCCAGCGGATCAGGCGCGTCGCGTAGGGATTCCAGCGATCCTGCGGCAGGATCTCGACCCCTGCGCGGCGGCGCACCTCGACGAGCCCCATCGACTCAAGGACGCGCACGACCTCGCGGAGGGCGGAGCGGGAGACGCCGAAGCGGTCGGCGATCTCGGCGGTGAGGAGGCGGGTGCCGGGGGCGAGGCTGCCGGCGACAATGTCGGCGCCGAGAGATTCGAGCAGTCGTTCGTGCAGGGCCGACGAACCCCCAAGCGTTGCATCCATTCCTTGATTATCGCCGAGGCATCCAGTCGCGAGAAGAAGCAGGGCATTTTCCATTTCACGTCGCTTTAAGTACGACTTATTGTAATAAGTACGACATATTGCTACAGTCTCTTCACTAACACCGCCCGACCGAGGATGTTCAGGCCCATGTTCCCGTTGCTCTTCACCGCAGCATCGCTTGTGCGGACCGCCGACCCGGTGGCGCCCACCACCACCGCCCCCGAATGGCAGCTCATCACCGCCGCGCTCGTGGGCATCGCCGTCATCGTCGTGCTCATCACCTGGGCGAAGCTTCACCCCTTCGTTTCGCTTATGATCGGCGCCCTCGTCACCGGCCTCGTCGCCGGCATGAGCGCCGTGCAGGCCATCCTGAGCTTCACGAACGGCTTCGGCTCCACCATGGGCGGGGTGGGCGTGCTGATCGCCCTCGGCGCCATCTTCGGCAAGCTGCTCGCCGACTCCGGCGGCGCCGACCGCATCGTCGACACCCTCATTGCCCGCTCCAGCGTGCAGGCCCTGCCGTGGGTCATGGGCGGCGTAGGCTCCCTCATCGGTCTGCCCATGTTCTTCGAGGTCGGCCTGGTGCTGCTGGTTCCCGTGATCATCCTGGTCGCGCGCCGTTCCGGACTGCCGCTCATGCGCATCGCGATCCCGACGCTCGCCGGCCTCTCGGCCATGCACGGCCTGGTGCCGCCGCACCCCGGCCCCCTCGCCGCCATCGACCTCGTCGGTGCCGACCTCGGCCAGACCCTGCTCTTCGGCATCATCATCGCCGTCCCCGCCGTCATCATCGCCGGCCCGCTCTTCTCGAAGCTCGCTGCCAGGTGGGTCCAGGTGCCCGTGCCCGCGCTGTACGTCACAGCCGAGGACCGCGGCGAGGACGTCGAGGCCAAGCCCCGCCCGTCCTTCGGCGCCGCGCTGTTCAGCATCCTGCTGCCGGTGGCGCTTATGCTCGCCTCCTCGCTCGCGAACGTCGTCGCACCGCAGTCGACCGACCCCTGGAAGCTCGTCGTCGACTTCCTCGGCAAGCCGCCCATCGCGCTGCTGCTCGCCGTGCTCGTCGGCATGCTCGTACTCGGTCGCGGCGGCCGCATGAACCGCGAGCAGCTCGCCGCCTCGGTCAGCTCCTCGCTGCCGCCCATCGCCGGCATCCTGCTCATCGTCGGCGCCGGCGGCGGCTTCAAGCAGGTCCTCGTCGACTCCGGCATCGGGCAGGTCATCGCCAGCGCGATCTCCGGCTTCGGCGGCTCGCTCGCCGTCGTGCTCGCCCTCGCCTGGCTGGTCGCGGTGCTCATCCGCGTCGCCACCGGCTCGGCCACCGTCGCCACGATCACCGCGGCCGGCATCCTGCAGCCGCTCGTCGCCGACCTGAGCCTCTCGGCCGGAGCGACCTCGCTGCTCGTGCTCGCGATCGGCTCGGGCTCCGTTTTCCTCTCCCACGTGAACGACGCCGGCTTCTGGCTCATCAAGGAGTACTTTGGCCTCAGCATCGGCCAGACGCTCAAGTCGTGGACCGTGCTCGAGTGCCTCATCTCGATCGTCGGCCTCGCGGGCGTGCTCGCGATCAGTCCCTTCGTCTGATAGCCGGACGCCCGTGCCGACCACGCCCCCGTATCCGCCATCCATTCCGTCTTCCACGGTTCAGGGAGGAATCATGCAGTCCACCGGACACCGCGCCCAGGAGGAATCCGGCAGCGGCCCCGACGCCCCGCCCGTCCTCGTGATCATGGGGGTCTCCGGCAGCGGCAAGACGACCCTCGCCGGCCTGCTCGCCGAGCGGCTCGGCTGGGACCGGCAGGAGGGCGACGAGCTGCATCCCCCAGCGAACGTCGCCAAGATGGCGAGCGGCCAGCCGCTCACCGACGACGACCGCTGGCCCTGGCTGGACCTGGTGGCCGGGTGGATCGACGACCACCGGGCGCAGGGCCGTCCCGGCATCATCACCTGTTCGGCGCTGAAGCACGAGTACCGCGACCGGCTCGCCCGCCCGGGCGTGGTCTTCGTGCACCTGGTCGGCGCGCGGGCGACCATCGCCGAGCGCCTCGATCACCGCGTGGGCCACTACATGCCGCCGTCGCTGCTGGACTCGCAGTTCAACACGCTCGAACCGTTGGGCGAGGACGAGGCCGGCATCGTCGTCGACGCCGGACAGACGCCCGAAGCCGAAGTCGCCCTGGTGCTCAAGCGGCTCGGGCTGGAGTCCACCCCGCGCTAACGCACGGCCCCGTACCGGTGCTCCGGGCGTCCCCGCAGCCCGTAGCGCAGTCCCAGCCTGATCAGCCCGGCCTGCGCCAGCTGGGAAAGGTACCGCTGGGCCGTGGCCCGCGAGATGCCCACCGCCTCGGCGACCTCCACGACGCTGAGCTCGTCCTCCGCCGCGGAGACCGCCGCCAGGACGGCCTGCTCCGTCGCGGCCCCCGAGGACGGGGCGGCCTCCTCGCCGCCGGCCAGCAGCACCCGGCGGGCACGGTCGATGGCGGCCTGGTCCAGCACGTCGGCGGCGAGCAGGCGCCGGTAGCGGGCGTAGGAGCGCAGCCGCTCCGCGAGCATGCGCTCCTCGAAGGGCTTGACCAGGTAGGCGAGCGCCCCGCGGCGCAGGGCCGTGCGTACCGCGGGCCCCTCCACCGCCGCCGAGAGCACGAAGGCGTCCACGTCCAGTTCGCGCAGCAGATCCAGTCCCGAGCCGTGGGGCAGGTAAACGTCCAGCAGCAGCAGGTCGGGCCGGGTCTCGGCCACCACGCGCGGGACCGTGCGGACATCGTGCACCGGCGGCAGCGCCACGAAGCCCGGCACCGCGTCCACGTAGGCGGCGTGCAGCCCGGCGACGCGGAAGTCGTCGTCGACCACCAGGACCTTCAGATCGTTGCCCTCGCTCACCGCACCGCCCCCGTTCCGCCGTCGTTTCCGTCGTTTCCGTTCCCCGGCACGCGCAGCATGCCAGGCAGCCTGGCGCAGAACACCGCGCCGGTGGTTTCCGGGCCTTCGCCCCCGTCCTCGCCGGAGGTCCCCGGCCCGCCGGGGTCGGCCAGCCACACGTCCCCGCCCCGTTCCCGGGCCAGCCGCCTCACCAGCGCGAGCCCCAGGCCGTGGCCGTGCTCGGAGGACGGCCCCCCGGCGCGCGTGGTGACGCCGGAGGCAAACACGTCCAGCCCGGGCCGGACCCCGGCCCCGGAGTCGGCGACCGCAAGATGGAGGGTGTCGCCGTCGCCGAGCAGGTCCACCTCCACCCAGCACCCGTTTCCGGTGTCCCCGGCCTCCAGCGCCGCCCGGATGGCGTTGTCCACCAGGTTGCCCAGGATCGCGGTGGCATCCTGCGGATCGACCACCGCGTCCCACAGCGCCGTCCGCTCCCCCACCCGCAGGTCCACCCCCTGTTCGCGGGCCTGAACGCCCTTGGCGCCGAGGAAGGCCCGCAGGAAGGTGTCCCGCACGGCCCCGATGTTGGCCACCGGCTCCCGCACGGGCCCGGAGTCGAGCAGTTCCTGGACGTAGTCCCTGGCCTGTTCGAGTTCGCCGTTGGAGAGCAGCCCGGAAACGGCGTGCAGCCGGTTCGCGAACTCGTGCCGCTGGGCGCGCAGCGCCGCGGCCATGGTCTCCACCGCGTCGAGCCGGCTGCCCAGCGTTTCGACGGCCGTGGTGTCCCGCAGCAGGACCACGCCGCCAAGGTCCACGCCCTCCCGCCGGACCGGAACGACGTCGGCGATCACCGAGGATTCGCCCAGCGCCAGGCGCATCCGCGGCGACGGCTCGCCGGTGGCCAGCGTGCGGGCGATCGCGTCCACCAGGTCCGGGGGCAGGCCGGCGCCGTCGAAGCGGCGCCCGACGACGTCGTCCTCCGTCCGCCGCTCAGCCAGCCCCAGCAGGAGCCGGGCCGCCTTGTTCCGCACCGTGATCACCCCGTCGGGACCGACGCCAATGACGCCGTCCTCGACCCCGTACAGCACGGCGGCCTGGTCGCGAGCCGAGGCGGCCATCTCCTCCGGCTCCAGTCCCAAGGTGAGCCGGCGCAGCTTGCGCTTGAGGTAGAGGGCCACCAGCACCCCGAGGACCAGGGCCACGGCGCCGGCCACCAGGATCGAGGAGACAGCCTGGCGCACGTCGCCGGCGACGGCGGCCACCGGCACCCCGGCGCTGACCTCACCGACGACGCGAACGCTCCCGGGGGCATAGACGGGGACCTTGGCGCGGACGGATTCGCCCAGGGTGCCGCGTTCGCGGGCCACGGCCTCCACGCCCTCCAGCCCGATGGGGTCCGTGCTGACGCGCTGCCCGATGAGGTCGGGGTTCGGGTGGGCCAGCCGCAGGCCACGGTCCTCGGTGACGATGACGAACAGGGCTCCGGTGCGCTGGCGCACCGCCTCCAGCCCGGCCTGGAGGGGGCCGGCGCGCAGGGCCTGGACGTCAAGGGTTTCAAGGTCCGACTGTTCGGCCACCAGGGTGCGCACCTCGGGATCGGCGGCCACCGTGCGGGCGATGCCCAGGGCGTTCTGCGCGGCCTGGTCGTGGACGCGCTCGGCGGTGATCCACAGGACGGCGCCCAGGCACAGCGCCAGGGTGCCGATGACGGCAGTCAACACCAGGCCGGTGATCCGGCCGGAAAACGTTCCGCGCCGAACCCGTTGCCCCTGCATCCCTCCAGCCTAGACCCCGCCCGGACCGCTGGCGAGCACAATGCGCACAATGCGTGCAACGGGTAGTTTGCGGCGAAGCGATCACAACCGGGTTCTGTGTCCCCCGTCACCGTACCGTCTTTATAAAGCGGTGCCGATCACCCCGCTTACCCACATCTCCAAGGGACGCTCCCGCCCCGCCTCACCGTTGAGGAGAAACCATGCTTGTCATACTCGGGTTCGCGATGATCGCCACGTTCATGGCGCTCATCATGACCAAACGGCTTACCCCGCTGCTTGCCCTGATCATCGTCCCCACCATCTTCGGCCTCTTCGCCGGAGCCGGCCTGGGGATCGGCGACATGGTGATGGAGTCCGTGAAGTCCATGTCCTCCACGGCGGCCCTGCTCATGTTCGCGATCATCTACTTCGGCCTGATGATCGACGTGGGCCTGTTCGACAAGCTGGTCGCCGGCATCCTGAAGCTGGTGGGCAACGACCCGGCAAAGGTCGTCATCGGCACCGCGATCCTCACCGCCCTGATCTCCCTGGACGGCGACGGCTCCACCACCTTCATCGTCGTCACCGCCGCGCTGCTGCCGGTCTACCAGCGCCTGGGCCTCAGCCCCGTCGTCCTGACCTGCGTCGCCGGCCTGACCAACGGCACCCTGAACATCGTCCCGTGGGGCGGCCCGACGGCCCGCGCCGCCGCCGCCCTGAACCTGGACGCCTCCGACGTGTTCCTGCCGATGCTTCCCTCCCTGGCCGTGGGCATCGCCCTGTGCCTGGCCTTCGCCTGGTCCCTCGGCGTGAGCGAACGCCGCCGCCTGCTCCGCGAGGACCCCTTCCGCTGGAGCCCGGGCGGCGACGTTGCCGCGGTCGACGGCCTCACCGGCGGCGGCACCTCCGCCGGACGCAAGGGCTCCGGCCCCCGCGGCGGCGCCCCGGTCACCCCCGCCCCGGCGGGCAGCATCGGCGACCGCGCCCGCCAGGTCGCGGTCCTCGAGGAACTGCGCACCGACGTCGAGGAAGCCCCGTCCCTGGCCGACAGCGCGCTGGACCCGAACCGCTCGACCCTGCGCCCCAAGCTGTTCTGGTTCAACCTGGCCCTCACCGTGGGCATCATGGTGACCCTGGTCCTGGACGTCGTGCCGCTGCCGTACCTGTTCATGGTCGGCTCGGCCATCGCGCTGGTCGTGAACTTCCCGAAGATCGGCGACCAGGCCAAGATGGTCACCGCCCACGCCTCGGAGATCATCGCCGTCGTCTCGATGGTCATGGCCGCCGCGGTCCTGACCGGCGTCCTCTCCGGCACCGGCATGGTCGATGCGATGTCCGCCTGGCTGGTCTCCGTCATCCCCTCCTCGATGGGCCCGTTCATGGCCGTCATCACCGGCCTGATCAGCATCCCGGCCACGTTCTTCATGAGCAACGACGCCTTCTACTTCGGCATCCTGCCCGTGCTGACCGAGACCGGCGCGCACTACGGCATCCCCGCCGTCGAAATGGCCCGCGCCTCCATCACCGGCCAGCCGGTGCACATGCAGTCGCCGCTGGTTCCGGCCATCCTGCTGCTGGTCTCCCTGTCCCGCGTGGACCTGGGCGACCACCACAAGAAGGTGCTGTGGCGGGCCTTGGTCGTCTCCCTGGCCATGCTGGCCGTCGGCGTCGTGGTGGGAGCCATCGGCATCGGCTAGCCCCGAGCGACCCGGAGAAGGGGGTGGGCCCGCGCACTGCGCGGGCCCACCCCCTTTCCCTTTGCCGCGCTTCTTTCGCTAAGTGTCATGCCACAGCGGCCGGGCAGCATGTCATGAAAGGATGGGGAGGAAAAGGGGGAACGCTCCATGGAATTTCTGATCCTGCTGGTTGGCCTGCTGTTCGGCACGGTTCTCGTGGTCGGGCTGGGCGAGCGGATCAGGCTGCCCTACCCGGTGCTGATGCTCATCTTCTCCGCACTGGTGGGGTTCCTCCCCTTCCTGCCCGAGGTCCACATCGACGCGGAACTGATCCTGCCCCTGTTCCTGCCGCCGCTGCTGTTCGCCGCCGCCCAACGCAGCTCGTGGTCGGTGTTCCGCCTGCGCTGGCGCTCGCTGGTGCTGCTGGCCGTCCTGCTGGTCGTGGTCACCATCGCCGTCGTGGCCGGGCTGACCTGGCTGCTGGTGCCGGGCATCGGGCTCCCCGCGGCGATCGCGCTCGGCGCCATCGCCGCGCCCCCGGACCCGGTCGCCGTGGAGGCCGTCGCCGGCAAGGTCAACATGCGCCGCCGCCTGGTCACCGTCCTGCAGACCGAGGGCCTGTTCAACGACGCCACCGCGATCGTCATCTTCCAGGCCGCCGTCGCCGCGGCCATCAGCGGCGGGGAGGTCGGCTGGGAGGTCGTCCCGCAGTTCCTGCTCGGCGCCGCCGGGGCCGTGGTCCTGGGCCTGGCCATGGCCTGGCTGATCGGCGCGCTCAACCGCTTCGTGCCCAACCTGGTCGCGCGTTCGGCCGCCACCCTGGTGGCTCCCTATGCCGTCTACCTCCTGGCCGAGGAGGTGCACTTCTCCGGCGTCGTGGCGGTGGTGGTGACCGCCCTGGAACTGGGCCGCCGCGCCCGCCCGCAGGACTCCGAGGAGCGCCTGACCCGCGCCGCGTTCTGGGACGTCGTCGAGCTGCTGACCACCGGCGTCGCGTTCGGACTGGTGGGCATCGAGATGCGCTACGTGATCGAGGACGAGGGCCCCAACATCCTCACCTTCGTCCCCGCCATCGCGGTCATCTGCGCCGCCGTGGTGCTGGTCCGTTTCCTGTGGATGTACGGGATCTACCGCTTCGGCGGGGCCGAGAAACGCACCCACACCCCGGGCTCGGCCAAGGAGGTGTTGGTGCTGACCTGGTGCGGCATGCGCGGCCTGGCCACGCTGGCCCTGGCGCTGGCGCTTCCCCTCCAGACGGAGACCGGGGAGCCGTTCCCGGGCCGCAACTTCATCATCGCCACCGCCTGCGCCGTCCTGCTGGTGACCCTGGTGCTGCCGGGGCTGACCCTGCCGGCCCTGATGAAGGCGCTGAAGATGCCCCGCGACGACGCCGCCGAGGAGCGCCGCGAACGCGACCTGGCCCGCCGCGCCGAACGCGTGGCGCTGGAGGCCATGAAGCGCTCCACGGCCGCCGCCAAGCTGCCCCCGGAGCGCCGGGCCACCCTGGTCAAGCGCATGTCGTCCCTGCACACCATCCTGGAGCACGACTTCGAGGAGGACGGGGAGAACGCCGACAAGATGCACAGGATCCGGCAGGTCCTGGAGGTCATGGACGACGTCCAGCGCGAGGCCCTCGAAGCGGCCCGCAACGAGATGCTCCTGGCCCGCAAGCAGCCCGGCGCCGACCCCGAACTTGTGGACCGTGTGCTGCGCCGCCTGGACCTGCGCACCGTTACGCTCGACCAGAGGGGACACTAGACCAAAGGGGCACCAGTCCGCCCCGCCCACCGTCCCCGAAAGGAACCGCCATGTCCCTGGCCGGCCGCCTGAACCGCTTCGCCGATCCCCGCGCCCTGGAATACGGGGTCACTTCCAGCGCCGTGCTCGCCGCGCTGTCCCTGCCCGATCCGGCCCGCCTCTCCCCCGGCCGGCGTGCAGCGCTGCACGGCGCCATTGCCCTGCTGAGCGGTGCCCTGATGCTGGTGGAACTGCGCAAGACCGATCTGGAGGAGACCGGCCCTCTGCTGGATCCGCTGGCCAAGGGCGCCCTGGCCGCGGGCGCGGCGGGGGTGGCGCTGGGGCTGGCCCGGCCCGCCGATGCGCTGGACGCGCGGATCCAGGGCCTGCTGGTGCGCCGCGGCGTCCCCAAGCCCCGGGTGATCCTGGCCGTCGGCTCCGCGGCGCTGGGGCTGGCGACGTTCCTGGCCGACCGCGCGCTGGCGGCCAGGGAATCGGGCGACGGCGCCAATGACGACGACGGCGGCCCGCGCCAGGCCGAGCTGGACCCCGCCCTGCGGACCCTGATGGAGGGGATCCTTGCGCAGCCTCGCGGGCAGGCCAAGACGGCCCTGCGCGCCCAACTGGCCGGGGCCCGCGAGGAAGTCTGGGGCGAGCCGGAGGGGTTCGACTCGATGCTGGAGTTCGCCGTGGACCCGGACGCGCCGCTGGCCGTTCCGCACGACTTCACCTACCCGGTCCGGGCCCGCTTCACCGCCCCCTCCGGCGTCCCCCTGGAGGTCATCCTCCGCGTCAGCGGGGGCCGGCTGGCGTCGCTCGCCGTGGACGTCGCCGAGGACACCCCGGAACTGGAGGCCTTCATCGGCGAGGACCCGTTCGAGGGGCTGGAGGCGTGGCCGGAGCCCGGAGCCGTCAGCTACGTGGTGGAAACCGCGGAGGGGCTGCGCCCGCTGGGCTAGAAGAGAAGCAGGCGTACCGGGCCCGCCCGCGGCCATCCCTTGACCAAAAGCAAGTCACGTCTCTAGCTTGAACGCATATTGCCTGACAATCAAGCAATCATGCCCTCTTCAAGAAGGAGTCGATCCATGGAAAAGCTGAACGCGCGTCCCGACGCATCCGCGGCACCCCCGCTCACGACCCCTGGACGCTTCGCGGGCAAGGTGGCGGTGGTGACGGGCGGAGGCGGAGGAATCGGCTCCGCCGTGGCCTCGCGCCTGGCCCGGGAAGGTGCCCACGTCGTGGTCTGCGACGCCAACGAGTCCGCTGCCACGCAGGCGGCGGAGGAGCTGCTGGAGGCCGGGCTGTCCGCCCGGGCCCTGGCGTTCGACCTGGCGTCCCCACAAGCCGTCGAGTCGTCGGTGCGCACCGTCGTCGAGGACCTGGGGCGGATCGACGTCCTGGTCAACAACGCGGGGATCAACCGACGCGGCGCCCTTCTCGACCTGACCGCCGAGGACTGGGACCTGAGCTTCGCCGTCAACGTCAACGCCCTCTTCCATGTGTGCCGGGCGGCCCTGCCCCACATGATCGCCGCGGGCGGCGGGGCAATCGTCAACACCGCTTCCCAGTGGGGGCTCCATCCGGCGCCGGGCCACATCGCCTACAACGTCTCCAAGGCGGCCGTGGTGTCATTCACGGAAAACCTCGCCCGGGACTACGCGCCGCACGGCGTCCGGGTCAACGCCGTCTGCCCGGGAGAGGTGCGCACCCCGATGCTGGAGGCGGGCCTGCAACGCTCCGGCAGGACGGTCGCGGACCTGGACGCACTCGTCCCGTTCGGACGCATTGGAGAGCCGGCCGAGGTCGCGGCCCTCATCGCCTTCCTGGCCTCCGACGAGGCTCCCTACATGTGTGGATCGATCGTGGAGATCACCGGCGCCCAGGCGGTGTCCTGATGAAGGCTCCCCTGGAAGGAAGGGTCGTCCTGGTCACCGGCGCCTCGCGCGGCATCGGCGCCGTCACCGCCAGGACCTTGCACGGCCAAGGCGCGGCCGTGGTGATCCACTACGGCTCGAAGGCGGCCCCGGCCCATGCGTTGGCCGCCGAACTCGGGGACCGCGCGACCGTCGTCGGCGGAGATCTCGCCGATCCGGCGCAGCTCCGCAGCATCTGGGCGGAAGCGCTGGGCTGGCAGGGGCGGATCGACACGCTGGTCAACAACGCCGGCGCCTGGATCGCTTCGCCGATCGAGGACAAGGAAGCGTGGGACGCGGGATGGGCCTCGAACCTCGCCCTGAACCTCGCCGCGCCGGCCGAGCTGTGCCGGCTGGCCATCGAGCACTTCCGCGAACGAGGCGGAGGGATCATCGTGAACGTCACCAGCCGTTCGGCGCATCGCGGCGACGACGTCGAGCACCTGGCCTACGGGGCGGCGAAGGGCGGCCTGCTGGCCCTGACCAAGGGCATCGCGCGCGGGTGCGGCAAGGACGGGGTCCTGGCCTACGCCGTGGCCCCGGGGTGGGTCGCAACGGATCTCGCCGACGGGCAGGTGGCGGGCGACATGGTCGCACACCTCCCCCTCGGCGAGGTGACGCCGCCTGAGGACGTGGCCGAACTCATCGCCTTTCTGGCCGGCGGTAAATGCCGCCACGCCACCGGCTCCACGATCGACGTCACGGGGGCGGACTACGTCCGCTGATCCCACCGAGACGGAAGTGACGTTCCGCCGGAGGGGCTAGACGTGACGCACCTCACCGTCTACAGTTCTTTTTGGTTGCAGATTGCCTGACAATCTGGCTATCAACATCCTTCCACTGGCGTTGCGGGTTCGCCGCTTTGAACCGAGAGAAGCCCACCATGACCAAGACCAGTAAGATCGTCCTCGCCTTCCTCGCCGTCCTTGTCCTCGCCATCGGCGGTGGCCTCCTGGGAGCGGGGTTCCGCGGCAGTCCGGCGGCCGCGGCCGGCGACGCGGGCAACGGCGCCTTCATCGAAAAGATCAAGGAGCGCGGGGAACTGCGGGTCGGCGTCGCCATCGCCCCGCCCATGACCGTCCAGCAGGAAGACGGAACGCTCGGCGGGGCCAACCTGATCCCGCTGGAGAAGCTCGCCGACCAGCTGGGCGTGAAGCTGGTTCCTGTCGCCGCCGAGTGGAAGAACATCGTCGCCGGCCTGCAGGCGGACCGCTACGACTTCGCCGCGAACCTCGACTACACGGTGGAGCGCTCGCTGGCGATCCAGTTCACCGACCCGGTCTACAGCTACCCCGGTGCCTTCGTGGTCAAGGCGAACTCCGACTACGTCACCTCCAACGACGTCCTCCAGGCCGGGGGTCAGATCGTCGTGGCGCAGGGAGCCGCACCCGCGGCGGCACTGGAGCAGTTCACCGACAAGATCATGCCGATGGACAGCTATGCCAACGCCGTCCAGGCCGTCAACGCCAACCGCGCCATAGCGGAGTTTGCCGACCTGCCCACGGCCGAAAGCCAGGCGCTGGCCGACGACAGCCTGAAAATCATCGTCCCCGAGCCGGCGATCTTCCAGTCCTCGACGGGCTACGGCGTCCCGGCAAGCGCCGACCAGCGGTCGCTGCAGATCGTCAACATCGCGATCGACCGCGCCAAGAGCGAAGGCGTCCTGACCAAGGCCTACGCCGAGTCGAACTACGTCGAGGCGGACAACCTCGGCGATCTCCGCAAGAAGTAGCCGTCGAAAGGCTCTGCCATGAACTACAACTTCGACTGGGGCGTTGTCGCCGATGCCTTTCCCGCCCTCCTGGGCGGCCTGGGCCTCACCCTGCAGCTCGCGGTCATCACCATCGTCATCAGCATGGTGCTCGCCGTCCCGCTGGCCATGGCCCGCATGGCGCGCATCGAGGTCATCCGTTGGGCCGCCCAGGCCTACATCGAGGTGTTCCGCTGCACCCCGCTGCTGGTCCAGCTCTTCTGGATCTTCTACGCACTGCCGGCCCTGACCGGCATCACGCTGCCCGGGTACGTCTCGGCGCTGATCGCCCTCTCGGCGAACCTGACGGCGTTCATGGCTGAGACGTACCGCAGCGGGTTCCAGTCGGTCCCGGTGGAACAGGTCGAGGCCGGCCGGATGCTCCAGCTGAACCACCTGCAGCAGCTGCGCTACATCATCCTGCCGCAGGCCCTGCGCCAGCAGCTGCCGGTCATCCTGTCGCTGAACATCTCGCTCTTCAAGGACACCGCGCTGGTCTCCACCATCGCCGTGGCGGACCTGATGTTCGTCGCCAACACCGTCTCCGCCCAGTCCTACCGTTCCCTGGAAGTCTTCACCGCGGCAGCGCTGATGTACTTCGCCATCGCCTTCCCGGTCTCGCTCATCACCAGCAACATCGAACGGCGCATGCAGCACGCCGCCGGACACGGACCGATAGCCAAGAAGGTCTTCCTCGCGCGGCTCCTACCCGGCTCCAAGGCGGCGACGGCATGAACCCCGCGCACCTGGCACTGAAAAAGGCACCCACTATGGATAACGCACCCACCCTCGACACCACAGAGCAAGCGTCCCGCAAGGGAGAGGTCCTCGTTTCCGCGCGCGGCCTGGAGAAGTCCTTCTACGGCCGCACCATCCTCAAGCACGTGGACTTCGAGATGAAGGCCGGTGACATCACCGTCATCATCGGCAAGTCCGGTTCCGGCAAATCCACCCTGCTGCGGGCCATAGCGGGTCTCACGGACCCGGACAACGGCGAAATCAGCATCGGCGAGAAGACCGTCTTCGCCGACGGAGCACGGACCAAGGAGTGGAACACGGTCAAGTCCGACGTCGGCATGGTGTTCCAGACCTACACGCTCTGGCCGCACATGAACGTCCTGGAGAACCTGATCCTCGCCCCGCGCAAGCGCCTGGGCATGAAGGCCGGGGAGGCGCGCGACCGCGCGGAGGCCGCGCTTGAGGAGGTGGGCATGAGGCACCACATCCTGAGCCGCTCCACGCAGCTCTCCGGCGGCGAACGCCAGCGCGTGGCCATCGCCCGGGCACTGATGATGAAGCCCAAGCTGCTGCTCTGCGACGAGATCACCTCCGCCCTCGATCCGCCGGTCGCGGCCGAGGTCCTCGAGGTCCTCCGCCGCCTGAAGGAGGAGGACGGCATCGCGCTGGCCCTGGTCACCCACGACATGGCCTTCGCCTCCAAGGCCGCGGACCGGGTCGTGTTCTTCCACGAGGGGGAGATCGCGGTGAACGCGGCCCCCGCAGAGGCCTTCGACCACTGCACGAACGAGGAACTCAAGAGGTTCGTGGACGCCGTCCGCTTCTAGCGGCCCCGGTTTCCAGACAGAACCATCCGTCAGAAAGGAACACCATGCACGTGCTCGTCATCGGAGGCGGGGTCATCGGGCTGACGACCGCCTACCACCTCGCCCGGGAAGGGGCGGAGGTGACGGTCATCGACGCGCGGGCCACCGGCCTTGGCGCCAGCAAGGTCAACGCCGGCTGGATCTGCCCGGCCGAATCCGCGCCGGTTCCCGGGCCGGGCGTGGTCCTGAAATCCATGAAGTGGATGCTCCGGCCGGACAGCCCGCTCTACATCCGTCCCTCGCTTGAGCCGGAGTTCCTGCGGTTCATGTTCGGGATGTGGCGCAAGTCCAACGCCCGCGACCAGCGGGCCGGCTTCGAGGGCCACCTGCGCCTGGCCGCCGACACCCTGGAAATCTTCGACGACTACCGCGCCGACGGCATGGACTTCGAGATGCACACCGACGGACTCCTGATGGCCTTCACGGAACAGGACAACTTCGACCACCACCTCGACAACCTGGACCTGGCCACCGAGTACGGGCGGGAACCGCAGGTGCTGCGCCGGGACGCCGTCCACGAGCACGAACCCCTGCTCACGGACGCGGTCCTCGGCGGCATCTACTTCCCGCACGAGCGGCACGTCGATCCCGGGGCCATGGCGGCTGCCCTGCACCGCCGGCTGGTGGCCATGGGCGTGGGGATCGTCGAGAACGCACCGATCGACGCCGTCGACCGCACCGGCGACCGGATCACCGCCGTGCACAGCCGCGGCAACCGCTACGCCGCGGACCGCATCGTCCTCGCCGCCGGCGCGTGGACCGGCGGGCTGTCGAAGCAGTTCGGCGTCCCGCTGCCCATCCGCCCGGGCAAGGGCTACAGCGTGGAGGTGCCGGCACTGGGCCTGCGCAGCGCCGTGAACCTGTGGGACGCGAAGGTCGCCGTCACCCCGTTCAACGAACGCCTCCGGCTCGCCGGGACCATGGAGTTCGGCGGCCTGGACGAGAAGATCAACCAGGTCCGGGTCGACGCGATCCTGCGCGCCCCGGCCAAGTACTTCCGCACCTGGCAGGCGCCGGCCGTTCCGCCCGTACCGATGGCCGGCATGCGGCCCATGACCCCGGACGGACTGCCGGTCATCGGCCACCTCGGCAGCCTGGAGAACGCCTACGTGTCCTCCGGCCACGGGATGATGGGCGTCACCCTGGCACCCGGCACCGCCGCTGCCCTCACCGAACTGATCGTCCACGGGCGCATCGCTCCCACCCTGCAGCCCTTCGCCCCCGACCGCTTCCGCGGCGGCCAGCGCAAGCTGCCCGTCGCGGCGCACTAGACAACCACCACCCTGAAAGGAACCACCATGTCCCAGCACAAGAAGGTCCAGCTCCGCGGCATCCTCGCAGCCGTATCCACCCCCTTCACCGACGACGCCTCCGCCCTCGACGAGGACGCCCTGCGCCGCCAGGTCGACCGCCTGATCGGCGCCGGCATCCACGGCCTTGTGCCCACCGGCAGCACCGGGGAATTCACCACGCTCACCGACGCCGAATACCGCCGGGTGATCGAGCTCTACGTCGAGGCCGCCGCCGGCCGGGTCCCCGTCGTTGCCGGCATCGGTGCGCTGAGCACCACGGCCGCGGTGTCCCTGGCCCGGCACGCGGAGGCCGTCGGCGCCGAAGCACTGATGGTGGTTCCGCCCTTCTACGGCCCGCTGGACTTCGCCACCCTGAAGCAGTTCCTTGCCGACGTGGCCGCGGCCGTTACGGTGCCGATCGTGTACTACAACATCCCCGACGCCACCGGCATCACCCTCACCGCGGCGCAGATCGCCGAACTCGGCTCCATCGACGGCCTGGACTACCTCAAGGACACCTCGGGCAACGCCGTGGCGCTGGCCGACCTGCTGGCCAACCACGCCGACGAGATCAAGGCATTCAACGGCTGGGACACGCTCACCTTCTTCGGCATCGCCTCCGGCGCCGAGGCTTCCGTCTGGGGCGCGGCCGGCCTGGTGCCCGAGCAGGCGGTCGCGCTGTGGGAGACCCTGGCGGAGAAGGGCGACCTGGCGGCCGCGCGCGAGCAGTGGAAGCCGCTGTGGGCGCTGAGCGACTTCCTCGAGTCGGTCAACTATGCGGCGGGCATCAAGGCCGGGCTGGACCTGATCGGCGCGTCCGCGGGTCCCGTCCGGGCGCCCCTCCAGCCGCTGGACGCTGAGCAGCGCGAGCGCCTGGCCGGCCTGCTGGCCGCGGCGGGCGCCCTGAAGACGGCCGCGGCATGACCTCGCCCCTGCTCCTTGACGCCGTCGAGGTCCACGCCGAGGGTGAACCCGGCAGGATCCTGACGAACGCCGCCGCGTTGGTCCACGGCGACACCATGGCCGAACGGCTGGCGTACTGCCGCGAGAACCTGGACTGGCTGCGCCGGCTGATGCTGCGCGAGCCGCGCGGCTACCCCGGGCTGTGCGCAGTGATCCTGCTGCCGCCGGTAAACGCCGGGTCCGACTTCGGCATCGTCGTCATGGAGCAGGGCGGGTTCACCCCCATGTCCGGATCGAACACGATCTGCGCCGTCACCGCCGCCATCGAAACCGGCATCGTCGACCGCCCGGGTCCCGTCGTCGAGGTGCTCATCGACACGGCGGTGGGGCGCGTCCACGCGACCGCCCGGGTCGACGGCGGCAAGGTCACCTCGGTGACCGTGGCGAACGTGCCGAGCTTCGTCGTCGGGCTCGACGTGCCGCTGGAGGTGCCCGAGTACGGCACCATTCCGGTCGACGTCGTCTTCGGCGGCCAGTATTTCGCCCAGGCGAAGGCCGCCGACCTGGGGCTGGACCTGGACCCGGCCCGGGGCAAGGAACTGGCCCGGGCCGGCGCCCTGATCAAGATGGCCGCGGCCGAGCAGATCCAGGCCGTTCACCCCGAGAACCCGGGTGTTTCGGGGGTCAACCTGGTCATGCTCCACTCCGGGGATCGCGTTCCCGGCCAGCAGGCCCGCAACACCGTGGTCCTGACCACCGGACCCGTCCTGCCCGGCGACCCCACCACTTGGACCGGCGCGCTGGACCGCTCCCCGTGCGGCACGGGAACCTCGTCGCGCATGGCGGCCCTCCATGCGCGCGGCCAACTGGCCATCGGCGAGGACTTCAGCCACAAGTCGATCATCGGCACCGAATTCATCGGCCGCCTCACCGGGGAGACCACCGTCGGCGGGCACACCGCGGTGCTTCCCACCATTACGGGCCGCGGCTGGCTCACCGGCCGCGGCCAGTGGATCCTCGACCCGACCGACCCGTTCCCGGCCGGGTACACCGTCGGCGACATCTGGGGCCCCACCTCCGGGTAGGGCATCCGCAACCAACGAAAGCAGGAAGCAAGATGACCGAATCGACCGCCTTGGCCACCGCGGGCCAGTTCATCAACGGCCGCCCGGCGCACGGAAGCTCGGACGCCGTGTGCACGGTGCTCGACCCGTCCAACGGCGAGGTCGTGGCCACCATCGACTCCGCCGGCCCCGCCGACGTGGAGGCCGCCGTCTCCGCAGCCCGCGCGGCGTTCCCCGGCTGGTCCGGCGCCACTCCGGCCGAGCGCTCGGCCGTCCTGACCCGCTTCGCGGCGCTGCTTGAGGAACGCGCCGAGGAATTCGCGCAGCTCGAGTCCCGCCAGGCCGGCAAACCCATCAGGCTCACCCGCGAGTTCGACGTCCCCGGCACCATCGACAACACCGCCTTCTTCGCCGGGGCCGCCCGGAACCTCGAGGGCAAGGCCAGCGCCGAGTACTCCCCGGACCACACCTCCTCCATCCGCCGCGAGGCCATCGGCGTCATCGGATCGATTGCTCCCTGGAACTACCCCCTGCAGATGGCGGCCTGGAAGATCCTCCCCGCCATCGCCGCCGGCAACACGATCGTCCTCAAGCCGGCCGAGATCACCCCGCTGACCAGCCTCCTCTTCGCCCAGACCGCCAGCGACGCCGGCGTTCCCGACGGCGTCATCAACGTTCTGTGCGGGCGGGGCTCGACCGTCGGGGCCGCGCTGCTGCGCCACCGGGACGTGGACATGCTCTCCTTCACCGGCTCCACCGGGGTGGGCCGCACGGTGCTCGAGGCCGCGGCGACCACGGCCAAGCGCGTGCACCTGGAACTGGGCGGCAAGGCCCCCTTCGTGGTTTTCGACGACGCCGACCTGGAGGCCGCTATCCACGGCGCGGTGGCAGGCAGCCTCATCAACGCCGGCCAGGACTGCACCGCCGCCACCCGGGCGATCGTGCACCGCTCCCTCTACCCGGCGTTCGTCCAGGGCGTCGCGGACCTCTTCGCCAAGGTCAAGCTCGGCCCCACCTCCGATCCGTCCACCGACATGGGCCCGCTGGTGTCCGAGGCCCACCGGGACAAGGTCTCCGCCATGGTGGACCGCGCCAAGTCCTACGCCCGCGTCATCGGCGGCGGCATCCCCGGCGGGGAGTTGGCGGGCGGCTCCTACTACCGGCCCACCCTGGTTGCCGACGCCCCGGCGGACAGCGAGATCGTCCAAGACGAGGTTTTCGGCCCGGTCCTGGCGGCCATGCCGTTCGACACCGACGACGAGGCGATCGCCCTGGCCAACGACACCCCCTACGGCCTCGCGGCGTCCGCCTGGACCCGCGATGTCTACCGGGCGCTGCGGGCCACCCGTGAAATTCGCTCCGGCTGCGTGTGGGTCAACGACCACATCCCGATCATCAGCGAAATGCCGCACGGAGGCATCAAGGAGTCCGGCTTCGGCAAGGACATGTCCACCTACTCCTTCGACGAGTACACGACCGTCAAGCACGTGATGTTCGACCTGACCGGCGAGCCGGCCAAGGCGTGGCACCGGACCGTCTTCACGCTCTAGGCGCCCCGCACATGCCGCGACCCCCGGTCCCTGTTGGCAGGAACCGGGGGTCGCGGCGCGGGGTTGCTCTTATGGGCGGGCCACCCGGTGCGTCAGAGGGCGAAGACGCGTCCCGTTTCGACGCCCTGGACAGAGCGCACGAAGGCACGCGCGACGTCGGCCGCCGGCACCTGGGGGAATCCGGGGAAGGACGCATGGTAGTTCTCGGCCTCGACCAGGACGGTCGGGCTGACCGCGTTGATCCGGATCCCGCGGGGCATCTCCGCGCTGGCGGCCATAACGAACGATTCCAGCGCACCGTTGGCCAGCGAGGCGGCGGCCCCGGTGGCGATCGGCTCGCGGGCCAGGATGCCGGTGGTGAGCGTGAACGAGCCGCCGTCGGCCACGTGACTCAGCCCTTCGGTCACCAGGTTGACCTGGCCCATGACCTTGTCGGCGAAGGCGGCGTGGAAATCCTGTTCCTCGAGTTCGGCGAGCGGCTTGAAGGGGACCGACCCGGTGCAGGAGACGACGGCGTCGACGGTGCCGACGGAGGCGAACATGTCCCGGATGGAAGCCCTGTCGGTCAGGTCGACCGTGACCTTCGATCCGCGGGAGGCGCGGATCACCTCGTGGTCGGCTTCGAGCAGGTCCGCGGCGGCGGCGCCGACGATTCCGGTGGCTCCGATGACAAGGATCCTCATGTGTTTTCCTCCCTTTCGATCAATTCGATGAGTTCCCGGGCACTGCCGACAGTGTGGGACTCGAACGCCTGCTGGATGGCGTCCCGGTCGCCGGAGAGCAGGGCATCCACGAGGTGGTGGTGGACCAGCTTGGCCCGCTCCGGATCGGACCGGACCGCCTGGTCGCGGGCTAGGGCGATCGTGATGTGCGCCTCCACCACGGGCCAGAGGCGCAGCAGGAGTGAATTCTCCGAAGCGGCCCAGATGCGGCGGTGGAACGCGACATGGGCCTCGTGGCGCACCAGGGGGTCGGGATCGTCCTCCACGCGGGAGAAGTCCTGCCACGCCTTCCGCACGCTCTCCATGCGTGAGCCGGTTCGGTCATCCAGGATCCCGTCCACGGCAAGCATGTCCAGCGCCTGGCGGGTGTTGGCGATGTCCAGGATCTGCTCCACGCCCACCGTCGCCACGCGGAGGCCCCGGTAGGGCTCCTGGACCAAGAGGCCCTCCTGCGAGAGCTGGTTCAAGGCCTCGCGGATCGTTGGCCGGCTCACGTTCAGCATTTGCGAGAGCTGCACCTCGGTGAGCTTGTCTCCGGGCTTCAGCCATCCCCGGACCACCGCCCGGCGGATCTCCTGGATGGCCGCGTCGCGCCGCGACAGCGACAGGACGGGGGCGACGCTACCTGCCGGAGTCGTCGTGTTGATGGATGCCATTGCTATCCTTCTCCCACACACGCATTACAATGCTGATTGTCAGACATTCGCCTTCCACCCTACTCCCTCCCGAGTCGAGATGCCATGGTTTCCCGCGGCGGGAGGCGCACACCCCGGCACCGCCGACGAACCCCTTGGGCACCTCCAAAATATTAGGTAAGGCATACCTATCCTTTTGGGCGTGCCTGCCTTTAGCATTAACGGGCGTGCACCGGGTGGCCCGCACCATGACGGCCATCCGAGGCGGGAAGGGCGGAACGGGTGGGGCGATGCTGGGCAACTTCCTGATCGGACTGCGTGAAGGGCTCGAAGCCGCCCTCGTGGTGGTCCTGCTGCTGGCCTACCTGCGCAAGACCGGCAGGCAACGCCTGATTCCCCGGGTCTGGGCCGGAGTCGGCGTGGCCATCGCCGCATCCCTCGGGGCGGGCGCCCTCCTCACCTTCGGTCCCCGGGGCCTGACCTTCGAGGCGCAGGAAATGATCGGCGGGGGGTTGTCGATCATCGCCGTGGGCCTGATGACGTGGATGGTGTTCTGGATGACCGCCGCGGCGCGCAAGCTCGGCCCCGAACTCCGCGAGCGGGTGGACCAGTCGGCCGAGGGGTCTGCGTGGGGCCTGTTCCTGGTGGCGGCCCTGGCCGTGGGCCGCGAAGGCCTTGAGACCGCGTTGTTCATCTGGGCCGCCGCGCGGGCCACCGGCCAGACCTGGCAGCCGCTGCTGGGATCCCTCCTCGGGTTGGCGGTCGCGGTGGTCCTGGGCATCCTGATCCACCGCGGAGCCCTGAAGATCAACCTGCGGATGTTCTTCGCCTGGACGGGAGCGGCGCTGATCGTCGTTGCCGGCGGCGTGCTCGCCTACGGGGTCCACGACCTGCAGGAGGCTGGCGTGCTGCCCGGGCTGCACCACCTCGCCTTCGACGTCTCCGCTGCGGTTCCTCCCAGTGGATGGCCGGCAACGCTGCTCAAGGGGGTCTTCAACTTCACTCCGGCCACCACCTGGCTCCAAGCCATTGCCTGGACGGCATATGTCATCCCGGTGATGTTCCTCTTCCTGCGCCTCGTGCGCCGCGGCGTCCCCGCGCCCGCCGCATCCGCCCGGGCCTGACCCGCCCCGTCTCCCAGGACCCCCGATCATGACAGACCGCCCCGATCCCTCCCCTCCCTCCCCCGCCGGAGGCCTTTCGCGGCGCTCACTGCTTGCCGCCGCGGGCACCGGAACCCTTGGCCTGGCCGCGGGAGCCGCGGGCTACGCCGCGTACGCCTCGACGCGGGAGCCCGCGCCCGCCTCCGCCGTCGTCCCGCTCCACGGGGAGCACCAGGCCGGCATCACCACCGCGGCCCAGGACCGGATGCACATCGCGGCCTTCGACGTCACCACGCAGGACCGGGACGAGCTGGTGGCCCTGCTCCGGGACTGGACCCGGGCGATCGAGGCGATGGCCCAGGGGCAGGAGATCGGCGAGGGCGGGGCGACCTCCGGGCCCTACGACGCGCCGCCGGAGGACACCGGCGAGGCCATTGGGCTGGCCGCCTCCCGCCTCACCGTCACCATCGGCTTCGGCCGCACGCTGTTCCGGGACGACGGCGGGGCGCGCTTCGGCCTCGAGGGCAGGCTTCCGGAGGCGCTGATCGAGCTGCCGCACTTCCCCGGGGATGCGCTGGAGGAGGCCCGCAGCGGCGGGGACCTGGTGGTCCAGGCGTGCGCCGACGATCCGCAGGTCGCCGTCCACGCCGTGCGCAACCTCTCCCGCATCGCCTTCGGCCGGGCGCAGGTGCGCTGGTCCCAGATCGGCTTCGGCCGGACCTCCTCCACCTCCCGCGCCCAGTCCACCCCGCGCAACCTCATGGGGTTCAAGGACGGCACAGCCAATCTCAAGAGCGAGGACACCGCATTCCTCCAGGAGCATGTCTGGGTCTCCGGGGCCTCCGGCGGCGAGGCCTGGATGAACGGGGGCACCTACCTGGTCGCGCGGCGCATCCGCATGCACATCGAGACCTGGGACCGGACGCCGCTGGGCGAACAGGAGACCATCATCGGCCGCACCAAGCGGACCGGCGCGCCACTGTCCGGCGGCGAGGAATTCACCGAACCCGACTTCGCCCTGCAGGGCCGGGACGGGCCGCTGGTGCCGGCGGGCTCGCACGTGGCGCTCGCACACCCCTCCCACAACGACGGGGTGCGGATGCTGCGCCGCGGGTTCAACTACACCGACGGCACCGACGGGCTGGGCCGGCTGGACGCCGGACTGTTCTTCATCGCCTTCGTGGTGGACCCGCGCACCCACTACGTGCCGATGCAGACGGCGCTGGCCCGCGACGACATCCTCTCCGAATACCTGCGACACACCGGCTCGGGGGTTTTCGCCATCCCGCCCGGTTTCGGTGCGGGCGGATACATCGGCCAAACGCTCTTCGAAGGCTAAGCCGGGAAGGCTGCCCGATCCGGCACCGCGCCCTCGGAGGCAAAGCACCGATCGCCCGGTGCAACCAACCCTGCCGGCTAGGTACGGCTAGAGCTCCCCGTCCAGGTAGTACCAGCGGCCGTCCTCGCGCACGAAGCGCGAGGATTCGCGCTGGACCCCGCGTTCGCCGTCGTGCCGGTAGTGCGCCGCGAACTCGACCGTCCCGCGCTCGTCGAAGGGGCTGCCTCCCTTGATGCGCAGGATGTCCAGCCGCCGCCACACGGTCTCGGTGTCCAGGACCAGTTCCACCGGCCGGGTGGAGGGGTGCCAGGTGGCCAGCAGGTAGTCGGCGGCGCCGGCCGCGAACGCGCTGTAGCGCGAACGCATCAGGGCCACGGCGGTGGTCGGCCACACCCCGGCGGCATAGCCGGCGTGAAACCTGCCACAGCAGGCGCCGTAGGTTTCGCCGGACAGGCAGGGGCAGCGGTCCTCGGAGTCCATGTGACCAGCCTACGCGGCGAAACCGGGCCCCGAGCAGGGGGAATCCCGCCGGACGGGGGGTCATTTTCAACCCGGTAGAATGGTGGGGCAAGCTCGCGGAGCGTCATCGACTGCCATGGCGTGAGACGGCACCTCCGCAAGCGCCAAACCCCACCTTCGCGCACAGGAGAACCCGGATGCCCCGGATCGTTGTTGATGTCATGCCCAAGCCCGAAATTCTTGACCCGCAGGGCAAGGCCATCGTGGGCGCCCTCCCCCGCCTCGGCTTCGACGCCTTCGCCGGCGTCCGCCAGGGCAAGCGCTTCGAGCTGACCGTCGAAGGCGAAATCACCGAGGCCGTCCTGGAGCAGGCCCGCAACGCCGCCGAGACGCTGCTGTCCAACCCGGTGATCGAGGACGTCGTCAACGTCGAGGTCGTCGCGGACTAATGAGCAGCGAACTCCCCCTGATCGGCGACTACTCGCCCGCCCCGGGCGCGGCGCTCTCGGGTGCGCGCATCGGCGTCGTGACCTTCCCCGGCACCCTCGACGACCGCGACGCCGCGCGCGCGGTCCGCCTCGCCGGCGCCGAGCCGGTGTCCCTGTGGCACGCCGACGAGTCCCTGCAGGACGTCGACGCCGTCATCCTCCCGGGTGGCTTCTCCTACGGCGACTACCTGCGCGCCGGCGCGATCGCCCGCTTCGCGCCGATGATGTCCAAGATCGTCGACGCCGCGAAGTCCGACGCCAAGCTGCCGGTCCTGGGCATCTGCAACGGCTTCCAGATCCTCACCGAGTCGCACCTGCTGCCGGGCTCCATGATCAAGAACGACCACCTGAAGTTCATCTGCCGCGACCAGGTCCTGCGCGTGGAAAACAACACCACCGCCTGGACCAGCCAGTACGCGGCCGGCCAGGAGATCTCGATCGTCCTGAAGAACCAGGACGGGCAGTACATCGCCGACGAGAAGACCCTCGACGCGCTCGAGGCCGAGGGCCGCGTGGCCTTCCGCTACGTGGGCTGGAACCCGAACGGGTCCCGCCGCGACATCGCCGGCATCTCCAACGAAGCCGGCAACGTGGTGGGCCTCATGCCGCACCCGGAGCACGCCGTGGAGGCCGGCTACGGCCCCGACCACACCGGAACCGACGGACTGGGACTCTTCACCTCCGTCCTGACCACCCTCGTTGGAGGCACCAAGTGACCCAGCAGTTCAACATCGACACCGTTGAGCACGCCGCCACCACCCCGGACACCGAGCTTCCCTGGGCCGAACTGGGCCTGAAGCAGAACGAGTTCGAGGAGATCGTCAAGGTCCTGGGCCGCCGCCCGACCGCCGCCGAGCTGGCCATGTACTCGGTCATGTGGTCCGAGCACTGCTCCTACAAGTCCTCCAAGAACCACCTGCGCCAGTTCGGCGAGAAGGTCACCGAGGAGATGAAGAAGGACATGCTGGTGGGCATCGGCGAGAACGCCGGCGTCACCAACCTCGGCGACGGCTGGGCCGTGACCTTCAAGATCGAGTCCCACAACTCGCCGTCGTTCGTGGAGCCCTACCAGGGCGCCGCGACCGGCATCGGCGGGATCGTGCGCGACATCATCTCCATGGGCGCCCGCCCCGTGGCCGTGATGGACCCGCTGCGCTTCGGCGCGATCGACCACCCGGACACCGCCCGCGTGATGCACGGAGCGGTCGCCGGCATCGGCGGCTACGGCAACTCGCTGGGCCTGCCGAACATCGGCGGCGAAATGGTCTTCGACTCGGTCTACCAGGGCAACCCGCTGGTGAACGCCCTCGCCGTGGGCGTCATGCGCCACGAGGACATCCGCCTGGCCAACGCCTCCGGCAAGGGCAACAAGGTGGTCCTGTTCGGCGCCCGCACCGGCGGCGACGGCATCGGCGGCGCCTCCGTGCTGGCCTCGGAGTCCTTCGACGACACCAAGCCGTCCAAGCGCCCCGCCGTCCAGGTCGGCGACCCCTTCGCGGAGAAGGTGCTCATCGAGTGCTGCCTGGAACTGTTCAAGGGCTCCCTGGTGGAGGGGATCCAGGACCTCGGCGCCGCCGGCATCTCCTGCGCCACCTCCGAACTGGCGTCCAACGGCGACGGCGGCATGGAGGTCGAACTGACCTCCGTGCTGCTGCGCGACCCGACCCTGACCCCGGGCGAGATCCTGATGTCCGAGTCGCAGGAACGCATGATGGCCGTGGTCTCCCCGGAGAACGTGGCGGCCTTCGAGGCGGTCATGGAGAAGTGGGCCGTGGAGTACTCCTGGCTCGGCGAGGTCACCGACACGGGCCGCCTGATCATCACGTGGAACGGCGAGACCATCGTCGACGTCGACCCGCGCACGGTCGCGCACGAGGGTCCGGTCTACGACCGCCCCTACGCGCGCCCCGAGTGGCAGGACGCGCTGCAGGCGGACACGTTCAGGGCCTCCGACGCCGGAGCCGGCCTGCCGGCCACGGGCGAGGAGCTCAAGGCCGCCGTGGTGGAACTGATGGCGTCCCCGAACATGTGCGACAAGTCCTGGATCACCAACCAGTACGACCGCTACGTCGGCGGCAACACCGCCCTGTCCGCCCCGGACGACGCCGGCGTGATCCGCGTCGACGAGGAGACCGGCCTGGGCGTGGCGCTGTCCACCGACGCCAACGGCCGCTACGCCTACCTGGACCCCTACACGGGCGCGCAGCTGGCGCTGGCCGAGGCCTACCGCAACGTCGCCACCTCCGGCGCCGTGCCGATGGCCGTCTCCGACTGCCTGAACTTCGGCTCCCCCGAGGACCCGGACGTGATGTGGCAGTTGGCCGAGTCCATCCGCGGCCTCTCCGACGCCTGCATGGAGCTCGGCGTCCCGGTCACCGGCGGCAACGTCTCCCTCTACAACCAGACCGGCTCCACGCCGATCCACCCCTCCCCCGTGGTGGCGGTGCTCGGCAAGTTCGACGACGTCGCCCGCCGCACCCCCTCGGGCTGGCGCAACGACGCCGACGGCCAGGCCATCTACCTGCTCGGCACCACCCGCGACGAGCTGGACGGTTCGGAGTTCGCGAACATCCGCGGCCACCTCGGCGGCCTGCCGCCGAAGCTGGACCTGGTGGCGGAGAAGACCCTGGGCGCGATCCTGATCAACGCCAGCCGCGACGGCATGATCGACGCCGCGCACGACCTCTCCGAGGGCGGCCTGGCCGCTGCCCTGTCCGAGATGGCGCTGCGCTACGGCGTCGGCGCGCGCGTGGCGCTGGATGACCTGTGCGAGCGCGACGGCGTGGACGCCTTCACGGCGCTGTTCTCCGAGTCGCAGGCCCGCGCCGTGGTCGCGGTGCCGCGCTCCGAGGAGGTCCGCTTCAACGACATGGCCACGGCCCGCCAGTACCCGGTGGTCCGCCTGGGCGTGGTCGACACGCAGACCTCCGCGCTGGAGGTGCAGGGCCTCTTCGAGCTGGACCTGGCCGAGCTGCGCGAGGCCCACGAGGCCACGCTGCCGAAGTACTTCTAGCACCGGCAATACGACGGCGGGGCCGTTCCTACCGCGACGCACGTCGCGCAGGAGCGGCCCCGCCGTCGTTTCCCCGGGATTTTGCTGCCTCCCAGGCAGTCCGCCCCGAATTCTGACGCGTAAGTGCGGGTCCCGGCGGAATCCTGACGCGTAAGTGCGGGTTCCGCGGGGAAAAGTGCGGGGCGCCAGGGCGGGTCCCGCGGCAGGTCACGTCCCGCAGAAGGTGCGGTACGTTCCGAAGTCCTCGGGCGCGGGTTCGGCGTAGCGCTCCAGGCCCGGCCGTTCGTCGTAGGGCGCCGTCACGGCTTCCAGCAGGCGGCGCAACGGTTCCAGGTCCTCCGCGGCCGCGGCGGCCAGGGCCTCCTCCACCAGGTGGTTGCGGGGGATGTAGGCCGGATTGGTC
The DNA here is from genome assembly GCF_039540195.1 of Arthrobacter ginkgonis. NCBI lineage: Bacteria > Bacillati > Actinomycetota > Actinomycetes > Micrococcales > Micrococcaceae > Arthrobacter > Arthrobacter ginkgonis. Next base: position 176,348 of record NZ_BAABEO010000006.1, on the reverse strand, counting down.
CGCACCATCGTCCCGGCGTCGGGGGCCAGTGCCTGCCACCGCTCCAGCCACTCGAGGAAGGGCCTCGGGTCCGGGAAAAACCCGCGGACGGCGGCGGTGTCCCCGGCGGCGGCCCGGCCGAGCGCGCGGAAGAACGAGGTGTAGTCTGCCCCGGCCGCCTGCAGCAGGCCGGTCAGGTCCCTCGCCAGCGGCGAGGCCGTGGCGTCGTCGAGGCCGGGCAGCCCGAGTTTGGCCTTCATGCCGGCCAGCCAGACCGCGCTGTACTGCGGGCGGAAGGCCGCCAGCGCTTCCTGCGCCAGGGCCACCGCCCGGTCCTCGTCGGCGTCGAAAAGGGGCAGGAGGGCCTCGGCGAACCGGGCGAGGTTCCACTCCGCCACGCTCGGCTGGTTGCCGTAGGCGTACCGGCCCGTCTCGTCGATCGAGCTGTACACCGCGGAAGGGTTGAAGGCGTCCATGAAGGCGCAGGGTCCGTAGTCGATCGTCTCGCCCGAAACGGTCATGTTGTCCGTGTTCATGACCCCGTGCACGAAGCCCACGAGCATCCATTGCGCGATCAGCGAGGCCTGGGCCGATACCACCGACTGGAACAAGGCCAGATGGGGATTCTCGGCCTGGGCGGCGGCGGGATGGTCGCGGTCGATCGCGTGGTCCGCCAGGCGGCGCAGCAGGTCCGCGTCGCCCGTTGCCCTGGCGTACTGGAAGCTCCCCACGCGCAGGTGGCTGCTGGCCACCCGGACCAGCAGCGCGCCCGGGAGCAGGCTCTCGCGGGCGACGGACTGCCCGGTCGCGATGACGGCCAGGGAGCGCGTGGTGGGCACGCCCAGGGCGTGCATCGCCTCGCTGACGATGTACTCGCGCACCATGGGACCGACGACGGCGAACCCGTCACCGCCGCGGGCAAAGGGAGTCTGCCCCGACCCCTTGAGGTGGATGTCGCGGCGCTTGCCGGCGGCGTCGACGACTTCCCCGAGCAGCAGCGCCCGCCCGTCGCCCAGTCGGGGCGAGTACCAGCCGAACTGGTGCCCGGCATACGCCTGCGCCACCGGCGTCGCCCCCTCAGGGGGCCGCCGGCCCGTCAGCAAGTGCAGACCCTCGGCGGTCCGCAGGAACGCCGGATCAAAGCCCAGGGCCTCGGCCAACGGCTCGTTCAGCACCAGCAGCCGGGGATCGGGAAACTCCTCCGCCCGCCAGTGAATGGCCATTTCCGGCAGTTCGCGCGCGAAATGACTATCGAAAACCACAGTGGACTGGGCCTGCGCATCCATCCATTCAGGATACGCGCGACGGCCGCGGGGCCGTTTCCGAATCCTGACGCGTAAGTGCGGGTTCCGCGGGAATTCTGACGCGTAAGTGCGGGTTCCGCGGGAAAAGTGTGAGGGGCAAGGGCTGGAGCCCCTCCGTTCTCCACACACAATTGTGGAAAACACCGACACCTACGCGTCAGGATTCGGCGGAGCACCCGCACAAACGCAACACAATTCCTGGAGCGGGGATCCCTGCAGTGGGGCCGGTAGGGCGGCGAGGCGGTCGCCGAGGCCAAGGAGTGGGGCCAGGGCTACGGGGTGGGGGCCGCGGCTTCCGCGTCGAGGGCGTCGAGGTACTGCAGATGCATCTCCACCTGGCGCAGGGCCGAGGCCTGCAGGAACGCCGGAAGGTTGTCCCAGCCGCGCTTCCAGGTCACGTGGCGGGAGACCTCCCACACCGACGCGCCAGGTTCACGCGCGCGCACCGCCTGGACCTCCCGGGCGCGGTGCCGGTGGTGCTCCTCGATGCGGTCGATCCGGGACGCCAGGCCGGTGAAGCGGTAGCCGTGCCCGGGACAGGCCTCGTAGTCCGTGTAGGGCCGGAGGGCGTCCAGCGCGCCGAAGTAGGTGCCGATCGGGTTCACCGCGGCGGGCCCGCCCAGCCCGATGCCCGGGTAGAGCGTCGGCAGCACGTGGTCCCCGGTGAACAGCAGCTTCCGGGTGTCGTCGCGCAGGCTCATGTGCCCGGTGGTGTGTCCGGGGGTCAGCATGGCGGTGACGGCACGGCCGGGGATGTCCAGTGCGTCCCCGTCCTCGAGCAGCACGTCGGCCCGGAAATCCGGGTCCTGGGCGCGGCGCCGGACCAGTTGCGCCGGATCCGGGCGCTCGGCCTCCGGCACCCCCCACCGCTCGAAGTCGGCCCCGCTGGCGCGCGTGGCCGGAAGCGTGCGCAGCGCACCCTGCTCCACCCGGCCGAGCGCCACGCGGGCGCCGGTCCAGCGGCGGACCCGGTCGGCCAGCCCCAGGTGGTCCGGGTGCAGGTGGGTGGCGAAGACCGTGGCCACCCGGTCCACGCCCAACCGGTCCAGGAAGCCCGCCAACGCCTCGAAGTTCTGGTCCAGGTTGGAGCCGGGGTCCACGAGGTGCGCGGCGCCGCCGCTGTCCACCAGCACGTAGCAGAGCGTGTACACCACGGAGCTGCCCTGCGGCAGCGGCAGCGCGATCACGTGGGTGTCCGGAAGGATTTCCTCCGGCGCAGGCACCGCGCCGGGCCGCTGGGCGGCCTGCAACTGGGAGGGGCTGGTGGCGATCACGTTTTGAACTCTAGCCGTCGCCGGCCCGGCCGGAACCGATTCCCTTCCGCAATACGGAACGGGAGGCAACGGGACGTCGGGCGCTAGCCAGCCGAGCGCTCGCTGGGGGGCAGGACACCGAGCCGGGTCAGCCGCCGGCGGGCGGCCAGCTCGCTGGGACCGACCTTCTGCAGGGTGGCCCCGACCGCCCCGAGGGCGATCTTTCCGGCGAGCCTGGTGGGCAGCGGGACCGGTCCCAGCCGGGGGCGCTCCAGCCCCAGCAGTTCCCGGTAGCGCTCCGGCAGCGTGTCCACGACGGCGGCGAACAGCACCTTATACCCGGGCAGCAGCAGCGGATCCAGCGGCGGCGCCTTCAGGAACCGCACCACCTCCTCGACGCGCTCTCCGCCGCAGAGGAGGCCGCCGTCGTCGTACGCCTGGAGCCGGGCGCGCAGGGCCGCCTCGGTGCGGGGCGGGTCCGCCACGCCCATCAGTTCCCCGGCCACCGCCCATTCGGACACGTACTCGTCCGCGCCTTGCGGGACCGGCCCGCGGAAGATCTCGTAGGAGCGCAGGAAGGCGTCCATAAAGGCCAGGTGGACCCACTCGGCCAGGACGGGGTCGTTGGCGGAGTAGGGGCGTTCGGCGCCGGAGGCGTCGGTGTAGGTGCCGGTCACGGAACGGTGGCGGCTGCGGACGTAGTCGCAGGCGGCCCGCGCCGCCACCGTGTCCCCGTAGGTGACGGTGAAGATCCAGCGGATGGTGCCGGCCAGCCGCGCCAGCGGGTCCGTGCGGTAGTCGGAGTGCTCGGCGACCCCGGCGAGCGCCCCGGGGTGCAGGGCCTGGACCAGCAGGGCCCGGATGCCGGCGGCGATCGGAGTCATGCCGCCGTGGACCGTCCAGACGGCGGAATCCGGGGCGAAGTACCCGGCGTCGTCGCCGTGCTCCAGGGCGTCCTCCCAGGCGGGCACGCCCTCCGCCTGGCCGGCGAAGGTGATGCGCAGGCGGGTCCGCAGCGGAGCGAGGAGGTCCATGGGTTAAGCGTAGGTCCTGCAACGATTCGGCGGCGCCCCCTTGCGTCCGGCGGACCCTTGATTATGGTGGCCCCATGGTGGCTCTTTCCCAAGGTTCCAGGAGGGTGGCGGCCGTGGCCGGGGCCCTGGCTGCGGCGCTGTTCTTGTCCTCCTGCTCCCTGCAGCAGTTCTTCCCCAAGGCGTTCCCTACCGAGGCCCCGCCCCCGGAGCCCGCGCCGGTGCGGGCCAGCCCCGCCGCGGACAGTGAATGGAAGACCGTCATCACCGATTCCGGGGACATGGCCTTCCGCATCCGATCGGACTGGACCATGGAGGTGGTGCCCTCCGAACCGGGGTTCTCCGCCACGGGCAGCCCCGCCCACGAGGTGCGCAACGCGGAGGGGAGGCTGATCGCCACCCTGCAGCAGAACCCCGGGGACGACCTGCCGGAGGCGCTGCCCGGGGCGGCGATCCAGCGCATCGACTCGGTGCCGACGCCGGACGTGCCGCTGCTGGTGGATTCGGACAAGGCCCAGGTGGTCTTCGACCTCACCACGCACCCGAACGCCAAGAGCCACCCGATCTACGGCCTGACCGCCGGCGGCAAGGGCCTGCACGGGAACAAGGGCTACCCGCTGCTGGCCGGGCCGCTGCAGTTCCAGGGCGAGCTGGCGCTGGACAAGTCCATCCGCAGCGCCGCGCATCCGGAGGAGGCGCTGGAGGCGGCGAAGGCCTACGTGTACACGCAGGAGTACGCGGACCTGGTGGCGATGTTCCAGTCGCTGGAGTACCACCCGAAGGAGGCCAAGAAGACCACCTGCGAGGGCGCCAGCTTCGTCTTCACCACCAAGAACATCGACTGCGACACCGTGGTGCAGGTCTACCAGCTGGCCCGCTGGAACCGGGCGTGGGATTCCCGCAAGGGCGCCACCGTCCGCGTCGCCGACGACTACAAGTGCACGCTGGACATCCTGGGGGCGAAGAACCTGGACCCCGGGGTGGACGGAACCTGCAAGTACAGCCCCGGGTACGGCAGCTTCAGCGTCAAGTGGAGGCAGCAGTAGGGCTCAGCCCTCGATCCGCAGTTCTCCCATGCGGTCCCAGCCCTCGCCCTCGACGGAGCGGCTGACGATCAGCGGGGTCTCGGCCAGGGCCGGGCGCATGGCCTCCAGCCCGGCCGCGAAATGCTCGCTGCCCACGTGGGCCTCGGCGGCGTCGTCCCGGAACGCCTCGACCAGCACGAACTCGGCCGGGTCCTCGACGCTGCGCGACCATTCGAACCAGAGGTTGCCCTCCTCGGCGCGGGTGGCCTCGGTGAAGGGGCGCACCCGCTCCATGAAGGTGTCGGTGAATTCGGGCTTGGTGCGGAACTTAACGACGATCAAGATCATTCCTCCACCCTAGCGGGCCCCGAATCAGCCGTCGGCCCCCGCGCGCAGGGCCTCCTCGGCGGCGGCCACGCCGTCCTCGCACCAGCGGACCTGGTCCGGGGTGCCGACCCTGCGGGCCTCCCGCAGGGCCGCGCCGAAGGCCTCGAGCGCATCCGCGTGCTCGCCGGCCTCGTATAGGCCCCACCCCAGGTTGGCGTGCAGCGCCACGGCCCAGCGCTGGGTCCGCGGGTCCGGGGAGGCGAGCGCGGTGGCCAGGCCGCGGCGGGTCCACTCCCCGGCCCGCACCGGGTCGGCGATGGCGAGCATGTGCAGCGCGTCCGTGGCCAGGAAGTCCAGCCGAGCCCCGGCGGCCAGGCCCGCGGCGCGGGCGAGCTGCACGACGGCGAGGGCCGGCTTCCCGGCCGCGTTCAGCACCCGCCCGTGCTCGAGGGCGATGCGCACCCGCAGTTCGGTGCGCTCGTCCTGGGTGAAGCCGGGCAGGGTCAGGGCGTCCTCGATGTCCTCCAGCAGCCCGACGGCGTCCTCGTAGCGTCCCTGCAGGCCCAGCGCGCGGGCCACCTGGGTGAGCAGCACGGCCCGGTCGGCGCCGGTGGAGGCCGCGGACTCGTCCCGGAACCTTTGCTCGCTGGCGGCCGGGTCGGCGAAATCCCAGAGGTCGTCGAGGTCTTCCTGGTTCACTGGGGACTCCTTTCGGCGGGGCCGGGATCGGCGCCGGACGGATCCGCGTCCGCGGAGCCTCCCGCCAACCCGGCCCAGTGCAGTGCTTCGCGGTCGGCCCGCGGCAGCGACGCCACCACGAGGTCGTAGGAGTCCTCCACCAGGTCGCGCAGCGTGCGCTCGTCAAGGGTTCCGGAGCAGTCCACGGTGTTCCAGTGCTTCTTGCTCATGTGGTAGCCGGGGGTGATCTCCGGATGGGCCGCGCGCAGCTGCTCGGCCAGGACGGGATCGCACTTGAGGTTGATGCGGACCCGTGTGTCCCCTTCCGGCCACAGCAGCGCGAACATCTTGGCGCTGCGGCCGGCCCGGGCGCGCACCTTGTACACGGCGCTGTCCGGGCCGAAGGGGAAGTCCTCGAAGGCCCCGGGCTGCTCCATGCAGAAGGCGCGCACCTGTTGGTAGTCCACGCGCAAATCCTATGCTGTAGGCATGGTGGGACCACAGCACGGCGCTTCGGGCGAGCCTTCGAAGGACAGCGCCAAACGGACGGCGCGCAAGGCCATGGATGCGGCCTCCGAGGCCGGCGGGAAGGCGGCCGACGCCGTTGAGCGCAGCACCGACAATCCGTGGTTCGAGCGCGGGGCCCGGGCCGGGTACGTCGCCAACGGCATCCTGCACGGGATGCTCGGCGTCCTGGCCTTCCAGCTGGCGCTGGGCGAGAAGGCATCCGCGGACCAGACCGGTGCGCTGGAGAAAATCTCCCAGCAGCCGTTCGGCGCGGTGCTGTTGTGGGCCGGCTTCGCCGCCTGTCTCCTGCTGGGACTGTGGCACCTGGTCTCCGCCGTCTTCGACAAGGGGGGCCTGCGGACCCTGAAGCGGAACAAGCCGACCACGAAGTCCGGCCTGAAGCGGTGGAAACCGATCCTCAAGAACCTCGGCCTGGGCGTCACGTTCCTTGCCGTCAGCGGGCTCTTCGTCCTCTTTGCCGCGGGCAGCAGCCCGGACAGCTCCGAGAACACCAGCCGGTTCAGCGCCCAGCTGATGTCCACGCCGGGCGGCACTTTCCTGCTGCTGCTCCTCGGCGCGGTCATCCTCGCAGCGGGCCTGTTCTTCGCCTACCGGGGCATCCTCCACAAGTTCGAGGACGAACTGGCCCTGCCCTCCGGCCGCACGGCCCGCCGGGCCGTGCGGATCCTCGGCATGGTCGGGTACATCGCCAAGGGCGTGGCGCTGGGATTGCTGGGCCTGCTGTTCATCGTTGCGACCCTCCAGCACGATCCGGAGGAGTCCACCGGCCTGGACGGGGCGCTGAAGTCCCTGGGCGACCACCCGTACGGCCCACCGCTGCTGGCGGTGATCGGCGTGGGCCTGCTGTGCTATGGCGGCTACCTGGTGCTGCGCTCCCGCTACGACAGGATGGACTGAGCGGCAGTGCTGTCCAACCAGCTCCGGACGTCGTTCCAGTGCGGGGCCGACGGGTCGATCGCAGCCAGGTGGTCCAACTCATTCAGGCAGTGGAAATCCGGATGATCCCCTGCGCGGCGTGCTTGGGAGACGTAGGCCTCCGAATGCCGCAGTGGGACCCGGGCGTCCGTGGCACCGTGGACAATGAGAGCGGGAATGTCCAGCGGCAGCCGCCGGATCGGTGACGCTGCGGCATAGTCGTCCGGGCGGCGGTCCGGTCCGGCACCGAAGAATTCGGCGGCCGCGTCCTCGCCGAGGCGTTCCTGGTAGGTCCTTTCGATGTCGGTGACCGGCGCCAAAGCGACGGCGGCATCCAGCCGCGCGGCATTCAGGAGTACCAGCTGTCCGCCGACCGAGTGGCCGATGCCGACGACGGGCCCGGCCTGCCGGCGCCCCCAATCACTGCGGCGGATGGCGTCGATGGCGGCCTCGGTATCCTCAAAGGTGCCCGGCCAGCCGCCGCCGTTTCCGTTGCTGCGGTATTCGATGTTCGCTGCGGCCCAGCCGTGGGCAACCAGGTCCCGGGCCAGCGGAACCATGAGGGAGGCTGTGTGCCGTGCGCGCCAGTAGCCGCCGTGGACCAGCACGGCCAGGCCTCTGGCGGGCCCGCTGCACGCATCTTGGTATTCGACGGTCTGGGCCGGGTGCGGTCCGTAGCGCAGCAGTCCCGGTGGTGCTTCTTCTGCGGGCATGATTGTTCCTTCACTCAGGCGGGCACCCTGTACTGCGGAGGTTTTCACCGCGGGTGCCCGCCTGCCGGCGGACCGGGGTCCTGGATCCTGGGTCTTGGGGCGGCGGTCAGGCGCCGGGAACGGAGCCCGGGGGAAGGAAGTCGACGTCGTGCAGGGCCGAACGACGGACCACTTCCTCCGGATCCTCCAGATTGTGCAGTTGGTCGAACAGCTGCGAAAGGCGCCCGGCCGGGCTGACCCAGAACAGGGCCTTGCCAGGCGTTTCACCGCGGTTGTAGTAGGCGTGCGGCAGATTCTTGGGCATCCGGACGGTGTCGCCGGGGCCCGCGGTCTCCCATTCACCGTCCAGGTACAGCGTGTAGATGCCTTCCATGATGTAGATGTGCTCGTCCTGGGTGGGGTGCACGTGCGGGGGCACGCCGGTGCCGGCGGGATCCAGGGAGAGCCAGGCAAAGCTGGTGGCGCTTTCCACCTTGGCCAGGTAGGTGTGGCCCAGCACGTTCCATGTCTTATTGCCCGCGGCTTCGCTGGCGAGGGTAATGCCCTTGGGCAGGGCACCGAGTACGATTTCCTGGTTCTGCGGGGTTGCCATTCTGTCTCCTCCATCAGATTTTCCCGGGCCGGACGGACCGGGACCTGCTGCTTCTGTCACTGCTGCCGAGCCGGGGCATCGGTAGTGGCCAGCAAAAAAATTAGTATCACTAAAACTCTTGCAACGCTAGTAAAACTGGATCTAGGGTGAGACCAGCCTCGCCGATCAGCCGCCAACGGCCGACTTCTGGCACCCAATTCATTTCGCAAGCTAAGGAAGTACCCGCATGCGCCGTCTCATGACCCCCCGCTTCAGTCCGCTTGAGGGCGGGCTCTTTTCATCCGTCTCCAAGGCCGACGTGGGGGAAGGAGCGGGTGAGCTCATCAAGGCGGGCGTCGATGTGATGGCCTGGGCCGACCCGTTTTTCCCGGATCCGTCGATCCCTGCGAGCGTTCAGACGGTGATGGCGGAGGCGGTCGCGTCCGGCCTGCCGTCGCACTACACGATGCCCATCGGCAGCGCCGATCTGCGGGGCGTGATCGCCGGCAAGCTCGGGACGCGCAACGGAATCACCGCGGACCCGTCACGGAACATTCTGGTCACCCCTGGCTCCGATTCCGGGTTGCTGTATGCCATGATGCCGTTTCTTGAGCAGGGGGACGAGGTACTGGTCCCCGATCCGAGCTACCCGTCGAATTTTGCGAACTGCCGGCTGCTGGGGGCCGTTCCGGTCTCGGTGCCGCTGCGCGCCGAGGACGGCTATCAGCTCGACCCCGCGGCCCTTGAAGCGGCGCTGACCCCTCGGACGAAAATGGTCCTGATCTCGCACCCCAACAACCCGACAGGCACCGTCTTCCGGCGCGACACGCTCGAAGCCCTTGCCCGGTTCGTCGTCGCCCATGACCTCATCCTCGTCTGCGACCAGGCCTTCGAGGACCATGTGTTCGACAATATCGAAATGGTCAGCCCCGCGACCCTTCCGGGCATGTGGGAGCGCACCGTTACCGTCTTCTCGGTTTCCAAGGGACTGGGCCTGAGCGGATTCCGCGTTGGCTACCTGGTCGCCGACGACCGGATCATGGATGTCTTGTACGGGGGCGCGGTCAACGTCCTGGGCGCCACCAGCACCTTGTCCCAGATCGGGGCGGCCGCCGCCTTGAAGGATGAGACGATCCTGCCGGCCTATTTCGACATTCTGGACAGGCGGAGACGGCTGGCCCACGCGGCGTTCTCCGCGGTTCCCGGGGTGAGGATGCAAATGCCTGAAAGCGGCATTCTTTCCTGGCTGGATATCCGGGCGCTGGGAACGGCAACCGAGGTATCCGCGCACATTCTCCGGACCGCCCGCGTGCTGGTCAACGAAGGCGAGCCGTACGGCGCCGAAGGAGCCGGGCACCTGCGGATCGTCCACGGGTGCTTCATGGATGAAACCCGCGCCGTGGACGCCTACTCCCGCATTGCCGGCGCCCTGCAGCTGCTTTCCCGGGACAGCCAGCTGCTGCCCGCATAGACCCCTCAACCGAACCAACTGGAGAGATCATGTCGAATACCCTCACCACAGCGCGGGCAATTACCAGCCCGACGGCTCCCGCCGCCATCGGCCCCTATTCCCAGGCCGTGGCAGCCGGGAACCTGGTCTTCGTCTCGGGACAACTACCCATCGATCCCGCCACGGGCGCCTTCGTGCCCGGCGGCGCCGCCGAACAGGCCGAACGGTCGATTGCCAACATCAAGACCGTCCTCGAAGCGGCTGGCCTCGGCCTGACCGACGTGGTGAAAACGACGGTGCTGCTGGCCGACCTTGCCGATTTCGAGGCGGTCAACGCGGTCTATGCCCGGCATTTCGGCAGCGGCATCCCGCCGGCACGCTCGACGTTCCAGGCAGCGGGCCTTCCGAAAGAAGCACTCGTCGAGATCGAGGCAATCGCCGCAACCGCCTGAGTCGGTGCCCTACGGACAGGGCTCGAGCGGGCCTAGGGAAAGGGCGGAGTCACGGATACCAGGAAACGGCACGGAACCGAGCCCTCATTGACATAGCGGTGCCGCACCGCCGCATCGAAGGTAATACTCTCCCCCGTCCCAACCGCATACCGCTCATCTTCGACGTACACCGCGATGTCGCCCTCGATCACGAACGTGCACTCCGTTGACGCATGCGACCAGCCCTCGGGCGACGTCGCCTCTCCGGGCTCAAGGCGTCCGAGCAGGACCTCCAAATCCGAACGGCCCGGAGTGAGCCGCTCATAAACCAGATGGCTTTCGGCCGTGGCCAGGCCGGGCCTGCTACCCGGCCGGCTGACATGAACAGAAGCGGGCGAGGACTCGGCGAAAAGCGTGGCCAGGTCGGCACCGAAGGCCGCCGCGATCCTGCGGACCGTCGCCAGACTCGGATCGGTCTTCCCTCGCTCGATCTGGCTGATCAGCCCGGGCGTCACGGACGCCGCGTCCGCGACATCCTTCAGGGTCATGCCCCGCTCCTTGCGCAGGGCACGAAGTTTCTCTGGAAGCACCATCCATCCTCACCTGAAGCCTGCCAAAATTTCAGCCTCATTAAATTTTATCGAAATCATTGCACTGACACTACATAAGTGATCTTATCGGCTCCAGCATTATGTAGCCCCGATCAAACCGCATTTTCTGACATTGTCCTCTTCTTGAAGGATTGCCATGACCGAGCATTCTAGCGTTTCCCAAGTCCTGCGCTTCCGGGGAGGGTGGGTCGTTAGCTTCGTCCCGCTTCTCGTCTTCCTCGCCACCTGCGTGGCCTACTTCGTCGTGTTCAAGGCATTCGACATGACGGCCCTGGCCATGGGGGCATTCCTCGGCCTCCTTGCCGGAGCACTGTTCGCCCGGGATTACAAGGGTTTTTGGGACGCGGCCCTACGGGGTTTCGCGAGCCCGGCCTCGATGACCATCGTCGCCATCCTGTTCGTGATCGGCATGTACTCGGAGCTCATCAAGGTCTCACAGCTCTCAGGCGGTTTCGTCTGGCTCGCTGATGCCCTCGGCGTCGGCGGGGCGGCATTCACGGTCTTCACGTTCATCGCCGTCTGCGCGGTCTCCATGTCGACCGGATCCTCAATCGGAACCATGTTCACCGCCTTTCCGATTTTCTTCGCCGCCGGCCTGACCCTCGGATCCGATCCCGCCATGCTCGCCGGAGCCATCCTCTCCGGCGCGATCTTCGGCGATAACCTTGCCCCGGTCTCCGATACCACCATCATCTCCGCTTCCACCCAGCGCTTCCGCCACAAGGATGCAACCGCCGACATCGGAGGTGTGGTCAAGTCCCGGCTGCGCTACGCACTGGCGGCGGCCGGCGTGAGCGTCGTCCTCTTCGCAATCCTGGGTGGAAGCCCGACCGGGGCAACCACCGACATCCTCGCCGAAAACTCCAACCCCGCAGGGCTCTGGATGCTGATCCCCGTCGCCGTCATGCTCGCAGCAGCCATCATCACCCGGGACATCTTCAAGGCCATCACCGTCGGCCTTGTCCTCGGCACCGCCACGGCCCTGGCCACCGGCCTCATCGGCTGGCCCGACGTCCTCAATGTCACCGAGGGTGCACCCGGCGGCTACCTGGTCACCGGCATTCAGGGAATCCTCGGAACCGTCGCCCTCGTCATCGGAGTCTTCGGCATCATGGGCGTCCTGGTGGAAGCCGGCGTCCTCACGAAGGTCGCCTCCGCGCTGATCCGCGGCCGGCTGGGCAACACTCCGGCGGGCGCCGAAGCGTCCATCGCCCTGGGCATCAGCGCCTTCACCGTGCTCTTCGGTGGAGTCAACTCCGCCTCCATGATCACCTTCGGCCCGGTCGCCGACGAGATCGGTGCCCGCGTGGGCCTGCACCCCTACCGCCGGTCCAACATCATGGACTGCTTCGCCATGGGCCTGAGCTGCATCGTCCCGTTCCTCAGCGCCTTCCTCTTCGTCGGTGCCACGCTGATCGGCGGATACGACATTCCGGAAATCTCCGCCGGCGCCCTCTTCGCCGGAACCCTTTATCCCCTGACGCTCACACTCGTCATGATCGCTTCCATCATCTTCGGTTGGGGCCGACGCTTCGAGGCCGCCGACTCAACTCCGACCAAGGTTCCCACCCTCGAACCGGCCATGGAAATTGCTGAACCGGTGGCGGTTTCCTGACACGGAACACCCAAAAGGGCGGGCCCGGCAGCAAAACAGCCGCCGGGCCCGCCCTTTATTTCATCGCATTCACCGCGGCCTGCCGGCCCTTTTATACGGCCGTTTAAGGTGCCGAGCGGGAAAACCGCTCCCAACTGGCCACCAGCCCACCAAAAACAAGCCCCATAGGGTTTAGCAACGCATCCTAGGACCGGACTTCCATCACGGGGCAGGTGTTCATCACGACGTCCAGTCCGGCGGCCTTGGCGCGGGCGGCGGCGGCCTCGTCGATCACGCCCAGCTGCAGCCAGACGGCCTTCGCACCGATCTCGATCGCCTGGTCCACCACCGGCCCCACCTTGGTCGAGTTCACGAAGCAGTCCACGACGTCCACCGGCCCCGGGATCTCGTCCAGCTTCCGGTAGCCGGTGCGGCCGTGGACGTCATCGCCCTTCAGCGAGACCGGGATGATCTCCATGCCGAGCCGGTCCATCAGGAACCGGGAGACGCCCACCGCGGCCCGCCGCGGGTTGCTGGACAGTCCGACGACGGCCCACCGCCCCGGGGTGTCCAGCAGCCGGCGGACGACGGCGGGGTCGTTGGTGTGGCGCGGCGGCGTGGCCTGGGGCGTCGGTTCCGTGGACATGCCCCCACGGTAGCCGCCCCGGCCGCGCCGACCCAGCCCGGGCCCGTGGTTTGTTCCTCACATGCGTGGTGCGGATGAGAGTGCGGGGATACGGCTCCGCGGCCGGGCCCGTGACGGGCCCGGCCGCGAAACTGCGGCAGCCGGGGCGGGGATGCCGCCCCCGCCATCAGCTGGCCGGAATCAGACGTTCCAGGTGGCGACGTCGGCGATCGGGTCGCGGTCCCACGGGGTGGGCAGCACGCCGCCGAGGTAGCTGGCGAACCACGCCTTGACCTCGTCGGACTGGTAGGCCGCCTTGAGCGCCTTGCCCTTCTCCGTCTCGACGAAGCCCGGCTTCGCGGCGACGATGCAGATGTACGGCAGGGAGTCGGCGTCCTCCTCGAACAGCAGCGCGTCCTCCGGGGTCATGTCCAGTTCAGCGCCCAGGCGCACGAAGAGGAAGCCCGCGTCCACGTCCGGCAGGGTCTTGGACAGGGACTGCTGGTCCACCTCGACGAAGCTGAAGTTCTTCGGGTTCTCCAGGATGTCCTTCTGGGACACGTGGATGACGCTCTTGCCTTCGGTGATCTTCAGTTCGCCGTGCTTGGCCAGCAGCGCCAAGGCGCGGCCGTTGTTGGCCGGGTCCACCGGCAGGGCGATCTTCGCGCCCTCCGGCAGGTCCCCGATGCTCTTGTGCTTGGTGGAGTAGATGCCGCCCGGGGAGCCGTACATGTAGAACGCCGGTTCCAGTTCCAGGTTGTTGTCGGCCTTGAACTGCTCCAGGTAGGCGCCGTGCTGGAAGTAGTTGGCGTCGAACTCGCCGTTGGCGACGGCGATGTTCGGCTGCACGATGTCGGTGACGTACTTCGCGTCGACCGTCCACCCCTGGCCCTCGAGGATCTTCTGGGCGATCTTGGTGGGCTCCTGGTACGGGGCGGACTCGGTGACGATCAGCTTGATGGTCTTGTCACCGCCCGCCGAAGCGCCGCCGGTCAGGCCGCAGCCGGTGAGGGTGCCAAGGCCGGCGAGGGCGCCGAGGCCCAGGGCCCCGGTGAGGAAGGAACGGCGTTCCATGGTGTGTCTCCTTTTGGGTCAGGCAGAGATGTGGGAAGCAGGTTGGTCGGGGGTGAAAAACGGTGCGGGGCGGATCCGCCACCGGGTCAGTCCGTCCGGCGGGCCTCGCCGATCGCGTTCAGTCCCACCGGGGCAACCCCGTTGACCAGGTGGTCGCCCAGCTGCCGGGCCTTGAAGGCCGCCGGGTTGTGGGTGGCGACGGTCTGCGCGTTGCGCCAGTGCCGGTCCAGGCCCTTGGCGGTGGACACCGAGGACGCCCCGGTGGCCTCGAACAGCTGCTGCGCCGCGGCCAGGGCCAGTTCGGGCACCACGACCTGGGCGTTGTCCACCGCGACGTTCGCTCGGACGAAGTCCCGTTCCTGAAGCGCCGCATCGATCTCCCGGGCGGCGGCAACGACGGCGGCCTCCGCCGCGAACGCCTTGGCCCCGATCTTTCCGACGATCTGCAGGATCAGCGGGTCCTCGCGGAACAGTGCGCCGGATCCGGTGTTGAAGGTTCTGGTGCGGCTGCGCACGATCGAGGCTGCCTCGTCGCGGGACGCCCGGGCGATGCCGGCGAGCACGGAGAGCAGCACCAACTGGAAGACGGCGCTCTGGTGCGTGGCCTCCAGCCGGCGCGGGAACACGTCGCCCGCCTCGACCCGGGCCCCGTGGAAACGGGTGGTTCCGGTGCCGGTGAGCTTCTGCCCGAACCCGTCCCAGTCGTCCAGGATCTCCACGCCCGGCTGCCCGGTGCGCACGATCGCGAAGTGGCGGTCCTCCCCCGAGTCCAGGCCCGCCGTCACCATGGTCCATTCGGCGAAGATCGTGCCGGTGGAGTAGAACTTCTCGCCGTCGAGCCGGTACCCGTCGTCGTCAAGGACCAGCCGCGTCGCCACGGAGCCCAGCGCGTTCCCGCCCTTCTCGGTGGAGGCGTTGCCGACGGTCTCCCCGGCCGCGGCCCGCCCGTACCAGCGTTCCTGGACCTGCGCCGATTCCCAGCGCAGCGCCTCCACGAACCCGATGTGGGAGCGGTAGAGGTGGGCCACGTTCGGGTCGGCGGCGGCCAGGTCCACCAGCAGGCGCACCAGGGTCTCGAGGGACGCGCCGAAGCCGCCGTGGCTCACGGGCACGCGCAGGGCACCGAAGCGCTCCTCGTTCAGCCAGCGGACCGCCTCGAACGGCAGTTCGCGGGCCAGGTCCCGGCCCAACGCCCCCTCGGCGATGCGCGCGAAGACGGGGGCGAAGCGCGCGGCCAGTTCCGCGTAGCCGGTTTCCTCCGCGTCGGCGGCGGTGCCGGCGGCGCTGCCGGGTTCGGTGGTGTCAATGACGGTCAAGGCGGTCCTTAGCGGTAGGCGGAGGGGATCGGCTCGGTGCCGTTGAGGAAGAAGCGGCCGAGCTCGTTGTACTTGTAGGCGACCGGGTCGTGCAGGGTGTGGGTGCGCACGTCCCGCCAGTGGCGGTCGAAGCCGTAGCCGGTGCCGGCCGCGCGGGCACCCATCGCGTCGTAGACCTTCGCCGTGACGTCCAGGGCGACCTCGTGGGCGAGGACCTTGGCGGCGGCGACCTGCTCGGCGACCCCGGCGCGCTCGGCCGCGGTCAGGGCCGCGCCCTGGCCCCAGGCCCAGTCCAGTGCCTGCGCGGCCTCGCGCACGACGGCGGACAGCCCGGTCAGGTGGGCCACGAAGCTGCCGTAGTGGTTGAGGATGAACGGGTCCTCGGCCGCGCTCTCCAGGCCCTCGGCGTGGTACCAGGGGCGGGAGGTGGAGCGCGTGTAGTCGCGGGCCGCGAGCACCGCCCCTTCCGCGGCGGCCAGGTAGGCCGTGGAGAACAGCAACTGGAAGGCCGGGGTGGCGAGCACCTGGTGCGGGGCGCGGGCCTCGTCGGAGGCGCCGAGGTCGGCGACGACGGCGGCGTCCGGGACGAACACGTCGCGGAACTCGATCGTGTTGGTGGCGGTGAGCCGGGAGCCGAGCACGTCCCAGTCGTCGTGGCGGACCACACCCTCCCAGGCGGTGTCGATCAGCAGCGCGAGCCGGGTGGAGGTGCCGTCCTCGCGGGTGAGGATCGCGCGGCCGTAGATGCGGTCGGCAACGTAGGAACCGGTGGCGAACGGCTTCCTGCCGTTGATGACGTAGCCGCCCTCGACCCGGCGGGCCTGCACCTGCTGGCCCTGCGGGGTGCCGGTGGAGGAGAAGAGCCAGCCGCCGGCGAGGGTCTGCTCCGCGAGGCGGGCCGCGGCGTCGTCGTCCAGGTCCAGATACGGGAAGGCCTGGAAGATGTAGTGGTACCCGAGCAGCTGGGCGGTGGAGTTGTCCTGCCGACCGATGCGCTGGACGATCTCGAAGGCGGTGCTCCAGGAGATGCCCTCGCCGCCGAAGCGCGCGGGCACGGTCAGCGGCAGCAGCCCGGAATCGCGCAGGGCCTGGGCCTCGGCGACCGGGGGCCGGTTGGCGGCGTCGCGTTCGCGCACGTCGGCGGCCAGCGCCTTGCCCAGCGCCTCCGCGGCCTCGAAGAGTTCCCGCTCGCGGTCGCTGGGGACGGGCGCCCCGTGGCGGGTCAGGAGGCTGGCGGTCACTGTCCCGCTCCCGCCGGCACGCCGGTGGCGGACCGGTTGGTGGCGGCGGCCGAATTGGCGCCGAAGGCCCCGCGGAAGCGGGCGGCCGGGTGGGTGGGTTCCAGCAGCGGGCCGCGGCCGAAGACCTTTTCGCGCAGCGTGCCCGGGGCGTACTCGGTCTGGGCGAGCCCGCGGCGGCGCAGCTCGGGAAGCACCCCCTCGATGAAGTCCGTGAAGGAGCCGGGGATGATCTGGTTGATGATGTTGATGCCGTCCACGCCGGCGTCCTGCCAGCGTTCCAACGTGTCCGCGATCTGCTCCGGGGTCCCGGCGACCTGCATGCTCTTGGCACGGTAGCGGGCCAGGTCGCCGATGGTGGGGTTGCCCCCGGGCACGGAGTCGCGGACCGCGGCCAGCACGCCCTGCCCGCCCTCGGTGCGCACGTCGCCCAGCGGGGTGTCCAGCGGCAGGCCGCCGAGGTCGATCCCGAAGCCGCCGCCGATGTGGGCGACGATCGCGTCCAGGTCCAGGTACTCGTCGTACTCGGCCTGCTTGCGGGCGACCTCCGCCTCGGTGGAGCCGATCACGAAGGACAGCCCGGCGAACACGGCGACGTCGCGCTCCCCGCGGCCGGCCTCGACGGCGAGCCGGCGGACGGCGGCGACGTTCTTGGCCACATGCTCCGGGTTGGGGGCGAAGAGGAAGGTGGCCTCGGCGTTGGCGGCGGCGAAGGCGCGCCCGCGCCCGGAGGAGCCGGCCTGGAAGAGGAACGGGGTGCGCTGGGGGCTGGGGGCCACCAGGTGCGGGCCGTCGATCGAGTACCGCGTGCCGCGGTGGTTGATCTTGTTGACCAGGGCCGGGTCGGCGTGGATGCCGCGGATCTTGTCCTGCAGCAGCGCGCCGTCCTCCCAGGAGCCCTCCCACAGTTTGTAGGCGGCCTCCACGTACTCATCCGCCCAGTCGTAGCGGTCGTCGTGGGCGGTCAGCCCGTTGCCGCCGAAGTTGCGGTGGGCGTTCTCCAGCACGGAGGTGACGATGTTCCAGGCCACGCGGCCGCCGGTGAGGTGGTCCAGCGTGGACAGCTGGCGGGCCAGCTGGAAGGGATCGGACTGGACGACGGAGCTGGTGACCGCGATGCCGATGTCCCGGGTGGCCCCGGCCAGCGCGGAGGCCAGCACCAGCGGATCGTTCGCCGGCACCTGCAGGCCGCGGCGCACGTGGGAGGCCCACCCGCCGTCGTGGTCGCCGTAGAGGCCCACGACGTCGGCGAAGAACATGGCGTCGAACTTGGCGTCCTCGAGCTGGCGGGCCAGGTCCGTCCACAGCGAGAGCTCGTTGAAGCGGTGCTGCTGGGCCTCCGGATGGCGCCACTGGCCACCGAGGATGTGGCTGGTGGTGTTCATCAGGAACGCGCTGAGCAGCAGGCGCGGACGGCCGGTCGCGGTGGTGGGCATGGTGCTCCTAGGACGAAGGTGGTGCGGAAGGTGGGGCGGGGCGCGCCAGCGGGCGCCGGCGTCGTGCCGCGCAGGGGACCCGGCTGCCCCGCGCTTAGCGGCGCTTGTCGAAGCGGCGGGCCAGCCGGGTGCCGCCGATTTGGACGGCCTGGACCAGCACGATCATCAGGATGATCGCCAGGAACATCACGCCGGTCTCGTAGCGGTAGTACCCGTAGCGGATGGCGAAGTCGCCGATGCCGCCGCCGCCCACCAGGCCCGCCATGGCGGAGTAGCTGATGAAGCTGACGGTCATGATGGTGATCGATCCGACCAGCGCGGGCTTGGCCTCGACCAGCAGCACGTCGCGCACGATCTGGCCGCGGGTGGCTCCCATCGCGCGGGCCGCCTCGACGACGCCGCCGCCGAGCTGGGTGAGGTTCTGCTCGACGAAGCGGGCGAAGTACGGGATGGCGTTGATGGTCAGCGGCACGATCACCGCGGCCGTGCCGATGGTGGTGCCGACGATGAAGCGGGTGATCGGGATGATCGCGATCAGCAGGATCAGGAACGGGAACGAACGCATGGTGTTCACCAGCCCGTCCACGACCTTGTGCAGCTTCGGGCGCGGCTTGAGCCCCACCGGGGACATGGAGTAGAGCCAGATGCCCAACGGGGTGCCGACCAGCACGGCCAGCGGGATGGCGACCAGCAGCATGGCAAAGGTCTGCCCCATCGCCACGGCGATCTCCGGCAGCAGTTCGACGACGCGGTTCAGGTCGAAGGCGGTGGCGCCGTTGGCGGGGAGGGCGGCCGCGACGGACACGTTAGACAAGGGAGGTCTCCTTCGGCTGGACGCGCTGGCGGCGTTCGAGGGCGATTTCGTCGCTGATCAGGTAGCGGCCGATCTGGGTGGCCGGGCTGAAGCCGGGGCGCTCCAGTTCGGCGAGGTCGAACTGCTCCACGAGGGCGCCGTCCTCCATCACGGCCACGTTGTCCGCGATGGCCTTGATGACGTTCATCTCGTGGGTGACGATCACCGTGGTGATGCCCAGCTGGGCGTTGATGTCGGAGAGGTACTGGAGCACCGAGGCGGTGGTGCGCGGGTCGACGGCGGAGGTCGGCTCGTCGCAGAGCAGCACCTTCGGCTCGGTCGCCAGCGCGCGGGCGATCGCGACGCGCTGCTTCTGCCCGCCGGAGAGCCGGCCCGGGTAGGACGAGGCCTTGTCGGCGAGGTCCACGATCTCCAGGGCCTCCTGCGCACGGCGGCGGCGGTCCTTCTTGCCCACGCCGGCGAACTTCAGGCTCAGCTCCACGTTCTGCAGGGCCGTGCGGTTGTTCAGCAGGTTGAAGTGCTGGAAGATCATGCCGATCTGGTGGCGCTCGCGGCGCAGTTCCTCGTCGCCGAGCGCGGTGAGGTCGGTGCCGTCGACGACGACGCTGCCGGAGGTGGGACGCTCAAGCAGGTTGATGTTGCGCAGCAGCGTGGACTTGCCGGCACCGGAGAACCCGATGATGCCCTGGATGGACCCGCGCGGGATCTCCAGGGACACGGCGTCCACGGCCGTGAAGTTCTGTCCCGCGGTCGTGAAGACCGTCGAGACGTCCCGGATGCTGATCATGTGGCCTCCTCAGGTCGTCCCGAGGAAGAGGCTGCCGTGCCCGCCGCCCGAAAAAGCGCGCAACGGCGCGGTGAATCGGACCGGAAGGCTCGTCGGCGAGGGCTTCTCCATCGGTCCTGGCATTAGCACCGTCCCCCGAAGGGCGGTTGCTGCGGCGTCACTGAGCCAGGTCTCTTAGCCGCTCTGGATGGTCTTGCAGGTAGGTGTTGCGAAATGTGTCGGCCCTGCGGCCTCCATGACGTCAATCATGACCGCATTTCCTTCGATCGGGCAAACCAATCGCGCCGCGCGGTGAAATGAATAGTCTTAAACCGACACAAAAGTGCGCTTTCCTTCGGCCCGCACTAAATAGCGCGGCGTGCATGCCGTTGCGTCGGGTGCATGACGACGCGTCGCCCGCAAACGACGCACGGGCATGCAAATTGAGAGCGGCTCCCTCGCCGCCTACCGTTTCGGCGGCTCCCACACCTCGCTTCGCTCGGTGCGGGACCCTCGCCGCCTACCGTTTCGGCGGCTCCCACACCTCGCTTCGCTCGGTGCGGGACCCTCGCCGCCTACACTTAGCCTTGATGCGGGAGATGCTGGAGACGATCGGTCCGGCCCTGGAGATGGTCGGCTGGGCCGCTGGCGTGCCCGCAATCGCCCTGCTGGTGACGGCGTGGATCCTGCGCCGGCACTACCGCCACTGGCGCCCCTCCCCCGCGGAGGTCCGCATCCTGGAAGGCCAGCCCTGCGCCGTATGGACCGCCCCGGACGGGACCGCGGTCTCCGGCCTGCTCACCGGCGACGCCGCACCCCCGGGCAGCACGATCACCATCTACCACCAGGACCCGGACTGGCACGTCTGGCTCACCCACGAGCCCCCGGACCGCTCGCGCCCCATCCGCACCGCTGGGTGGGTGCTGCTCGCCGTTGCGGTGTTGGCCAACGTCGTGGGCCTGGCCGCCGCCCTCATGCCCCATCCTCCCGTGACCTAAACCGCGCCAACCTGGTCCGCGCCAACCCAGTCCTCGCCAACCTAGTCCGCGCCGGGCGGCGCATCGGCGGCGACTGCCAACTGGATCAGGGCCGCCTGCCGCGGCACGGCGGGATCGAGGCCGGTGAGCTGCGTGAAGCGGCGCAACCGGTTCAGCACGGTGTTGCGGTGGCAGTAAAGCGCGGCTGCGGTGTCGGTGACGGACCCGTTCCCGGCGAACACCCGCACGGCTTCCAGGAGATTCTCCCGGTCGTGCCGGGCCAGGCCCTCGAGCGGGGCCAGCCGTTCGCGGGCAAAGGATTCGGCCACCGGTCCCAGCCGGAGCGCCATCAGCCGGTCCCAGGAGCGGTCGAGGGTCGCGGCCGCGGCCGCCGATTCGACCAGCCGTCCCAGCTCGCAGGCCACGGTCCACATCGCCGGCAGCTGGTCCACTCCGCGGGCCGGCGGCGAGATGCCCGCGGGCATGGCCGCAAGCGCCGCCACCAGCTTCGGATCGAGCCCGGCCGAGGCGTCGATGATGCAGAACTCGATGCCGTCCAGGGTGTCCAGCGGCGTGCCGGGCAGGTGCTCGGTCATCAGGTCACGGAAGCGCCGGGCGTGGTCGGGGCACCCGGCGGCCACCACGAAGGTCCCGTCGATCCGCAGTCCCAGCGCGTCGGCGGCCTCGGCGCGAAGCCGGGCGTCGCCGGTGCCGGCCAGCAGGTGCCGCAGGAGGAAGGCGCGCTCCAGTTCCACCTCGCGGTTGGTCCGGGCCACCTCGTCCATGTAGCCGGCATGGACGTTGACGGTGTGTGTCTCCACGGTTTCCCAGATGGCCACCACTTCGGCGGAGAACTCCGCCCTGTCCGCGTCGTCCACGTAGGCGCCCATCGCCTCCCACAGGAAGCGGAAATCCATCCGGACCGCGCGCAGGAGCGAATCCAGCGGCACGCCTTGGGTCGCACGGCGCCTGCCCACCTCCGCGGACACCCGCGCCAGTTCCTCGGCGGTCGACTCTCCGGCGATCAGCCGGAACACCGTGCCCAGCATCTGCCGGGCCGTCCGGTACAGCTCCTCGTCCCCGACCACCGTGGTGAGGTAGCCCGGCAGGCGCCGAACCTCGGCCACGTACCGCTGCGAGATGGCGTCCAGGTCGGCCAGGCAGAGCAGCGCCACGCGCCGGCTCATCGCGTCCGGATTGTGCATCCACACATCCTATGGCCCGCATCGGCTGCGTTCATCGATTGCCGGGGCGGTCCTGGACCCTCGAAAATTGACGGAGACCCGGCGGCCGGTTGGCCCGCCGTCGACCTATCCACCCCGCCGTCGGCCTATCCGAGCTGCCCCGCCCGCTTGGTCCCCGGTGGAGATTCACACAGCGCGGGGCGCCCCGCGACCTCCACTCCGGCCCGGAAACCCCCAAGGAAAGACACCATGCCCCTGGACCCCCGTCACGCCCGCGCGATCCTCGACGCCGTCGACGCGAACTTCGACGCCCAACTCGCCTTCACCCAGGACCTGGTCCGCCACCCGTCCCTGCGCAACCAGGAATCCTCGGCGCAGGACTTCCTCTACGAAGCGATGGCCGCCCGGCGGCTGGAGATGGACCGCTGGGAGCTCGATCCCGCGGACCTCGCCACGTACCCCGGCGCCGGCGCGGTCGCCGTCCCCTACACGGACATGACCAACGTCGTGGGAACCTACACCCCGGCCCTCGAAGACCTGGAGCGGGAAGAGGGGCGCTCGCTGATCCTCAACGGCCACGTCGACGTGGTCCCGGAGGGCCCCCTTGCGGAGTGGAGCCGGTCCCCGTGGGACGCGGCCATCGTCGACGGCTGGCTCTACGGGCGCGGCAGCGGCGACATGAAGGCCGGGCTCGCGGCCAACCTCTTCGCCTTCGACGCCGTCCTCGCGGCGGGGCTGGTCCCCCAGGGCAGGATCCACTTCCAGTCCGTGGTGGAGGAGGAATGCACGGGCAACGGGTCGCTGGCGGCCCTGCAGCGCGGCTACACCGCCGATGCCGTGATCATCCCGGAGCCGGAGGAGAACATGCTGGTCCGCGCCAATGTCGGGGTGATCTGGTTCAAGGTCCGCGTCCGGGGCAACCCCACCCACCCGCGGGAAATGACCAAGGGCTTCAACGCCATCGATGCGGCGCACACCGTCATGGCACGGCTGCGCGAGCTGGAGCGGGCCTGGAACGCGGAGAAGTCCTCCCACCGGTACTTCGAGGACCTGGAGCACCCCATCAACTTCAACCTCGGCGGCATCCAGGGAGGGGACTGGCCCTCCAGCGTGCCGGCGTGGTGCGAGCTGGACGTGCGGATCGCCCTGTACCCGGGCATGGGCGCCGACGAGGCCTGGGGCCACATCCAGGAGTGCCTCGGGCGGATCGACCAAGACGAGTTGGGCAACCCGATTTCCACCGCGGCCACCCGCACCGGGTTCTACTCGGAGGGCTACGTGCTGGAGGAGGGAAGCGACGCGGAGGAGGTCCTGCGCACGTCCCACCGGGCCGCCTTCGGCGAGGAACTGCAGACATTCACCACCCCCGGGTACCTCGACGGCCGCGTGTTCGCGCTCTACGCGGGCATCCCGGCGCTGGTGTACGGGCCGGTGTCCGAGGCCATCCACGGCTACGACGAGCGGGTCGAGCTCGAATCCGTGCGCCGGGTGACCAAGTCGATCGCCCTGTTCATCGCCGAATGGTGTGGCGTCGCCGAGCAGGCGCAGTTGGCCGGGGCCACTTCCGCGGGCCACGGCGAAGCCGGCCTCTGATCCCGGCACCGCCTGGGACCGGTGCCATACGGGCCGGAAACGTACGACGGCGGCACTGTACCTTCCGCGCGGAAGGTGCAGTGCCGCCGTCGTACCGGTGGGTTTTCCGCTACTGCCCGGTGACGGCCGGCTGCAGGCGGAAGGCCGCACCGCGGTGGGCCTCGGGAAGCTTGTCGCCCTTGCCGAACAGCTTGTGGCGCAGCGTGCCCTCGACGTATTCGGTCGGGTAGGCGCCGAGCTTCTGCAGTTCGGGGACGATGAACTCGACGATGTCCTCGAAGGTGCCCGGGGTGATCGCGTAGGCCAGGTTGAAGCCGTCGACGTCGGTCTCCTCGACCCAGTCGATGAGCTCGCGGGCCACCTCTTCGGCCGAGCCGACGGTGATCGGGCCGAAGCCGCCGACGCCGACCCACTCGGCTAGCTGGCGCACGGTCCACGGCTTGCCCTCATCGCCGGAGGCCTTCTGGAAGGTGGCGACGGAGGACTGGATGGCGTTGGACTTCACGTCGCCGATGGGCTCGTCCGGGTTGAAGGTGGACAGGTCAACGCCCATCCAGCCGGAGATCAGCGCCAGCGCGCCCTGGATGTCCGCGTAGGACTTGTACTCCTCGAACTTGGCCCGGGCGGTGGCGTTGTCGGCACCGGTCACCACGGTCTGCATCGTGTAGATGCGGATGTCGTAGCGGCCGCGGCCGGCGGCCTCCGCGGCGTCGCGGATCCTGGCCACGGTCTCCTTCAGCAGCTCCTTGGTGGGGCAGGTGACGAAGACGGCCTCGGCGTTCGTGGCGGCGAACTTCATGCCGCGCGGGGAGGCGCCGGCCTGGAAGATCACCGGGGTGCGCTGCGGGCTCGGCTCCGTGATGGCGATGCCCGGGACCTTGAAGTACTTGCCCTCGTGGTTGATCTCGTGGACCTTGGACTGGTCGGTGAAGACGCCGGACTCCACGTCCCGGACCACGGCGTCGTCCTCCCACGAGCCCTCGAGGAGCTTGTAGACGACCTCCAGGTACTCGTCGGCATGGTTGTAGCGCTCGTCGTGCTCCATCTGGTCTTCCTGGCCCATGTTGCGCGCGGCGGAGGGCAGGTAGCCGGTGACGACGTTCCAGCCGACGCGGCCGTTGGTCAGGTGGTCCAGCGTGGCCAGCCGGCGGGAGAACGGGTAGGGGTGCTCGTAGGCGGTGCCGGCGGTGACGCCGAAGCCAAGGTGCTCGGTGACGGCCGCCATGGCGGAGACCAGCATGAACGGGTCGTTGACCGGGACCTGGGCGGCGGTGCGGAGCGGAACCTCGTTGGTGCCGCCGAAGACGTCGTAGGTGCCCAGCACGTCGGCGATGAAGAGACCATCGAAGAGGCCCTTTTCCAGCACCTTGGCCAGGTGCGTCCAGTAGCCGATGGTGTTGTAGTCCGCGGACTTGTCCTGCGGATGGCGCCAGAGGCCCGGGGACTGGTGGCCCACGCAGTTCATGTCGAAGGCGTTGAAGCGGACGTGGCGGCGCTGCGGGACCTCGGGGCTGTTCCCTGTCACGGTGGTTCCTTCCGAAAGTGGCGGGCAATCCGTGGAGCCTGCACCGTCACGCACCTGCGGCCCGTCGGGCGCACGCGGGTGCGCGTGTCCGGTGTTTCCGGGGCTCAGGTGAATCGGGGATTCTCCATCGGTTCTGGCATTAGCACCGTCCCCGAAGGGTGGTTGCTGCGACGTCGACAAGCCAGGTCTCTCGGCCGCTCTGGATGGGTGCCGCCGGAAAACCGGACCGGCAACTCCATCCATGGAACCGCACTTCCTTCGACGCCTCAACCCGCGGGCGACTCATGGCGAAACAATTGGCCCGGTACGGGCGTGTCGCCTTCCGTTTATTCAAGGAGCCATCCCGCAAAGCGCGGGGCAGCAGGGTCCCTGCAAGAGAGCGGCCAGGGGTCCCCGCGCGCTAGGCCTGGGCGGCGTCCCCGACGGCGTCGAACTTGCGCGGGGCGGCCCCGTTGACCTCGTAGTCCCCGACGATCCGGGCCTTGTACATGGCCGGGTTGTGGGTGGCGACCGTGCGGGCGTTGCGCCAGTGCCGGTCCAGGTTGCACCCGCGGGCGGTCGAGGAGGCCCCGAGTCCGTCGAAGAGTTTGGTCGCCGCGGCCAGGACGATCGGCTGCACCGCCGCCTGCGCGCGGTTCGCGGCCAGTTCGCAGACCGCGTACTGCTCGGCGGGGGTCAGTCCGGGGGCGGCGATCACCGACTCGAGTTCCGCCACCGCGGCCAGGACCACGGCGTCCACGGTGAACGCCGACGCGGAGATCTCCCCCACCAGCTGCAGCACCTGCGGATCGTGGCGCGGGGACGCCCCGGTGCCGGTGCTGAAGGCGCGGGTGCGCTGCTGGACCGCGTTGCGGGCGTCGGCGAGCACCGCGCGGGAAATCCCGGCCTGCACGGCCAGCAGCACCAGCTGGAACACCGCCGATTCCGGGTGCACCACCAGGTCGGAGGGGGTCAGCAGGGTGTCCACCGGCACGTCGCGGAAGGTGGTGGAGCCGGTGCCGGTCAGCTGCTGCCCGAAGCCGTCCCAGTCGTCGAAGATCCGCACCCCCGAGTGCTGGGTGGGCACGACGGCGATGTGCCGGCCGGCCACGCCGGGCAGTTCCGCGGCCACGGCCACCCAGTCCGCGAAGATCGTCCCCGTGCAGTAGTACTTCTCCCCCGAGACCAGCCAGCCGCCGTCGCGCTCGCGCAGCACCGTGTTCAGCCGGCCCAGCGCGTTGCCGCCGCGTTCCGTGTAGGCGTTGCCGACCAGCTGCCCGGAGACGAAGCGGTCGAACCAGCGGCGGCGCTCCGCGCCGTCCTCCAGCAGCAGGATGGACTCGACGAAGCCGACGTGGGAGCGCAGCAGGTGGGCCACCTGCGAATCCGCCTCGGCCAGCTCGATCAGCAGCCGGAAGGTGTCGCTGAGCGAGGCCCCGTAGCCGCCGTCCGTGGCGGGCACGCGCACGGCGCCGAAGCGGACCTGGTTCAGCCAGGCGACCGGCTCGTACGGCAGGACGCGGCCGGCGTCGCGCTCGCGCGCGCCCTCGGCGATGCGCGCAAAAACGGGACGGAAGACCTCGGCGAGCTCGTCGTAGCCGCCGTCCGCGGGCACGCCGGGGGTGATCTTGATCAGGTGGCGGGGCGGAAGCGGGGCGCGGTGGGCGTCCAGGTCCACGGCGTCGAGGTCGGCGGCACCCAGGTCTCCCCCGTCCACGTGCACCGCGTCGAAGCTGGTGGCGTCGAAGCCCGTGGCATCGAAACTTCCCGCGTCGAAGGCGTCCTTGGCAAACCGGGTGGCGTCGTCATGGACCGCGTTGGGCTGGATCGCCTGGGTGGGGGCAGCAGGGGCCGGGGTTGCCTTGGCGCGGGCTCCATTGACTTGGATCCCATTGACACGGGCAGAGGCGGACGACAGGGACACGAGAATCACACTCCATCGGTTCTGGCGTGAGCACCTTCCGCCCGGATGCCGGGAAGGGGTTGCTGCGGCGTCATGGAGCCAGATCTCTCGGCCGCTCTGGATGGTTATGCACCATTGTTGTCACACGGATCCACGTCACGCCAAGTCCCCCCGCGTCACACCGCGTCACGTGCGGATCGAATTTTCTTTTATGCGGAGCCTTCTTTGGGGCTTCCGGCGCGGGAATCGGTGCCGGAAGTCCCGATTGTGGCCAAGAAATTTCACTCGTTTGCCTTCTCGGCCCCGGGAACCGCTCACCCCCGCGGGCCGTCCCGCGGCGTTTCACCAAAGCCAACCGCCCCCCCTCCTGCGTTTCGCCAAGGGTTGTTGCTGGGTTTGGGGCCAAAACCCAGCAACAACCCTTGGCGAAACGGAAAGCGGGAGCAGGAACCCTTGGCGAAACGCCGGCGCAATTGTTGCGTTTTCGGGCGCCCCGGTTTGCCCGCGGCACGCCCCATGTCTTTTAGTTGATGTGAAACCATCCCGAGCGGCCGAGAGATCTGGCTCCATGACGCCGCAGCAACCACGCAGGCCATGCCCGCGCAGGTGCTTCAGCCAGGACCGATGGAGCTGAGCATGACATTCGTTGACACTCCCGCCCGCACCGAGGCCGCCGAGAAGGCCTGGACAGAGGCCGAACGCATCGCGTTCTGGGAGGACGCCGCCCGCCGCCTGGAATGGGCCGAGCCCTGGCACACCGCGCACACCTCCACGGCGGTCGACCCCGCCGCCCGGCGCGGACCCGAGATCCGCTGGTTCGACGGCGGCAAGCTCAACGCGGCCGTGAACTGCGCCGACCGCCACGTGGCCGCCGGCCGCGGGGACAAGGTGGCCCTGCACTTCGAGGGCGAGCCGGGCGACCGCCGCACCGTCACCTACCGCGAGCTCCAGGAGCTGGTCTCCCAGGCGGCCAACGCGCTGCTGGAGCTGGGCATCACCAAGGGCGACCGCGTTGTCATCTACCTGCCCGTGCTGGTGGAAACCATCGTGATCACGCTGGCCTGCGCCCGCATCGGCGCCGTCCACTCGCTGGTGTTCGGCGGCTTCTCCGCCGAGGCGCTGCGCTTCCGCGTCGAGGACACCGGCGCCAAGCTGCTGGTCACCACCGACGGTCAGTTCCGCCGCGGCCAGGCCGTTCCGGTCAAGGAGCATGCCGACCAGGCCGTCTCCGGCGACAACGCGATCGAACACGTGCTGGTCCTCAACCGCACCGGGCACACCGACATCAACTGGGTCGAGGGCCGCGACGTGTGGTGGCACGACGTCGTCGACACCCAGCCGCGCACCCACGAGTCCGAGGCGTTCGACGCCGAGACCCCGCTGTTCATCATGTACACCTCCGGCACCACCGGCCAGCCCAAGGGCCTGGTCCACACCACCGGCGGCTACCTCACCCAGGCGTCGTGGAGCCACGAGTTCCTCTTCTCCAACCCGGACCCCGCCCAGCGCGACGCCGACGTGCACTGGTGCACCGCCGACCTGGCCTGGGTCACCGCGCACACCTACGAGATCTACGGGCCGCTCTCCAACGGCGTCACCCAGGTCATCTACGAGGGCGTCCCGAACGCCCCGCACCCGGGCCGCCACTTCGAGATCATCCAGCGCTACGGCGTGACCGCCTATTACACGGCCCCGACGCTGGTGCGTTCGCTCATGGGCTGGTTCCCGGAGGGCATTCCGGCCGAGTACGACCTCTCCTCGATCCGCCTGTGCGGCACGGTCGGCGAGGCCGTGAACCCGGAGGCGTGGAAGTGGCTGCGCACCCAGGTGGGCCGCAACACCCCGGCCGGCGTGCCCATGGTCGACACCTGGTGGCAGTCGGAGACCGGTTCGACCGTCCTCTCCCCCCGCCCGACGGATGCCTCCTTCAAGGGCGGCAGCGTCTCGCGCCCCCTGCCCGGCCTCGCCGTGGACATCGTGGACGACGCCGGCGCGGCCGTGCCGGCGGACACGCAGGGCAACATCGTGGTCACCAAGACGGGCCCGTCGATGGCCCGGACCGTCTGGGGGAACCCGGAGCGCTACTTCACCTCCTACTGGGAGAAGTACGCCGCCCAGGGCTGGTTCCTCGCCGGGGACGGCGCCCGCTTCGACGCCGACGGCGACATCTGGATCCTCGGCCGCACGGACGACGTCATCAACATCTCCGGGCACCGGCTGTCCACCATCGAGATCGAATCGGCGCTGGTGTCCCACCCCGCCGTCGTCGAGGCCGGCGTCTGCCCGACGGTCGACGCCAAGACCGGCCACGCGGCGACCGCGTTCGTGGTGCCGCTGGACAAGTCGCTGATCTCCGGAGCCTCCGCGGAGACGCAAGCCGCGGCGGCCGCCGAACTGCGCGAGCACGTCTCCAAGCAGATCGGGCCGATCGCCAAGCCGCGCGAGATCGTCTTCGTGCCGGACGTGCCCAAGACGCGTTCGGGCAAGATCATGCGCCGCCTGCTGACCCAGCTGTTCGAGGGCACCACGCTGGGCGACACCACCAGCCTGCAGAACGAGCCGTGCATCGCCGAGATCAAGGACATCTGCGAGGCGCGCTAGGAGAGGCCCGCCAGACCGCTGGCCCGCGCAACTTCCCAGGCCCCAGGCTCAGGACTTCGCGCGGGCCAGCGTCGCCGAGGGAGCCTCGCCGTAGCGTTGGAGGTAGTAGGCGGAGAACCTGCCCAAGTGGGAAAACCCCGAACCCGTCGCGGCGGCCGCGACGGTCAGGCGGTGGGCGCCGGAAGGGTCCTGCAGCAGGGCCCTCGCCCTCTCCAGCCGGATCTCGCGCAGCAGCTGCGACGGCGTCGTGTCCAGGAACTCGGCAAACGCGGCATGGAGCTGCCGGGGGCTGATGCCCACCGCGGCGGCCACGGCCTCCACCGTCAGCTCCTCGGCGCACCGCTGCTCCATGATCCGCCGGGCCGCGCGCACGTAGTCCGGGCCGGACCGCGCAACCGCCCGCTCCCCTGGCCCCTGACCGGCGCCGGACAGGGCCGCGGTCAGGTGCGGCGCCAGCCCCAGCGTCATGTTGGCCAGCAGCGAGGCCACCAGGGCCTGCCGGAAAATCCCGTCCTCCAGCAGCTGCCGGTCCTCAAGCGTTCGGCAGGCCTCGAGCCAGGCGGCGGAGACCAGGGCCGGCGCGGCCAGCTGCAGGGGCCGCTCCGAGGACAGCGACACCGGCGAGCGCAGCGGCCCGCCCAGACGGGATTCGAGCTGCGCCTCGATGATGCCGGCGTCCGTGGCGGCGACCAGGGCGCCGCGGACCGGATCCGGGGCCATTTGGGTGCGGTGGCGGGAACTCAGGGCAAAGGGGGTCGAGGCCACCCACCGGTTTTCGCAGGACTCCACGAACATGGGTCCCAGCGGGATGACGACGACGACGCGCCGTCCGGACGGCGGGCTGTCCACCGTCAGGCCCGCCCCGTACGCCACGTGGACGATGCCCAGGGGGCCCAGCTGCAGCCCGTGGACTGCTCCGTCGAGCCGGGTTCCCTGGTGCAGGAGAAGCTGGTGGTGCTCGCCGGTGAGGCCGTCGACGGCATCGCGGATCGCCCGGGGCGAGGTGCTGCGAGCCAAGGGGCGGCTGCCCAAGAGGGGCGCGTCGGCGAAGCCGTGCCTGTAATCGACCGTCGTCAAGGACCCTCCCTCCGGAACCGGCTGTTCAATGTTAGCCGATCGTGACGCTCGTCACAATATGCAGAGAGGGTGGGTGCCCGGCCACGGCGGAGGGGCCGGCCAAACGCCCGCCGCCCCCTCCGCCGCACGCCCCGCACCGGGCAGCTCCGGTCAGCGCGGCAGGCGCACGCCCTTGGCCTCCAGCCGCGGGAGGACCTCCTCGGCGAAGTACGGCAACTCGCCGGCGTAGTCCACGAACGCCAGGGTCATGCCAGCGAATCCGGCCTCGTGCACCGCGGCGATGGCGTCGGCGACGTCGTCCGGGGTGCCGAAGATCGGCAGCGATCCGTGCCCGGAAGCGAAGCGCGAGCGCATGGTCGCGAGCATCTCCGGAGTGAAGGACTGGGCATGCAGGCCCTGCAGGTTCATCAGGTAGTCCACGGCGCCCCAGTCCGCATTCTCCTCGGCGTAGTAGCGCACGTACTCCTCCGCCTCCTCGCGGGTGGGGCGGCAGACCACGTGCCCAAGCGTCAGGACGCCGACCTCGCGGTTGTGCTGGGAGCGGGCCTGCTCCTTCAGCGACGCCGCGATCCCGGCGCCCGTCTCGACGTCGGGAATGATGGTGAAGACGAAGTCGGAGTTCCGCGCGGCGAATTCCCGCCCCTGGCCGGAGGATCCGGCGTTCAGGATCGGCGCCCGGCCGCCCGCCGGCTTGGGGGCGGACTCGACGTGCTCCAGGGAGAAGAATTCGCCCTTGTGGTCGAAGATGTCCTCCCGCTGCCAGGCCTGGCGGATGATGTCCCACCACTCCTGGGCGAAGGCGTAGCGGGCATCGTGCTCCTGCGGCATGTCCACGCCCATGGCCTCGTATTCGGGCTGGTTCCAGCCGGCCACGATGTTCAGCCCCGCGCGGCCGCCGCCGATCTGGTCCAGGGTGGCGATCGCCTTGGCGATCACCAGCGGGTGGTTGAAGGCGGTATGGACGGTGGAGAAGACGGAAATGCGCTCGGTGGAGGCCAACAGGCCCGCGGCCCAGGCGATCGGGTCCAGCACCTGGCCGTGGAAGTTGGTTTCTCCCTTGTAGCCGATCCACCGGGCGATCGGGAGCAGGAAGTCGAAGCCGGCGGCGTCGGCGATCTTGGCCATGCGCAGGTTGTCCTCCCAGCTGGCGCTCCATCGCTCATCGATCTTGGTCACGGCCAAACCGCCGGAGCAGTTGGCGGAGAAGAGGCCCAGCTTGAAGTCGCGGCCGTCGAGAACGGTACGGGTCATGTCTGACTCCTTTGTCAGTGGTGGGTGTGGTGGGTGTGGTGGGTGGTTCGGGGGTCGGGCTAGCGCCGCGCGGGCTGCCGGCGGGCCGGCGTCCGCGAGTGGGTGGCGGTAGTGGCGGCGGCATGGATGGCGCGGACCTCGCCGATGATGATGACGTGGTCCCCGCCGTCGTAGCGGTTCCAGGTGATGCAGTCCAGGCGCACGGGGACGCCGTCCAGCGCGGGCGATCCCACGGTGCTGGGCGTGGTGTGCAGGCCGGCGAACTTGTCGGCGCCCCGCGCCGCGAAGCGCGGGACCAGGTCGGCGTTCTCCTTGCCCAGGATGTGCACGGAGAAGGCCTCCGTGCTGCACCAGACGTCGAAGCTGGAGGAGCCGCGGTCCACGCACCAGGACACGAGCGCCGGCTCCAGCGACACCGAGGTGAAGCTGTTGCTGACGATCCCTGCATGCGTTCCGTCCCGGCCGGTGGCCGTGACGACCGTGACGCCGGCGGTCCAGTGGCGCATCGCCAACCGCAGTTCCTCGGCCTGCACGGGGGCGTGGAGTGAGAGGTTCATCGGTGCTCCTGGAAGATGTGTGGAGGGGATGTGCTGATCGGGTGTAAAGATCCTCCCAAGGCCGCCGCGGGCCCGGCTATCCGATCCCTGCGCTCCCCTATCCGTTTTCGGCGGGTGGCTGGCGGCCCATGGAAAAGCCCCGGGGTGCTCCAAGCACCCCGGGGCTTCCATGCGGTTCGACGGCGGCGATCAGGCCTTGGGGATGAACGCGAGGACGCGGGCGGGACTGCCGGTGCCGCCGACGATCGGCAGCGGGGCGACCACGACCATGGCGCCGGTGGCCGGCAGCTTGGCCAGGTTCTGCAGGGAGGTGATGCCGTACTTGTCCGCACCCAGCAGGAAGTGGTGCATCGGGAACGGGGGATTCAGGGCCCCGGCGTTGCCGGCGTCGATGCCCACGGTCTCGGCCCCGAACCCGGCGATCCCGGTCCCGGCCAGCCACTCGGCGGCCTCGGCGGTGACGCCGGGGGTGTGGGAGCCGTTCTCGTCCGTGTTCAGGAACCTCGCCCGGTCCTGGGCGTAGGCGTCCCAGCCGGTGCGGTAGAGGACCCACCCGCCCTCCGGCAGCGGTCCGTGCTCGTCCTCCCATGCCTGAAGGTGGTGAACGTCGAGCAGGAAGTCCGGGTTGGCGGCGGCCTCGGCGGTGAAGTCCAGCACGACGGCGGGCCCGACCAGGCGCTCGGGCGGGATGGACGCGACGTCGTGGCCGTCGCGGCCGGTGATCCAGTGGATGGGGGCGTCCAGGTGGGTGCCGATGTGCTCGCCGGTGTGGATGTTGGCGTGCTTCCAGTAGGGCCCGGGCTCGTTGTACTCGCTGACCGTCTCGAGACTGAAGTCGATCAGGTTCGCGAACGGCTCCGGCAGGCGCAGGGTCGGAGTGTCGGCGCTGAGGCGGTTGGTCAGGTCCGCGATCTCCACCGCGCCGGCGGCCAGCGCTGCCAGGAAACCGGCCACGGGGCCGGCCGCCGGATCCCCGGCCTGGCCGGTGGCGGTGGAGCCGGTTGCGGGTGCTGCGGCTTCAAAAGTCATGTCATCCAACTTTCAGGGGTGTGGGGTCCGGCCATGAAGGAGGCGGGTGCCACCTGTCTACCATCGGAGGAGGGAGGCATTCCAGAGGCTGCCGCAGATTTATAGATCGTTATAGACGATCGTCATCTTTGCGTCATATCATTCACTCCAAGATGCGGATCGATGGCCACGCTGGCTGCGCTCCCCGGCACGCCGGCGCCTTCCGGACCATGCCCCGAGGAACGGGCAGTGCCCCCAAACCGGCCCGCGACCGCAGGCCCGACGCCGCCCGGACGGCCGGGCCGATCGACAAAAGGAGACTTCCATGACTGCCACCACCACCCACACCGAGCCCGCCTCCGCCGAGGGCGCGGCAGCGCCGGCGGAGAACGTCGCCGAGGCCGTCGGGCGCACCCTGGCCCAGTTGGGCGCCGGCCACGTCTTCGGCGTGGTGGGCAGCGGCAACTTCGTGGTCACCAACGCGCTGCGCCGGGCCGGGGTCCCGTTCACCGCGGCCCGGCACGAGGGCGGGGCCGCGACCATGGCCGACGCCTACGGGCGCATGTCCGGCAAGGTCGGCGTCGCCACCACCCACCAGGGCTGCGGACTGACCAACGCCGTTACCGGCATCGGCGAGGCCGCCAAGAGCCGCACCCCGATGATCGTGCTGACCGCGGACACCGCGGCCTCGGCCATCCGCTCCAACTTCAAGATCGACCAGGACGCGCTCGCGCGCAGCGTCGGCGCCGTCGCCGAGCGCATCCATTCGCCACAGAGCGCCGTCGCGGACACCGTGCGCGCCTTCCGCACCGCAGTCAACGAGCGCCGCACCGTGGTGCTGTCGCTGCCCACCGACATCCAGGCCGCGCCGCTGCCGGCCCCCCGGCCCTCCGCCGTCGAGCCGCTTCCGGCGCCTCAGACGGTCCGCCCGAACGGCGCCGCCGTCGCGCAACTGGCCGAGCTGATCCGCGCCGCCCAGCGCCCGGTCTTCGTGGCCGGCCGCGGCGGCCGGAGCGCAGGCCCGGAGATCGCGGCCCTCGCCGAGGCGGGCGGTGCGCTTTTGGCCACCTCCGCGGTCGCCAACGGCCTGTTCGCCCAGGACCCGTTCAGCCTGGGCATTTCGGGCGGCTTCTCCTCCCCCTTCACCGCGGCGACCATCGCCGACGCGGACCTGATCGTCGGCTGGGGCTGCGCGCTGAACATGTGGACCATGCGCCACGGCTCGCTGATCGGCGCCGGCGCCACGGTGGTCCAGGTGGACGTCGAGGACTCCGGCCTGGGAGCCAACCGGCCCATCGACCTGGGCGTGCTCGGGGACTGCGCGCAGACCGCCGCCGCGGTGCTGGAGGAGTTGCGCGCGGCGGGCCACGCCGCCGTCGGCCTGCGGACCCCGGACATGGCGGCCAGGATCGCCGCCGAATCCCGCTGGAACGACGTGGCAACCGAGGACATCTCCACGGAGGAGGCCATCGATCCGCGCGTGCTCAGCCGCGAGCTGGACAGGCTGCTGCCGGCCGAGCGGATCGTGTCCATCGATTCGGGCAACTTCATGGGCTACCCGAGCACCTACCTGTCGGTGCCGGACGAGTTCGGGTTCTGCTTCACCCAGGCGTTCCAGTCGATCGGGCTGGGGCTGTACACGGCCATCGGCGCGGCGACCGCGCGTCCGGACCGGCTGCCGGTGCTCGGCACCGGCGACGGCGGGTTCCTGATGTCCATCTCCGAACTCGAAACCGCCGTCCGGGAGGGGATCCCGCTGGTGGCCATCGTCTACAACGACTCCGCATATGGGGCCGAGGTGCACCACTTCGACGTCGACGACGAGGACCTCGAGGTGGTCAGGTTCCCGCTGGTGGACATCGCCTCGATCGCCCGCGGCTACGGCGCCGCGGCCGTGACGGTCAAAACCGCGGCGGACCTGGCGGGGGTGCGGGAATGGCTGGTGGGCCCGCGCACGACGCCGCTGGTCATCGACGCGCGCATCGCCTCCGACGGCGGCGCATGGTGGCTGGCGGAGGCGTTCAAGGGCCACTAGCCGCAGGCCCCCGCCGCCGACGACGTGGCGGCGGGGACCGGGGCCCGCACGGCCCGGCGGGCCCGTCGGGTAACGTGTAACACAAGCGTTCGTTCCCGCGGAATTCCGCTTCCGCACCCTGCCGTGGAACCCCGCCACAGCACCCCGCCGTGGCGTTGCGGGAACACCCCGTCCCCGAGGAGTGCCGTGGAACCAGTACAGGATCCGGCACAGGAGCCGCATCCCGCCGCACAGCCGGCCACCAGCGACCTGTTCTACGTGGTCTTCCGCCTTCACCGAGCGATGTCGCGGGCGTTCGAAACGGTGGCGCTGCGCCAACGGCTCACCCAGCCCGAGCTGCTCGCCTGCCTGGTGCTGGCCGAGGGCCGCCCGCTCTCCAACGCGCAGCTGGCCCGGCGCACGTTCGTCACCGCGCAGGCCTCCCACGAGGTGGTGGCCGCACTGGTGGAGCGCGGCCTGGTGGATCGGGAGAACCACCAGACGAACAAGCGCATCCGCCTGGTGTTCCTTACCGAGCTGGGCTGGTCCGTGGTGCAGACGTGCCGCACCGAGCTGGACGTGCTGGAGGAACGCATCCTGGCCAACCATTCCGCCGACCAGCACCGGGCCCTGCTGCCCTCCCTGCTGCGCGCCGCGGAGACGCTGGCCGGCGGCTACTTCGGCGACGAGGCCGCCGAGTCCGAGGCCCTGGAGCTCCGCGGCAAGTTCAAGGGCACGTTCTAGGGCTTAGCAACACACGCTGGCTCGAAATCCTGTTGCGCGCTCACCGTGCCATCCCGACAGCCAGTCATTGCTCGTCGAAAAACCTCTTCGATCTTCATGTCGAACAGCCTCGCGATCCGGAAGGCGATCGGGAGGCTCGGATCGAACTTGCCTGTCTCGATCGCGTTGATTGTTTGCCGCGACACTTGCACCCGCTCAGCTACATCCGCTTGGGTCCAGTCGCGCTCAGTCTAGGAAGCAGTCGCCGCTTCACGCCCCCACCCGCGGCGTGCCAGCACCAGCACCACCCCGGCATTGACCAGGCAGGCGACCGCCGCCACGAGGAACGGCGCGCGGGCCCCGGTGGAGTCGATCAGCGCCCCGGCGAGCAGCGCGCCGAAGGGAATCGAGCCGAACGTCCCCATCGTGACCAGGGACATCATGCGCCCGATCACCGCCGGGGGAACCAGGCTCTGCGCGGAGGCGTTCACGGTTCCCGAAAACAGCCCGATGCCCAGCCCCAGCACGGGCGCCAGGGCCAGGAACCAGGCCAGCGAGGGCGCCAGCGCGTTGGCGGCCAGCGCCACCCCGAACACCAGGAAGACCGGAGCCAGCGTGGCGAAGGAGAGCGAGCGCAGCCGGGTCAGGATCACCGCGCCGATCACGGCCCCGACGGCGTTCAGCGCGTGGGCGGCACCAAGGTGCTCGGCGCCGCCTCCGTGGGTGCCGGTCACCAGCGCGGTGATGACCACGTTCATGTTCATGGCCGTCACCGCCACCACGATGTTGACCGCCAGCAGCGCGGCCACCACGGGAAAGACCGGCAGGCGCCGCAGCAGGATCTTGCCCGCGCTGCCCCGCTGCGACTGCCGCCGATGCAGGTCGGCGGGCCGGATCAGCAGCACAGCGATCACCACCGCGACATAGGACACCGCGTTGATGGCCAGGCACGGCACCGGCCCGAAGGCGGCGAACGCGAACCCGGCCAGGCCCGGCCCGATGAAGCGGGCCACGGAGACGTAGACACTGGTCAGCACGGTGCCGGTCTTCAGCAGCCGCGGACCGACCAGTTCGTAGACGAACGCCTGCGCGGCGATCCGCTCCATACCCTGGCAGGATCCGGCGAGCACCAGCAGCCCCAGCAGCCAGGGAAGATTCAGCTCGGCCTGGCCCAGCACCGCGATCAGGCCGATGGCCGCCGCGACGCTGGCCGCGGAGGTGCAGGCCAGGATCCGCCGGATCGGGACGGTGTCGGCCAGCCGGCCGGCCAGCGGGGCCAGCAGGAAGACCGGGGTGAACTGGGCAATCGTGACCCAGGCCAGCGCCGTTGCGCTCCCCGTGGCCTGCAAGACGACCAGCGAGATCGCCAGGTTCTGGAACCAGGACCCGGTGTTGGAGACCAGCTGGCCGGCGAAGTACAGCCGGTAGGAGCGGCTGGAGAACGGGCCGGGCGACGCGCCGCGGGCGGGACGGGACTGCCGGGAAGCGCGCCGCCCCGCACCGGTGGTTCCTGCGCCGGCGCCGCCCGGGTCCGCGCTCCCCGGGATCGCGTCCCCCGGCACGACGTGCGACCCGTCGAGGTCAGTCATCCGTGGCCCGCGCCGCCCAGCGTTCCGGGATCTCGGCGCGGAGCGTCGCGGCCTCGGCCTCGAGCAGGAACCCGTCGGCGACGCTGGTCTCGACCGCCTCGGTAAAGGCGCGGGCGTAGTCCTCCTTCGTGGCATACAGCCCGCCCACCACGGCCGCCGGCAGCGGCACCATGTGGCCAACGAGCCGGGCCACGCGCCCCGGGTCCGAGAGCGGAGTCCATTCCGGGGCCAGGCAGTATCCCGGGGCCGGGGTGCTGTGCGGGGCGTAGCGCTGCAGCGGAGCCTCGACCCACGGGGTGCGCACGCCTCCCAGCGCGTTGCCGAAGCCATCGCGCGCCAGCTCGGTCACGCGCCCGCCGGCCTCCCCGTCCGGGGCGAAGCGGCGTCCGGGCGGCGGGGCGACGCCGTCGCGCGTCCACCGGTCCAGGAGTTCGTAGAGGGCGCGGTTGTAGTAATCCATCCGTGCGTCGGAGGGGGTTTCGACGATGCGGCGCTCGGGCACCTCCAGCCCGGCGGCCCGGAACTGCGGGAAGTTGGTCAGGACCGTGGCGTCCAGGTTGGCGTGCGAGGTGCCGGCGATGCCGTAGAAGCGGTACCGGTCCCCGGGCGCGTCCGAATCCTCCCGCATCACCGGCTGGTGCGTCTCGGATTCGAACTCGCTGAGCACCTCGAACACCGGCACCGGGGCACCGGAAACGGTGCGCCGCGGATGGTCCAGCGGCAGCGCGGCCGACTGGGCCGACAACGGCGGGTAGCCGGCGGTCGCCGCGGCCCCCGAGGAGATCCCGATCAGCACGCTCGAGACGCTCGGGGTGCCGTCCGCGAGGACGTAGTCGTCGAGGAACCCCTCTTGGACGTACAGGCGGCTGATGCTGCCGGTCGCCGACCAGCCGGAGAGCGTGATGCGGCGGGCGACGACGTCGAACGCGCCCTCGCGCAGCGCCACCGACACCTGCCCGAGCAGGTCGTAGGCGAGTCCGGCCACCGGCAGCGACAGGCGCGCGTACCGCTCCGGAAAGTGCTGGCTGATGAGCCCGGCGCAGGTCGCGTCCTGGGTGACGCCGACCCAGGCGTGCCCGTTGCGGAGGATCCAGTCATGTATGGAGCGCCACGTGTTGGCGCGGTCCAGGTTCGGATGCAGGGGCTCGAGCTGCACCAGGCCGCTGGCCGCCGCCGGATCCGCCGGACGGCGCACCAGCACCCGGGTGGTGTACGGGTGGCGGGCCAGCGCCACCCGGGTGAAGCCTTCGTCGTAGCCCCATTCCGTGGCGGTGCCGCTGACCAGGAATTCCTCCTCCACGTAGCCGGCCGCGGCCAGGTCCACGCCGATCCCCCATTCCTGGGAGTAGGCGGTGCCCACCGGCACCCCCGGGGCCGAAATTCGCTCCACTGCCAGAGAGGTCTCGATCATCATGCGCTCCTTTGCGTTTCCACGGGGCCTTGCATTGTTATCAAGCTACTTGATAACTTCCTTCGTGTCACACATCACATCGGACCTGCGCCCCGGTCCCCCAAAACCACCCCACCAGTAGCCGACCAGCAGTCCCGAGGAGCATCAATGAAGAAGTCCCGGAACGGTTTCAAGACCTCACTTCTGGCCCTGACCTGCGGCCTTG
Organism: Arthrobacter ginkgonis; assembly: GCF_039540195.1. NCBI lineage: Bacteria > Bacillati > Actinomycetota > Actinomycetes > Micrococcales > Micrococcaceae > Arthrobacter > Arthrobacter ginkgonis. The sequence continues at coordinate 137,072 of NZ_BAABEO010000006.1, read as the reverse complement.
CCCTGACCCTCACCGCCTGCGGCGGCGGGGGCAGCGCGGCCGGCGGCGGCACCGCGGAACTTGCGGACTCTGGCCGCGGCACCGAACTGCGCATGCAGTTCACCGGCCCGCCGGTCAGCCTGGATCCAGCCTTGGCCGGCACCGGCGGGTCGACCGCCTTCGTCTCCCTCGCCTACGATCCGCTGATCTTCATGGACTCGAACGGCAAGTTCGTTCCCTCGCTGGCCACCTCCTGGCGCTACCTGGACGAGACGAACACCGCCTTCGAGCTGACCATCCGCGAGGGCGTGACCTTCGCCGACGGCGAGGCGCTGGCCCCGGAGGCCGTGAAGGCCTCGCTGGAGTACTTCCTCAAGAACGCCGGGCCCAAGGCGGCGAAGGTAGGCCCGATAGAAAGCATCGAGGCCGGGGAGGACACGGTCACGGTGCACTACTCCTCGCCGTTCCCGGAGGCGGAGGCCACCTTCACCCAGGAGTGGATGTTCGGCAACATCATCAGCCCGGCCGGGCTGGCCGATCCCAAGTCGCTGCTGGTCGAAACCCAGGGCACCGGCCAGTACCAACTCTCCGGCGGCGAAACCGTGGCCGACTCCAAGTACGTCTACGAGCGCAACGAAAACTACTGGCTGCCCGAGGCCCAGCAGTATGAGAAGGTCTCCATCTCCATCATCGGGGACCCGAACGCCGTGATCTCGGCGATCACCACCGGCCAGGTCGACTACGCTTCCGGCTCCGCGTCCACCCTGGACGCGGCCCGGGACGCGAACCTGGAAATCGGCACCACCCCCTTCTTCAACTGGTCGCTGTACCTGGCCGACAAGGAAGGCACGGTCAATCCGGCGCTGAAGGACGAGCGGGTCCGCAAGGCCATCGCCTTGGCGATCAACCGCGAGGCGATCGCCAACGCCGTCGGGTCCGAGGTCTCGCAGGCCAACGGCCAGATCATGAACAAGGGCACGCGCGGCTACGTCGAGGGCCTGGGCTACGGCTACGACCCGGAGGAAGCCAAGCGGCTTCTTGCCGAGGCCGGCTACGCGGACGGCCTGGATCTGACGATCCTGACCCAGAACACAATCGACAACCAGACCATCCGTTCCCAGGCGATCGCGGACAACCTCAAGCAGGTCGGCATCAACGTCGACCTCAAGGTCATCACCACCGGCATCGCGAACTTCTCCACCGAGGCCCAGTCCAAGAAGTACGAGGCCGTCATCTTCCCGCTCACCGGCACCTCGACCGGCTCGGCCCACAAGGACATGCTGCAGGCCGGCACCCGCAACCCGTTCGAGATCGTGGAGCCGGAGACCGACGCGCTCTACAAGAAGTCCCTCAGCGCCGAGACTCCCGAGGAACGCACCGCCATCTACGAGGAGATGACCCGCGAGTACTACGAGCAGGCCTACGTCATCCCCGTGTTCACCGCGATGAACCTCAAGTACATCGGCCCCGGCCTGACCAACGTGCACTCCTCGGCGCTGAACCCGACCGACGTGCCCACCGGCCCCGGCGCCGAGTACTCCTGGCAGCCGAAGAAGTAGCGGAGGCCCCCATGTTCGGCTTTGTCCTGCGGAGATTCGCCATCTCCGTCCCGATGATCGTGATCGTTTCGATGGTCATGTTCCTGCTCTCCTCGATCGTGCCCGGCGACCAGGCCGCCACCATCCTGGGCGAGGACGCCACCCCGGAGGCCGTGGCCAAGCTGCGCGAACAGCTCGGCCTGAACCTCCCGCTCTACCAGCAGTATGCGAACTGGGCCCTCGGCGCCCTGCGGGGGGACCTGGGCAACTCGATCTACAGCGGCCAGTCCGTGGTGGAGATCCTCGGCGACCGCCTGCCGGTGACCGTCTCGCTGATGGTCCTCTCCACGCTCGTGATCGCGGTCGTCGGGGCCGGCCTGGGCCTGCTCTCGGCGGTCAAGGGCGGCTGGCTCGGCCGCTTCCTCGACGCGCTGAGCCTGGTGGGGCTTGCCGTGCCGAGCTTCGCCGTCGCCGTGCTGTTCGTCTCCGTCTTCGCGGTGGGCCTGCGCATCTTCCCGGCCACCGGGTACGCACCGCTGGAACGCGGCTTCGGCCCGTGGCTGATGGCGCTGGCGCTCCCCGTGGCGGCGATGAGCCTCTCCGGCACCACCCTGGTGGCCAAGCAGATGCGCGACTCCGCCCTGGACATCCTGGCGCGCGACTCGATCCGGGTGCTGCGCGCCAACGGCATCAGCGAGGCCTCGATCCTCTACCGGCACGTGCTCAAGAACGCCTCCATCCCGGCCACCACGATCGTGGGCATCGGCGCGATCGGCGCGCTGACCGGGGCCGTGTTCGTGGAAAACGTCTTCGTGCTCCCGGGCATGGGCTCGCTGGCGACCGCCTCCACCCTGAACCACGACCTTCCCGTGCTGCTGGGCCTCTCGGTCTACTTCACGCTGGTCGTGCTCTGCATCAACCTCGTCGTGGACCTCGTCTACGGCTTCCTGAACCCGAAGGTGCGAGTCTCATGAGCGAAACCACCACCCGGCGCCCCGATCCCACCAACAGCACGGCCGCCGAGCCGGCCGCCGCCGTCGTCGACCTCCCCGCGGCCCCGCCCTCCACGCTGCGCCGCGTGACCCGCGACTTCCTGCGCAAGCCGCTCGGCGTCGCCGCGGCGCTGTTCGTCCTGCTCATGCTCGCCGCCTCGGTCCTGGCCCCGTGGATCGCCCCGGCCGACCCGCTGCTGCAGAACCTGATGTCGGTCAAGCAGGGCCCCTCGGCCGAGCACCTGCTGGGCACCGATTCGCTGGGGCGCGACGTGCTCAGCCGGCTGCTGTACGGCGGCGCCGAATCGATCTTCGGCGTGCTGCAGGCGCTCACCGCCGCGCTGGTGGTGGGCGTTCCGCTGGGGGTGGCCACCGGCTACCTGGGCGGGCGCTTCGACAAGATCCTGATGCGGGCGATCGACATCAAGATGGCCATCCCCGGCATCATCGTCACGCTCTCGGTGCTGGCGATCTTCAACAACTCCATGGCCGCGGCCATGGTCACGTTCGGCCTGCTGGCCTCCGGCAACATCATCCGCGTCATCCGCTCCACCGTGCTGGGGGTGCGCGAGGAACTCTACGTCGACGCGGCCCGCGTGATCGGGCTGGGCTCGGCGGCGATCATCTTCCGCCACATCCTGCCGCGCACGATCGGCGTCGTGATCGTCCAGACCGCGATGCTCGCCTCGATCGCCCTGGGCGTGCAGACAGGCCTTGCCTTCCTCGGCTTCGGGCCTCCCCCGCCCGCCCCGACCTGGGGCGGCATGGTCTCCGAGGCCTCGGGGCTGCTGCGCCAGCACCCCTGGATGATGGTCCCCACCGCGGGCCTGATCACGGTCGCCACGCTGGCGCTGGGCCTGCTCGGGGACGCGATGCGCGACGTGAACTCCGAGCGTCTGGGCCGCCCCCAAGGCTCGGGCCGCCGCCGCACCGTCCCCGCCGCGGCGCCCGCCGGCGCGCCGGATCCGGCCGCGCTGCTTTCGGTGCGCGGCCTGAGCGTCGCGTTCGACGACGGCGAGAAGGAGACCGTCGTCGTGCAGGGAGCCAGCTTCGACATCCATCCCGGCGAAACCGTGGGCCTGGTCGGGGAATCCGGCTCCGGCAAGAGCGTCACCGCGCTGGCCCTGCTGGGGCTGCTGGGCGACAACGGGCGCATCGTCGCCGGGTCCGTCCACTACCGCGGCACCGACATCTCCGCCCACACCCAGGCCCAGTACCGGGAGTTGCGCGGCAAGGAAATGGCCCTGATCTCCCAGGAGCCCATGGTGGCGCTGGACCCGGCGTTCCGGGTGGGCTGGCAGATCGCGGAGGTCGTGATGACCCACCGCGGCTGCACCCGCAAGGAGGCCCGCGCCCACGTGCTGGACCTGCTGGCCGCGGTGAAGCTGCCGGACCCGGCCAAGGTCGCCCGGCTCTACCCGCACCAGATCTCCGGCGGCATGGCCCAGCGCATCGTGATCGCGATGGCGCTGGCCGGGGAACCGAAGCTGCTGATCGCCGACGAACCGACGACGGCGCTGGACGTGACGGTGCAGGCCGAGATCCTGGACCTGCTGCACGGCCTGCAGCAGGAGCGGGAGCTCGCGGTCCTCTTCGTCACCCACGACTGGGCCGTGGTGGCCGACATCTGCTCCCGCGCCGTGGTGATGTACGCCGGGGAAATCGTGGAAAAGGCGACGGTCCGGCAGATGTTCGACCGCCCGCTGCACCCCTACACCCGCGGCCTGCTGGATTCCAGCCCGCACCTGGCCCGCAAGGGCGAGCCGCTACCGACGATCGGCGGGATCGTCCCGCCTCCCTCGCAGTGGCCGGCCGGCTGCCACTTCAGCACCCGGTGCCCGCTGGCCACGGCGGCCTGCCGCGCCGGCGGCGTCGCCGAGGTCGGCCTCGCCGAGGGGCGCACCAGCCGGTGCCTGCGCATCGATGAACTCACGGAGGCACACGCATGAGCACCCCCACCGCCGGGACCCCGCTGCTGGAGGTCACCGACCTGGCCGTCGAATACCGCAACGGGCGCCGCTCCTTCCGCGCCGTCCAGGACGTCTCCTTCACGCTGGAGCCGGGCCGCACCCTGGGCCTGGTGGGCGAATCCGGCTCCGGGAAGTCAACGATCGGCCGCGCGATCCTGGGCCTGGCCCCGGTTTCCTCCGGCTCGGTCCGCTTCGCCGGGGCCGAACTGGCCACCATGAAGCGGGCCGAGCGGCGGACGCTGAGCGACCGGATCCAGGTGATCTTCCAGGACCCCTACAGCTCCCTGGACATCACCAAGACGATCGGCTACACCCTGGCCGAACCGCTCAACCACCACGAACGGCTCAGCCGCGAGCAGACGCTGCAGCGCATCCGCGCGATGGTGCGCCGCGTGGGGCTGCCCGAGGAGAGCATCCACCGCTACCCTGCCCAGTTCTCCGGCGGGCAGCGCCAGCGCATCGCGATCGCCCGGGCCCTGATCGGCAATCCCACCTTCGTGGTGTGCGACGAACCCGTGTCCGCGCTGGACCTCTCGATCCAGGCGGAGGTGATGAACCTGCTGGCCGAGCTGCAGAAAAGCATGGGCCTGGCCCTGCTGTTCATTTCGCACGACCTCTCCGTGGTGCGCCACATCTCCGACGACCTGGTGGTGCTCAAGGACGGCCGCGTCGTCGAACAGGGACCGGCCGAGCAGATCTACGCGAACCCCACCCACCCCTACACCCAAACCCTGCTGGCCGCCTCGCCGGTGCCCGATCCGGACGCCCAGGCGGCGCGCCGCGAGGCCCGGCGGGCCGCCGCGGCCGGCGGCCGCCCCTCCATCCCCACCCTGGAAAGGATCTAGACATGCCATACATCACCGTTGACGGCGCCGATCTGTACTACGAGGAGCACGGCGAGGGAGACGAGATCGTCATCTCCTCGGCCAACGGCTTCCACCCCACATACCCGGCGGCGCTGGCGCAGGCCCCCACCAACTACAGGGTCTACACGCTGCAGACGCGCGGCTTCGGCCGCTCCGGACGCCTGGACGAGGCCCCGCCGCAGGGGTACCTGAACCGGTGGGCCGAGGACGTGATCGCTCTGGCCGACCACCTGGGGGCGGAGAAGTTCACCTACACCGGCATCTCCCACGGCGGGGGCATCGGCTGGGTGATCGCCCACCGCTTCCCCGAACGGCTCAAGGCCCTGCTTTCCGTGGTGGGCACCCCCCACCTGCGCTACGGCGTGACCGACTCCTCCGAGGGCCGGCGCAAGATCGTGGACAACCCCGGCAACACCGAGATCATCCGCGAGGCCATGGCACAGATCGCCGGCCCCACCCCGGAGGGGCGCGAGGAACTGCGCGAGGCGGTCATGGAGCTCGCCCTGGCCACGAAGCTGGAGCGCGACCCGAAGGAGGCCCGCATCAACCAGGGCATGCCCTTCCCGGAGGCGAAGGACAACGACGCCCTGCGCGAGGTGCTCTCCACCATCGACGTTCCCGTGCTGATCCTGGGCGGAATGCGCGACGGCGTCATCCCGCCCGGGTCCTCGGTGCTCGCCGGGGCGGCGGTGCGCCGCGCCAAGACCGTCCTGTTCGAGGACGAGGGGCACTGGATCGCCAAGGAAAGCCCCGAACGCCTGGTCCGCGAGATCAAGCTGTTCATGGACGAACTCGACGGGACGGCCCTGCCGGCCCGCAACGAGGCGCTGAGCCTGGCCGGCGGGGAGGCGGGCACCGTATGAGCACCGCCATCCACACCATCCTGGCCGTCGGCGACCTGGTGCTCGACGAGCAGGAGGTCGGCCACTACTTCGACGCCACCCGCGAGATCTTCCATGCCGCGGACCTGGCGATCGCCCAGATCGAGGTCCCCCACACCACCTCCACCGAATGCGCCAGCGTCGATGTGCCCGCGCCCCCGGCACCGGTGCACAACGTCGCCGAGATCGCGCGCGCCGGCTTCGGGGTGGCCACCCTGGCCGGCAACCACATCTACGACTGCGGCCCGCAGGGCATCCGCGACACGATCGAACTCGCCGCCGCCGCCGGCATCCGGACCACCGGGGCCGGAGAAAACCTCGAGGCCGCCCGGCGCCCGGTCATCACCGAACTCGGCGAGCGCCGGGTGGGGCTGCTGAACTACAACTGCGTGGGCCCGCGCGAATCCTGGGCCACCTCCAAGAAGGCCGGCTGCGCGTTCGTGAAGGTGCTCACCCACTACGAGCTCGACAGCGCGAACCCGGGCGGACCGCCCTCGGTCTACTCCTTCGCCGAGCCCGCCAGCTACGAGGCCTTCACCGCCGACGTCAGGGCGCTGGCCGCGGAGGTCGACGTCGTCATCGTGGCCCTGCACAAAGGCATCGGCCACCTGCCCGCGGAGATCGCGGCCTACGAGACCCAACTGGCCCACGCCGCCATCGACAACGGCGCGCACGCGGTCATCGCCCACCACGCCCACATCATGCGCGGCATCGAGTTCTACCGCGGGGCACCGGTCTTCCACGGGCTGGGCAACTTCGTCACCGTCACCAACGCCCTGAGCGCCGGCGGGGACAACACCTCCCCGGAGCGCCTGGCCTGGGCGAAACGGCGCAAGAAGCTCTTCGGCTTCGAGCCGGACCCGACCATGCCGAACTACGCCTTCCATCCCGAAAGCCGCAACACGGCAATCGCGGTGCTGGAGATCGACGGCGCCGGGGCCCTGGAGGCCTCCTTCATTCCCTGCTGGATCGACCAGTCCGCGGCCCCGCAGCCGCTGCGCGACGAGGCTTCCGCGGCCCCGGTGCTCGCCTACGTCGAGTCGATCAGCCGCGAGGCCGGGTTCGGCACCCGCTTCACCTGGGACACCGACCGGGTCAGGGTCGCCCCGCCCGCCTAGCCCGGGCCCCTGTCCCGCCCTCCTCCCGACCACCGAACGGAACCCGATGAACGCCAAACCCCTGGACGGAACGATCGTCCTGGACCTGACCACGGCCCTCTCCGGCCCCTACGCCACGATGCTGCTGGCCTCGCTCGGGGCCCGGGTCATCAAGATCGAAAACCCGGCCACCGGCGGGGACTCCTCGCGCAACAACGCCCCCTACGTGACCGAGAGGGGCATCGCGCTGCAGCGCTCGGCCCCGGAGGACATGTCCCTGTCGATGATGCTGCGGGGCCGCAACAAGCAAAGCGTGCTGCTGGACCTGAAAACCGACGCCGGCCGCGAGGTGTTCCTGGAACTGGCCGCCCGCGCCACGATCGTGGTGGAGAACTACAGTCCGGGGGTCACCCGCCGGCTGGGCATCGACTACGACGCCGTGTCCCGGGTCAACCCCGCGATCATCTACACCTCGATCACGGGCTTCGGGACCGAGGGCGGCACCGACGGGCTCAAGGCCATGGACGCGATCATCCAGGCGATGAGCGGGGTGATGTTCACCGCCGGCGAGGACGGGCAGGATCCGGTCCGCTTCGGCCTGCCGGTGGGAGACCTGATCGCCCCGCTCTACGCGGTGATCGGGACCCTGGCCGCGCAGCGGCACCTGGAGCGCACCGGGGAGGGCCAGTTCGTGGACGTCTCCATGCTCGGCGCCCTGACCTCGCTGGTGGCCATCGAGCCGTTCGAAACTCTCGAGGCGCTGGGGATCCCGCAGCGGACCGGGGCGCACGTGCCGCGGCTGGCCCCGTTCGGCACGTTCGCGACCCGCGACGGCTTCTTCGCCCTCAGCGCGCCCACCGATCCCATGGCCCGCAGCGTCTTCGCCGGCCTCGGCATGCCGGAACTCGGGACGGATCCGCGCTTCGCCACCCGCGACGGCCGGGTCGCCCACGCAGCGCAGCTGCACGGCATCATCCAGGACTGGGCCGCGCCGCTGGGCAACGACGACGCCGTCGCCCGGCTCGCCGGCGCCGGGGCCCCGGTGGCTCCGGTGCGGCAGCCGGCCGAGGCCCTCCGCGACGCCCAGGTGCTGGCCCGCGGCGAGGTGGTGCCGCTGGTCGGCGAGGCCGGGGCCGAGGGCACCGTCTACGGTTCGGGCGTGCCGATCCGGATGTCGCGCGTGAGCGCGACGCTCGACGCCCCGGCGCCGGCGCTGGGGGCGGACACCGAGTCGGTGCTCGGCGAGCTGCTCGGCTACACCCCCGAGCGGATCGCCGCGCTCGCCGGACGGGAGATGGCCCTCTAGCTCGGTGAACCGGTGAGGCCGGCTCCGCGCGCGGCACCATGCTGAGGCGGCAAAGGCCCCAACCCGATCCGGGGTTGGGGCCCTCGCGCCAGGCGATACGCGCCCTCGCCGGCCTTCAAGCTGATCGGCCTTCAATCACCGCGAACGGTCTACCAGCGGGGAGTGCCATCCGGGCTCGCCGTCGGGGGCAGGGTTCCCTCGTCCTCTGGACGGACCACGATGATGCCGGCATCGGGGTCGACCTCCTCCACCACGACGGGCTCGGACTCGACAACCGGCGTCACGGGCGGGACCGCCGCGGAGGAAGCGACAGGCTCGTCGTCGGACTTCTTGCCCGCCGCGACAGCTGCGACACCTGCGGCCGCGGCCGCGGCGACGCCCAGGCCCGCGGCGACCGCCTTCCCGGAGACGCCGGCCTTTCCGCTGTCACCGCGCGTCGCGGCGGCTGCCTCGGCGCCGGGGGTGCCAACGGCACCTTCGTTGATCGTTCCGCGCCAGGCTCCGGAGGCGTAGCCCTCGGATTCGATGAACTCCTTGAAGCGGGCCAGATCGCCCTCGGCCTGCTTTTCGATGACGTTCAGCTTGTCGCCGATTTGCTCGACGAGGCCTTCGGGCTCGTATTCCAGCGTCAGGCGCACCGACGTTTGGCCGCCTCCCACGTCCTCGAACGTTACGGCACCGGCGTTGGTGGCACCCTCGGTCGCGGCCCACGCGACCTTCCGATCCGGGACCTGCTCCAGGATCTTCGCCTCCCACCGCCGGCGCACCCCGCCGATCTCCGCGACCCACTCCAGCCGGTCATCGCCGAGCTGGGTCACCTGCTTGATCCCGCCCATGAAGTGGGGGAAGTCCTCGAACTGGGTCCATTGGTTGTAGACCGCGCTGACCGGCACGTTCACCATGATCTGCTTCTCAATCCTCGTGCTCACAGCAACTCCTTTGAACAGGGAAAGACGGAAGATCAACCGCCCATGAACCAACGACGCTACCGCGCACCCGCACCCCTGGCCAGAGCGTGGCGAGCCTGCGGGGCGCCACGGGGCCGCAGCCGGCAGCCCCGCTACCCTCCCGCCGTTTCAATGTGCGGCATAATTGTGGTGATCGTCAGGGAATTGACGCCTATGATGGAATCTCCCCGCGTCGCGGCGCACCAACAGGAGGCAGCTTCCATGTCGACCCCCACCACCACCGCGGCACCCGCCCGGGAGGGCGTCCCCGCCATCCTCGCCACCGTCCGCCCCCGCGTCGCCGACGGCCCGCGGCCGCGCCACATCCTCATGACCCTGCTGGCGGACTACTGGATCCGCTCCGGCTCCCGTGCCCCCTCGGGGGCGCTGGTCGAGCTGCTGGGCGACTTCGGGATCAGCGAGGCCGGAGCCCGCACGGTGCTCAGCCGCGTCGCCCGCGACGGGCGCGTCACCGTGGACCGTGAAGGACGGCGCACGTTCTACGCGCTGACCCCGCGCCTGCGCGAGCGCCTGATCGGAGGCCTGGAACTGCTGGCGTCCTTCGGCATGGAGGCCCACGAGGTGGAAACCTGGAGTTGCGTGGCCTTCTCCGTGCCGGAGGAGCAGCGCGCCGCCCGCCACAAGCTCCGCGCCGGGCTGCAGTGGCTGGGCTTCGCTCCCCTCTATGACGGGCTCTGGGTCAGCCCCCGCCGAGTGCTCCAGCGGGCCGAAACGCTCGTGGAGTCCTTGGGGATCACCGCCGCCTCGGTCTTCGAGGCGGACATCCGCGGCATCGGCTCCGCCTACGGCCGGCCCACCGACGCCTGGGACCTGGCCTCCATCTCGGCGATCTACCGGGACTTCATCGCCGAGCTCGAACCGATCGCCGAACGCATGCGGTCCGGCCACCTTGAGGACCGCGAGGCCCTGGCCTGGCGGACGGAAATCATGAGCGTGTGGCGCGCCTTCCCCACCGTGGACCCCGGGCTGCCGGAGTCGCTCCTTCCGCAGGACTGGCCCCGGGCGCGGGCGCGCCAACTCTTCGAGGAGCTCTACCTGGGGCTGGCCGCCGCCGCGGAGCGCCGCGTGCACCGGGCCGTCGCGCACCACGACGAGTCCCTGGTCTCCGCAGCGGCGGCCCACGGACTCTCGATCGACTAGGGTCCATTTGCCCCCGCGCCGCAGCGGTCCGTAACGGATCGACGCGGCAGGCGGCACCTAGCCGCGCGGCTCCGGGTGGACAAAGCCGAGCGTGGCCCGGCCATCGGCATCGATGAGCCGCCCCAGGTGCTTGCTCATCCGAAAGACCACGCTGCGGTCAGCGATCCTGGCGCCGGGAAGCGTTTCCTCCATCGCGGCCTCGAACCGCGCCACCTCACCGAGCTCGCGCAGCCACACGGCCACGATGAGGTTGTACTGACTGGCGACGGCCAGGGCGGTACGGGTCTGGGGAACCTGGTCGAGCAACACCCGCATCCGGGGGATGAGCTTCGCCGGCGTGCGGATGAAGTACCACACGTAGATGGGCCACCCGGTCACGCTGCGCGCCACGTCGGTGCGCAGCCGCAGCCGGCCCTCCGCGATCAGGCGGGCAAGGCCATCGGAGACGCGCTGTTCGCTCAACCCGTGGTCGGCGGCGATCCGGCGCACCGGGCGCCGCCCATCCTCCATGAGCGCGTGGCGCAGCGCGGCCTCGATGTCGGGGTGGACCGTGCGCGGTGCCCGCGCCCGCGGCGGGGCCGGACGAGGGACGCCCGCCGCTTCCCGCGGGGTCAGGGCCTGCAGCCTCCAGTCGGACGCCTCCTTGATCGGTTCCGTCACCAGGTGGCTCTGCGCGTGGCTCACGCCGGGCAGCGCACCGATGCGGTTGGTCACCAGGTCCCACACCTCGAGCGGCGTCCGAGCCCAGGCGGTGGCGAGAATGTCGCGGCTGCCCGAGGTGTGGTCCAGCGTGATCAGCTCCGGCATCCGCGTGAGCGCCCTCGTGACTTCATCGACCCGCTGCGGAACGCAGCTGATGTCGACCAACGCCCCCGCGCCGCCCGGAAAGAACCCCGAGACCCAGGCAAGCCCGCGCTCGCGCAACGCGTCCCACCTCCTGGCCAACGTCACCGGGTCGACGCCGAGCACCGGCGCAAGGTCGCTCCAACGCGCCCGGCCGTTGATCTGCAAGGCATGGATGATGCGCGCATCGAGGGGTTCAAGCCGATATTCCTGCATATTCCTAAGAGTAATCACGATTACCTGCGTTTTTACCCATCGAAAACACGGCCCTCCTACCCTGATGTGGTCCCGTTCACTCCCCTCACATCGGAGTACCTATGAGCACGATCGCGAGCCGCCGCACCTCGGCCGGCGCCGCCGTCGGATTCCTCGTCGTCATGGAATTCGGCAGCGGAATCCTGCAGGGCTGGCTGAGCCCCTTGTTCACCTCGATCGGAGAGCAGTACGGCGCCTCCGCGGCGTCCCTGAACTGGGTCAGCGCGGCCTACCTGCTCGCCACCGTGCTGGTGGTCCCGCTGCTGTCCAAGCTCGGCGACATCTACGGACACAAGCGGCTGCTGCTGATCGCCACGATCGTCGTCGCCGCCGCCTCCATCCTGGTGGCCTTCGCCCCGAACTACGGCGTCTTCCTGGCCGCCCGCGCCATCCAGGCCCCGCTGGCCGTGTTCCTCCCGCTGGAATTCGCCATCGTCCACCAGCGCGATCCCGAGAACGCCGGGCGCAGCATCGGCCGGCTCGTCGGCGCACTCACCCTGGGCGCGGCCGCCGGCGGGCTGCTGTCGGGAGCCGTGCTGGATGCCACCGGCAGCCTCACCGCAACCCTGCTGGTCCCGGCCCTCTTCATGGTCCTGTGCATTCCGGGCGTCGCGATCTTCGTCAAGGAGACCACGCTGCGCCGCCACGATCGCGTCGACTACCTCGGAGCCCTGCTGCTGGGCACCGGCCTGGTGGCCTTTCTCGGAGGCGTCTCGAACATGAAGTCGTGGCCGGCGGGCCTCACGGCCGCCACGGTGCTCGGTGGGCTCGCGCTGCTGGTGGCGTGGGTCGTCTCCGCGCGCCGCCTGGCCCATCCCCTGATCGACCTGCGCGTGCTCACCCACGGCGGGATCGGCCTGCCGATCGTCGTGGCCTTCCTCTACGGCGCCCAGATGTTCGGCTCGCAGACCCCCATCTCCGTCTACCTGCGCTCGGATGCCACGGCGCTGGGCTACGGCTTCGGCGCCAGCGCCACGACCGCCGGGCTGACGCTCTCGCTGTTGGCGGTCGCCGCGTTCGTGGGTGCCACGCTCAGCGACCGGGTGGCCCGCCTGCTCACCGGACCGCGCGCCGTGGCCCTCGGCGGCGCGGTCTCCGCGATCGGCTACGCGCTGATGATCCTGGCGCCAGGAACCCTCACCACGTTCACGATCTGGATGGTGTTCTCCGGACTGGGTGCCGGCGTCGTCATCGGCGCACTGCCCACCATCGTGGTCTCCCGCGCCGAACCGGACGCCGTCGGCATCGCCTCGGGGCTGTACAACACCGCACGCACCGCCGCCGGCGCGGTGGCCGGGGCCCTGTTCGCGCTGCTCATGGCGGCCTTCGCCATGCCCAACGGCTCCGGAGCCAGCATCTCCACCGAATTCTCCTTCCACGTGGTCTGGTGGATCTGCACCGGGCTGTGCCTGCTCTTTGCGGTCCTGGCCCTGCTCATCCGCCCGCGGAGCGACGCCACGGCCGCGCCGGACACCGCCCGGACCGCCGCGGATCCCGAACCCGCCCGCTGAATCACCGGCCCAGCGAACCGGTAGCCCCCTCCAACTGCACGCCCCACGAAAGGACCCACCATGACCATCACCACGCAGACCACCGACCGCGCCGCGCTGCGCGAGAGCATTCTCGACACCGTCACCGCCGCCCGCCCGGCCCTGATCGAACTGAGCCACGCCATCCATGGGTTCAAGGAAATCTCCTGGGAGGAGCGCCGCTCGGCCGCCGCCGTCGCGGCGGCCATGCGGGATGCCGGCTTCGAGGTCACGGAGGCCGCATACGGCGTCGAGACCGCCGTCGAGGCCGTCTACGGCACGGGCGAGCTGACCGTGGTCATCTGTTCCGAATACGACGCCCTGCCGAACGTCGGGCATGCCTGCGGACACAACATCATCGCCGCGGCCGGCGTCGGCGCCGCCCTGGCGCTCAAGCCGGTCGCCGACGCGGCCGGGCTGCGCATCAAGCTGCTCGGCACCCCGGCGGAGGAACACGGCGGCGGCAAGGTGTCCCTGCTGCAGGCCGGCGCCTGGGAGGATGCCGCGTTCTCGATGATGGTGCACGGCATGGCCGGGCAGGAGATCAGCGTCAACGCCATGAGCATGACGGCGGTGCAGCGCTTCGAGGTGACCTACTCCGGCCGCGAGGCGCACGCCGCCGGCGCCCCGGACAAGGCCATCAACGCCGGCGCGGCGGCGAACCTGGCCCTGATGAACCTGGCGGTCCTGCGCCAGCACCTGCCCGAGCGCTCCAACACCAACGCCTACATCTCCGACGGCGGCGGTGCCACGAACGTCATTGCCGGCTCCGCGACGGTGCAGGTGGAGGTGCGCGCCAGCGACCTGGACGCCTGGCGCGACCTCAAGCGGCGGGTCCTTGCGTGCTTCGAGGGCGCGGCCATCGCCACGGGCTGTACCTGGGAACACCGCCAGACCGAGCACCCCTACGCCACGGTCGACACGCACGAGGGCCTTGGCGCCGCGTGGGACGCGAACATGGAGTCGGTCGGCCGCCCGGTGGACCCGACCCCAATCTACGGAGGCGGGTCCACCGACATGGGCAACGTGTCCCAGGTGGTCCCGGCGGTCCACGGCATGGTCGCGGTCCGCGGTTCCCAGGCCGTGCCGCACCACCCGGACTTCGCCGCGGACGCCGCCTCGCCGGCGGCCGACGACGCCGTCGTGGACGGGGCGGCCGTGCTCGCCCTCACGGCGCTGGACGCGGCTCTGGACCCGCAGCTGCGTGGCGAACTGCTCCGCCTGCAGGCGGAGCGCGAGCCCGGAGCCACGACCGTGACGCTGCGGGCCTGATCCATGGATGGCGTGTACGTCTCCGCGCTGGAGATGTTTTCGATCGGCATCGGCCCCTCCAGCTCGCACACGGTGGGACCGATGCGGGCCGGAGCGCGGTTCGTTGCCGAGTTGGACATGCGCGGGCTGCGCGCCGGTGTGGACCGCTTCCGGGTCGTGCTGCACGGTTCGCTGGCGGCCACCGGGATCGGCCACGGAACGCCCGACGCCGTGCTGGCCGGGCTGGACGGGATGGATCCGACCAGCTGCGACCCGGCGGCGGTGCACGGACGCTACGCGTCCCTGGCCGGCGGCGCGACGCTGTCGGTAGGTGGCGTTGACCTGGCCGCCGAGGACGTCGTGTTCCAGCCCCGGGTGCGGGACAAGGGGCACCCCAATGCCATGACGCTGGTCGCCGAAGCCGGCGGGGACGCCGTCCTGGAGCGCACCTACCTCTCGATCGGCGGCGGCTTCGTCACCGAAGCGCCGGCCGGGGACACGGTTGGCCCCTCAACCCCTGAAAACCGCCGAGCCCGGGGGGCCGCCAGCCCGGTGTCGTCGTACACCACCATGGCCGGGCTGCTGGATTCGCTTCACGGGCGCAGCATCGCGGACGTGGCCCGCGACGACGAGGTGCGGTGGCACGGCGCAGCCACGGTCGAGGCCGGCCTCGACGCCGTCTGGGAAGCGATATCCGCCTGCGTGCGGGACGGACTCGGCAACGAGGGCATCCTGCCCGGTGGGCTCAACGTGCCCCGGCGCGCGGCGCGGGCGCACGCGGCGTTGCTGGCGAGCGACGAACACCCCGCGGAGGCGCTCGTGAGCGTCTACGCCATGGCCGTCAACGAGCAGAACGCCGGCGGCGGACGCGTGGTCACCGCCCCGACCAACGGCGCCGCCGGGGTGCTGCCGGCCGTGCTGTTCTTCCTGGGGCAGCACGGCGCCGCGCGGGAGCAGATCCACGAGTTCCTCCTCACGGCCAGCGTCATCGGGTCCATCATCAAGGCCAACGCCTCGATCTCGGGCGCCGAGGGCGGCTGCCAGACGGAGGTCGGTTCGGCCTGCGCCATGGCCGCGGCCGGGCTGACGGCGGTGCGCGGAGGAACCCCCGCCCAGGTGGAAAACGCGGCCGAGATCGCACTGGAACACCACCTGGGGCTCACCTGCGATCCGGTGGGCGGGCTCGTCCAGATTCCCTGCATCGAGCGCAACGCGGTCGCGGCCGCCACGGCCCTGACGGCCTCGCGCATCGCACTGCTGGGGGACGGAACGCACCTGGTGAGCCTGGACACCGCGGTGGAGACGATGCGCGCCACCGGCGCCGACATGTCCGCCAAATACAAGGAGACCTCAACGGGCGGGCTGGCCGTCACGGTCCCCTACTGCTGAAGCTCCGCCGCCCAACCCCGAGACCGCGGGGCCCGACCTTCGGGTCGGGCCCCGCGGTCTCGGCGCGTCCGGCTCCCCCGTCTATCGCCCCTGACATTGGCAAATTCACCACGGGCAGCAGGGGCGCGAAATACAAGTCAGAATCTTGACGCGCGTAATCAAGTTGCCTAGTATCTAAGTTACGCAGATCACAGCAGCGCGTTAGGCACCACACGCGGCACACCCCCACAGCGAGGTTCACCCATGAAGAAGTTCTCCCTGCTCGGCGGCGCCCTCGGCGGCGCCCTCGCCCTTACCCTCGGCCTGACCGCCTGCGGCGGCTCCGCCCCCGCCCCGGAGGGATCGGCGCCGGCCGGCTCCACCTCCGTGAACACCTCGGCGCCGCTCTACGACGAGCTGCCGCAGGCCATCAAGGACAAGGGAGAACTGGTCTTCGCCGCCGACTCGCACCCGCCCTACCGCACCGTCGGTGCCGACGGATCAACGATCACGGGCCTGGACCCGGAGCTCCAGGCCGCGCTGTCCGAGGTGCTGGGCGTCCCGACCCGTTCCACCCTCGCCGAGGGGCTGCCGCAGATGCTCACCGGCATGCAGTCCGGCCGCTACGACGCCTTCAACGGACCCGTCAAGGCGACCCCCGAACGCCTGAAGGAGTTCGACGGCGTCAGCTGGCTCACCAGCCGCACCTCCTACCTGATCCCCGCCGAAGGCGGGCTCGCGGCCACCGACACGGCAGGGCTGTGCGGCACCACCACCGCCGGGGTCAAGGGCTCCATCACCGAGGAGCAGACCGCGAACCTGAGCACCTGGTGCCAGGAGCAGGGCCAGTCAGCCGTGACGTTCCTGGGCCTTGCGGACACCAACGCCACGCTGCTGGCCGTCGGCTCCGGCCGGGCCCAGTCCGCGGCCACGACCCAGACCGGCGCCATGGACATCCAGACCCAGCAGGACGGGAAGTGGCGCTACGTCGCCCAGACCGAGGAACAGGGCGCCGGCGTCGACCAGCTGGTCCTGCTCACCCCGAAGGCCTCGGGGATGGGCGAGGTCATGCTCAAGGCCTTCGAGGAGATCTTCGACTCGGGCGCCTACCAGCAGCTCGTCCAGAAGTGGGGGCTGGAGGAGGTCGCCGTCGAGCGGCCGGTCCTGAACCCCTCCGTCGGCTGAACCGGCGGCCAGAGATGACGTTGGCGAGAAACAGCCAGAGCCAGGAGCAGGTCATGAGTTCGAGTTCGTTGATGCACGCCCCCACCGACGGCGCCCCCGCCCCGCGGGGCACGGCGCCGCAGGCCCCGGTGGACGTGGCCTCGGCCCACGGGCGCCCCCACCCGTGGCGCTGGGCGCTGTCCGCTGCGCTGCTGCTGGTCGCCGTGGGGCTGGCGGTGTTCCTCGCCGGCAACCCCAACTTCCAGTGGGACGTCGTGGCCGAGTACCTCTTCTACCCCACCGTGCTCAAGGGCCTGGCCACCTCCGTGGTGCTCGCCGTCGTCGCGATGGTCATCGGCACGGCGCTCGGAACGGTCCTGGCCCTGGCCCAGATGGCGGAGTTCGCCCCGGCGCGCTGGGCCTCCAAGGCCTTCGTGGGGGTCTTCCGCTCGATCCCTCCGCTGGTGCAGCTGATCTTCTGGTTCAACCTCGGTTTCCTGCTGCCGAAGATCGAACTCGGCCTGCCGTTCGGGCCGGCCTTCGCCTCCTGGAACACCACCGACCTGATCACCCCGCTCACCGCGGCGATCATCGGCCTGTCCCTGCACGAGGCCGCCTACATGGCGGAGATCATCCGCTCCGGCCTGACCTCGGTGACCAGCGGCCAGCACGACGCCGCCAAGGCCGCCGGATTCACCCCGGTCCAGACGTTCTTCGGCATCGTGGTCCCCCAGGCCATGCGCGTGATCCTGCCGCCGTTCGGCAACCAGTTCATCGCCACCGTCAAGGGCACCTCGCTGGTCAGCGTCATCGCCATGTCCGACCTGCTCTTCTCCGTGCAGGCGATCGCGGACCGCACCTACCAGGTGGTGCCGATGCTCATCGTCGCCTGCCTCTGGTACCTGGGGGTCGTCACCGTCCTGACGTACTTCCAGCGCATCCTCGAGCGCCGCTACGGGCGCGGCTACGACGCCGCCCCCGCCAAGCGCGCCGGCATCCCGTTCAGCCCCTGGAAGAAGGCCGCGAAATGACCACCGCCCACACCCCGGAACCGATCCTGCAGGTCCACCAGCTGACCAAGACCTTCGCCGGGTTCCAGGCCCTGAACGGCGTCGACTTCTCCGTCAACGAGGGCGAGGTGGTGGTGGTCATCGGCCCCTCCGGCTCCGGCAAGTCGACCCTGGTCCGGTGCGTCCACCAGCTTGAAACGATCGACGGCGGCTCCGTCTACCTGGACGGGGAGCTGCTCGGCTACGAGCACCACCGCTCCGGGGTGCGGCCGCTGACCCCGCGCGCCGTCGCGGCCCAGCGCCGCCGCATCGGCATGGTCTTCCAGCAGTTCAACCTTTTCCCGCACTGGACGATCCTGGAGAACGTCACCCGCCCGCACCGCATGTCCCACGGTGTCGGCGCGGCGGAGGCCGAGCAGCGCGCCCGGCTCCTGCTCAAGCAGGTGGGCCTGGAGCACAAGGCCGACGCCCACCCCCGGGAGCTCTCCGGCGGACAGCAGCAGCGGGTCGCGATCGCCCGCGCGCTGGCCCCGGCCCCGCGCATCATGCTCTTCGACGAGCCCACCAGCGCGCTGGACCCGGAGCTGGTCGACGAGGTGCTGGCCGTGCTGCGCGACGTGGCCCGCAGCGGCGTGACGATGGTCGTGGTCACCCACGAGATGGAGTTCGCCCGGCAGATGGGCGACCGCGTGGTGTTCATGGACGCCGGACGCGTCGTCGAACAGGGCACCGCCGAGCAGATCTTCAACCACCCCAAATCGGACCGCCTCAAGGCCTTCCTCAGCCGCTTCCGTGCCCAGGGCGCCCGCCCCGAGGAGGCGGCCCCGGCCGCACCGGACGCCACGGCGCCCGTCCCCACCGAACCCACCGCCGCGGACCGCATGCAGGCCGCGCCGGCCCGCCCCGGACGCCGAAGCGCATGAGCGCCGCGACCGACACCGACGAAGGAGCCGCCATGAGCAGCCGCCCCCTGGAGGGACTGACCGTCCTGGACCTGACTACCGCGCTGGCCGGACCGTACGCCACGCTGCTGCTCGGGGGGCTCGGGGCACGCGTGATCAAGATCGAGAACCCGGCCACCGGCGGCGACGCGGCCCGCAATAACTCCCCCTACCTGACCCCCAACGGCATGCAGGTCACCCGCGGGAGCGAAGCGGACATGTCCGTCTCGATGCTCTCCCGGGGACGCAACAAGGAATCCATCACCCTGGACCTGAAGCGCCCCGAGGGCCGGGCGACGCTCCTGGACCTGGCCGCCCGCGCCGACATCCTGGTGGAGAACTACAGCGCCGGGGTCACCGGCCGGCTCGGCATCGACTACGCCACCCTGCGCACGGTGAACCCTGCCCTGATCTATACCTCCATCAGCGGTTTCGGGGCCGACGGCGGGGAGGGCCGGGCCATGGACACGATCATCCAGGCGCTCAGCGGGGTCATGATGACCGCGGGCGAGCCCGGGGCCGGACCGGTGCGCTTCGGGCTGCCGATCGGGGACCTCTCGGCCCCGCTCTTCGCGACGATCGGCACGCTGGCCGCCGTCGTGCACCGCCAGCAGACCGGGCTGGGACAGCACGTGGACGTCTCGATGCTCGGCTCGCTCACCTCGCTGGTGGCCTCCGAGCCGTTCGACGCGTTCGAGGAGATCGGGCTGCCGGTGCGCACCGGCGAGCACGTGCCGCGCCTGGCCCCGTTCGGCACGTTCGCCGCCGCCGACGGCTGGTTCGCGCTCTGCGCGCCCACCGACAAGTTCGCCCGCGGGGTGCTCGCCTCGCTCGGGGATCCGGCGCTGCTCGGCGACGAGCGCTTCGCCCGCCGCGACGGCCGCGTGGAGCACGCGGACGCGCTCCACGGCCTCATCGCCGACTGGGCCCGCGACCTGCCGCTGGCCACCGCGATCGAGGCCCTGGAAGGCAACGACGTGCCGGTCGCCGAGGTCCGGGATCCGGCGGCGGCGCTGCGCGACGAGCGCGTGCGCGAGCGCGGGGAGGTCGTGAAGCTGGCGCTGCCCGACGGGCAGGAGGCCGCCGACGTCTACGGACCCGGCATGCCGTTCCTGATGTCGGGGGCGGACATCGGGCTGACCAGGCCGGCGCCCCGGCTCGGCCAGCACACCGTCGAGGTGCTGCAGTCCGTCCTCGGCTACTCGCCGGACCGCATCGACACGCTCAAGCGGGAGGGTGTGCTGTGACCGCGGCCGCCGAGCTGGACCAGCTCTACACCCACCGCCACGAGCGGGCCCGGGCCGCAGCCGCGTCCGGCACGCCGGTCATCGGCATCGTGGGGGCCGACGTGCCGCGCGAGCTGGTGCTGGCCGCCGGGGCCCTCCCGGTCCGCCTGCACGCAGCCGCGCCTACCAACTTCACGCCCACCAACACCGCGCCCGACGCCGACCACTCCTCCCAGGCCGACCCGTCCCCCGAGACGGTCCGTTCGGCCGGGTACCGGCGCGCGGCCGAGCTGCTCGGGGCCACCGAGGAGGCGGCCATCGAGCTGCTCGGGCGCATCCTGGACGGAGAGCTCGCGTTCCTCACCGGGCTGCTGATTTCCCACGACCGCGACTCCTCGCTGCGGATCTTCCAGGTGCTGCGCGAGCTGGCCAAGGCCGATCCGACGCTGCCGCCGGTCCACCTGATCGACCTGCTGCACCTGCCCCGCGCCGCCACCGAAACCTACAACCTGGCCCAAATCCGGCGCGCCGCCGTCGTCCTGGGCGAGTGGACTGGGGCCCCGATCGAGGCCGCCGCGCTCGCGGCGGCCATCGAGGAAGCCACGGCCGTGCACGGCGCCCTCCTCGGGGCCCACTCCGCACGCATCGACGGGCTCCTCGCCGGCAGCACCGTGCTGCGGCTGTTCGCCGCCGCCGAGGCCCTGGCCCCGACGGACGCGCTCGACCTGATCGACCGCACGCTCGCCGAGGCGCCCGCTCCCCTGCCCGGTTCTCCCCTGCCTGGCCCGGCCGGCGGCGACGCCGGACGCGCCCCCGCGGTCTTCCTCAGCGGCAGCGCCCAGGAAACGGACGCGCTCTACCGGGGCATCGAGGCGGCCGGATGGCAGGTGGTGGGCGAGGACCACCACCGCGGCCTGCTAGCCACCACGATCAGGGTCGAGACCCCCGCCACAGAGGCAGGCGACGCCGGCACGCTGGACGGGCTGCTGGCCGCCCTGGCCCGGGCCTATGGGCTCCGCGGCCCGGATTCGGCCACGGCCTCGGCCGCCGACCGCGCCTCCTGGACGGTCGCCGAGGCCCGCCGCGCCGGAGCCGACGCGATCCTGTCCTGGGTGCACGAGCGCGACGACGCCCCCCGCTGGGACTTCCCGCGGCTGCGCGAGGCCGCCGCCCGCCACTCGCTTCCCGCCGCACTCAGCAGCGGGCAGGCTCCCGACCCCGAGGTCTTGGACCAGTTTTTGGGCCAACTACACCCGTGCGCCGAGGAGGCCACCCGATGACCGCGACCCGACTCGACAGCGCCCTCGAGGCGAGCCGCTTCCAGAAGGAATGGTTCGCCCGGCTGCGCGAACGGGTGCTCGGCGGGGAGCCGCTGGCCCTGGTGAACGCCGATGCCCCGCAGGAGATCCTGCGCGCCATGGACATCCCCTACGTGGTCAACCAGTGGTGGGCCTCGCTCGTGGGCGCCAAGCGCCTGGCCGACCGCAGCCTCGACGCGCTGCGGGCCGAGGGCTACCCGGACGACTCGCGCCAGTACGACGCCGTCGCGCTCGGTTCGGTGGACCTGCCCGGGGACGTAGCCCCGTGGGGCGGACTCCCCCGTCCGGGCCTGGTCATCGCCGAAAACAGCGGCGACGCGGCGCGGAAGGTCTTCGATCTCTGGGCCGAGACCGGGGACACCACGTTCTTCCCGTTCGAGCGCTCCGCCGCCGTCGACGTGCCCTCCCGCTGGTGGGAGCTGGTCCCCGAACGGTGGGAGGAGGCCTTCGGCAAGGACCGCCTGGACCTGATGGTGGCCGAGAACCGGGAGCTCGTGGAGTTCCTGGAGGGCTGGACCGGCCGGCGCTTCGAGATGGACCGGCTGGCCGAGGTCATGGACCGCGTCAACCAGCAGGCCGAATGGAACCGCAAGTCCCGCGACCTGATCGCGGCGGCCCGCCCCATGCCCGTGAGCGTGCATGACACCATCAATTCCGTGATGATCCCGCAGTGGCACCGCGGCACCCAGTGGGCCGTGGACGCCGCCCGCGCGTTCCACGACGAGATCGCCGCGGCGATCGAGGCCGGCCGGGCGGTCTGCCCGAACGAGCGCAAGCGGCTGATGTGGATCGGGCGCGGGCTGTGGTTCGACATGGACCTCTACCGCCGGTTCGAGGAACGGCATGGCGCGGTGTTCGTGTGGTCGATGTACCTGGCCATCGCCGCCGACGGCTACCCGCGCTACGGCGAGGACCCGATGCGCGCCCTGGCCGCGCGCTTCACCGGGTTCACCGACCAGCTCTACATGCCCGGCTGGGCCGGCGAGTGGTACCTGAAGGAGGCCCGGCTCCACGGCGTCGACGGCGTGGTGCACCTGGTGGCCGACGACATCCCCGGCGCCCGGCTGACCACCGAGATGCTGGAGGCCGCGGGGATCCCGGTGCTGGAGATCCACGCCAGCAACGCCGACCCGCGTTCGGCCGCCGCGGCCCGGCTGGGCGAGGACATCGAGCGGTTCATCGTCGAGCGCGTGAAGGACTGATCGGCGCCCCTGAAGACCCACGCGTATGGGCCCGCACTCCTTTCGGAGTGCGGGCCCATACGCGTTGGCAAACTTACCGCCCCATTCAGAGCGCGATGAATTCCAGCGGGACGAAGTTGGTGCCCCATTCGGCCCACTTGGCCATCCCGGGGTCGCCGGTGAGCCGGAACTCCGCCCGCGCGAGCGCCTCTTCCAGGGTGGCGACGAGCATAACGCGGGCCAGCGGGGCGCCGGGGCAGCTGTGGGTGCCGCGGCCGAAGCTGATGTGGTCCTTGATGTTGTCCCGGTCCAGGACGAACGTGTCCGGGTCCTCGAAGACGCGCGGGTCGCGGTTGGCCGCGGTGTACACCAGCGCGATGGGGTCGTCCTGGAGGATCTCCTGGCCGGCGACGATCGTGTCCTGCCGGGCGGTGCGGGCCATGCCGCGGTAGGGGTTGTAGAGCCGGAGGAACTCCTCGACCGCGGCCGGGATCTTCGCCGGGTTCGCGCGCAGGAACTCCTGCAGTTCGGGGTCCCGCGCCAGGTGCACGAACATGTTGCCGATGAAGACGCTGGGGGCGACCATCCCGGTGACGATCAGCTGGCGCACGCAGCCGAGCACCATTGCGTCGGGCAGCGGACCGCCGTCGTACTCGGTGGCGATCAGCGCCGCGGTCAGGTCCTCCTCGGGGCTGTAGGACCCGTCGGCGCGCTCGTCGATGATCAGCTGGGCGATCTCGTACAGCCGGCCGCTGAGCTTCTTGACGGTCTCGTGATCCAGGACCTGGATCGCGTCGACGTAGGTGCCGGACACCTGCTTGATCTCGGTGCTCAGGTCGACGGTGAGGTTGAAGAAGTCGGCGAAGACGTGGGCCGGGAGCTTCTGCGCGTACTCCAGGGCCATGTTGGCCTCGCCGCGGGCCACCAGCGGATCCAGCAGCTCGCGCACGCTGCGGCGGACCCGCGGTTCCATGGCGCGCATCTTCGGCGGGGTGAAGAACTTGTTGATGACCCTGCGGTAGGCCATGTGCTCCGGCGGGTCCAGGTGCAGCGGGGGGCGCACCCCGGTGAAGGCGAACTTGGGGATCGCGTTCTGCTTCGAGGTGGTGAACCTGTCGATGTCGGTGATGACCTCAAGCAGTTCGGGGTAGCCGAGCATGGCCCAGAAGCCGCCGAACTCCTGGCTGCGCGCCACCGGGCACTTGGACCGCAGCTCGCGGAACTGGGCGTGGGCGCTGTCGAAGGTCTCCGGGCCCTGCGGATCGAAGTCGTGGTCGTCGCGCCGGTTGTGGGCCGGGCATCCGGCCGGCGGGAGGATGGTGGCAGGGTCTGCTTGGGTGATCGGTTCCATGGGGTCCTCGCTGCGGGAAGTGGCTCGTGAAGTGGTGCGTGAAGCGGTTCATGGGCGCGGCGGGGATGGCGGCGCTCGCCGCCACCCCCGCCGGCGGGATTAGTTCAGGGGATTAATTCAGGCCCAGCAGGGAGCGGATCTCGGCGACGTCGGCCAGCTGCACGTCGGAAACGCGGGTGAAGCGCTCGCTCGCGGCGGCGTCCAGCGGCGAGATGGCGGCGGTGTCGTCGTTGAGCAGCTTGTTGCCGTCCTCGGACATCAGGTAGCTGGCCAGCAGCTTGGCCCCGGCGGGGTTCGCCGAGCTCTTCGAGAGCGCGACGGCGGCCTCCGGTCCGGTGGTCGGGGCGAGCCCGACCAGCTGGACCGGGGCGCCGGACTTCTGCAGGTTGTTCACGATCGCGGCCACGCCCGGGAAGCCCAGGTCGGCCTCGCCCGCGGCGATGCCCTGGGTCAGGGGCACGGCCCCGCCCATCCACTTCGGCTCGTTCGCGGCGATCTCGCGCAGGAAGCCGTCGCCGTACTTCTCCTTCATCAGGCTCCAGAAGGCGATGTTGGCCGGGGAGGAGTCGGGTTCGGCCAGCATGATCTTGCCCTTGTAGGCCGGATCCGCGTAGATCTTCCAGTCGGCCGGGACGGCGGTGATGGCATCGGAGTTCAGCACCACCTCGCTGGGGATCAGCGAGACGATCGGGGTGGCGCCGTCGTGGGTGTAGAGCTTCTCCGGGAAGCCGGACGCGCCCGGGACGCCGGCGTCCTTCACCGGGGCGATCCAGCCGTTGGCCAGCGCGTCGTCGAAGAACGGGGAGTCGGTCATCAGCACGACGTCGGCGGCGGCCTTGCCGGAGGCGGCCTCGGCGGAGTAGCGCTGGATCAGGTCCCCGGTCACCAGGCGGACGGGCTCGACCTGGACCCCGTACCGGGCGGTGAAGTCCTCGGAGATCACGCGCAGCGAAGCCTCGTCGATCATGCTGTAGAAGGTCACCGCGCCGGCGGACTTCGCCTCGGTGATCAGGGCCTGGGTCTCGGCGTCGAAGCTCGGTGCGGCCGAGGGCGACTCACTGGCGCCGCCGCCGCCCGCGCAGGCGGTCAGCAGGGAGAGTCCGGCCACGGCGGCCAGGGTGGATTGCAGGATTTTCTTCACGGGGATGTCCTTTCGAATGCGCCGGACGGCGCTAGCCAATGCGGGATTTGCTGATGCCGAAGCGCTTGGAGATCCAGAGGACGGCAACCAGCACGGTGCCGGTCACCAGCACCAGGAAGGCGGAGAGGGCGGCCAGGGTCGCGTAGGAGCCGCCGTTGAAGACCTCCATGATGCGGAAGCCCAGCACCACGTTGCTGGTTCCGGAGAGGATCGCCGAGGCCGTCAGGTCCCCCACGATGCGGATGAACAGCAGCGCCCACCCGCCGACCAGGCCCGGGGTCATCAGCGGAATGTAGACCCTGAAAAACGTTTTCCAGTCGTTGCCGCCGCTGACCTTGGAGGCCTCGTCGAGTTCGCGGCCCACCACCGCCACCGCGGCGTCCGAGGCGATGGAGGCCTGCGGCAGGTAGAGGGCCAGGTAGCCGAGCAGCAGGATCAGCCAGGTGCCGCCGAGGTTGAAGGGTTCGCGCCCCAGCAGCAGCAGGATGCCGACGGCGATCACCATGTGGGAAATGGAGGCCGGCAGCTTGATCGCCGCATCCAGGCCCTGGGTGAAGGCGTTGCGTCGCCTGGCCACGTAGAGGGAGACCATGGCGGCGGCGACGATGCCGATCAGGCCGCCCACGATCCCCAGCGTGATGCTGTTGGCGAAGGCCTCCCGGGTCTGGGGGTCCTCGACCAGGGCCGTCCGAAAGGCGGTGAGGCTGAGCGAGTCCCACTTGATCTTCGGCGTCCAGTATCCGTTGAGCGCCACCAGGAACAGGCCCACCATGGGCAGGATGGTGGAGACGAACACGTAGAGCATGACCGCTCCGCGCACCACCGGCCGCCAGGGGCCGAGCCGGGTGATGGTGCGGGCGCTGCTCTTGCCGCCGATGCTGCTGAAGCGGGAGTTCTTCAGGATCCAGAACTGCACGTAGTAGGAGACGCCGACGAAGAGCATCACGATCGCGCTCAGTCCGATCGCCAGGTCCTCCTGCGGCGGGTAGGAGAAGGTCAGCAGCTTCACGATCCGCACGGCGATCATGTCGATGTGCGCGGGGGTGCCGATGATGGCGGCAATGGAGAACATGCCGAAGCCGAACCAGGTGCACAGCAGGAAGCCGGCGCCCAGGGACGGCGCCAGCGCCGGCAGCGTGACCCGGCGCAGCGTCGTGAAGTGGCTGGCGCCGCTGAGTCGGGACGCCTCCTCGAGGCTGGAGTCCATCGACTGCATCGCGGCCGAGACGTTCATGTACACGTAGGGGACCGCGTAGAAGGTGTAGACCATGATCAGGCCGTACCAGCTGTTGATGTCGAAGGGGCCCGACTCCAGTTCGACGCCGAAGAGCCCCAGCCCGCCGCGGATCCAGGCATTGAGCAGCCCCGCGTTCGGGGAGAGCAGCATGGTCCAGCCCACCGCGCCCGCCACCGGCGGCAGCAGGAAGGGCAGGTAGGGCAGCACGTCGTTGAGCAGCCCGAAGCGGGCATCCGTGCGCTCGTTGGCCCAGGCGACGGCGAAGCCGATGACGACGGCGAGCAGGCTGCTGGCCAGCACCACCAGGAGCGTGTCACCGATCATCTTCCACAGGTCGGGGATCGCGAGCGTGTCCAGGATCGGGTCGAGCGTCAGCGCCCCGTCCTTGATGAACAGGTTGGCCAGGACCTTCAGCAGCGGCAGGCTCACCAGCGCCACCAGCACCACCGCGATGGCCAGCGAAACGGCGTTGAAGGTGGAGGGGCGTCCAGGCAGCTTGGACGGCTTCGGCGGCTTGGGCGCGCGCGGCAGCAGGGTGGTACTCATGCGCCGACCCTGACGGCGTCGGGCTCGGCCACGGCCGCGTCCTCGGTGGGGAAGACCATGATGTCCTCGGGGTTGATCCCGATCCACACGTCCTCGTCCCGGACGAAGCGGTCGGGGCCGCTGGTCCAGATGCGGGAGCTGACCTCGCCGCTGCGCACCAGGTACTCGGTGTGGGTGCCCAGGTACAGCGAGGCGACGATCCGTCCCGGCAGCGCGTTGCGGCCCACGGGACGTTCGCGGCTCAGCTGCCCGTTCTCCGGCCGCCACAGCAGGTTGGCCGCCGTGCACGCCGGGGCGCCGGAACCGGCATGGAGGGTCCCCAGCTCGGTCTCGAAACCGTCCCCGGAGCTGCGCTGCCGTCCGGAGAGCTGGTTGGTGTTGCCGATGAACTTGGCCACGTACTCGGTGGCGGGCCGGGCGTAGACCTCGGTGGGGGTGCCGATCTGCTGGACCTTGCCGCGGTCCAGCACCGCGATGCGGGTCGCCAGCTCCATCGCCTCCGCCTGGTCGTGCGTGACGAAGAGCGCGGTGAACCCCAGCCGGCGCTGGGTGGCCAGCAGTTCGATGCGCAGCTGTTCGCGCACCTTGGCGTCGACGTTGGACAGCGGCTCGTCGAAAAGGACCACGGTCGAGTCGTTGACCAGCGCGCGGGCCAGCGCCACGCGCTGCTGCTGCCCGCCGCTGAGCTGCGCCGGGTACTGGGCGCCGAGCTCCCCGATGCCCACCATCGACAGCGCCGCGGCGACCTTGTCCTTCATGGCGGGCCGGCCCAGCCGGTCGGTCTTGCGGTTCTCCAGCGGATAGCGCACGTTCTGCTCCGCGGTCATGTGCGGCCAGAGCGCGTAGGACTGGAACATCATGCTCAGGTTGCGGCGTTCCGGGCTCACGCAGGTGCCGCGCTCGCCGTCGAACACGGGGGTCCCGTTGACCTGGATGGAGCCGGAGTCGGGGGTCTCGAGGCCCGCGACCGAGCGCAGCAGCGTGGTCTTGCCGCATCCGCTGGGGCCGAGCAGCACCACGAATTCGCCGGGTTCGACCTCGAGGTTGGCGTCGTCTATGGCCGCCACGACGGCGCCGTCGCGGCGGCGGAAGTGCTTGGTCAGCTGGCGGATGGAAAGCGAGTGGTCCATGCGGTGGGGGTCCTCTTCGGGCGTTGGGCACATCCACCAGTGAGAGGCGGATCACAGCCTTGATTCTCTGCAAATTAAAGACGATCGTCAAGCTTTGTTGTTAAGTCGCGGTCGATTAAGCTGGTCATGTCAGCAAAAGTCAGGACGTGGAGTGCGCATGGAACGGTTCGAGGCCCAGGGCTTTCTGGAGCCGCTGCGCGGCCGCGTGGTGGAGGGGCCCCGGCCCCGGCAACTCCTGGTGACGCTGATGGCCGACTACTGGCTGGCCGAGGGCGCGATCGCCCCCTCGGGAGCCCTGGTGGACCTGATGTCGGACCTGGGCGTGCCCGAGTCGGGCACCCGGACGCTGCTGAGCCGGCTGGCCAAGGAGGAACGCCTGATCGCGGTCCGCGACGGCCGGCGCACCTTCTACCGCCTGTCCGACGGGTCCCGCACGCGCCTGGCCTCGGGCCTGCGCCAGATCTCCGAATTCGCGCCGCCTGACCGGCCCGGCCCCGGGCTGTGGACGGCCATCGCGTTCTCCATTCCCGAAAACCGCCGCACCACGCGCCAGCAACTGCGCAAGGGGCTCTCCTGGCTGGGCTTCGCCCCGCTCTACGACGGGCTGTGGATCACTCCGCGGCCCGTGGCGCGGGAGGCGACGGCGCTGTGCGCGAAGCTCGGGCTGGAGTCGGCATCGGTGTTCCAGGGCCAGATCGACGGCATCGGATCCGCGCACGGAAACCCCACGGACGCCTGGGATACCGCGGAGGTGCACGAGCTCTACGGCGAATTCATTGCCCAGCTGAGCCCGGTCCTTGCCGCACTGGAGGAAGGCCCCTTTGCGCCGGCCACGTCACTGGCCTGCCGCACGGCGCTGATCAACGTCTGGCGCGCGTTCCTGCGCCTGGATCCGGAACTGCCGCTGGAACTGCTGCCCGCGGGCTGGCGCCGCACCGAGGCGCAGGCGCTGTTTGCCCGGATCTATGACGGCCTGGCCCCGACGGCCGTCGCCCACGTCCGGGACACGGTGGCCCGCCACTCCCCCGCGCACGTCGACTTCGTGGCCGGGCACATGCTCCGTACCCGCCTCTGGGCCTCCTGAAGCGGCCGAATCACCGCCGAACCAAAAAGGATCGCGGCCGGGGTTGGCCGCGATCCTTTCGTTGGGGCGCCCCCAGTGGCGCCTCAAGCGGGGCCCGTCAGGACAGCGCCCCAGGACAGTGCATCAAGACAGCGGGCAGCCCACCGAACCGCCGAAGGCGTCGATCTGCCCGCCCAATTCCCGCTCCTGCGCCGGGCTCAGCGCGCGGTTTCCGGGAACCTTCTCCGCCACCGAGCCCAAGGCGCCGCAGGCCTGCTTGAGCCGGCCTGCGTTCAGGTGCTTGGCGGCGTTGCGCAGGCCGTTGGCCAGGTCGGGTGCCCGGCCGGCGGCCAGGTCATCGGCATACAGGCTCAGGTAGCTGTGGCGGTTGGTGAAGTCCCAGGTGCGCAGCGGCGCGGCGTCGGAGTGCTCGATGAAGTTCGCCGGGGCCGGACCCACCCCAACCCCTTCCACGGTGGCGGCCCGCTCGTTCAGCGCCGCGGCCGAGGTCGCGGGCCACACGCCGGTGCCGATCCTGGACTCCAGGGTCGCGAACGCCGCCAGGTACTCGCGGAAGGTCTGGGTGCTGTGGCCGGCGCGGCCGATGAAGGCGGTGCGCAGTTGGGCGGAGCTCCCGGCCGCGGCGAAGGTCTGGACGTAGGCGGCATCCAACGGCACCGCGTCCGCGCCGTCGCCGATGGTCTTGATGCTGAGCACCGGCCGCTGGCCGGTGTCCCCGGTGAAGGTGCCCTTCTCGTCCAGGGTGCCGATCGCCGCCGCGTCCGCGGAGTAGCGCGGGGCCCCCGCCAGCCTCGCGAGGTCGTCCTCGACGTCGAGGCCCGCCTTGTCATACCAGTAGCGGACCCGCTCGATCGCCCCGGAATCCTCCAGCAGTGCGGCGTAATCGACGCCGTGGTTCCACACCACCGGGCCCCCGGCCATGTCCTCGATCTCCTTGTGGACGAACTGCGGGTTCGCCCAGGCGAAGCTGTCGGCGATGCGCTGCGCCTGATCCTCGAAGTCGTTCGCGCCGGGCGCCTCCGCACCGGAGGGCCACGCGGTGGCCTGCTCCAGCGCGCTGGCCAGCATCAGCCGGGCCGTGCCGGCGTCGTCCCCGCGGGCCTTCTCCACCAAGGCGGCGAGGGCGACGTCCTGCTGGTAGTCGGGGCCGTAGCTCGCCCCGGCGGGAATGTCGGGGAGGTTGTTGATGGCCAGCGGGGCCGCGGGGTCCACCAGCGTCTTCAGGGCCCACACCGCGTCGGCCTTGCTCAGCCAGGAACCGAGCACCCCCGCTCCGCCGCCGGCGAAGGCCAGCGCCCCGTCGAAAACGTCGGGGCGATGCTCGACGGACATGCGGGCCACGAAGCCACCCCGCGAGGCCCCGACGGCAATCGTCCTGGCGGGCTCCTCCGTTCCGGCCTCCATGAGTTCGCCGCGGGTGGCCACGAGGTCGTCCACGTACTTCTTGATCTCGTAGGCCGTCTGGTTCTGGGTGCGCTGAATGCCGCCGATGCCGTAGCCGTGGGAGAGGAACCACTCCCGCTTTTCCCCGGTCCACCGGTTGAAGTCCAGGTCCAGCACCAGGGTGCCGTTCCAGTCCTCCGGGGTCACCGCCTCATACACCACCTCGCCGGGCTCGTCCTGATGGAAAACCCCCTTGACCTGATGGGCTTCATCCTCGGCGGCCACGGCGGGTGCTGGCACCAGGGCCAGCGGCGTTGCCGCGAGGGCGACGGCGGCGGCGAGCGCGCGCAAGCGTGTAGGGCGTGGACGGTTCTTCATTGAATGCCTCCAACTCGTTTCCGGGCGGGGAGGAATGCGCCGCGGAAGGATTCCCAGCACAAAAGGACCTCACCGCGAAAAGATCGTCAGTGCGGAAGGAATGGCTTCGGCGCGGAAAGATTCGCGGCGGGCGGCAAGGGCGCCGACTTGGAGCCGCCCCTTGCCGGCCCGCCGTGAACCGCGCACCCCGCACGTTGAGTATCTTCAAATTTGAGACGATCGTCAATGCTTTTTAATACATGCCCGTCCCGGGATGGCCACGAAAAAGCCGGCGGTCCCGGCCTGTGGAGGGGCAGGAACCGCCGGCTATCGAGGGCTGCCTACTGTCTTGGCATGAGCGCGCGCGGGCGGACGTCCCGGCCCCGGGCGTCCCAGTCCAGTTCCAGGACCTGGCCGTTCTCCACGTGCGGGTGGCTGCCGCCGAGCACCGCATTCAGCGTCAGGCGGATGATCGTGCCGTGGGCGACCACCACGATCCGCCGTCCGGGGTACTCGGCCGCCAGGCGGTCAATGGCGCCCACTCCGCGCGCCGCCACGGAGGCCTCTGGTTCCCCCGTGGCCAGCAGGGCGTCGATCTGGGGCCGGGGAAGCCCCTGCACAATGCGGCCCTCACCCGCGCCGTAGTTCCGCTCCACCAGATCGGGCAGCCGGAGGGACGGCTGAAGCCCGATCAGCGCTCCGATGATGTCCGCGCTCTCGGCGGCGCGATGGAGCGTCGAGGAGACCAGCAGGTCCCACCGTCCGCGTCCCAGCGCCAGGCCGGCTTCCCGCGCCTGTCCCCGGCCGGCGTCGTTCAGCGGGATGTCCCTGCTGCCCTGCAACCGCCCTTGGGCGTTCCAGTCCGTTTCCCCGTGCCTGACAAAAGCGATCCGTGCCTGCATGCGCCCAAGTCTAGGCGGCGAGGGACCCGCGCCGAGCGGAGCGAGGTGTGGGAGCCACCTGGACGCTATGAGCCGAGGGCCCCGATCCGAGCGCCAGCGAGGATTGGGAGGCTCATGGACGCTAGGCGGCGAGGGACCCGCGCCGAGCGGAGCGAGGTGTGGGAGCAGTCTGAACGATAACGGGGGACCGCCGCCGGATCTTCGGTCAGATCGCGGCCACGCGCAACGGTGGTCAACATTCTTTGATCGGGGGGCCGGTTTTTGGGAGGATGGTTCGGTCCATCCCGAGTGGCTGAGAGATCTGGCTCCCTGACGCCGCAGCAACCTTCCGGACGCCGCCGGAAAGGTGCTACCGCCAGAAACGATGGGGAAGGCGCGAGCTTTTCTTCGGCCGTGGTGGCGCCGGATCCCCCGGTGCCGTGGGCCGCCGTTGTCCGCCGCAACGGCACCGGAATCAACATCGACCTACCTCCCCGCCACCAACCTTGAAGGAGCCCCCGCCTCATGGCAGAACACCAGTTCGGCTTCCGCACGCGCGCCCTCCACGCCGGGGGCACCCCCGACGCCGAACACGGCGCCCGCGCGGTCCCGATCTACCAGACCTCGTCGTTCGTCTTCAAGGACACTGACGACGCCGCCAACCTGTTCGCCCTGCAGAAGTACGGCAACATCTACTCGCGCATCGGCAACCCCACCGTGGCGGCCTTCGAGGAGCGCATCGCCTCCCTGGAGGGCGGCATCGGCGCCGTCGCCACCGCTTCCGGCATGGCCGCGGAGTTCCTCGTGTTCGCCGCGCTGGCTGGGGCCGGGGACCACATCGTCGCCTCCTCCAAGCTGTACGGAGGAACCATCACGCAGCTGGACGTGACGCTGCGCCGCTTCGGCGTCGACACCACCTTCATCGACTCGACGGACCCGGCCGACTACAAGGCCGCGATCCGCGAGAACACGAAGGCCGTGTACACCGAGATCGTGGCCAACCCCTCCGGCGACGTCGCCGATCTCCGGGGCCTGGCCGCCGTCGCGAACGAGGCCGGCGTTCCGCTGGTCGTGGACTCCACTCTGACCCCGCCATACCTGATCCGCCCGATCGAGCACGGGGCGGACATCGTCATCCACTCCGCCACCAAGTTCCTCGGCGGCCACGGCACCACCCTGGGCGGCGTCATCGTTGAATCCGGCACCTTCAACTGGGGCAACGGCAAGTTCCCGCAGATGACCGAGCCGGTGCCCAGCTACGGCAACGTCTCTTGGTGGGGCAACTTCGGCGAGTACGGCTTCCTGACCAAGCTGCGCTCGGAGCAGCTGCGCGACATCGGCCCGTCGCTGCCGGCGCAGTCCGCGTTCCAGCTGCTGATCGGCGTCGAGACCCTGCCCCAGCGCATGGACGCCCACCTGGACAACGCCCAGAAGGTCGCCGAATGGCTGGACCAGGACGAGCGCGTCACCTACGTGAACTTCGCCGGCCTGCCCACGCACCCGCACCACGAGCGCGCCAAGGAGCTGCTCCCGCTGGGCGTCGGCTCCGTGTTCAGCTTCGGCGTCAAGGGCGGCCGCGCCGCCGGCGCCAAGTTCATCGAGGCGCTGCAGCTGGCCAGCCACCTGGCCAACATCGGCGACGCCCGCACGCTGGTCCTGCACCCGGCGTCCACCACCCACCAGCAGCTCACGGCCGACCAACTGGTCGCCGGCGGCGTTCCGGAGGACCTGATCCGCCTCTCCGTGGGCCTGGAGGACCTCGAGGACATCCTGTGGGACCTGGACCAGGCGCTCACCGCCTCCCAGCAGGCCGGCGCCGAGCACGGCCCCAGCCGAGACCACGAGGACCACGTCTTCAGCACCACCGAATTCGCGGCGCCGACCTACGACGGCGAGGCCTGCACCATCCCCGCGGCCCGCGCCAAGGTGACGGAGCCGGGCACCCGGGTGGTCGAATCCGTTGAGGAATCCATTGCAGCCGAGGAAGGGGCCTCCAAGTGACCGCCACCGCAGAGCGCACCTGGGTGGGCCCGTCGGCCCCCGAACGCCTGGACATCCTGCGCAACACCACCTCGATCGCGATCGTGGGCGCCTCGGACAAGCCGTCCCGCGCGTCCTACTTCGTGGCGACCTACCTGCTCTCCTCCACCCGGTTCAAGGTCTACTTCGTGAACCCCGTGGTGGACACGATCCTGGGCCAGCCGGTCTACAAGTCCCTGGCGGACCTGCCGGAGGTGCCGGACTTGGTCGAGGTCTTCCGCAAGCACGACGACCTGCCCGGCGTCCTGGACGAGGCCATCGCGGTGGGCTCCAAGACCATCTGGCTGCAGCTGGGCTCCTGGCACGAGGGCGTCGCCGAGAAGGGCGAGGCCGCGGGCCTGAACGTGGTCATGGACCGCTGCGTGAAGATCGAGCACGCACGCTTCCACGGCGGCCTGCACCTGGCCGGCTTCAACACCGGCGTGATCAGCTCCAAGCGCCAGCTCCACTAACTGGCCCGGCGGCCCATCCGCCGACATCACCACCGCGGGAGGCGGGCCGGGCACCCGGCCCGCCTCCCGCCGTCGTACGCGGGCCGATTGCATGCCGTTGCGTCGCCTGCATGGCGACGCGTCGCCATGCAGGCGACGCTTGGGCATGCGTACGACGGCGGCCCCCACACCTCGCCGCCTAGACTGGGGCGCATGCGCGAGATCACCCGCCCTGTTCCGCTGTGCCTGCCCGGCGGGAGGCTGAATCCGGAGGCCGCGGGCTTCACCCGCCAACCCCTGCACACCAGCGACGGCCTGCCGTCCGGGCCGCTGCACCTGTGGCGCACCAAGCGCTGGGACTACTGGGGGATCACCACGGAACGGTTCGTGCTGGGGATGACGGTCGCGCACCTGGACTACGCCGCCGTCATGCAGGCCTACTTCTACGACCGCCTCACCGGCAAGGAGATCGTCCAGGACGAGCGGAAGGCCTTCCCGGGCGCGGGGACGGTGAGGCTGCCGGACGGGCTTCCCCCGCTGAGCGTGGGCGGCCGGCTGGAGCCGCTGCGGCTGCGCTTCGCCGACCAGCCGGACGGACGCGTGGTGCTCTGGCTGGAATCCCCGCGCATCCAGGCCGTGCTGGAGGTTGCCCCGGGCGGGGAGTCGCTGGGAGTGGTGGTTCCGTGGAGCGCCAAGCGCTACCAGTACACGCTCAAGGACGTGGGCCGGCCGGTGTCCGGAATCCTCCAGGTCGACGGCGAGGAGCTGGACGTGGAAGGGCCGGACGCCTTCGCCGCCCTGGACCGCGGGCGGGGACGCTGGCCCTACTCCATGCGCTGGAACTGGGCGGTGGCCGCCGGAACCCTGCCGGACGGGCGGCGGCTGGGCCTGCAACTGGGCGGCAAATGGACCGAAGGAACCGGTGCCACGGAAAACGCCCTGTTCCTGGACGGGCTCGTCCACCACCACGACGGCGAACTGGCGTTCAGCTACGACCCCGCGGACCCCCAGGCCGCCTGGACCGTCTCCGGGGACTGGATCGAGGCGAAGCTGGACCCCTTCCACCTGCGCCACGCGAGGACGGGTGCGCTCGTTGTCTCCGGAACCACCCACCAGGCGTTCGGCCGGTGGTCCGGCTGGGCCGCGGCCCCGGACGGGACGCGGCTGGACCTGGCCGGACTGACCGGCTGGGCCGAGGAGGCCGCCAACCGCTGGTAGGGGCTAGCGTCCGCCCTCGGAGGAGCTGACCTCCGACCACCGATCGTAGGTGCGGCCGAGGCCTTCCCACAGGTCGGCGCCGCGGACCGGGAGCTGGATCTGGCCCCAGCCGTTCCCCCGGCTTCCCGGGCCGTCGCCGTTCCAGGCGCCGGAAACCTGCCACTCCCCGCTTCCGCGGCTTCCCTCGACGGCACCGTTCCCCTTGCCGTTCCCGGCACCGCTGGCCGCACCTTTGCCTTGGCCGTTGTTGCGGCTGGCGTTGTCCTGGCTGGCGTTTCCCTTGCCGTTGTTCTGGCCGTTGCCCCGGTTGCCATTGCCCGGGCCGCGGCCTTGGCCGTTCTCCTGTTTGTTACGGTCCTGGCCGCCCGCGGAACCTTCCCGCTTCTCCGCGCTCCGGTCCCCGGAGGCACCGCTCCCGTCCTGAGCGGGCCGCTTCCGGGCCGCGTTATCCGCGTCGGACGCGCCGGCGTCATCCGCCTGTTCGGACTCCTCCGCGTGCGTTTGTTCGGGCGCCTCCGCCACGGTCCCGTCCGTCGGTTCGACGGTCGGCTCGGCAGGCACCTCGGGCGTCGGGGAGGGAGCGGATCCGAGCTGCGTCCGGTCCACCTCCACGCCGCCGGGGGCCACCGCCACGGGCACGACGGCGGAAATCGCCCGTTCCAGCTGCCCGCGCAGCGCGGGGCTCGCCGCGGCTGCCCCGCCGATCCCGGCCACCAGCACCAAGGCGGCAAGGGTGCCGGCCGCCGCGGCGCGCCGCTTGCGGCCCCGCACCAGGGGCACCACGGCGCCCGGTCCACCGCCGGTGGCTTCGGCAGCGATCGTTTCAAGTGCGGCGGTTTCCGCAGCCGTGATTTCGATTGCGGTGGTTGCGGCAGGGGCCTCCGGGCGGACGCCGGAGAGCAGCTTCGCCAGGTCACCGCTCGGGGCGGGCGGGGCGGCGCGGCCGAGGCGTTCGAGCGCCTCCAGGGCGCCAAGCAGCGGCCCCCCGTCCTCCAGCCCCTCCTCCGCGAGCAGGCGCGCGGCATGGCCGCGCCGGTCCTGGGGGTCCGGTTCCGGCAGGCTGCCTTCAAGCATGCCGTTTTCCAACAGGCGCTGCTCAAACATGCGCCGGTCAAACGTGTGCCGCTCAGACATGCACCTCAGCCCCTTCCAGCGCCTTCTTCATGGCCAGCAGTCCGCGCCGTTGCAGCTGCTTGACCGCGCCGGCGGACTTGCCCAGCGCGGCGGCGGTCTCCTCGATGCTCAGCCCGGCCACGATGCGCAGCAGGACGCATTCGCGCTGGTCGGGAAGCAGTCCGTCCAGGACGGCGGCCAGTTCGCCGGAACCCAGCCGGTCCATCACCTCATCCTGGGGCGACGGGGAGCGCCGCGGGTCCTCCTCGGGTGAGTACTCGTCCACCCAGGGCGCGCGGGCGCGGGCGCGGGTGGCGTCCACCATGCGCGCGTGGGCAACCGAGAAGGTGAAGCTCCGCAACCCAGACACCCCGCCTTCCATGTCCCCGATCCGGGAAAAAACCGTCAGAAAAACATCCTGTGTGGCACCCTCGGCGTCGTCCACGCCCTTGGCTTCGAGATAGCCCAGGACCTGTCCCGCAAGACTCCGGTACACGGTGGCCAGCGCGTCGGGTTCCCCGCGCCGGGCGTGCTGCAGCACCTCATCCGTCAGTGCCTCGGCCAAGGGTCTCCTCGGAAGGTGGGGGGCTGGAACACGGACCAGTCTAGGCGCCGACGACGCTAGACCGGTCCCAAACCGCCGGCCCGCAATTCGTACCCTTGCCGAGATGGGTCGAGGCCGCGCCGAAGTCTCATTGGGGGGGAAAATTCCGGCGCGGCCTCTCCATCTACGTAATCGTTCCGGACCCGCAGGGGTTACGCGCCGGCGAAAACTTTTTGAAAAACTTTTTGGAGTCCCGCCCGGGCCCTCCGGAGGGAGCCGTTTTGTCCGGAAATTCCGGACAAAACCCGTGGTTGCGCGGCCAGGTTTTTCCGGATGCTCTGGCGGTCCTGCTCCGGGTGCCCCTGAGCCAGGCGCCCTAGACGCCCAGCCGGCGGTTGGCCAGCACCGGCAGGAACTCGCGGACCTCCTCGATCCGGCGGCGGGTCACCTCGTGGGTCAGCAGCCCCTCCGTTTCGTCACCGAGGGTGCCGACCACGAAGCCCATCGGGTCCAGAATCTCCGAGTGTCCGATCGTATGGTCGGAACTGGTTCCGGCGGCGGCCACCCATACCGTGTTTTCCAGGGCGCGCGCCTTGAGCAGGGTGTTCCAGTGCTCCACCTTGTGGTCGCCGGCGAACCAGGCCGCGGCCACTACCACCACGTCGGCCCCCTCCACGGCCAGCCTCCTGGCCAGTTCCGGGAATCGGAGGTCGTAGCAGGTCATGACCCCGATGTTCAGGCCCCCGATGCGGAACAGCGCGGCGACGTCCGGGTTTCCGGGCTTGATGTGCTCCGATTCCTTGTAGGAGAACGCGTCGTAGAGGTGGATCTTGCGGTAGGTCCCGGCGATCCGCCCGTCGGAGTCAACCACCACCAGGGTGTTGTACGGCCGGGCCTCGCCGCTGCTTTCGTACCCGCCGGCGACGATCGCCAGCCCGTTCTCCGCTGCAATGAAGGACAGTTGCTGGGCGAACATGCTCCAGCCCTGATCCACGGCGGCGGCAACATCGTCCCCGACCAGCCCGACGGTGAACATCGTTTCCTCCGGCAGCACCAGCAGGCCGGCGCCCTCCTGGCGGGCCCGGGCGGCCAGGCGGCGCACGGCCTCCAGGTTTTCGGTCACGGAGCCGCTCGGGGAAAACTGGCCGACGCTGATCTTCATGGCTTCCGGACCTCCGGCATCGCAGGGCAGATGTTCTTTCAGTCTACGGTCCCGTCCGGGCGGAATCTCCGGTGACGTGCCCCTTCGTCGGGCGTAGCCTTGGGTCCGTGAATACCGATGTGGATGTCGTGGTGGTCGGCGCCGGTCCGACGGGTCTGATGGCAGCCAACTGGCTGGCCCGGTTCGGGGTGGAGGCGGTGGTCATCGACCGCAAGTCCGGGCCGACCCGCGAATCCCGCGCGCTGGCCCTCCAGTCGCGCTCCATGGAGATCTACTCCCAGCTCGGCGTGGGCGCGGAGGTCCTCGCCCGGTGCCAGCGGGCCACCGTGATGCGGCCCGCCATCGGCCGCCATCTCCTGGACCGGGTGCAGCTGGGCGGGATGGGCCACGGGCTGACCCCCTTCCCCGGCCTCTACGTGCTGGAGCAAAGCGCCAACGAGGAGATCCTCGCGGCCAACCTGGACCGCCTCGGCGGGCAGGTGCTGTGGGGCCACGCCTTCGTGGGCCTGCGCCAACAGCCGCATCCCGACGAACCGCATTCCGCGATACCGCTTCCCGAGGTATCAGGGAACGACGGCGGCGCGCGCCCGCCCGGCGCGCCCGGCACCGGAGGCGGCGCGTCCGCGGAGCCGCAGGCCGGCGTCGTCGTGGAGGTGGAGGGCCCGGACGGGACGCGGCACGAGCTGACCGCACGCTACGTGATCGCCGCGGACGGGACCGGGTCGCCGGTGCGCACGGACCTGGGCATCGGGTTCCAGGGCGCAACCAACGCCCAGACGTTCTTCGTGATCGACGGATACGGCGTCGAGGGCCTGGAGGCCGGGATCAACATCCGGATCAGCAGCGCAAACTTCATGCTCGCCTTCCCCATGGGCCCCGGCGACGGCGGGAAGCGCTACCGGCTGGTCGGGATCGTGCAGCCGCCGGCGCGGCAGGCGGGCACCACGCAGCCGGACGCCCCGGTCGGGGCAAAGGGCGAGGGCGCGTTTTCCGAAACCGGGGCCCCCGGGGATAGTCCCGCGGTGGACGAGGAGCTGGCCCGCACCATGCTGCGTGACGACTTCGGGGTCGAGTACGACGGCTCCAACTGGTTCTCCACCTATCGGGTCCACCACCGGGTCGCGGCCACCTTCCGCGCCGGGAACGTGTTCCTGGCCGGGGACGCCGCGCACGTGCACTCCCCCGTCGGCGGCCAGGGCATGAACACCGGGCTGCAGGACGCGCACAACCTGGCCTGCAAGCTGGCCGACGTGATCCAGGGACGGATGCCTCCGGAGTACCTGGACCGGTACGAAGCCGAACGCCGCCCGGTGGCGCTGCGCCTGGTGGCCACCACGGACCGGATGTTCGGCCTGGTGGCCTCGGCGACGCCCACGGCGCGGTTCGTGCGCACCCGGGTACTGCCGGCGGTGTGGCCGGCGCTGTTCCGGCTGCTGCCGCGCACCCCGATGCGTGGACGCTTCGCCGGATACCTGGGGCAGTTCCGCATCCACTACTGGCTGGGCGAGGGGCAGCGGCAGCGGGCCCAACGGCGGCACGGCTCCCGGCGCACCACCCGGCGCGGGCGGGTGCTGGGGCGGCGCCTGCCCTGGACCGGGGCCCCGGCCCTGGAGGGCGGCAACGCGGCGGACAACTTCGCTCCGCTGGCCCGGGCCGTGTGGCAGGTCCACGCCTACGGGCCCGCAGCCTCGGCCCGGGCGCGCGAACTGGCGGCCGGGCATCGGATGCCGATGTTCCGTTTCCCCGCCGCGCCGGCGCGGAACCTGCCGGACGGGACGGTGGTGGTGGTCCGTCCCGACGGGTTCGTGGCCCAGCTGTCCGGGCCGTGGGAGCGGTTTGAGCCGGACCAGGCTCACCGGTAGTCCAGCCTCACGGGCAGGCCGGGCGCACCGGCGTGCGGTTTTCCGGGACGGACCACCACATTTGGTCCCCGCACCCCGCAGGTGCGCCCCACCCGTCCCACGGTTCACTCCTGATACCGCGTGTGGTGGATGGTTACGGCAAGGCCCCCGCAACCGGGCGGTTGCGGGGGCCTTGTCCGGTAGGCGCGGGGGCCTTGTTGCGCGTCAGTCCTTGATCAGGTCGTAGCGCACGATCGTCTGGTCGCGGTCCGGGCCGACGCCGATCGCGGAGAAGCGGGTGCCGGACATGGCCTCCAGGGCCAGCACGTAGTTGCGGGCGTTCTCCGGCAGGTCCTCAAGGGTCTGGGCGCCGGTGATGTCCTCGGTCCAGCCGTCGAAGTACTCGAAGATCGGCTTCGCGTGGTGGAAGTCGGTCTGCGTCATCGGCATCTCGTCGTGGCGCACGCCGTCGACGTCGTAGGCCACGCAGACCGGGATCCGCTCGATGCCGCTGAGCACGTCCAGCTTGGTGACGAAGTAGTCGGTGAAGCCGTTCACGCGCGAGGAGTAGCGGGCCAGCACGGCGTCGTACCAGCCGCACCGGCGCGGGCGGCCGGTGTTCACGCCGAACTCGCCGCCGGTCTTCTGCAGGTACTCGCCCATCTCATCGAAGAGCTCGGTCGGGAACGGGCCGGCGCCCACGCGGGTGGTGTAGGCCTTGATGATGCCGATCGAGCGGGTGATGCGGGTCGGGCCGATGCCCGAGCCCACGGAGGAGCCGCCCGCGGTCGGGTTGGAGGAGGTCACGAACGGGTAGGTGCCGTGGTCGACGTCGAGCAGGGTCGCCTGGCCGCCCTCCATGAGGACCACCTTGTCCGCGTCCAGCGCGTTGTTCAGCTCCAGGGTGGCGTCGATGACCAGCGGGCGCAGGCGCTCGGCGAAGGAGAGGAAGTACTGGACGGTCTCCTCGATCTCCACCTCGCGGCGGTTGAAGACCTTGACCAGCAGCTGGTTCTTCTGGCGCAGCGAGCCTTCGACCTTCTGGCGCAGGATGGACTCGTCGAAGATGTCCTGGACGCGGATGCCCAAGCGCCCCACCTTGTCCATGTAGGCCGGTCCGATGCCGCGGCCGGTGGTGCCGATGGCGCGCTTGCCCAGGAAGCGCTCGGACACCTTGTCCATGGTCTGGTGGTACGGGGCCACCAGGTGGGCGTTCGCGGAGACGCGCAGCCGCGAGGTGTCGGCGCCGCGGGCTTCGAGTCCGTCGATCTCGGCGAAGAGCGCTTCAAGGTTCACCACGCAGCCGTTGCCGATGATCGGAGTCGCGTTCGGGCTCAGGATGCCGGCGGGAAGGAGCTTGAGCTCATACTTCTCGCCGCCGACCACAACGGTGTGCCCGGCGTTGTTGCCGCCGTTGGGCTTAACCACGTAGTCGACGCGGCCGCCGAGCAGGTCGGTGGCCTTTCCTTTGCCTTCGTCGCCCCACTGGGCTCCGACGATCACGATTGCTGGCATGGGATTCCTCCCCCTTGCAGGTTCAGCGTGGCCGGCTTGCGCCGGGTTCCGGCGGTGCCGGACACGAAAATGCCCCTTCTTCCTCTCTGCGGCCCTCGGCGCATTCAGCGTCCTGTCGGGGCCCACGCGTAAGAGGAAAGGGGGCTCTTACGCCCCGAGTTTACCGGAACGGCCGCTCGGGTCGCGAACGCAGGCCCCGCGCAGTCCCCTTCGCCGCGCAATAGTAGGCTGGCGGGCATGGCGCTGACTCGGGAGCAGGTGGTGGACGCGGCCGTCGGCGTCCTCGCCGACTTCGGCCTCGCCGACCTCTCCATGCGCCGCCTCGCGCGCGAACTGGACGTCCAGGTCGGGGCCCTCTACTGGCACGTGAAAAACAAGCAGGAACTGCTGGTCG
Organism: Arthrobacter ginkgonis; assembly: GCF_039540195.1. Classification (NCBI taxonomy): domain Bacteria; kingdom Bacillati; phylum Actinomycetota; class Actinomycetes; order Micrococcales; family Micrococcaceae; genus Arthrobacter; species Arthrobacter ginkgonis. The sequence continues at coordinate 94,880 of NZ_BAABEO010000006.1, read as the reverse complement.
ACGTCGCGGCGCGCCTGCTCGGCGGCGTTGGGCGCCTCCCGGAGGCGGAGGCGACCCCGCGCGACGCCGTCGCCTCCCTGGCCACGGCGATCCGCACCGCCCTGGCGCCCGTGCCGGACAGCGCGGAGGTGGTGCAACTGGCCCAGACCATGCAGCCCGCCGCGCTGGAGCCCCTGACCTGGCTGCGTGAACTGCTCGAGGAGGCAGGCGTCGCCCCGCAGCATTCCGCATGGGCCAGGCACCTGCTGCTGAACCACATCCTCGGCTCGGTGGCGGCGCAGCAGGACCGTTCCAGCCTGGAGGCGGTGGGCGAAGCCGGCGGCCCGGACCTCGGCGAGGACGCGTTCGCCTGGGGCGTCGGGACGATCCTGGACGGCTTGGGGATCTAGCTCCTTGGGGAGCCCCGACCCTGCCGCAGGTTCCCGGCCGGCGCTCTTGACCCTGCCCGCTGGGGGGTGCATCATCCCAATTACGGGCACACCGGCCAACGGGTGTCCGGACTTAGGCAGTCCGGACGCACCCCGCCCGGACGCGCCCGCACCGAATCGCACCACACTGAATCGCACCAAACCGGACCGGACCGCCGCACCGTCCGACCCCGTTGTTCCACGGGAAACCAGGCCCGGTTTCCCATACCCGCACCTCAAGAACTCCATTCGCACCCAAGGGGCCATAATGAAACGCTGGCTCATTTCCGTGGCAGCCGCAGTTGCCATTGCTGCGGGAAGCACCCTCGCCGCGGGCCCGGCCATGGCCGCCGCGCCCAGTTCCGCCTCCTCCCATCAGGCCGCGGCCTCCACCCACCAGGCCACCACTGTCGCCGCCAAGGATTTCTGCAGCGGCCACGGCGGGAAGAAGAAGAGGTCACCGTCCAGGCCGTTCAACAACCTCGACTGGCTGCGCTTTGGGTACCTTTTGGTCGCGGCGCCGAGCAAGGAGAGCGATCTCTGCCCGATCCTCGCCTGATTCCTGCCGCCGGAGCCTGTCCCGGCTCGGCCGATCCCGGCTGAGCCGGTCCTTGCCTGAGTGGGGGCCGTTCGGCGGGCCGGGTTTCAGGGCGCTTTCTCGGCGAAGCGCTTGAAGTAGGAGAGCTGGCCGGCGTCGGCCTCGATGATGGCTGAGCGGATGTCGGAGGCGATGCCGGACAGGGAGGGCGCCACGTCGACCCGGATCGTAAAGGTGAGGCGGGTATCGTCGCCGTCTTCCTTCAGGTCAAAGCGGTATTCCGTGTGGACGTCCCCGCGGCCGCTGGAGAGGGTGAGGCTGCGCTCGGGCTCGAATTCGGTGACGGTCAGCCTGCGGTCGTGCCCCTCCGAGTGGTACTCGAGGGTGGTTCCCACTCCCGCGGGGCCTTCCGCATGCATCTCGGAGATTCCCGGAACCCACGCCGGGAACGCCGCCCAATCGGTGAGCAGGGCCCAGACCCGGGTGCTGGGCAAGTAGACGAGCTCGGTGGTCGTGAACACGGTATCGGCAGGCATACGGGCATCATGCACCCGGACGGGTCCGGGCAAAAGGCCGGGAATGCACAAGACCGGGCCTTCCGGAATCCACCCGCACGCGGTGGGGCAGGTTTTTCCGGAAGGCCCGGTCGATGCGGTGCTACTCGCCGGCCTCGATGGCGGCGGCCGCGGTGGGGTCGGAGTCGTTGAGGAACTGGCCGATGCGCTCCACTTCCTCCGTCTCGCCGATGGCGGCGGCGGCCCGCTGCAACGCGTAGAGCGCGCGCAGGAACCCGCGGTTGGGCTCGTGGCGCCACGGAACCGGTCCCTGGCCGCGCCAGCCGGACTTGCGCAGCGAATCCAGGCCGCGGTGGTAGCCCACGCGGGCGTAGGCGTAGGACTCGACCGTGCGGCCGTCGTCGTAGGCCTCGTCCGCGAGGAGGGCCCACGCCAGCGACGACGCCGGGAAGGCGGCCACGACGTCGGCCGGCTCATCGCCGGCGGCCAGCCGGGAGGTGACCTCCGACTCCTCCGGCAGAAGGGTTTCGGGAATGCCGAGCAGGTTCCGTCCCAGATCCGTCACGGCGCGCCTACTTCAGGGACTTGCCGGCGGAGCCGAGCTGCTGCGCGGCCTCCACGACGCGGGCGGCCATGGACGCCTCGGCGGAGGCGCCCCAGACGCGGGGGTCGTAGAGCTTCTTGTTGCCGACCTCGCCGTCGACCTTCAGGACGCCGTCGTAGTTGCGGAACATGTGGTCCACGACCGGGCGGGTGAACGCGTACTGGGTGTCGGTGTCGATGTTCATCTTGATGACGCCGTAGGCGACCGCGTCCGCGATTTCCTGCTCGGTGGAGCCGGAGCCGCCGTGGAAGACCAGGTCGAACGGGTTCTCCTTGCCGATCTTGGCGCCGACCTGGGCCTGGATGTCCTTGAGGATCTCCGGGCGGAGCTTGACGTTGCCCGGCTTGTAGACGCCGTGGACGTTGCCGAAGGTCAGTGCGGTGATGTAGCGGCCCTTCTCCCCGGCGCCGAGGGCGTCGATGGTGGCCAGCGCGTCGCCGACGGTGCTGTAGAGCTTCTCGTTGATTTCGGCTTCGACGCCGTCCTCCTCGCCGCCCACGGCGCCGATCTCCACCTCAAGGATCTGCTTGGCGGCCGCGGTGCGCGGCAGCAGGTCGGCGGCGATGCGCAGGTTCTCCTCAAGGGTTTCGGCGGAGCCGTCCCACATGTGGGAGTTGAAGAAGGGGTCGCGCCCGGCGGCCACCTCGGCCTCGGAGGCGGCCAGCAGCGGCAGGACGAAGCCGTCCAGCTTGTCCTTGGGGCAGTGGTCCGTGTGCAGGGCGATGTTCACGCCGTAGGACTTGGCCACCTCGCGGGCGAACGCCGCGAAGGCCAGCGAGCCGACCACCATGTCCTTGACCGAGGCCCCGGCCCAGTAGGCGGCGCCGCCGGTGGAGACCTGGATGATGCCGTCGGACTCGGCCTCGGCGAAGCCGCGGATCGCGGCGTTCAGCGTCTGCGAAGAGGTCACGTTCACCGCCGGGAAGGCGTAGCCGCCGCTCTTGGCGGCATCGATCATGGCGTTGTACTTGTCCGGGGTTGCGATGGGCACGCTGACTCCTTTGTTGGGGTCGATCGGTTGGGACCTCGTGGTTCGGATCCCATCCTAGCGACCCGCCGTGACGCGCAGCATAACCCCGCGCGTACGACGGCGGACGAACACGTGGCGCGGGCCGCCGGCCTGGGTGCGAAGAGACTGATCGGACAAGGTCACGGCGGGTCCGGGCCGAAATTGGGTACGATGGATTCCAGCGTGAGGGAGTATCCCCCGCGTCGCAGGCCGTCAACACGTGGGGCACCATTGCCCCGCCGGCCGCGGCGGACGGTTGCCACGGCGGCCGGCGGAGAGACTCGCGGTAACCCGCTATACCCTCGAAAGGAACACCGTGACGGTTCCCGGTTGGGTCTGGTTGGTGACGGTCGTCGTCATCCTGGGCCTCCTCGCATTCGACTACTTCTTCCACATCCGCAAGGCGCATGTGCCCACCCTGCCCGAGGCCGCCAAGTGGTCGGCCATCTACGTCGGCTTCGCCATCGTCTTCGGCATCCTGGTCTGGGTGTTCGGCGGCGCGCAGATGGGCGGCGAGTACTTCGCCGGCTACATCACGGAGAAGGCGCTCAGCGTCGACAACCTCTTCGTGTTCCTGGTGATCATGGCCAGCTTCCGCGTCCCCCGGGAGGACCAGCAGAAGGTGCTGCTGTTCGGCATCGTGTTCGCTCTGATCGCCCGCACGGCCTTCATCCTCCTCGGCGCCGCGCTGATCAACTCGTTCTCCTGGATCTTCTACCTCTTCGGCATCATCCTGCTGCTCACCGCCGGCAACCTGCTCCGGCCGGAGGGCGAGGGCGACGAGGACGAGGCGAACAACTTCATCGTCCGCATGGCCCGGAAGTTCCTGCCCACCACCGACCACTACGACGGAGACAAGCTCTCCACCATGGTGGACGGCAAGCGGGTCCTCACCCCGATGCTGCTGGTCATGGTGGCCATCGGCGGCACTGACATCCTGTTCGCACTGGACTCCATCCCGGCGATCTACGGCCTGACCCAGAACGTGTTCATCGTGTTCACCGCCACCGCGTTCTCGCTGATGGGCCTGCGCCAGCTCTACTTCCTGCTGGATGGCCTGCTGGACCGCCTGATCTACCTCTCCTACGGCCTGGCCGCGATCCTGGGCTTCATCGGCGTGAAGCTGTTCCTGCACGCGCTGCATGAGAACACCCTGCCGTTCATCAACGGCGGCGAGCACGTCAACGTCATCGAAATCACCACCGGGCTCTCGCTGACCGTGATCATCGGCGTCCTGGTGATCACCATCGTCGCCTCGCTGGTCAGCAAGGCGGGCAAGGCCCAGAACGCCATCAACAACGCCCGCCGCCATGCCGAGAGCTACCTGGACCTGACCTACACCTCGGACGCCGGCGAGCGCGAGCGCATCTACCAGCTGCTGGTGGAGGAGGAGCAGAACATCCTCACCATGGAGAAGAAGTACCGGGAAAAGGCCAAGGACGTGGACAAGATCCGCGAAAAGGTCGCCGCGGCCCATCTGGCGCACCAGAGCTACTTGTCCCAGTAGCCCGGAAACCGCCGGCGGCGGGCAGCCGGGGCGGGTGTCCCGTGCCGGCAGCCCGCGGGCAGCGGAAAGGGGGCGGGGCCGGCAACTGCCGGTCCCGCCCCCTTGCTTTTGCGCCGGTGCCGTCTTTGTTCCGGCAGCGGCGGTGTCAGTGGCGGACCGGCTCCGGCCCGGCCGTGGAGGCCTGCGCCGATTCCCCGGCGCCCGCCGGCGCGGCGGGCCGGGCGGGCCCGAGGAGCCAGACTGCCGCGGCGGCGACCAGCAGGACGGCGCCGACGCCGAGGTACAGCTGCACCGGGGTCCAGGAGGCATCGAGCAGGGCGCCCGTGGCGAGCGGAGCGATGATGGCCCCCAGCCGTCCGACGCCCAGGGCCCAGCCGACGCCGGTGCTGCGGATCGGGGCCTCGTAGGAGGCCGGGGAGATGGTGTAGAGGCCCGCGATGCAGCCGTTGATCAGCATGCCGACCACCACGCCCGCGGCGAAGGCGAGCGCCATGAACGAGGCGGTGGAGATGAACACCACCATCGCCACGGCGGCCAGGACCGTGAACCGCAGCAGCACGCTGCGGGCGCTCCATTTGGTGGCCAGGGCTCCGAACAGCAGGGATCCGAAGGTCCCGCCCAGGGTCAGCATGAGGCCGCCGACCACCCCTTGGCTCTCGGTCATGCCGGCGGTGACCAGCAGCTTGGGGGTCCAGCTGTTGACGAAGTAGAAGCCGAACATGGTGGTGAAGAACGCGGCCCAGACGAGCACCGTGACGCGGCGGTGGCGTGCCGAGAAGAGGGTGGCGACCTGGCTCCGCACGGAGGCCCGGGAGCCGGCCGCGGCCCCGGTCCCGGCGGGCAGTTCGGTGGAGGCCGGCTGGCCGATGCGCTGGCTGATCCGGTTGAGCCGCTCGAGGGCCCGGACGGGGCGGCGGGAGAGCAGGAAATCGACCGATTCCGGCAGCAGGGCCACCAGCAGGAGGCAAACGACCGCGGTGGCCGTGCCGCCGAAGACGAAGACCGAACGCCATCCGAAGGAGGCCTGCAGGCCCACGGCCGCCATGCCGCCCAGCGTGGCCCCCACGCCGTAGCCGGCGGTGTAGATGGCCACCGACATGCCCCGCCCGCGCCGGGACGAGTATTCGCTGGCAATCACGTTGGTGCAGGCCAGGATGCCGCCCACGCCCAGGCCGGTCAGGAAGCGCCAGGCCCCGAGTTCGACGGCGGAGTGGGCCGTCGCGGAAAGGAACATGCCGGCGGCGGCCAGGGCCGTGGCCAGGATCGTCATGGGCCGGCGGCCGATGACGTCGGCGAAGGGCGCCAGCAGCAGGGAGCCGGCGGCCATGCCGAGCAGGCCCGAGCTGAGCAGCACGCCCAGCTGCGCCCCATTGAGGGCGAAGTCGGCGGAGACCCGGTTGGCGGTGAAGGCCATCGCCAGCACGTCGAAGCCGTCCAGCGCATTGAGCAGCGTGCAGAGGCCGATGATCAGCCACTGGTATGGGGACATCGCGGACGCGTCGATGCGTTCCCTGATGGTCATGGGTAAATCCTTGCGTTTGGAGCTGTCAGCTGATGTCGATGGTGACGGAGGCGCCGTGGGACGGGCAGTTTTCGCCGCCGGCGACGCGGGAGACGCAGACGCACATGCGGTCGGCCGTGTTGTGCTGGCGCTCGCTGTAGAAGACGTCGCGGTGGTCGATCCCGCCTTCGACGGCCAGGACCTTGACCTGGCAGAGGCCGCATTCGCCCTTGCGGCAGTCGAACATCATGTCCGCGCCGGCATCCTCGAGGGCCTCCAGCATGGAGCGTCCCTTGCCCACGGTCGCCTCGATGCCGAGCCGGGGGATGCGGACCGTGAACTCCTCGGGGTCGAACCAGCCGCTGTTGCCGAAGGTCTCGTAGCGCAGGTTCGGCAGGTCCAGTTCCCGTTCGGTCCACGCGCGGCGGACGGCGTCCATGAGCCGGATCGGCCCGCACATGTAGAACTCGGTCCCGGGCTCGATGGCGCCGACCAGGCCCGCGACGTCGAGGATGCCGTGCTCGTCGTCGGCGTGCACGTGCAGCCGGTCCCCGTGCAGGTCGGCCAGATCGGACAGGTAGGCCATGGAGTCCCGGTTGCGGCCCGCGTACACGAGCCGGTAGTCCGCCTTCACCTGCCGGAGCACCTTGGCCATGTGCAAGATGGCGGTGATGCCGATGCCCCCGGCAAGCAGCACGTAGCGCGGGGCGCCGACGCGCAGCGGGAAGTTCTGCAGCGGCTGCGTGATGTCCAGGACGTCGCCGGCCTGGAGGGTGTGCATGTGCACGGACCCGCCGCGGGAGGCCGGGGCCCTGAAGACGCTGATGGCCAGGCGGCGCCCGCCGTCGATCGATTCGACGACCGAATAGGACCTGCGGTCCTGCCTGCCGTCGATGGTGACGAGCAGGTCCACGTGGGACCCCGGCTCGGCCGGCTTCGGGTGCTCCGGCTCAAGGACGATCCGGCGGATGTCCTGGGCGACCTCGACGGACTCGACGACGGTGGCCCGCTGCCAGACCTCGGTGTTGTTGGCTGCCATGGTGACTCTCCTTCGCGTCCGCGCTAGGCCCGGCCCGCCGGCACGGCGGTTCGGGAGTGAGCGGCGGGGGCGGCGGCGGCGGCCGGAGCCTGCTGCGGGCGGCCCTCGGCCGCGAGCATGCGTTCGAGGATGCGGCGCACCCACATGCCGCCGGCATCGATGTTCAGGCTGTAGAACTCGTGGTCCGGGTTCGCGTCGATGGCTTCCTGCTGGGCCTTGAGCATGGCCTCGTCCTCCCCGAACACCCCGTGTACGCCGTTGCGCAGCTGGGTGGTGATCAGCTGGCTCTCCAGGCGGTAGTTGCGCATGAAGGCCCAGAAGTAGTGGCTGGTGCGGTCGGTCTCCGGGGTGATCGTGTTCATGACGTAGCCGTTGACGCCCTGGCTGCGGTCGCCCTCGAACGCACCGGTGCCGGCCTTGGCCACGCCGACGTCGATGCGGATGGTGCCCGGGGCCTCGAAGTGGATGATCTGCCAGCGGTCCACCTTGCCCTCGAAGCCGGGGAACTTGTCCCGCATGTTCTTGAGCCAGAACGGCGGCGCGTCGATGTTGAACATCCAGCGGGTGACGGTCACGGTGTTTCCGTCGCGGGTGGTCTCGAATTCAGATTCGCTCAGCTCCTCCTGCCCGATCGAGGAGGAGTGCACAAACTCCTCGTGGGTCAGGTCCATGAGGTTGTCCAGGATCAGCTGGTAGTTGCAGGCGGCGTGGATGGTCTCCCCGTCGCCTGCCCACTCCGGCGAGGACATCTGGGACATGTCCGGGATCAGGTCCGGGTCGGCCTGGGTGGGATCCCCCAGCCAGACCCACAGGAACCGGTCCCGCTCCACCACGGGGAAGGACGGCACGGTCGCCGAGGGGTTCACGGTCTCCTGCGCCGGCATGGACACGCAGCGCCCCGCCGAGTTGTAGACGATCCCGTGGTACGGGCACTGGATCCCGTCGCGCCCCACGGTCTTCCCCATCGACAGCGGCGCGAGCCGGTGCCAGCAGGCGTCAGCCAGGGCCACGGCCTGGCCGTCCTCGGTGCGGAAGAGCGCCAGGGGCCGGTTGGCGATCCGGCGGGACATCGGCTTGCGCGTGACCTCATGGTCCCAGGCGGCGACGTACCAGGCGTTGAGGGGATGGCCCAGCACCTTGGCGGTCACGGTGCCCTGCCCGCCGGGGACGGTGTTTGCTGCGGTCATTGGGAAGTCCTTCCGCGGGTGCCGGTGGCCGGGCGCCCACTATCTATGTCCATAGGTATTTGTGTTCTGCAACACAGACTACCTATGGACATAGGTATATTCAAGAGCCCGATCGCCGCAGCCCGCGCTTCGTCCGGGAACGGCCCCCGTGGCTAGAGTGGACTGGACTTCTGCCCTGAAGACCGCGCCAACGAAAGACCCCGGCAACGAAAGGCCGCCCGTGAGCCTGAGGTATGCGCTGCTCGCGCTCCTGAATGTCGAGCCCATGACCGGCTACGACCTCCACAAGGTCTTCGAGTCCTCCGTCGGCCATGTCTGGTACGCGCCGGACTCGCAGATCTACCCCGAGCTGCGCAAGATGGAGGCGGAGGGGCTGGTCCGCGGGGAGGACATCCCGTGGGGCAAGAAGGCCACCAAGCGCCGGTACCACGTCACGCCCGCCGGGACCGGCGACTTCGAGGCGTGGATGAACAGCCCGCTGGAGTACTCGCGCGTCCGCGACCCCGCACACCTGCGGGCCGCCTACCTCGAGTACGCGGCTCCCGAGGCGGCACGGGCACAGCTGCAGGCGCATATTGCCCACCACGAGGCGCTGCTGCGGCAGTGGAACCAGAAGATCGAGGAAATCGACACCGGCACCAGCGCCATGCTCACCCGGCGCCTCGCGACGCTCCCCGCGGACCAGCGCCAGCGCAGCCGCGCCTTCAAGCGGTTTGCCTACGAGGGCCTGATCGCCCGCGCCGAGGCCGAGATCGCCTGGGCGCGCAGCGGGCTGCGGCTGCTGGACGAGCTGGGCCCGGAAGCCTAGGGCAGCGGGCGCTGGCCGAACACGTGCCGGCGGATCCACGCGTGCATGGCGATGCTGGCCGCGGAGGCCGCGTTGATGGACCGGGTGGACCCGAACTGCTCGATGGACAGGGTCGCCTCGGCGGCGGCGTGCACCTCCTCGGTCAGCCCCGGGCCTTCCTGCCCGAACACCAGCACGCAGTTCCGGGGCAGGTCGTAGGTCTCCAGCTGAACGGAGTCGGGGAAGATGTCGATCCCGATGATCGCCAGCCCCTCCGCCTCGGCCCAAGCCACGAAGTCCTCCACGGTGGGGTGGTGGCGCACGTGCTGGTAGCGGTCGGTGACCATCGCGCCGCGCCGGTTCCACCGGCGCCGGCCGATGATGTGGACCTCCTTGGCCAGGAACGCGTTGGCGGTGCGCACCACGGTGCCGATGTTCAGGTCGTGCTGCCAGTTCTCGATCGCGATGTGGAAGTCGTGCCGGCGCGTGTCCAGGTCCGCGACGATCGCCTCGTGCAGCCAGTAGCGGTACTTGTCGGCGACGTTGCGCCGGTCTCCCTCGCGCAGCAGTTCGGGGTCCCAATGGCTGCCCTCGGGCCATTCGCCTTCCCAGGGCCCGACGCCGACTTCCGGCCGGGCCGCCGCCTCCGCCGCGCCATCCGCGTCCTCCTGCACTGTGCCCCTCTCCTGCACGACGCCCCTCTCCTGCACGACGGCGGGGACCGCCGGGGCGGTCGCGTCGCCGGTGCTTGCGGGTGGCTGGGCGGGGAAGCTGGTGCTGGTCACCGTACAAGGGTAGTGCGCGTGGCAGACTGGCTGCAGGTCCGCCGCCGGGCCGTTGCAAGGGAAGGAGCCACGCGTGCCCATCGTGGACAACGGGATCTACGTCGAGGGCCGGCGCCGCGCCACACCCTCCAGCCTGGCGGAGACCTTCGAGGACATGGTCGCCTGCCACGGCATGGCCTGGATGGGGCTCTACCGGCCCACGGCCGAGGAGCTGGAGGCGGTGGCCGAGGAGCTGGGCCTGCACCAGCTGGCGATCGAGGACACCCTCTCCGGCCACCAGCGCCCCAAGCTGGACCACTACGGGACCCACAGCTTCCTGGTCCTGCGCCCGGCCCGCTACGTGGACGAGACGGAGAAGGTGGAGTTCGGGGAGCTGCACATCTATGCCGGCGTGGACTTCGCGGTGACCATCCGGCAGGCCGAGTCGGCGCAGCTGTCCTCCGTGCGGCGCACCATGGAGGCGCAGCCGCAGCTGCTGGCGCTGGGCCCGCCGGCCGTCATGTACGCGGTGCTGGACCACGTGGTGGACGAATACCGGCCGGTGATCGAGGGCCTGGCCAACGACATCGAGGAGATCGAGGACGGGCTGTTCACCGGGGACACCTCCGTGTCCCGCCGCATCTACGAGCTCTCCCGGGAGGTCATCGAGTTCCAGCGGGCGGTGGCCCCGCTGGTCGGGATCGTCGGTGAGCTGCGCCGCGAACTCACCGGGTCCGAGCGCAGCCCGGGCAGCGCCGGCGGACCACAAACCGGCCCGGAGACGGACCAGGCGGTGTTGGAGCTGGACAGCCGGTTCGCCGACGTGCAGGACCACGTCATCCGGGTCGCCGAGCGCCTCACCTCCTTCCGGGAGGTGCTTACCAACGCGCTCTCGCTCAACGCCACTTTGGTGTCCCAGCAGGCGGCGCAGGCCGGGGTGGAGCAGAACGAGCAGATGAAGAAGATCTCAGCCTGGGCGGCCATCCTCTTCGCCCCGTCCCTGGTGGGCAGCATCTACGGGATGAACTTCGCCTTTATGCCGGAGCTGGCCTGGCGGTTCGGGTACCCGCTGGCGCTGGCGCTGATGGTCGGGCTCAGCCTGGGCCTGTACCTCGTGTTCAAGCGGAACAGGTGGCTGTGACCGGCCCGGAGGCCCGGAACGCAGGACGACGGCGGCACGTGCGTGCCGCCGTCGTCCTGCGTGGGAGCTAGCGACCAGCTCCCGAGGGCCCGGCAAGCTCGGGGCGGGGCCCTCGGGAGCTAGTCTTCCAGCCCGAGTTCGCCCTTGCCGAAGGCGAAGAGGTACGGCACGCCGGCCTCGGACTCGATGCGCTCCTTGGCGCCGGTGTCACGGTCCACGATGACGGCAACGGCCACGACGTTGCCGCCGGCGTTGCGCACGCCTTCGACGGCGGTCAGCGCCGAGCCGCCGGTGGTGGAGGTGTCCTCCAGGACCACGACGTTGCGGCCCTGCACCGAGGGGCCCTCGACCTGGCGGCCCATGCCGTAGGACTTCTGCGCCTTGCGGACCACAAACGCGTCGATCGGGCGGCCGGCGTCCCCGGCCGCGTGCATCAGCGCCGTGCCGACCGGGTCCGCGCCCATGGTCAGGCCGCCGGCCGCGGCGAAGTCGATCCCGGCCTCGTCGAGCATCTGCAGCATGGCCTGGCCGACCAGGCGGGACGCCTCGTGGTGCAGGGTGATGCGGCGCAGGTCGATGTAGTAGTCGGCCTCCTTGCCGGAGGAGAGGGTGACCTTGCCGCGGACGACGGCGAGTTCCTTGATCAGTTCAAGCAGGCGGGCGCGCGCGGGGGCGTCGAGGGAAGTCATGCCTCCGATTCTAAAGGGCGGCAGGGTCCGGGACATCCGTTGGCCAAGGACGTAGGCTGTGCCCATGAACGCTCAGCGACCGCTTGGATACTGGCTCAAACTGGTGGACTCGCTCATCTCGGAACAGTTCACCGTGGCGTTGGAGGAGCACGGGGTGACGCGCCGGCAATGGCAGCTGCTCAACGCCCTCTCGCACGGTCCCGCGACCGGAGGGGAACTGACCGTGGCGCTGGCGCCGTTCTTCGGCGAGGCCGTCCCGGAAGGCGAACCGTCCACCCCCTCCGAGCACCTGGCGGAGCTGGTGGAGTCGGGGTGGGTCGCCGAGGAGGGGCACACCTTCAGCCTCACCGAGCGGGGCGCCACCAGCCTGGACAAGCTCACCGCGATCGTGGATGCGATGCGGGAGGAGTCCAGCGCCGGGGTGAGCGGCGCGGACTACGCCACAACCGTCGCGACTCTCCAACGGATGGCGGAGAACCTAGGATGGCGGGATAACGCAACGTCTCCCTAGACTTCCTTAGAAGGGCTTAATGAGCACCGACGTCACCCCCTCCGAGGTCTACCATGCGGCACCCGAGCCCGAGCCGCAGGCAGCTACCGCCGATGAAGTTGCCTCGCGTGCCGCCTCCGCCCGCTTTGCCGGCCGCTCCGACGTCGTGCTCCACAAGAACCGGTGGGCACTGGTCAACCGGACCCTGACCCCGCACGAGGCGATGGTCGAGGACCTGCTGTTCGTGGGCGCGGCGCTGGACGCGGCCGGGATCAACTACCTGCTGGTGCGCGGGAACGACGCCCGCCCGGTGATCGCGGTGGACTGGGCCCTGCGCAAGGAGTTGCGCGCAGCCCTGGCGGCGGCCTGCCGGGACGAGCCGTTCTATTCGATGACCGTGGACGCGACCGGCCGCCGCTCCCTGTTGGTGGCCGACGGGCGGCTCGCCGCCGCGGGCAAGGCGCGCATGTTCCGGCTGTACCGGCCGCGCGTGGAGCCGGAGGGCGGACTTGTCTACGGGCAGGGCACCGGCGTGCAGGTGGAGCTGTGGCGCTGGGAGGACGGCATGATCCAGCTGCCGATCGAGAACTCCGTGACCCGGCGGGCCCTGCCGGTCGCCGAAGCGGTGTACGGGACGGTGCAGCGGTTCGGCCGGGAGTGGCCGACCATCGAGAACATGTTCGCCGACCACGCGACGGACATCGATTTCCCGATCGACATCGTCTTCTCCTGGGTGGACGGCAACGACCCCGAGTTCCAGCGCTACCGGGCCACCTTCATGGACAAGGTGGTGGTGGGCGAGGGTGACGACTCCGAGGCGCGCTACCGACAGATCAACGAGCTGAAGTACGCGCTGCGCAGCGTGCACATGTTCGCCCCCTGGATCCGCCACATCTTCCTCTGCACCGATTCCCCGGTCCCGGAGTGGCTGGACGCCGACCACCCGAAGATCACGATCGTGCGGGCGGAGGACCACTTCGCCGACCCCACGGTGCTGCCCACCTTCAACTCCCAGGCCGTGGAATCGCAGCTGCAGCACATCGAAGGGCTCTCCGAGCACTTCCTGTATTCCAACGACGACATGTTTTTCGGCCGGCCGCTGGGCCCGGACATGTTCTTCTCCCCCGGCGGGATCACCAAGTTCATTGAGGCGGACACCCGGATCGGGCTCGGCGACAACCACTTGGACCGCTCCGGGTTCGAGAATGCCGCGCGGGCGAACCGGAAGCTGCTCCACGACCGATTCGGGCGCATCACCACCCGCCACCTGGAACACACCGCGGCACCGCTGCGGCGCAGCGTGCTGCTGGAGATGGAGGGCGAGTTCGCTGCCGAGTTCGCCGCGACCGCGTCCAGCCGCTTCCGCGCCAAGGACAACATCTCGGTGACCAACTCGCTCTACCACTACTTCGCGCTGCTCACCGGGCGGGCGGTCACCAAGGTCGGCGCGAAGGTCCTGTACGTGGACACCACGCTGCGCGGAGGGCTGGCCCTGCTGGAGCGGCTGCTGCGCAAGCGCAACGAGGACTTCTTCTGCCTCAACGACGGCAGCTTCCCGGAGGTCACCGCGCGCGAGCGCCAGGCGACCGTCACGGCCTTCCTGGAGAAGTACTTCCCGGTCCCCGCGCCGTGGGAGAAGTAGCCGCTTCCGGCGTCGCCGGGCTTGCGGCCGGGGTCTGATGGCAAGGGTGTGGTAGCAAAGGACCATGGAAAAAAATGGCGGGCGCCCCCAGCGCAGCGCGGAATCACGGCGGCGGATCCTGGAGGCGACGCTGGAGATCGCCGCCGAGCGCGGGTTCGAGGGAACCACGATGGCCCAGGTCAGCGAGCGCTCCGGGCTGCCCATCGGTTCCGTCTACTGGCATTTCGAGAACAAGGACAAGCTCTTCGCCGCGCTGCTTGAATACTGCGTCGAGGCCTGGGAGGGCAGCCACCACAACTGGACCTTCAGCCCGGGCGAGACGCCCGCCGAACGTCTGGGACAGACCATCGGTGTCAGGGCCATCGAAGCCGCCGAACCCGCGAACTTCTGGCGGGTCGGGCTGCTACTGGCCCTGGAGCAGCGCCTCAGCGGCACCGCGGCCCGGGAGACGTTCCTGGAAATCCGCAGGACGCGTCTGGCCACCATGACGGAATGGTGGCAGCTGTCCCTCCCCGGGCCCGTCCTGGACCGGGACCCGGGCCTGCCCCTGCGGCTGGCCCAATACGCGATGGCCATGTCCGACGGCATGTTCATCTCCGGAAGCGCGAACGATGGCTGGGACCTTGCCGCCCTGGGCGAGATGCTGGCGCGGTCCCTGAACCAGATGGCCGAAGCGGCCATCGCCGACGCCTCCCGCGAACCCTCCGGGAACTAACCGGCCCGGCGGGTCCGGACGGATCCCGGGGAGTCCAATGGCGGCAGCGCCCCGTGCCGGTGCAGCGTGCGGGCGACCGCCGCCGGGGTGAACTCCTCGCCCACGGTCGCCCCGCCGGCCGGCGGAACCACCGAGTGCACCACCGTGTCCCGGTACACGTGGACCATGGTGCAGCCCTGGGCCGCGTCGCGCCCGCGGGTGCCGCGGATCCCGGTCTGCGGGTCCACCGGCCCGGCGAGGTCCTGGGTGTAGCAGGTGGAGGAGGCCACGGAGACGGGGATTCCCGCGAACGTCGCGCTGGTGGAATGGTGCAGGTGGCCGCCGAGGATGGCCCGCACGTCGCTGCCGCGCACGACGGCGGCGAGGCCGGCCTGGCCGCGCAGCTCCACCAGGATCGCCAGCGGCTGGATGCACGGCACGGGAGGGTGGTGCATCACCAGCAGCGTGCCCTCGGGGGCGGGGACCTCCAGGACACTGCTCAGCCATTTGAGCTGCTCCGCGGAGATTTCGCCGTGGTGGGCCCCCGGCACGGAGGTGTCCAGCACGGTCACGCGCAGTCCCCCCAGCCAGTGCACGGCGTTCAGGGGCTCCTCCGAGCGAGGCTCGCCCAGCAGGTGTTCGCGCAGGTTGGCGCGGTCGTCGTGGTTGCCCATGGCCCAGATCGCGCGGGCCCCCAGCCGTTCGGCGACCGGTTCGACGGCGGACCGCAGCCGGGCGTAGGCCTCCGGCTCGCCGCTATTGGCCAGGTCCCCGCTGAACACGATGGCCTCGGGCCGGGCCCCGGTGGCCTCGATCTCGGCCAGCACCCGGAGCAGGCCGACCTCGCCGTCCACGATCCCGGGCGGAGACTCCTCCCCGCGCAGGTGCAGGTCGCTCAGGTGGAGCAGGAAGTGGGAGGGGGCCGGATGCTCTGGAGATCGGATCGCCATGGTGATGGGTGTCTTTCCGGGATTTCGTTGCACTGTTTCGTCGCTCGGATGTCGAATCGTTCGTTGCGTTGCGGCCGCGGTCCCGGCGGAGCGCGGCACCTCCATGAAGCCCATCAAACCAGACAGGCAGCGAACACGGAACGGCCGCGGTGCCGGGTTTTGGCATTCCGGCGCCGCCGCCCGCCCGGCACGCGGCGTCGGCGCGGCGGGCAATCCGCGGGAAACACGGCGGTTGTAGGCTGGGCGCATGCGCGAACTTCAGTCGAGGATCATCGAGGAAATGGGCGTCAAGCCGCAGATCGACCCAGCAGAGGAGGTCGCGGCACGCGTCGGGTTCCTCAAGGACTACCTGAGGGCCACCGGCACCCGCGGCTTCGTGCTCGGGATTTCCGGCGGCGTCGACTCCTCGCTGGCGGGCCGGCTGGCCCAGCTGGCCGTGGAGGAGCTGGCGGCCGAGGGCGTGGAGGCGGACTTCGTGGCCATGCGCCTGCCCTACGGCGAGCAGCACGACGAGGAGGACGCGCAGGCCGCGATGGGGTTCGTGGCGGCCAAGCGCGAGGTGACCTTCAACATCAAGCCCGGCGTGGACGGCCTTGAGGGCGAGTACGAACAGACCACCGGAACCGACCTGTCCGATTTCAGCAAGGGCAACATCAAGGCCCGGGCGCGCATGATCGCCCAGTACGCCATGGCCGGCGAACACAACCTCCTGGTCATCGGCACCGACCACGGCGCGGAGTCCGTCACCGGCTTCTTCACCAAGCACGGGGACGGCGGGGCGGACGTGTTGCCCCTGTTCGGCCTCAACAAGCGGCAGAACCTGCAACTGCTGCAGCACCTGGACGCCCCGGAACGCGTCTGGCAGAAAGCGCCCACCGCGGACCTGCTCGACATCCTCCCCGGCCGCACCGACGAGGACGAACTCGGGCTCGAATACGACGAGATCGACGACTACCTGGAAGGCCGCGACATCCCGGCAGAGGTTGCCGGGAAGATCGAGCAGAAGTACCTGCGCACCCGCCACAAGCGCACCGTCCCCGTGTCCATCCACGACACCTGGTGGCGCTGACCCCGGACCGGAAGACAGGCCGCAAACGGCTCCTTTGAATCATGCACCGCAAGGCCCCGCCCGGATTCCTCCGGGCGGGGCCTTGCGGCCTGCCTGGCCCGGTAAGCGCGGGGCAGGCGGGTCCCTGCGTGCTTAGCGGCCCACCGGGGCGCGGCGCAGCACCAGCCAGCTGCCGGCCGCGGCCACCAGGGCCACCGCCACCATCCCGGCCGCGAGCTTGGCAAAGCTGAAGGGCCCGAGCACCGCGATCAGGTCGATGCCGGCCCAGAGCACTCCCGCCACCCCCAACAGCAGGACCAGGACGATTCCGGCGATGCTGGACAGCACGCCCAACTGGCTCCAGCGCAGGTACACCGAGGCGAACCAGGTGCCGATGAACAGCATCGAGAAGGAGATGCCGAAGCCCATGAGGAAGAGGTCGGGATAGCTGCCGTTGCCGACCACGTACACGTCGAACACCCGGGCGCCGGTGAACCAGTGGCCGGTGGCCCGTTCCAGGGCCAGCAGCACCACCATCGTGGTGGCCAGGAACAGCGATTCCAGGGTCAGCGCCACGGTGGTCCCCCACCAGTACTGCCGGCGGGTGGCGCCCATGCCCAAGGCGAACGGCATGGTGCGGGCGTAGGCCATCACCCCGAGGTTCACGAAGTAGCCGGCGAAGCACCACAGGGCTGCCTGGTTGTAGCGGAAGCCTTCGGATAGCTCTTCCGCGGAGGCGGGAACGAACGCCCGCAGGATCAGCATGATCAGGACGCACAGGACCACGACCCCGCCAAAAATGATCAGCGGAACGTCGATCATCTGGCTGCGGTTCACGAAGTGCAGCCTGACGATCTTGGCCAACGGGCGCCTCTTCCCGGCGCGGGCCGGTGCCGCAACGGTTGCCGTGCTCATCGGAAAGCCTCCTTGTTCTGCGCGGACGGGTCGGATGGCGTTTGGGGGCCGGACCGGGCGTGCGGGCCGGGCTGCCCGGACTCCGCGGAATCGAGCAGTCCGTAGGCGGAAACGAGTTCCTGCAGGGACACCGCACCCAGCTCCAAACCGCGCTCCGCGGCGAGGGAGCGGAGGCCGGCATCGGCGCGGCCTTCGACGGTGACGGACCTGAGTCCTCCGAGGGACTGGGTATGGAGCACGCGCCGCCCTTCCGTCACGGCGGCGACGGCCTCGGCGGGGCCGGACAGCGTAAAGGCGCCGGCCCTGGCCTCCTCGACGCTGGAGTCCAGCACCTTGGTTCCCTTGTCGATGACGATCACGTGTTCCAGCAGGTTCGCCGCCTCGTCGATCAGGTGGGTGGACATCAGGATGGTCCGCGGGTGCTCCATGTAGTCCTGGAGCAGCCGGTCGTAGAAGATGCCGCGGGCCGTGGCGTCCAGGCCCAAATAGGGTTCGTCGAAGATGGTGACCGGGGCGCGGGAAGCCATGCCCACGATGATCGCCACCGAGGACAGCTGCCCGCGGGAGAGCTTCTTGATCGGAGTCCGCAGCGGCAGTCGGAAGGCCTCGGCCAGCTCGCCGGCCAGCTCCGCATCCCAGTTCTCGAAGAACCAGGGGGAGGTGCGCAGCACGTGGGAGGCCTTGAAGTCCTCCGGATACTTCTGGTTCTCGCGCACGAAGCACAGCCCCGCCAGCACCGCCGCGTTCTCGAAGGGCTCGCCCCCGTTGACCAGGATCCGGCCCGAGGTCTTCGGTTCCTGCCCGGAAAGGATCGACATGATGGTGGTCTTGCCCGCCCCGTTGCGCCCCAGCAGGCCGCAAATGGTGTTCTTCCCGATGCTGAAGGCAACGTCCTCCAGCGCCCGGGTGCCGCCGTAGTACTTGCAGAGCCCCTGGACTTCGATTGCCGCGGTCATGCCCGTACCTCCTTGGTTGCGGTGGCGGCGGAGGCAGCCGCCGTCGTGATCATGCCCACCACGGCCTCCGGGGCGATGCCCAGCCTCGCCGCCTCCGCCAGGAGGGGGTGGACGTACTGCCGTTCGAACGCCTGCCTGCGTTCGTCCACCAACTGCCCGCGCGCTCCCCTGCTGACAAACATTCCGATGCCCCGTTTCTTGTAGAGGATCCCCGACTCCACGAGGAGGTTCAGCCCCTTGCCTGCGGTGGCCGGGTTGATGCGCAGAAAGGCCGCGAACTCGTTGGTGGAGGGGACCTGCGTCTCTTCCGGGTACGTCCCGTCGATGATCCGTTCCTCGACCTGCTCCGCCACCTGGATGAAGATTGGCCGGGAATCGTCCATCACGTCCCCACCCGCTTCATCGGTTCATTACTCATGTAATGAACTAAACCACTGACTGAGCTCTCCGATCAAGTAGTCCGCGCTCTTGGCTGGGGCGGAGCACTTGATAGGTTGGGCGGGTGAAGATCGCTACCTGGAACGTGAACTCCCTCCGCGCCCGCGCCGACCGCGTGGAGGATTGGCTGCGCCGCACCGACGTCGACGTGCTGGCCATCCAGGAAACCAAGTGCAAGGACGAGAACTTTCCCTGGGAGCTGTTCGAGAACAACGACTACGAGGTGGCGCACTTCGGGCTGAGCCAGTGGAACGGCGTGGCGATCGCCTCCCGCGTGGGCCTGGAGGACGTGGAGCGGACCTTCGTGGGCCAGCCGGTCTTCGGCAAGGGCGGCAAGGACCCGGTGCAGGAACCGCGGGCCCTGGGCGCCACCTGCGGCGGCGTGCGCGTCTGGAGCCTGTACGTGCCCAACGGCCGCGCGCTCGACGACGAGCACATGCCCTACAAGCTGCAGTGGCTGGACGTGCTCAAGGACCAGGCCGCGGAGTGGCTCCAGGCCGATCCGCAGGCCCAGATCGCCCTGATGGGCGACTGGAACATCGCCCCGCAGGACGAGGACGTCTGGGACATCGACCTTTTCCGCCGCGAGGGCTTCACCCACGTCAGCGAGCCCGAACGCGCCGCTTTCCGCGCCTTCGAGGGCGCCGGCTACACCGACGTCGCGCGCCCCTTCACCCCCGGCCCGGGCGTCTACACGTACTGGGACTACACGCAGCTGCGTTTCCCCAAGAAGGAGGGCATGCGCATCGACTTCGTCCTGGGCTCCCCCGCGCTGGCCGGCCGGGTGAAGGGCGCCAGCATCGACCGCGAGGAGCGCAAGGGCAAGGGCGCCTCCGACCACGCGCCGGTGATCGTGGAGCTGGACTAGCCATGGCGAGGCTGGCGCGCGGGGCCCGGCGGAACATCCCGCCGACCGCGCACCTGCGCGTCTACGAGCCCCTGCGCGCCTTCTCCGACGAGGAGCAGCTACTGATCAACGCGCAGCGCGACGGCGCACGCGAGGCCTTCGAGGCCCAGGAGACCGCCGACTCGCTGGACCGTGTCACGCGCCTGGTCTCGGACCCCTTTCCCCATGTGACGGACGAACGCTTCCGCATCCTGCACTACCCCGGCGCCAACGGCTTGACCGCCGCGTACTACTGTCCGGACCAGCTGGCCACGCGGGCCACACTCGCGGCGGAACAGCTGACCGGGACCATGCGCCCGCAGCTGTTGGAGGTGCTGGTGCCCGACCCGGCGCGGGTGGCCAACGCGGACCGGCTGGTCCACGAGGACTTCGCCGATGACGTCGCACGGCTGCACACGCGCAGCGCGACCTGGGGCATCCCGTTCGGTTGGTTCGTGCTGCTGCGCGAGGACGACCACTGCGAGATCGTCGAGGACGGCGAGCGGATCGTGAGCGTCAGGCTCTGCGCCCCGACGGTCCAGGCGCTGGAACGGGCCCGCTACGCGGCGGCCTCGCTGGCCGTCCACGCCCCGGAACTGGACATGCTGGACGACCTCACCGGGCTGAGCGAATGGCTGCAGCTGTTCCACCAGGATTCGATCGTGGAGCTGGACTACGGGCGCACCGCCGAACTGGTCTGGCCCGACGACTCCCCGCACGACATCCGGCTGGGCATCGAGTCCCTCGCCGAGGGGGACATGCTCGGCGCGGCGGCCTCCTACCGCCGGCTGGCCTCCCGCTGGCTCAAGGTCCGCCAGCTCGCCCGGGCCAGCTGAGGAGCGCCACCTGACCCCAGGGCCATCCTCCCCTAGCGTCGTCGGAGCCTCCCCAACCTCGCTACGCTCGATCGGGGCCCCTCGGCTCCTAGCGTCTTCGTCGCCTCCCCAACCTCGCTACGCTCGGTCGGGGCCCCTCGGCTCCTAGACTGGGGAACACGCCGTCGTACTCCGAAACTCGAGTAAGGAGCACCATGACCCAGACCAGCGCAGCCCCGTGGTGGCAGGATGCCGTCATCTACCAGGTGTACCCGCGATCGTTCGCCGACGCGGACGGCGACGGGATGGGGGACCTGCGCGGCGTCGCCTCCAAGCTGGGCTACCTGCGTGGCCTCGGCGTGGACGCCGTGTGGCTGTCCCCGTTCTACCCGTCCCCGCAGCGGGATGCCGGCTACGACGTCGCCGACTACCGTGCGGTGGACCCGCTGTTCGGCACGCTGGAGGACTTCGACGCGATGCTCGCCGAGGCCCATCGGCTGGGCCTGCGGATCATCGTGGACCTGGTTCCGAACCACACCTCGGACCAGCACGCCTGGTTCCAGGAGGCCCTGGCCTCGGCCCCCGGCTCCCCCGCCCGGAAACGCTACATCTTCCGCGAGGGGCGCGGCGCGGGCGGCGCGGAGCCGCCGAACAACTGGCTCTCCCTCTTCGGCGGGCCGGCCTGGACCCGCGTGACGGAGCAGGCCGGACCCGACGCCGGGCGGCCGGGACAGTGGTACCTGCACCTGTTCGACACCACGCAGCCGGACCTGGACTGGTCCAACCCCGAGGTCCACGCCGAGATGGAGGACGTGCTGCGGTTCTGGCTGGACCGCGGCGTGGACGGGTTCCGCGTGGACGTGGCCCACGGACTGGTGAAGGCGGAGGGGCTGCCGGACTGGTCCGCGAAGGTGTCCATGGTCTCCGGCACGGACGCCCCGCTCACGGCTCCCCTGGACACCCCGGAAGAGGCCGGCGCCGTCGGCGTGGCCCCCGAGCCAGCGCACGTCCGAACGCTGGAGGCCGATAAGGAGTTGGAGCACCGCCTGTCCCCGGAGGACCGGCCGCCGTACCTGGACCAGGACGGGGTGCACCGCATCTACGAGGAATGGCACCGGGTCCTGGCCGGCTACCCGGGCGACCGCATGATGGTCGCCGAGGCGTGGGTGGCGCCGGCGGAGCGCACCTTCCGCTACGTGCGTCCGGGCGAGATGCAGCAGGCGTTCAACTTCGGCTTCCTGCTGGCCGGATGGGACGCGGCACGGATCGCCGCCAACGTGGACGAGACGCTGCGCGAGGCCGCCGCCGTCGGAGCGCCGGCCACCTGGGTGCTCTCCAACCACGACACCGTGCGCCACACCTCCCGCTTCGGGCTCAAGGATCCCACCACCTTCCCGAAGGGCATCGGCGCCGAGGACGAACAGCCCGACGAACAGCTGGGCTGGGCGCGCGGGCGCGCCGCGACGATGGTGATGCTGGGCCTGCCGGGTTCGGCCTACGTCTACCAGGGCGACGAGCTCGGCCTGCCCGAACACACCACGCTGGCCCACGAACTGCGCCAGGACCCGAGCTTCTTCCGCACCGGCGGCGCCGAACGCGGCCGGGACGGCTGCCGGGTGCCGCTGCCGTGGGTTGCCGCCGCGCCCGGGTTCGGATTCGGCCCCTACCCGGAGGCGCCGGGCGGGGACGACGCCGGCGGGTCCGCCCACGCTGGCCTGCCTTGGCTGCCGCAGCCTGCGGGGTTCGCCCGCTACGCGGCGGACCGGCAGGTGGGGGTCCCGGGGTCGACGTACGAGCTGTACCGCGAACTGCTGGCGCTGCGGGCCGGGCACGCGCTGGGCCGCGGCGGGCTGGAGTGGGCAGCCCCGCACGATCCCAAGGCGGGGATCCTGGCGTTCCGGAACGGGCCGGTGCTCGTGGTGGCGAACATGGGCGCCGACCCCGTCGCGCTGCCGGAGGGGTGGGGCCTTGCCGCCTCCAGCCGGGACGAGGGGATCGCGGACGGCGCGCTGGAGCCGGACACCTGCGTGTGGATGCTCGCCGAGCGGGATTGAGACGGGTAAGCGCGGGGCAGCTGGGTCCCCTTCGTGGCGACGAAGTCGACACGAGAGGGCCTGCCCCGCGCGCTAGAGTACCCGGTCGGCCCGGGACATGCGGGCGCGGGCGCCGGCTGCCAGGTGGATGACCACCGGGCCGCCGCGCCCCAGCGCCCGGTCCAGGCCCACCGCCAGGGCGGAGATGTCCTCGGCGATGCGCAGCGGGGCCGCGCCCTGGCGGGGCAGCACCCGGATCCGCAGCCCGGCATCCCCGTTCGGGGAGTCCCAGACGCTGATGCTGGCCGAGACGATGTCGTGCCGCTCGGCCAGGGCGGCCCTGAGCGCCTGTTCGGGCACCCCGGCGCCGAGTTCGACCATGCCGCGCGCGCCGTCGTCGTAGTATTCGCGGGCGTAGGTGCCGGTGCGCCCCTTGCCCTGCACCGCCATCCACCAGACCATCAGCAGCACCAGCGCGACCAGCGCCACGGCCACCACGATCCAGAGCCAGGAATCGGGCTGTCCGGGCAGCGTGGTGGTGTCCAGGAGGCGCTGGGCGTGGCCGCCGGCTATGGACGCGAACCGGGACCAGCCCAGCGCGTAGCTTCCCCCCATGGACAGCAGCAGCAGGTGCACGCCCGTCGCGCACAGCAGCACGCCCAGCAGGATCAGCAGGGTGCGGTTCACCCCGCGGGGGGTCTGATTCATTGGCCCACCACCCCGGACTCGGAGATCCGCACGTGCACGTCCGGGCGCGGCTCGATCCGGTTCAGGTCCAGCTCCTGCTCCACGGCGTGGCGGATCGCCTCCGCGTTCACCGGGATGCCGGAGGTGGGGCGCAACTGCACCTCCGCGGCCTTGGGGTACAGGTGGACCAGCACCTGCTCGGGTCCCACGCCGGCCTCGGCCCGGGCGCGGCGGGCCAGCGCGGAGGCCAGGACCGGATCGTCCACCACCACGATGGCGCGCGGATCCGCGATGGCGCGCCGGGGCCTGCGGCCGGGCAGGATGCCGGCGAGCAGGAAGTAGAGCCCCAGGCCGAGCGCGGCCAGGCCCCCGAGGACCAGCACCGCCGGTTCGGCGGCCTGCGCCAGCCCGGCGAACCAGGCCAGCCATTCCTCCGGGGCACGGAGCCAGGGTTCCTGGCCCAGGGCCTTCAGCGCGACCTCGAACAGGAGGTAGATGCTCGCCAACGCCACCACGGAAGCGGCGACGATGGCAGCCGGAGAGCGGGCGCTGTACAGCTCCCGGTGCTGGATGGCTTCGCGTTCGGCGTCGGTCACGCGGGCCTCCTTCCGGCTTCGAGGAGGATCCCGGTGACGCGCACGTCCACGCGCCCCACGTGGGTTCCGGTCAGCGCGGTGAAGCGCTCCCGGACCGTTGCGCGCGCGTCGCGGGCGCGCTCCCACACCGGCGCCAGCGGCTGGGGCGCAGCGAGCGGGCGCAGGGGCAGCGGCACGCTCAGCGTGAGCACGAGCGAGCCGAATTCGTCGTTGAGCACCACCCGGACCTCCGACGGCGGGATGCCCAGCACCTCCCCCGCCACCCCTTGGGCGATGCTGGAGAGCGCCTCGGTGGCGACCCGGGTGTGCCCGGTGCGGCGGTCGGCGGGCCGGGCCGTGGAGGCCGGCGGACGCTGCGGGCGCGGCGGCAGCCCAGGGTCGGGCAGGGCCTTCACGGGCGGTCCGTCCCGGGGTGGCCGTCGTGCAGCCCCGGGACGTGGACGTCGCCGATCTCCACGTTGACCTCGATGACTTCCAGCCCGGTCTGGTGCTCGACGGCGTCGTGGACCGCCGCTCGCACGTCGTCGGCCAGCTCGTAGAGGGGGCGCCCGTACTCGGCCGTCAGGACGATGTCGACGGCCGCCTGGGTGGTGCCGACCTCGGCGGTGACCCCGAGGACGGCGTCGTGGGCGACGGCCTCGCGCAGGGCACCGAAGGCGCGGGGAGAAGCGGTTCCGAGGGCATGGACGCCCCGCACCGCGGAGGCCGCCGCGGCGGCCACCTTGGCGACGGCGACCGGGGTCACTGAGGTGTTCCCGGCGGGAAGGGCCCCCGGAACTGCGGGGGCTGCCGGTGTCGGTTCCTGATCCATCGAGGACTGCCTTTCCCTGGAAGGTGTCTCCGTGCCTCCAGCGTACTGCCGGCCACGGGTCTCACAAGTTGAACGTCTGGTTGTGCCGGGGCACCCGAGCCTCCCAGCCGAATCTGCGCCGCAAACCCATGCGCAACGCCTCCGCGGCCTCCGCTTCCCCGTGCACGATGAACGCGTGCGAGGGCACGGGCTTGAACCGGCCCAGCCAGCGCAGCAGTTCGCCGGCGTCGGCGTGCGCCGACAGCATCCGCAGCTCCTTGACCTCGGCACCGATGTGCTTCCATTCGCCGTGGATGCGGATCTCGCGCTCCCCCCGGAGCAGCGCCCGCCCCCGGGTGCCGGGAGCCTGGAACCCGGTGAGGAGGACCGTGCTGCGTTCATCGCCGCCGAACGCGGCCAGGTGATGCAGGACACGGCCGCCGCTGGCCATGCCGCTGGCGGAGATGATCACCTTGGGGCTCGGGTCCGCGCTGAGGGACCGGGACAGTTCGGGGTCGCGCACGTAGGTGGCGATTCCGAAGGCGGCGGCGCATTGGGCCGGGGTCAGCCGGTGGTCGTCGGGATGCCGGGACAGCAGTTCGGTCGCGTTGATGGACATCGGGCTGTCCAGGTAGATCGGTACCCGGGCGGGAAGCAGGCCCTGCTCCCGGCCCCGCCAGAGGTGGTACAGCAGTGACTGCGCGCGGCCCACCGCAAAGGCGGGGACCAGCAGCGTGCCCCCGCGCATGATGGTGTCGCGGACGATTTCGCCGACCGCCTGCGCGGGGTCCCGGTCCTCGTGCATGCGGTCGCCGTAGGTGGATTCGACCACCACGACGTCGGCTTCCGTGACCGGGTCGGGGTCCAGCATCACGGGGTCCGAGTAGCGTCCCAGGTCTCCGGAAAAGACCACCCTGCGTCCGCCCCAGTCGATCTGCACGGTGGCCGCGCCCAGGATGTGGCCGGCGCGGCGGAAGGTGGCGGTGGCGGAAAGCGGGTGCAGCTCGGTGGGCTTGTGGAAATCGATGGTGCGGAAAAGCTCGAGCGCCAGCTCCGCATCGAGGAGGGTGTAGAGCGGCTCGGCCGGGGTGTGCCGGGTGAAGCCGTACTTGTTGGCCAGGTAGGCGTCCTGTTCCTGCAGGTGGGCGGAGTCGCGCAGGATCAGACCGGCGACGTCCGCGGTGCCCGGGGTGCAGTAGACGGGGCCGCGGTATCCCGCCTTGACCAGCCGGGGCAGGTAACCGATGTGGTCCACGTGCGCGTGGGTGAGGACGATCGCGTCGATGGACTGCGCCTGCTCGGGCAGCGGCTTCCAGTTGAGTTCGCGCAGGTTCTTCAGTCCCTGGAAGAGCCCGCAGTCGACGAGGATCCGCTTGCCGCCGACCTCAAGGAGGTGCTTGGAACCGGTCACCGTGCCGGCTGCACCGAGGAAGCTCAGCGTGGCCATCTCCACCTCCGCGCGGCCGGCCCCGGACCTGGGCTTGGTGCCGGGTCCTTCCGCTGGGACCAAGTATGGACCTGCGGGCGCGGAAATGAAGGGGAAGGGGCCGGGGTGGGGGGCAAACAGAAAACCCCGCTTCCCTTGCGGGACGCGGGGTTCTAGCTGGTGGCTCCGACCGGCGTCGATCCGGTGACCTTTCGATTTTCAGTCGAACGCTCTACCAACTGAGCTACAGAGCCTGGAAACCATCTTCCGATGATCGCCACGATCTTCCAGTCGCCCGGAAAACCTGAGCGACCCTGACGGGACTTGAACCCGCGACCTCCGCCGTGACAGGGCGGCGCGCTAACCAACTGCGCTACAGGGCCTTGCATGTTTTTATCGAGGCATCCCTCGCTCACAAGACGAAGACTCTACCAGAGCGTTTTTCGCTCGGCAAATCCTTGTCCTACGAGTACCCCCAACGGGATTCGAACCCGTGCCGCCGCCGTGAAAGGGCGGTGTCCTAGGCCGCTAGACGATGGGGGCCAGCGTCTGCGTCGCGGAATCACTCCCGCGCTGCGGACTTGAAAAACTATAGAGGACTTTTCGCCAAGCGCCAAATCGGCTCCGCACGCCCCTCCCGCCCCCTCTTCCGCGCCCTCCCCACCCCCTTGCCCCACCCCGGAAAAGTGACGTGTTTGTGCGGGTGCGCGGAGAAAAGTGTCGCCCTTTCGGCCCCACAATTCGGCCCGGCACCCGCACAAACGCAGCACAATTCCGCCGAAGGTACGTAGAGTCCTGACATGGCCTACGTGATGTCCGAGGACGATTTCGAAGCCGCCGTGGTGCGGGCGCTGGAGGAAATCCCCGCCCAGCTGCGCGCGGTGATGGACAACGTGGCCCTCTTCGTCGAGGACCGCTACGAGCCCCTTCCCCATGAGGACCCGGACACCGTCCTGCTGGGCCTCTACGACGGAACCCCGCTGACCGAGCGCGACTTCGGCTGGGCCGCCGGGGCGCTGCCGGACCGGATCATCGTCTACAAGGACGCCATCCTGGACATCTGCGACACCGAGGAGGACGTGGTGGAGGAAATCGGCATCACCGTGGTCCACGAGGTCGCCCACCACTTCGGCATCGACGACGCCACCCTGCACGAGTTGGGGTGGGGCTGATGCGCGACCGGCATGCCGCGGGGCACGCGGACGACGCCCACGGCCAGCACCACGACGACGGCCGCCACGGCCACGCACCCGGCCGGGAACCCGCTCATGGGGCCCACGATTCGCACGGGCATTCGCACGGGCTGACCGGGGGCACCGCCACCGGCCGGCACCGCCGCAAGCTGATGATCGTCGTGGCCATCACCTTGGTGGGGGTGCTGGTCCAGCTGGTGGGGGCCTGGGTGTCCGGCTCCCTGTCCCTGCTCGCCGACGCCGGCCACATGCTCTCCGATGCCGCCGGGGTGAGCATCGCCCTGTTCGCCGCGTGGGCCGCGGCCCGCCCCGCAACCATCCGCCGCACCTACGGCTGGCAGCGCGCGGAGGTGCTGGCCGCGCTGGCCAACGCGGTCGTGCTGGCGACCATCGCCGTCGTCATCCTCATCGAGGCGATCCCCCGGGTAGGCCGGGCGCACGAGATCGACACCCCCGCCATGCTGGTCGCGGCGGCCCTGGGCGGGGCGGCCAACCTGGCCTGCCTGCTGGTGCTGCACGGCGGACACAAGGAAAGCCTGAACGTGCGCGGCGCCTACCTGGAGGTGCTCGGGGACCTGCTGGGCTCGGTCGCGGTGCTGGTTGCCGGCGCCGTCATCCTGTTCACCGGGTACACGGCCGCCGACGCCATCGCCTCGATCGTGATCGCGCTGCTGATCCTGCCGCGCGCCTGGAGCCTGCTGCGCGAGGTCGTCGACGTGCTGCTCGAGGCCGTCCCGCGCGGCGTCGACCTGCACGACCTGCGCCGCCACCTGCTCTCCGTGGAGGGCGTGCGCGGCGTGCACGACCTGCACGCCTGGACGATCACTTCCGGCGTGCCGGTGTGCTCGGCGCACGTGGTGGTGGACCCGGAGTTCCTCACCCCCGACGGCGCCCACCACGTGCTGGACCGCCTGCAGGACTGCCTCGGCGAGCACTTCGCGACCGAGCACTGCACGTTCCAGCTGGAGCCCGAGGGGCACCTGGGGCACGAACCCGCCAGCCACGACTGACGCGGGTCCGCGGCGGTCCGCGGGAAGTCCGGCACGACGGCGGTCCGGGGCGGCGGGGCATGGCGACGGCCCGGCGAAGCCCGGCGCCATGCCCCGGAAAAGAAAACCAGCGCAACGGCCTCGAAAAGCCAGCGCCGGCGCCCGGAGCAACCCCGCGCGGCGACGGGCCGCAGCGCTCCCGTCGTGAAAGGATCCAGAGAGCCGATTCCGCGGTGCGGAAAACGAACCCATGTTGTTAATGTGGCCTTGTGGGACTGGTGTTGCCAGTGTTACAAAAGGTTGCCTATGCTCGACTTGGCAGCGGGTCCGGCCGTTCTTCGGCATGGCCCGCCGCCCGTGTGAGCCCGCGCCCCGCCCGCGCGGCCGCCGCCTGCCCCGCCGCCGCGACGAAGTGAGGAAGTGAGCATGGTCCTGCGCCGCCCCCTGAGCGTTGCCGCGTGCACCATGGCCCTGCTGGCCTCCACTCTGGTCGCCGGCCTCCCCGCGCAGGCCGCCCCCAGCGAGGCCAACGCCACCCTCGCCAGCACCTCCCATGCCTCCACCGCCTTCGGCACGGTCCTCCCGGCCTCCCCCTCGCTGCCTGACTCTCCCTCCCTGCCTGACGAGGACGAGATCAAGGCCGCCAAAAAGGACCCCACCGCCCTGAAGGCAATGGTCGAACAGGTCGAGGCCCTCATCGCGGCCTCCACCCAGGAGCTGCTGGAGGCCGAAGCCGCCGCCCTCGGGGACCAGGACAGCTACACCGCGGCCACCGAGACGCTCGCCGAACGCACCGCCGCAGCCTCCGAGGCGCGCACCCAGGCGGACCGGGCCGCGGAGTACTACGACGCCGTCAAGTCGCAGGTCGGGCAGATCGCCGGCGACCTCTACCGCAACGGCGGCATCGCCCCCGGAGTGTCCGAGCTGTTCGAATCCGCCGAGAACAACGACGTCCTCTACAAGGCCTCGACCATGGAGGCGCTGGCCGCCAACCGGTCGCGGACCTTCAGCACCGCGCAGCAGGCCGCCGCGCTGTGGACCGAGTGGGAGAACTACGCCGCCCAGACCGAGGCCGCTGCCGCGGAGGCCGCCGGGGACAGTTGGGCCGCCCAGGAGGATGCCGCACGCACGCAGGCCGCCTACGCCGCACGCCTCGACGCCCAGGAGGAGGTCCGGGACGCGCTGATCGGGCAGTTGGCCTTCCTGCGGGACAGCAGCGTTGCCGAGGAGGAACGCCGGATCGCGGCCAAGGAGGCCGCCGCCCGCGAAACCGCGCTGGCCGCCGCCCTGGCCGCCGCACCCTCCACGCCCGCGGCGAGCGCACCCGCCGCCCACGCCGCGGCGCCGCAGGCGCCCGCGGAGGTGCCCGACGCCGCTCCGGTCTCCAACGCGCTGGTGCCCGGCGGGCGGGACGAAACGGCGCTGGACCCGGCGCCCGCCCCGGTCGCGACCCCGTCCAAGGCGCCCTCCACCACCGCTGCGGCCAAGCCCGCCACTCCGTCCGCGGCACCGGCCACCAAGCCTCCCGCTGCCGAATCCCCGGCGGCCCCCACGAAGGCGCCAACCCCCGCCAAAACACCGGCTCCCAGCAAGGAGCCGGCCCCCGCCAAGACGCCGACCCCCGCGGAGCCCGAGCAGCCCGCCGCCCCGCTGCCGGCGACCTCCTCCGGCATCGTCGAGCCGGCGATCAGGTGGGCGGTGGCCACCGCGGCCGACGCCTCCATCGGCTACAGGTACGGCGGCAACGGCCCGTCCCTGTACGACTGCTCGGCCTTCACCCGTGCCGCGTTCGCCAAGGGCGGGCTCTCGCTCCCGCGCACCTCGACGCAGCAGTACTTCGCCGCCCCGCACAAGGTCCCGCTGGGCGAGCTCAAGCGCGGCGACCTAGTGTTCTGGTCCAGCAACGGCGGCGCATCGTTCTACCACGTGGCGATCTACCTCGGTAACGGACAGATCGTGCATGCGCGCAACCCGAGCACGGGCATTTCCGTGACCGCGCTGAACTACGCGGGGATGTACAACATCTACCCGTACGCCGGCCGGTACTGACCCCTCCGGATCTACCTGCCCGCCGGCGGGTCTATCCGGCGTCGTCGAACCGGCTGCGGTCCGCGAGCCGCACATCCTCGCCGTCCGGGACCACCATGACCGGCCCCTTGGCGTGGTGGAGCACGCCCTGGCTGGTGGAGCCGAGCAGCATCCCCGTGAACCCGCCGCGCCCGCGCGAGCCGGTGACCAGCAGCAGCGAGGTGGCGGACTCCCGGATCAGGGTCTCGACCGGGGCCCCCTCGATGACCTCGCTTTCCAGCCGCATCCCCGGGAAGTGGCTGGAAAGCCACAGCAGGCCGTTGTCCAGGTGGTGGCGCACGTCCGCCAGCACCTCCTCCTGGTCCGTGGTCGCCGGCATCCAGGCCAGCGATCCGCTGATCGGCGGCACGGAACAGACCACCCGCAGCGGCACCCCCAGGCGCCGCGCCTGCTCGGCCGCGACCAGCACGGCGCGGCGGGCCCGTTCGGAGCCGTCGACGCCGACGGCCACCACGTCGCGCCGGACCGGCGCCGCCTCGTCGGCCGGCACCAGGGGCACGACGACGGTGGGGCACTTCGCGTGCGCCGGCAGCGCGCTGCTCACCGACCCGAGCAGGCGGCCCACGAATCCGCCGCGGCCGCGGGAGCCGACGACGACGAGGTCGGCCTGCGCGCTGAAGTCCAGCAGCACGCCGGCGGCGTCGCCCGATTCGACGAGCGTGCGCACCTCCAGTCCCGGGACGTCGACCGACTCGCTGGCCTCCCGGGCCACCTCCTCGGCGCCCTCGCGGATGGCTTCGTCGTCCAGGGTGGCGTAGCCGGCGTCCATGCTTGAGGCCGCGAAGACCGGAATGGTGTAGGCGGTGGCGATGTTCAGCGGAACGCCGCGGCGGGCGGCCTCTTCCGCCGCCCAGCGCAGGGCGCCCTCGGCCTGCTCCGACCCGTCCACGCCGACCACGATCCCGCTGATGCGCTCCGTCGCCGGGGTGCCGGCGTGCTCTTCGCCCATGGCCTCTCTCCTTGTTCGCGCGGACCCGATAGGGCAGGATGCCTGCAGGTGTCCTGCCACCATTGTTCACCTGCCGCCGCGGGCGATCCATGAGAGGCCACCTGCCCGGCGTGGCGTCCGCCACGTCAGGCCGGAAAGCTGCGGGAGCACTCTCTACCGGACAGTAGGATTTGGCCCATGTCTAATCAGGTGTCTACTCAGGAACCCTCCCTCCTGGACCGCTACTTCAAGATCACCGAACGCGGCTCCACGTACTCCCGCGAGATCCGCGGCGGCTTTGCCACCTTCTTTGCCATGAGCTACATCGTGGTGCTCAACCCGCTCATCCTCTCCGGGGCGGACAGCGCCGGCAACGCGCTGGGCATCTCCCGCGTCGCCGCGGCCACGGCGCTCGTCGCCGGCATCATGACCATCCTGATGGGCGCGTGGGCGCGCCACCCGTTCGCCATGGCCACCGGCCTGGGCGTGAACGCCTTCATCGCCGTCACCGTCGCGGCCAACCCGGGACTGACATGGCCCGACGTCATGGGGCTGGTGGTCGTCTCCGGTTTGACCATGCTGGTGCTGGTCCTCACCGGTTTCCGGAATGCCGTGTTCAAGGCCGTCCCGGCGAGCCTGAAGTCCGCGATCGTCGTCGGCATCGGCATGTTCATTGCGTTCATCGGCCTGGTCAACGCGGGCTTCGTGCGCCGCGTCCCGGACTCCGCCGGAACCACCGTGCCGGTGGGCCTGGGCATCAACGGCCAGCTGCTCGGCTGGCCAACGCTGGTCTTCGTCTTCGGCCTGCTGCTGACCATCGCCCTGGTGGTGCGCAAGACCAGGGGCGCCATCCTGATCGGCATCGTGGCCTCCGCGGTGCTGGCCAACATCCTTGAGGCCGTCTTCCACATCGGTCCCAGCTTCGATGCGGCCACCGGCACGGCCAACCCGCAGGGCTGGTCCCTGGTGGTGCCTTCGCTGCCGGCCTGGGGAGCCCCGGACCTGTCGCTGATCGGCCAGGCGGACATCTTCGGCGCCTTCACCCATCTGGGCGTCACCTCCGCCACCCTGCTGGCCTTCGTCATCCTGCTCTCGATCTTCTTCGACGCCATGGGCACCATGGTGGGCCTGGCCCACGAGGCCGGCAGCGTGGACAAGGAAGGCAACTTCCCCAACCAGGACAAGGTCCTGCTGGTCGACGCCCTCGGCGCGATCGCCGGTGGCGCCGCGTCCACCTCCTCCAACCAGATCTACGTCGAATCCAGCGCCGGCATCGGCGAAGGCGCCCGCACGGGCCTGGCTTCGATCGTTACCGGCGTGCTCTTCCTCGCCGCGATGTTCCTGACCCCGCTGGTCTACCTGGTCCCGTTCGAGGCCGTGGCCCCGGCACTGGTCATCGTCGGCTTCCTGATGATTTCCCACATCACCAAGATCGACTGGACCGACCTGGGCCTGGCCATTCCGGCGTTCCTGACCTTCACCCTGATGCCGTTCACCTACTCGATCGCCAACGGCATCGGCGCCGGGTTCATCGCCTACGCCTTCATCCGCACCATCCAGGGGCGCGCCCGCCAAGTGCATCCGCTCATGTGGGTCGTCGCCGCGGCGTTCCTGCTGTTCTTCAGCATCGGCGTGATCGAGCAGGCCATCGCCTAGCCCCATCGCATAGCCAACCCCCCGGCGCCGGCCGGCACCGGGGGGTTGGGGCCCTACCGGGCCGACCAGCCGCCGTCCATGGCGTGGGAGGCTCCGGTGACCATGCCGGCGTCGTCGGAGGCCAGCCACGCGGCCAGCGCGGCCACCTCCTCCGGCTCCACCAGGCGCTTGATGGCGGACTCGGTGAGCATTACCCGGGAGAGCACCTCCGCCTCGGGGATCCCGTGCAGCCGGGCCTGGTCGGCGATCTGGCGCTCCACCAGCGGCGTGCGCACGTAACCGGGGTTGATGCAGTTGGAGGTGACCCCGTGCGGGCCGCCCTCCAGCGCCGTCACCTTGGAGAACCCCTCCAGCCCGTGCTTGGCCGAGACGTAGGCCGCCTTGTAGGGGGACGCCCGCAGGCCGTGCACGGAGGAGACGTTGATGATCCGCCCGAAGCCGCGTTCGTACATGCCCGGCAGCACCGCCCGGGTCAGCAGGAACGGGACCTCCAGCATG
The DNA here is from genome assembly GCF_039540195.1 of Arthrobacter ginkgonis. Lineage (NCBI taxonomy): Bacteria > Bacillati > Actinomycetota > Actinomycetes > Micrococcales > Micrococcaceae > Arthrobacter > Arthrobacter ginkgonis. Next base: position 61,474 of record NZ_BAABEO010000006.1, on the reverse strand, counting down.
AGGGTGAGGATGCGGCGGAAGTCGGCCGGATCGAACTCCTCGATCGGGGCGATCTTTTGGATCCCGGCGTTGTTGACCAGGATGTCGAAGTCCAGGCGTTCGTTGGACAGGGCCCCGGTGTCCAGCAGGTCCACCACCCACGGCACGGCCGCGGCGGCGTCCGGCAGCTCCTCGGCGAGCAGTGCGGCCACGGATTCCAGCGCCGGGGCGTCCCGGTCCGCGAGGGTCACGGCCGCGCCGCGGGCCGCGAGCGCCCGGGCGATGGCCGCCCCGATGCCGCTGGCGGCCCCGGTGACCAGGACGCGGCGCCCGGCCAGCGGGCCGGCGGCGGATTCCGCCGACTCCGTCTGGCGTTCGCGCTTTCCGTGGAGCGCCGTCGCGTCGAGGCTCACGCGCCGACCTCGGCGGGGTTGGCGCGCTTGGCGCGGTCCGTAGCATCGATCTCGCGCAGGGAGGCGCCGCGGGTCTCGCGCATGGCCAGGGCGGCCGCAACGGTGATGGCGCTGGCGATGAGCAGGTAGATGTTCACGCCCATGTAGCCGCCGGTTTCCTTGAGGATCTGGGTGGCGATGATCGGGGCCAGCGACCCGGCGAAGATCGAGGTGACCTGGTAGCCCAGCGAGACGCCGGAGTAGCGCATGCGGGTGGGGAACATCTCCGCCATGATCGCCGGCTGGCCCGCGTACATCAGGGCGTGGAAGGCCAGGCCGATCACGATCGCCAGCACGATCACGGGCGGGTTCTTGGTGCCGAACATGGGGAAGGCGAAGAAGCCCCAGGTGGCGCCGAGCAGCGCGCCGGTGAGGTAGACCGGGCGGCGGCCCACGGCGTCGGAGAGGCGGCCGGCGAGGGGCACGAAGACGAAGTGGAACACGTGGGCGATCGCGAGCAGGCCGAGGATCTGCTTGGTGTCCACCTGGAGGCTGGCCAGGTAGACGATCGAGAAGCTGACCACGATGTAGTACAGGATGTTTTCGGCCACGCGCAGGCCCATGGCGGTCAGGATGCCGCGCGGGTACTGGCGCACCACTTCGCCGATCCCGTAGGAGACGGCCTTGGTCTCGGCGACCTCCTGGCGGGCCTCCTCGAAGATCGGGGCCTCGGTGATGCGGGTGCGGATGAAGTATCCGACCACCACGACGACGGCGGAGAGCCAGAACGCCACGCGCCAGCCCCAGGACAGGAACGCCTCGGACGGCAGGAGCGAGGACATCGCGAACAGGACGACGGTGGCCAGCAGGTTGCCCACCGGCACGGCCGCCTGCGGCCAGGAGGCCCAGAAGCCGCGCGATTCGTTCGGGGAGTGCTCGGCCACCAGCAGCACGGCGCCGCCCCATTCGCCGCCGAGGGCCAGGCCCTGGACGAAGCGCAGGGTGACCAGCAGGACCGGGGCCCAGTAGCCGATCTGGTTGATGGTGGGCAGGCAGCCCATCAGCACCGTGGCCACGCCGATCAGGACGATGGTCAGTTGCAGCGTGTACTTGCGTCCGAGCTTGTCGCCGAGATGCCCGAAGACCACCCCGCCCAGCGGGCGCGCCACGAAGCCGACGGCGTAGGTGAGGAAGGCGGCGATCACGCCGTCCAGCGGGTTGCCGGTCTTGGGGAAGAACTGGGTGCCGAACACCAGGGCCGCGGCCGAGGCGTAGAGGAAGAAGTCGTACCATTCCACGACCGTGCCGGCCATGGACGCGCTGACGATGCGCTTGAGGCCTGACTGGTTCGCCGAGCGGCCGTGCGCCGCGCTGGTGGGACTCATGTCGTCTCCTTGTGGGGGCTGGTGGAGTGATGGCGCCGGAGGCGGTTCCCGAGACGTGATGTGCATCACGGGATCTGACACGAGTATGGTGTGGGCAACACTGCACAGCAATGACGAACCATGCAGGCCAGCCCTGCAAAAACGCACGTCGGAAGGCGGATATGGAAGGGACGCCGCAGGCGGACGACCTGCTGATCCTACGCGCGGTGGCCCAGACGGGCCGGTTTGCGACCGCCGCGGAGGAGCTGGGGATCAACCACACCACCGTGTCGCGGCGCATCGCGACCCTGGAGAAGGCGCTCGGCGACCACGTGCTGGCCCGGACCCCCGGCGGCTGGGAGCTCACCGAGCTGGGGACGCGGGCTGCCGAGGCGGCCGAGGCGGTGGCCGCGGCGGTGGCGGGCCTGACCGGCGGCCCGTCGGGCGGGCCCGGCATCTCCGGCGTGGTGCGCCTGAGCGCCACCGACGGGATGAGCGCCTACGTGGTGTCCCCGGCCATCGCCCGGCTGCGCCGGCGCCACCCGGGCATCCGGGTGGAGATCGTGGTGGCCACCCGGCGGGCGTCCCAGATCCGCTCCGGGCTGGACATCGAGATCGTGGTGGGCCAGCCGCAGGTGCACCGCGCCCGGGCCATCCGGCTGGGCGACTACCGGCTGGGCCTTTTTGCCTCGGCCGGGTGGATCGCCGAGCACGGGATGCCCTCCAGCCTGGGGCAGGTGCTGGAGCATCCGCTGGTGTACTTCATCGACTCGATGCTCCAGGTGGACGACCTCGACACGCCCCGGCGCATCCTGCCCGGCATGGCGGATTCGATCAGCTCCACCAACGTGTTCGTGCATGTGGCGGCCACCCGGGCCGGCGGGGGCATCGGCCTGCTGCCGTGCTTCATGGCCGCACAGCACCCGGAGCTGGTCAGGATCCTGCCCGGGGAGGTGGCGGAGCGGCTGACCTACTGGCTGGTGGCCCGGCCCGAGTCGCTGCGGCAGCCGGCCGTGGCCGCCGTGGCGGAGGCGGTGCGGCAGGCCACCGCCGAGGCGGAGGGGTTCCTGTTGGGCGAGGCGCCCAGCCCCTTCCACGCGGCCGGGCCGCCGCCCTCGGCCTGAAGCGCCCCGCGCTCCGAGCCCCAGCAGCCGGAACCGGAACCAGAACCATCTTGCGCAAGTGGCTGGAATCCGCGCCGGTTTCCAGCCACTTGCGCAATAGGGTTTCCCGGCACGGTCGCGCCGCAGGGCCAGGGCTGCGGCGCCGGCCGCGGGTCCCCCTGCTGTCAGGCGGCGCTGCCCGGTGCGGGATCCCGGTTCGGTTCGGCGTCCCGGGCAAAGGCGCGCACCTGGGCATCGCCCCAGTGCTGGGCCGGGACCGCCCCGCCAAGCAGTTCGCGCAGCAGGCCCGGCCCGGCCGGGATCTCGGCGTCGCTGCCGGCGATGATGACGTTGCCGTAGCGGCGGCCCTTGAGCATGGGCGGGTCGGCGATGATCGCCACGTGCCGAAACACCGCACCGATCGTGGCTGCCTCGGCCCGGGCCCCGGCCAGCGACGGCGTGTCCCCGCAATTGACCACGTACAGCCCGCCGGCGTCGAGCACCCGGTGCACGTGCCCGGTGAATTCGAGGGTAGTCAGCGGCGCCGGCGTCCGGTCCCCGGCGAACACGTCGCGGATGACCAGGTCCCGGGTGGCGTCGGTGAGGGATTCGAGGACCTGGCGGGCCTCCCCCACGCGCAGGCGCAGCAGGGGCGCCCGTGGCAGGTCGAACCACTCGCGCACCAGTTCGGAGAGCCTTCCGTCCAGTTCGACGACGACCTGGCGCGCCTCGGGGTAGGCCGCGTGCACCCAGCGGGCCATGGAGCAGGCGCCGCCGCCCAGGTGCAGCGCGCGCAGCCGGCCGGCTTCCTCCGGCGGGAAGCGTTCGCGCAGCAGCGCCGCGATCCAGCGCATGTACTCGAAGTCCAGCCGGGACGGGTCGGCCAGGTCCACGTGGGAGCTCGGGACCCCGTTGACGTGGAGGATCCACCCGTCCGGGTTGTAGGAGTCCCGCTCCAGGGTGGCGGTGCCGGTGTCGATCGGGTAGTCCCCGGGCACCGGGCCGGCCGGGGCCTTGGCGGGCTGGTTCTTCGTCGCGGGATTTTTTGTGCCGGAGGCCTTCGGCGCCGCCTTGGCGCGCCTAGGCACGCCCGGCTCCCGCCCCCGACTCCGGCGCGGCACGGCGCACGGCGGAGGCGGCGATGCGGCGCACCAGGCGGACCTCGTTCAGCCCGGCCCAGCCGTCGGCCAGGGGCTCGATGCGCCCGTCGGGGACGAAGCCGTGCTTGCGGTAGAAGGCGTGGGCGCGGGGGTTGCGCTCCAGCACCCACACCAGGGCCGGGTGGGCGCCGATGGCAGCGTCCATGAGCCGGGCGCCCAGCCCGGTGCCGTGGGCCTCGGCGAGGACGTAAAGCATCTGCAGTTCGTGCCCCACGCGCGCGCCGGCGTCGTCCTCGCGGGCGGCCCCGCCGCCGGCGCACCCCAGGATGCGGCCGGCGTCGTCCTGGGCGATCCACAGTTCGGCACCGGCCTCGAGGCCGCGCTGCCACCAGTCGGTCTCCTGCTCGCGGGCCGCCTCGGCGCGGGCGAAGAACGCGGCGGGGCGCTGGTCCGCGTAGGTTTCCCGCCACGCGGCCAGCTTCATGGCGAGGGTCGCGGGGATGTCAGCGGCGGTGGCGCGGCGGACCGTGGTGTGGCGGGCGGTGGTGTGGCGGGCGGTGCGGTCGGGGGTGGAGCTCATGCCACCATCTTCCCGCACGCGCACGCCTCAGCCGCGCACCCCATCAAGCGCGAACCCCATCAGCCCCGCACAATGGCGAGCGCGAACCCGTCCCAGCCCTTGGCTCCGGTGGTCTGCACGGCGGTGGCCTCCACCCGCGGGTCCGAACCGAGCAGCTCCAGCGCGGCGCGGGTCCCGTTCGCGTCCCGGCCTTCGACGGTGTCCGGGTCCCCCGGGCGCAGCACCGTGCCGCGGCGCACCACGTTGTCCAGCACGATCAGTCCGCCGGGCCGCACCAGCTCCAGGGCCGCGCGCACGTAGTTGGCGTTGTTTTCCTTGTCCGCGTCGATGAAGGCCAGATCAAACGGAGCGGCGTCGAACGGAGCGGCCCGCTCGGCCCGCAGCGCCGCAAGGGTGTCCAGGGCGGGGCCGGGCCGGATGGTGACCAGGGACCCGACGCCGGCCGCGTCGAGGTTGGCGCGGGCCACCTCCGCGTGGCGGGGTTCGAACTCGCAGGTGACCAGCTCGCCGTCGGGCGGCAGGGCCCGAGCCAGCCAGGTGGTGCTGTATCCGCCCAGGGTGCCGATCTCCAGGATGCGGCGGGCACCGGCCAGCTTGGCCAGCATCATCAGCAGTTTGCCTTGGCCGGGGCTGACCTCGATGGCCGGCAGGCCGGCGGCGGCCGCGGCGCGCTTGCCCGCCCGCAGGGCCTCGTCCTCCCCCACGAGAGTGTCCGCAAGGTAGGCGTCCACCGCCTCGGGGGTGGCCTCCGGCGCCGCGTGCTGGTCCATGGCGGTCGCTACTCCGGCAGGTCCGTTCCGGCCGCGGGGCCGTTGAGGGCCTGCAGCGCGGATTCGAGCCGTTCGACCTTGCCGTCCAGCTCGCCGGTGTGCCCGGGGCGGATGTCCGCCTTGAGCACCAGCGAGACGCGGGAGCCGTGGGCGGCCACGGCCTCGGTGGCGCGCTTGACCACGTCCATGACCTCGTCCCATTCGCCCTCCAGTTCGGTGAACATGGAGGAGGTGCGGTTGGGCAGGCCGGATTCGCGGACCACCTTCACGGCGGCGGCGACGGCGTCGTGGACGGACCCGTCCTCGCTGGAAGTGGACGGGGCGACGGAGAAGGCAACGATCATGCTGGCAAGCCTGCCACCGCCTGTGCTGCGGTGTCGAGTCGCGGGCCCGCTTCGGATGCGCCGGCCACGGGCGCGCCAGGCTCGGACGCTCCGGACTCCCCCGCAACGGTCCCGGGCGCGGAGCCGACGGCCCAGATCGTGGGCCACGTCCGCCCGTTGACGGCCAGGTCGCCGACCAGCCGGGCCTTGAACACCCACGGGTTGTGGTTTCCGGCGGTCCGGGCGTTGCGCCAGTGGCGGTCCAGGTCCTTGCCGGTGCTGGTCGCGGAGGCGGCCAGCGCGTCGAAGGCGTGGGTGACCGCCGCCAGCGCCAGTGGCGTGAGGGCCACCTGCCCCTGGGCGGAGGCGAGTTCGGCGGCGTCGTTGGCCGCGGCGTCCTCCTCCTCGTCCACCTCCCCGGCGTGCAGGCGGAGCGCCGACTCGTAGGCCCCCTGCAGGGCCTCCGCCACGCGCGCGACCGTCGCCGCGCCGGCGAATGCCGCCGCCGAGACCTCCCCGATGACCTGGAGCAGCTGCGGGTCCTCCCGGGCCAGCGCGGCCGCGCCCTGGCTGAAGGTGCGCTTGCGGGCGGCGAGTTCGGCCGCGAAGTCGCGTTCGGCGGCCCGGGCCGTCCCGGCCAGGACCGCCAGGAGCACCGCCTGGTAGAAGGCGGCCTGGTACTTGAAGCGCGTGTCGAAGTCGATCAGGTGGGCCTCGTCGACGGCCGCGTCGTGGAAGACGGTGGTGCCGGTGCCGGTGGTGCGCTGGCCGAAGCCGTCCCAGTCGTCCTCCAGCCGGACGCCGGGCTGGCGCGCGGGAACCGCGGCGATCACCCGGGCCCCGGTGTCGGTGCGCTCGGCGTAGGTGTCGATCCAGTCGGCGAAGATGCTGCCGGTGGAGTAGTACTTGGTGCCGTTGACCACGAAGCCGCCGCTGCCGTCGGGGCTGACCTTCGTTCCCACCTCGCCCAGGGCGCCGTCGCCGACCTCGGTCCAGGCGTTGCCGACCAGGTCGCCCGCCACGAAGCGCGCCAGCCAGGCGTCGCGCTCCGGGCCCGGCGCGGCCACCAGGCGGTCCTCCACGAACGCGAAGTGCCCGCGCAGGGCCTGGGCGATGCTGGGATCCGCGGCGGCCAGCTCGGTGAGCAGGCCGAAGAGCTCGGGCAGGGTGGCGCCGGCCCCGCCGTCGGCCTCGGGGACGCGCACGGCGCCGAAGCCCGCCGCGGCCAGGGCTGCGATCTGGGCGTGCGGCAGGGCCTGGGTGCGGTCGCGCTCGGCCGCCCCGGCGGCGATCTCCTCGAAGAGCGGGCGGAACCGGGCGGAGAGGCGGGCCTGGCGGCTGCGGGGCAGGGAGGTGGCGGTCATCGGACCCTTCCAAGGTAGTGCGTATGTGGTGGTGCGGGTGGCCGGCAGGGCGGCCGGCACCGGGGTGCCGGCCGCCGCCGGGCCGTGGGGCCTAGGTGTAGAGCGAGAGCGGCTGCAGTTCCCCGTGCAGGAAGTACGCGCCGACCTCGATCTTCTTGTAGTCCACCGGGTCGTGCAGCGAGTGGGTGCGCACGTTGCGCCAGTACCGGTCCAGTCCGACGGCGTTGCTGGTGGAGCTGGCGCCGGTCACCTCGTAGATCCGGCTGGCGACCTCCACGCCGACCTCGGTGGCCACGACCTTCAGCTCCGCGATGGCGACGGCGTACTCGCCGCGCTGCTCGGCGGTCAGCGCCGACGAGCGGGCCACCTCGGCATCGAAGCGCCGGTTGAGCTTCTCGGCCAGGGCGGCAACGGCGGCGGTGCGCGCCTTCAGCTCGCCGAGCACGCGCTGGAACACCTTGTCCTGCGCGTAGGTCTCCGCCTCGGAGAGGAACCAGGCGTTCTTGCGGGCCAGCAGCAGTTCGCGGCCCTGGGCCAGCGCCCCCTCGGCCACGCCGAGGTAGAAGTTGCCGAAGCCCAGCTGCACGCCGGGGGTCAGCAGCGTGGCGATCGGCTCCTCGGTGACCTCGCCGAGGATGTCCTCGGGACGGACGGGCACGTCGGTGTACTTCACCGAGCCGGAGGCGGTCAGCCGCTGGCCCAGGTTGTCCCAGTCGCCGAGCAGCTCCAGGCCCTCGCGGGTGGTCTCCAGCACGAACGCGTAGACCTTGCCGTGGTTCTGCCCGCCCTCGACGGCGGCGTTGACGATGATCATCTCGCCCACGCCCGAGCCGGTGGAGAACCGCTTGAGGCCGTTGAGCCGGTAGCCGTCGCCTTCCGGGGTGAGGACCAGGGTCGGGTCGACCGGGTTGACCGAGTCGCCCCAAAGCCAGCCGCCCTCGACCGTGCGCCGCCACCAGCGGGGCTGCTCCGCCGGCTCCGCGTAGAAGCCGATGCCGGCTTGGTTGAAGTAGTGGTAGGCCAGCAGCTGCGAGATGGAGCCGTCCGCCGTGGCGAGGATGCGCACGGTTTCGAAGGCCGTCTCGAAGTGCCCTCCCCCGCCACCGAACTCGGCCGGGACCAGCAGGTCCAGCAGCCCGGAGGAGCGCAGCAGCCCGGCCTCGGCGACCGGGTTCAGGTTGGCGCGGTCGCGTTCCAGCACGTCGGCCGCCAGGCGGTCGGCAACGCCGCGGGCGACGGCCCTCCAGTGCTCGAGTTCCGCCTCGTCGGCGGTTCCGGACCAGGGGGTGCGCAGCGTGTTGGAGGTGCTCAGGGCGTCGGTGGTGCTCATCGTGTTCCTTCCGAATTCGGGTGGGCCGGGCGGGGCCACGGCGGGGGTGGGGCGTGGTCAGCCCTGGGCGAGGATGGCCTCGGGGGTGTCGGTCGCCTGGGCGTCCGTGGCGCTGGGGCCGCCGGCGAAGGCGCCCCGGTAGGCGGCGGCCGGGTGGGTATCGCTGACGCGGCTGTTGCCCTCGCCCGCGAGGTACTCGCGGAGCGTGGAGCCTTGGTACTTGTCCCAGACGCGGCCGCGCTTGCGCAGTTCGGGAACCACAAGGTCGGTGAACTGCTCGAAGGAGCCCGGCGAAATGGCGTAGGCGAGGTTGATCCCGTCCAGGCCCGCGACGTCGACCCAGCGTTCGATCTCGTCGGCGACCGTCTCCGGGGACCCGACGAGCACCGGTCCGATGCCGCCGATGCCGAGGTAGTCGGCGATCGAATTCGGGGTCCACGAACGCCCCGGGTCCGCCGTGGTGAAGATGGACAGCGCCGAGCGGGCGGCGTTGGTGTCCAGGTACTTCAGCTCCTCTTCGCTGGCGTACTTGGAGAGGTCCAGGCCGGACCATCCGCCGTAGAAGGTCAGGGCGCCCTCGCGGGAGGAGTAGGACAGGTACTCGCGGTGCAGCTTTTCGGCCTCGGCGTCGGAGTCGGCGACGACGGCGGTGACGAGCGCATAGAACTTGGCGGCGTCGCGCGGACGGCCGGCGGCCTCCAGCTCGTCGCGGGTCGCGTCCGTGGCCTTGCGGGTTATCTCGGGGCGGATCGAGTTCAGGAAGATCCCCTCGGCGTGCTTGCCCCCGAAGGCCCGGCCGCGCGGGGACGCGCCGGCCTGGAAGATCGCCGGGGTGCGCTGCGCGGACGGCTCGGAGAGGTGGATGCCCGGCACGTCGAAGTACCGTCCGTGGTGGTTGATCGGGTGCACCTTGGCCGGGTCGGTGTAGACGCCGCGCTCGCGGTCCTTGACCACGGCGCCCTCATCCCAGGACCCCTCCCAGAGCTTGTAGACGACCTCCATGAACTCGTCGGCCAGGTCGTAGCGGGCGTCGTGGTCCAGCTGGCGGGTCATGCCCAGGTTGCGGGCGGCGGATTCCAGGTAGCTGGTGACGACGTTCCATCCGACGCGTCCGCGGGTGAGGTGGTCCAGCGAGGAGAACTTGCGCGCCAGGGCGTAGGGCAGCTCGTAGGTCAGCGCGCTGGTGACCGCGAAGCCGAGGTTCTTGGTCACGGCGGCCATGGCGGAGATCTGCATGAAGGGGTCGTTCAGCGGCACCTGGTCCGCATCCAGCAGCGCCGGGGCGGAGGAGTTCCGGTAGACGTCGTAGATGCCCAGGACATCCGCGAGGAACAGCGCGTCGAAGGTGCCGCGCTCCAGGATCTGGGCCAGGTCGGTCCAGTACTCGAGGGTGTTGTAGGTGTCCGCCCGGTTGTCCGGGTGGCGCCACAGCCCGGGGCTCTGGTGGGTGGGCGTGGTCATGTCGAAGGCGTTGAGGCTGATGCGCTGTGCCACGGGGATCCTTTCCGGGAAGGCATGCTGCGGGCGGAGTGGGGTGACTGGATGAGGTGGCCGGATGCCGGGCGGGGCGAACCGCCCCGCCCGGCGGCGCCGCTAGCGGCGCGCGGAGGCCAGCAGGCGGCGCAGCGGACCGCCGCCGCCCTCGCGGGAGAGCACGACGCCGGCGAGCAGGATCAGCAGCAGCGCCACGCCGCGGCCCAGCCCCTGCCAGAAGAAGGAGAGCCCGATCAGGTTCATCCCGTTGGCCAGCAGCGCGAAGATCAGCACCCCCACCAGGGTTCCGGGCACGCTGGGCCGCCCGATGCGGCTGAGCGTTGCGCCGATGAAGACGGCTCCGATCGCGTCCAGCACGTACAGCTGCCCGCTGGCCGGGACGAACCCGTTGGTGCGGGCCGCCAGCAGGACGCCGGCGACGGCGGCCAGCAGGGAGGCGATCACGTAGGCGCTGAACGTCAGCGCCGAGACGCGCCGCCCGGCGATCGCGGCCGCGCGGGGCTGTTCCCCGGCCGCGGTCAGCGCGCGCCCGAAGCGGGTGGTCTCCAGCAGGGCCCATCCGAGGACGGCGACCGCCAGCGCGGCGACGATGGCCACCGGGATGCCGACGATCAGCCCGCTCCCGCCGAGGAACGCGAACTCCTCGGGCACCCGCGGGCCGGAGAGGTAGATGGGGGCGCCGCCGCCGGTGAGCAGCTGCTGCACGCTGGTGCCCACGAACCAGACGCTGAGGGTGGCCAGGAACGGCGGGATGCGCAGGCCCACGATCAGCAGCGCGTTGACCAGGCCCACCAGGGCGCCGAACCCCAGACCGGCCGCGATCGCGACCCAGGCGTAGTAGCCGTCGGCGATCAGCGCCGCGGCGGCCAGGGCCGCCAGGTCGATCGCCACGCCCAGGGACAGGTCGATGCCTCCGGCGCGGACGACCAGCGTCATGGCGACGGCGGCGAGCGCCAGCAGCGCGCTTTGGTTCAGCACCGCCGCCAGGTTGTCCGCGCGCAGGAACTGGTCGCTGAGCAGGGTGAAGACGAGCAGGATCGCGGCCAGGGCCAGCGGGGCCACGAGCTGGCGGGCATCCAAGCGGCCAAGGACGCCGCGGCGTCGGGACGCCCTGTCGCGTCCCGGTTCGGGGGTCCCCTGAGCCGGTGTCCCCTGAGCTGATATCCCCTGAACCGTGGTCCCCGGAGTTGGGGCAGCGTGGGCCGGGGCCGTCGTGGCGGCGGGGTTCACGGGCGCGTTCACGGGTGCTTCCGCGGGTGAGTTGCTCATCGGTTTCCTGCCTTGGATCGAAGGACGACGACGGTGAGCACGGCCAGGATCAGCGCGCCCTTGACGGCTCCGACCCACTGGCTGGCAATGCCGGCCAGCGTCATGCCGTTGGACAGCGCGGTCACGAACAGGGCGGCCAGCAGCGTCCCGCCGATCGTGATGACCAGGCGGCGGGAGAAGACCGTGGACATGTAGGCGACCAGGATGATGTCCAGCAGGATCTGGGTGCCGATCCCGGGCACGGCCGCCGAGAGGCGGGAGGCCAGCAGGATGCCGGCGACGCCGGCGAGCCCCGAGGAGATCAGGTAGCTGGCGAAGCGGTAGCGTCCGGGATTCAGTCCGGCCACGCGCGCGGCGGTCGGATTCTGTCCCACGGCGTAGGCGTTCACGCCCAAGCGGGTGCGGTGGAAGACCCAGATCAGGGCCGCGGCCACCACCAGCAGCACCACCACGGCGCCGGAGACGCCGAGTCCGCTGGCGTCGCGCAGCCAGGTGAAGGTCTGCCCGTCGAGGGCGATCTTCATGTTCTGGCTGATCACCAGGTCCAACGAGGTGGCGATGCCCATGGTGGCGAGGGTGGCCAGCAGCGGGCGCAGTCCCAGGCCCACGGCGACGCCGTTGACCGTACCGATCAGCAGCGTGGTGCCGAGCGCGGCGAGGATCGCCAGCACCGGGGGCACCCCGGCGGTGGTGAGCACCGCGGTCACCGACCCGGCCACGGCCGCGGTGGCTCCGACGGAGAGGTCGATGCCTCCCTCGACGACGTCGTCGCCCCCGACGATGATCACCACGGCCAGGCCCATCCCGGCGATGGCCGTGACCGTCGCCTGGTTGATGATGGAGGCTATGTTGGCCGGGTCCGTGAACACCGGGGAGACCACGGCGAACAGGGCGAGCACCAGCACCACGACGCCGTAGCCGGCGTAGCTGGTCCACCCGGTGGTGCGGATCGACCGGGGCCGGGCACCGGCGGGGGTCGGTGCGGCGGCCGCGGCCGGCACCTGCTCGGGAGCGGTGGTGCTCATGCTGCCTCCTGCGTTGTGGTGGTGCGGCTGGCGCCCGAGGCGTAGCCGAGCACCGCGTCCACGGTGGTGTCCTCGCGCGCCAGTTCGGCCACGCGTTCGCCGCGGTAGAGCACCACGGTCCGGTCGGCCAGTCCCACCAGTTCCTCCAGGTCGACGGTGATCAGCAGCACCGCGGCGCCCTCGTCGACGAGCCGGTTGATCTGCTGGTAGATCTGCGAGCGGCTGCCCACGTCGACACCGCTGGTGGGCTGGTCCAGCACGAAGATGCGCGCCTTGGCGGCCAGCCAGCGGCCCAGCACGACCTTCTGCTGGTTGCCGCCGGAGAGCCGCGAGGCGATCGCGGTGGCATCGGCGGGGCGCACGTCCAAACGGGTGATCAGTTCGTCGGCCTGCCGCCGCTCGGCGCCCCGGCGCAACAACCCGAGACGGGTGCTGATGGACCGCAGGGAGGCCAGGGACAGGTTCTCGCGCAGGGATGCGTTGACCAGGAGCCCGTCGCGCCGCCGGTTGGCCGGCACGTAGGCGCCTCCGCGGGCCACGAAGCCGACGGCCCCGCGGTAGCGGCGCCCGGCGGCGAGGGTCTGGCCCTCGTGCGGGCGGCGCCCGGCGATGGCGTCGGCCAGCACCTCCACCCCGGAACCGACCAGGCCGGTGATTCCCACGATCTCCCCGGCGCCGACCTCCAGGCTCAGCGGGGCCAGGTGCCCGGGGACGGCCAGTTCGCGCAGCCGCAGCAGGGGTTCGCCGGGCCGGGCGGTGCGGGATGCGCGCTGCTCGAACTCCTCGACGCTGCGGCCCACCATCAGCTCGACCACACGCTCGAGCGCGCCGTGGTCGGCGTGTTCGCCCAGCGCCACCTCCCCGGCGTTGCGTCCGTTGCGCAGCACCACCGCGCGGGTGGCGATCTGTTCGAGTTCCTGCAGGTAGTGGGAGATGTAGATGATCCCCACCCCGCGCTCCCGCAGCGTGCGCAGCGTCGTGAACAACTGCTGCACCTCGGCGGCGGCCAGCGGCGCGGTCGGCTCGTCCAGCACCAGGAGCCGGGGCTCGGCCAGCACGGCACGGGTGAGCTGGATCAGCTGCTGCTGGGCCACGGTGAGGTCATCGATCAGCACGCGGGGATCAAGCCGCTGCCCGGTGGCCCGCTCGATGTCGGCCGCCGCCCGGGCCTCCAGCGCGCGGCGGGAAGCCCCGCGCGCGGCCGGCGTGCCCAGATACAGCTGTTCGGCCACGGTCAGCCGTCCGGCCAGGTGCTGGTCCTGGTGGATGACCCGGATGCCGAGGCGTTCGGCGTCGGCCGGACGGCTGATCTGCACGGGCTGCCCGTCGATCCGGATCTGCCCCGCCTCGGCGGTGTGGAACCCGGTGAGCACCTTGATCAGCGTCGACTTGCCGGCGCCGTTTTCGCCCACGAGTCCAACGATCTCCCCCGGCTGGACGCTCAGCTCCACCGCGTGCAGCACCGTGGCCGCACCGAAGGACTTGGTGATGCCGTCCAGGTGCAGCAGTTCCGGCGCGGATGCGGCCTGCGCGCCCGCCGAGGTGGCCTCCGGGGTCTTAGATGCCGAGGTCACGGCGCACCTGTTCCACGTTCTCCTTGGTGACGAACACCGGCTCGAGGTAGCTGGTCGTGGTCACCTGGTCGGCCTTTCCGCCCAGGAACAGCGCCACGTTGTCGGCGGAACGGTCGGCCATCGCGGTGGTCTGCTGGGCGACCGTGAACTGGTAGGCGCTGTCCGGATCGGCGATCAGGTCGAGCGCGCCGGGCTCGGCGTCCACGCCGTAGACCTTGACGTCGTCGCGGCCCGCGGCGTCGATCGCCTGGGCGGCACCGATCTGCGGCATGTCCCAGCAGGACCAGATCGCGTCGACCTCGCCCTCGGGCAGGCGGCGCAGGTTGTCCTCGATCTGGCGGCGGGCGTCCTCAATGGTGCCCTCGTACTTGTCCTGCAGTTCCGGGGTGATCAGTTCGATCTGCGGGTAGTCCTCAAGCACCAGCTTCAGCTCGTTGTAGCGGATGCGGCAGGGGGTGACCCCCGGGAAGCCGTTGAAGACCAGCACCTTGCCCTTGCCCCCGATGTCCTCGGCGAGGGTACGGCCCAGGGTCGAGCCGATCGTCCAGTTGTCGCTGGTGACGTTGTTCTTGGAGTACTCGGACTGGAAGTCGACCGTGAACAGCGGAATCCCGGCCTCGTCGACCTTCTTCAGCGCCGGGGTCAGGGTCTGCGCGTCGCCCAGGATCACGACGATCGCGTCGGGCTTCTGCGCGATCAGGTTTTCGACGTCGGCCACGTGCTTGTCGTCCTTGGCCTCGGCCTGGGTGGCCACGACGGTGCCGCCGAGCTCCTTGACGCGGGCCTGCAGCTCCTCGTAGACCTTGCGGCTGAAGTCGTGCACGATGTCCTTGGCCGCGATGCCCACCGTCTTGCCCTCGAGGCTGGGCACATCGGTGATGGCGGCGGCCGTCTCCTGCGCCGCGGCGGTGGAGGACGCGGCACCGGTGCCCGGGTCCTTGAGCGAGCATCCGGTGACCAGCAGGACCCCTGCGGTCATAACGACGGCGGCCTTGGCCAGTGCTCCACGGCGGTTACGGCGGGCGAGGGTGGGGGCGGAAAGCTGCTGATTCACGGTGAGGCGTCCTTGTTTGGGGTGCTTGTGTGGGGTGCTTGCTTGGGGTGCTGGGTCTGGCATGGTGGGGCGTGATGGACGCGCCACTGCACCCCTCGATCGCGGCACGGGGCCGCGACGGAGGGCCTTCAGGAGCAAGCCCATCGGTCCTGGCGGGAGCACGCACGGCCCCCAAGGGGCGTCGTTGCTGCGGCGTCGTTGAACCAGGTCTCTCGGCCGCTCTTGATGGTGATGTCTTATATCTAAGCAACCGGGTCCCGGGCGCCCCATCCGCGGCGTCACACTGGATCGCGGGACGACGCCGGGCGTCACGGGAGGACGCGAAACGTCCCAGAACCTCCGTCACGTTTCGTCACGCGGGGTTAGGCGAGTCATCCCGCGTCACATCCGGCCTCCAGGACGCCGGGAACGCGCAGAATGCCGCCGGCAGGCGCTCGCCGGAGCCTCATGTCCCCGCAACATAACGCCGGCCCGTGTCGCTGGCCCCTGTCCCCCTGTTTCCCCATGTCTTCCCTTTGCACGGCCTCGGCCGGCGCCGGGTGAACGGGAAGAATGGGGGGCGGCGGTTCGGCGTCGCCCCCGCCCCATCACCCGCCCCCGCCCATCTCCCACGGAAGGCCACCATGTCCTCACCGAACAGCATGCCCACACCGATTCAGGAAGTCCGATTCCCCCGCGTGCCCGAATCCCACCGGCCGTACGTGGCGGCCGAGGACCGGTACGATTCCACCGGCTACCGCCGGGTGGGAAACAGCGGCCTGCTGCTGCCCCCGATCAGCCTGGGCCTGTGGTGGAACTTCGGCGACAACCGCCCCTATGGCACCCAGCGGGAGATCCTGCGCCACGCCTTCGACCGCGGCATCACCCACTTCGACCTGGCCAACAACTACGGCCCGCCCTACGGCTCCGCCGAAGAGAACTTCGGCCGCATGCTCCGCACCGACTTCCGGCCCTACCGCAACGAACTCATCGTCTCCTCCAAGGCCGGCTGGGACCAGTGGCCCGGACCCCACGGCAACCTCGGCTCGCGCAAGTACCTGATCGCCTCCGCCGAGGAGTCGCTCACCCGGCTGGGCCTGGAGTACGTGGACATCTTCTACTCCCACCGGGTGGACCCGGACACCCCGCTGGAGGAAACCATCGGGGCGCTGGACACCCTGGTCCGCCAGGGCAAGGCCCTCTACGTGGGCATCTCCTCCTACTCCGCCGAACGCACGCGGGAGGCGGCCCGCATCGCCAAGGACCTGGGCACCCCGCTGGCCATCCACCAGCCCGCCTATTCCCTGTTCAACCGTTGGGTGGAGGACGGCCTGCTGGACACCCTCGACGAGCAGGGCCTGGGCTCGATCGCCTTCACGCCGCTGGCGCAGGGCCTGCTGACCAACAAGTACCTCGCGGACAGCAGCGCAGTGCCCAGCGGTGGCCGGGGCTCCCTGGCCGGGCACGTCACCGAGGAGAACATCGCCAAGGCCCGGGCCCTGAACAAGGTCGCGGCCGAGCGCGGCCAGACCCTCGCGCAGCTGGCCATCGCCTGGCTGCTGCGCGACGGCGGGGTCACCTCCGTCCTGGCCGGCGTCTCCTCCACGGCCCAGCTCGACGAGAACCTCGGCGCCCTCGGCAACACGGAGTTCACCGCGGAGGAACTGGGGCGCATCGACGCGATCACGGCCGGGGACACCGACATCGACCTCTGGAAGGTCTCCGCGTCCCTCTAGCGCTCCGTCGCTACACCCAAGCCTTCAGCCCGGCCGACGCCGGGGCGGGCTCCGCAGGGAGTCGGCCCCCGGCGTCGTCCGCGTCAAGGTGCGCCCCGCCGCGGTACCGGGCACCGTAGTGGGACTGCGGCAGCCGGGCCTTGCCCGGCCCGTAGATGCGCTCGCGCAGCGTCTCCTCCGGGACGTAGCCCTCGCGCAGCCGGCCGCGGCGGCGCAGTTCCGGGACCACCAGTTCGCCGAAGTCCCGGGCGGTGCCGAAGGAGTGGTACTGGCGCAGGTTGATCCCGTCGATCCCGTCCTCGTCCAGCCAGCGTTCGATCTCGTCGGCCACCACGCCGGGCGTTCCGGCCACGAAGTAGCGCTCGGAGCGGCCCTTGCGGACCCGCTCCAGCAGCTGGCCCGCCGTCGTGCCGGGGGCGATGGTCGCCGCGAACGGGGTGTCCGCCTTGCCCTCGCGCACCAGGATCTCGTGCACCGGGGTTTCCGGCGGGTAGGCCGTCGGGTCGATCGCGAAGCCCGCGTGGGCCAGGATGCCCTCCACCGAGGAGTGTTCCCGGTACAGCGCCAGCTTCCGGGCGACCTCGTCGTCGGTGCGGCCCACCACGACGCCGGCCTGGACGATGCACTTGATGTCCCCGCCGTCGCGGCCCTGGCCCTCCGCGGCCCGCCGCATCGCCGCCGCGTTGGCGCGGAAGTCCGCCGCGGTGCGGCCGCCGGTGAACACCACCTCCGCGTGCTTGCCGGCGAACGCGATGCCCGCCGGGGAGCCGGTGGCCTGGAACAGCACCGGGGTGCGCTGGAGCGAGGGTGCCACCAGGTGCGGACCGGCCACGGAGTAGTGCTCCCCGGAGTGGTTGATGTAGCGGATCGCGGCGGGGTCCGAATAGACCTTGGCGGCCCGGTCCTCGACGATCGCGCCGTCGTCCCAAGAGCCCTCCCACAGCTTGTAGAGCACGTTCAGGTACTCGTCGGCGATCGCGTAGCGGGTGTCGTGCGGGATCTCCTCGGCCAGGCCGAAGTTCCGTGCCGCGTTGGGCAGGTAGGAGGTGACGATGTTCCAGCCGAAGCGGCCCTTGGTCAGGTGGTCCAGCGTGGCGGCCCGGCGGGCGAACGCGAAGGGGGGCTCGTAGCTGGTGGAGAACGTGGCGCCGAACCCGACGTGCTTGGTCACGGCGGCCATGGCCGGGACCACGGTCAGCGGGTCGAAGTTCGGGATCTGCAGCCCTTCGCGGATCGCGGTCTCCGGGCCATCCCGGAAGACGTCGTAGGCTCCGACGACGTCGGCCAGGAAGATCGCGTCGAAGCCGGCTCCCTCGGCCACCTGGGCCAGTTCGGTCCAGTACTCCAGCTCCGCGGTGCGGTGCCGGTTGTTGCCCTCAAGCACCCACAGGCCGTGGGTGATGTGGCTGACGCAGGCCATCTCGAAGAGGTTGACGATGAGCTTCTTGGGTTCGATGGCCACGGAGGGTCCTTTCGGGGGTGTCGGGTTGGGCGGTGGTGGGGCCCGGGCTCACGCGCCGGGCAGCAGCACCCTCCCGGACCGCCGCCCGGGGATGGAACTGATCAGCCGCCGGGTGTAGTCGTTCGGACTGTCGTCGAAGACCTGCCCGACGGGGCCGCTCTCCACCAGCCGGCCGTGCTCCAGCACGGAGACCTCGTCGGCGATCTGGCGCACCAGGCTCAGGTCGTGGGAAATGAACAGGTAGGTGAGGTCCTGGTCCTCGCGCAGCTCGAAGAGCAGTTCGATGATGCGGGCCTGCACCGTCACGTCGAGCGCGGAGGTGGGTTCGTCCAGGACCAGGATTTCCGGGGCCAGGACCAGGGACCGCGCGATCGCCACACGCTGGCGCTGCCCGCCGGAGACCTCGCGGGGCCTGCGCTCCAGCACGCTTTCCGGCAAGGCCACGCGGTCCAGGACCTCCTTGACGCGCCGGGCGCGGGCAGCCGCCGAGCCGCCTTCTGCCGAGCCGCCTTCCGGGGCGCCGCCGTGCAGCCTGAGGGGTTCCTCGATGCTGCGCCGGATGCTGAACTTGGGGTCCAGCGCCGAGAGGGGGTTCTGGTAGACCAGCTGCAGTTGGCGGGCGTAGGGGTTGGTGTGCCGGGGCTGGCGCTCCAGCGTCCTTCCGTCGACGCTCACGGTGCCGGAGGTGAACGGTTCCAGTCCGGCGATGACGCGCGCGATCGTGGTCTTGCCGGAGCCGGACTCGCCAACCAGCGCATGGGTGGAACCGCGCCGGACAGTGAAACTGACGTCGTTGACCGCGGGCGGGCGCCCGCCCTGCTGCCGCGGGTCGCCGTAGTGCTTCACCAGGTGTTCGACAGCGATGGCCACAGGCCGGTCCGCCGCGGCCGCGGCGTCCAGCCGCCGGCGGTACTTGTCCGGGGAGGTTGCGGGCACGTCGGCGAAAAGCCGCCGGGTGTACTCGTCGGCGGGGTCGGACAGCACCCGGTCCGTGGGGCCCGAATCCACCAGTTCGCCATGGTTCAGCACGGCAATGCGGTCGCTGCGGTCCCCGGCGAGCGCAAGGTCGTGCGTGATGAACAGGATCGCGGAGCCCAGCTCGCGCTGCAGCTCCCCCAGCAGGTCCAGGATGGTCTGCTGCACCGTGACGTCGAGCGCCGACGTCGGTTCGTCCGCGATGAGCAGTTGCGGCCGGCCCGCGATGGCGATCGCAATGAGCACGCGCTGCAGCTGGCCTCCGGAAAGCTCGTGCGGGTGGGATTCCGCCCGGCGTTCCGGCTCCCGGATCCCGACGTGCCCCAGCAGCTCGACCGTGCGGGCCCGCACGGTGCGGCGGGTGGCGTCCGTGTGCAGGAGCAGCGCCTGGTCCACCTGGTGCCCGATGCTCTGCAGCGGATCCAGCGAGCTGAGCGGGTCCTGGGGGATGTAGCCGATGCCGGTGCCGCGCAGCGAACGCCAGTCCCGGCGGCTGAAGCCGGTGACCTCCGTCCCGGCCACCCGGACGGTTCCGGCCACGATGTGTCCGTTGGGGGGCAACAGGCCGCCGGCGGCCTGGGCGATGGTGGACTTCCCCGAACCGGACTGACCGACGAGGGCAAGGGTTTCGCCGCGGCGCAGGTCCAGGTCCACCCCGTGGACGACGTCGGTCCGGTGGGCTCCGTGGCCGTAGGCGATCCGCAGCCCGCGGATCTCCAGGGCCGCGGGGGCCGCGTCCTGCGCGGTGGAGGGAGCCGGGTTTCCCATGAGGAGTGTCATTTCTTCGTCTCCTGGTTCGTGCGGAACAGTGCGCTGACGCGGCTGATGGAGAGGACGGTGAGGACGATGACGATGCCGGGCAGGACGGTCAGCCACGGCGAGGACACGATGTATTCGCGCCCCTCGGCCACCAGCAGGCCCCATTCCGGCTGCGGCGGCGGGGCGCCGTAGCCCAGGAAGCTCAGCGCGGCGATCCACAGGATCGAGTGCCCGAACTGCAGGGCCGTCATTGACAGCACCGCCGAGTACGAGTTCGGCAGGACGTGCCTGAACAGCACCGTCTTCGAGCCGGCCCCTATGTGGTGGGCCGACTCGACGAACGGCAGGTTCCGTACGGTCAGCACCTCCGAACGCATGAGGCGGGTGAACGTGGCCACGGAGGCGATGCCGACGGCGATGGCCGCGTTCAGCGTCCCGAAGCCCAGCGCGACGACGATCACCATCGAGAGCAGCAGCCCCGGGATGGACAGCAGCACGTCGACGATGCGGCTGACGACCCCGTCCACCCACCGGCCGAAGTAGGCGGCCACGAGCCCCAGTAGGGAGCCGGCGCCGAGCCCGATCGCGACGGCGACCAGCGACGCGCCGATGGTCCGCCCCGTTCCGTGGATGACCCGGGAGAGGGCGTCGCGTCCCAGGTAGTCGGTGCCGAACGGGTGGGCGAGGCTGGGTGCCTGGAGCGTGTTTCCGGGCGAGACTTCCAGCGGGTCGTAGGCCGCGAGCAGGCCGGGGGCGGCGATGGCCAAAAGCAGGATCCCAAGGAATCCGACGGCGATCCAGTCGGCCGCGCCCAGCCGGCGGGCCAGGGCCACGAGCGGGCGCCCCGGGCGCCGGGGGCGGACGGCCGGCGTCGTGCCCCGTTCGGGGCCGGTGGCGTTTCCGACGGCGGGAGCCTGGGTGAGGGTGGGCTGGCTCATGGCGTGAGCACCTCCTGGCGGGTGTCGAGGTCGGCGGCGGGCGTGCGGGATCCCGTTCCCGAACCGAGGGTCTTCGCGGCGATCCGCTTGTCGATGACCGGGTAGAGCAGGTCGGTCAGGAGGTTGACCAGGGTGAAGATGATCGCGACGAGCATGACCACCGCCTGGACCACGGGGCCGTCCTGGGCGCGCACGGCCTGCTCGGTGACGAAACCCAGCCCGGAGCGGTTGAACACGGCTTCGGCGATGACGGACCCGGCGAGCAGTTCCCCGACGGTCAGGCCGAAGAGGGTGAGGGCCGGGATGGACGCGTTTTTCAGCGCGTGGCCGCCAAAGATGCGGGACTCGGGAACGCCCTTGGCGCGCAGGACGGTGACGAACGGTTCGCCGTAGGCCTGGCGCAGGCCCTGGATGAGGACCTGCGCGATCGGGGCGCTCACGCCCACCGCCAGGGTCAGGGCGGGCAGGATGAGGGACTTGAAGCCCTCGTCACGGATCGACGAGAACCAGCTCAGCTGGTAGGCGAAGACCTGCAGCAGCACCAGGCCCACCAGGAAGCCGGGCGTGGCCAGGGCAACGACGGGCAGCTTGTCGGCCAGCCCGCGGGCCCAGCGCCAGGGCGCCAGGACCGCGGTGGCCGCGATGGCCACCGCGAACGCCAGCGCGAACACCAGCGCCAGTCCGGCCAGGGTGAGGGTCTCGGCGAAGCCGTCGCGGATCAGCTCGGCCACCGGCCGGCCGGTACCCAGCGAAAAGCCGAGGTCCCCCTGGAACAGCCGTGTCACGGAGATCCAGAACTGTTCCAGCCCATTGCGGTCCAGGTTGTAGTAGGCCAGGATCGCGGCGGCCTGCTCGGCGGGGATGGGGTTCTGCGGGTTGACGATCCGGCTTTCGATCGGGTCGCCCGGCAGCAGGAACAGGACGTAGAAGACGAAGACGTAGGTCAGCGCGATCACCAGCAGCGACTGGCCGATCCTGCGCAGGAGGAACTGGGTCCGGCTCACGGCGCTACTTCTTCTCGGTCCAGGTTTCGTAGAAATGCGGACGCGCCTCGGAGCTGAACGTGAGGTCGTGGACGGTCGGGGCCAGGCCGAACACCTGGGTGTCGTTGATGATCGGCAGGGCGTAGGCCTGCTCGACGATCCGCTCCTGGATCTCCCCGATGGTCTTCTCGCGCTCTTCCACGGTGGAGGCGGTGAGCTGGTCCTCGAGCAGCCCGTCCAGTTCCTTGTCCGCGGCCTGGAACTTGAAGGAGTTCGATCCGGCGCTGTGGTAGCCGATGCTCAGGCGGGTGGTGTCCGCCTCCGGCCAGCCGTTGCGCAGGGCGCCGACGGAGTCGTCCGTGTACACGGAGGCGTAGTTGGCGTAGTCCGTCTCCTTGATGTCCAGGTTCACGCCGATCTGCTTGAGCTGCCACTGGACCAGCTGAAAGAGCGGCTTCGCGGTGGAGTCGTACACGTCGACGTAGGTCAGCACGTGCAGCTGCTCGCCGTCCTTGGTGCGGTATCCGTCGGCGTCCCGGCCGGTCCAGCCGGCCTCGTCCAGCAGGCGGTTGGATTCCTCAGGATCGTAGGCGAAGAGCTCGGAGACGTCCTTGTAGCCAACGGATCCGGGGGTGATGATGCTGGTGGCCGCGCTCCAGTTCCCGGTGTAGAGGTCATCGATGATCTGCTGCCGGTCGATGCCGTGCTGCAGGGCCTGGCGGACCTTGACGTCATCGAGGAACGGGGCGGCCTGCTTCAGGTCCCACACGTTGGCGTTGCCCACGCCCTGGCGGGCCACGATCTGGAAGCCGGCCTCGGCGAGGGTCTTCTCCTCGCTGGGCTGGATGTAGCGGATGAAGTCGGCTTCGCCGGAACGGAGCGACCCGAGGCGGACGCTGTCCTCGGTGACCGGGACGACGGTGACCTTGTCCAGGTACGCCTCGCCCTGGTTGGCCAGTCCTTCGGGCGCCCAGGCGTAGCCTTCGCGGCGGGTCAGCACGATCTCCTCGCCGTACTTCTCCGACTCGACGACGAAGGGTCCGGAGCCGATGACGCCGCTGAGCTGCTGCTGGGTTTCGATCGGCGCCTCGATGGTGGCGTCGGCAACCAGGGCCGAGCGCCAGAAGGACAGGATGGCCAGGAAGGCGGTGCTCGGGTGGCCCAGCTTCACGGTAACGGTGCCTGCGGCGTCGTCGGCGGTGACGGACTTGACCTTGGGGAACCAGTTGTTGGCCGGAATGCCCTTGTCCGTGTCGCCCTTGATCTGCCAGTCGAGGTTCCGCTTGACGGCCCCGGCGTCCAGGACCTGGCCGTTGCTGAAGGTGACGCCGTCGCGGATCTTGAACTCGTAGGTCAGCCCGTCCTCGCTCACCGTCCAGCTCTCCGCGATCCAGGGCTTGATCTCCTGGGTTTCCGGGTCCCGGTAGACCAGCCGGTCGGCAATGTTCTCGATGTAGGCGCTGTCCTGCCACGTGCCGCTGGCCTGCAGCTGGGTGCTGCGCGACAGCTCGGCGTCCAGGTACACCACCTCGCCGCCCCGCTTGTCCTCCGCGCTCGCCGAGCCGGCGTCGGTGTTCGTGGTGGCGCCGGCAGAGCCGCTGCAGCCGGTGGCCAGCAGGGCGATCGCCACGGCGGCGGACGTCAGGGCTGCCGTCCGCTTGATGCTGCTGAAGATGTTGCTCATGGTCCTGGTCCTCTATCGGAGTGTGAGTGGTGCGGATGACGGGGTGGCCCCTCCCGGAACGGGTGGCGACGGGGCGGGTTTCAATGGAGCGGGCGCGCGACGGATCGCGGCTAGGGCAGCTGGCACGCGTCCCGGGGGATGGGCCCGCGGTGAATGGCCGCCGTGGCGGGAACTGCACGGTGGTGAACCACGCGGCGGCAGGAGCTACGGGCGGGGCGAATGCTACGGGGTGGGGCGGGTGCTTCCGGCCCCGTCGGGCCGGCTTCCCCACAGCTGCACGCGTCCGTTGAGCAGATGGTCGCCCACGGCGCGGGCCCGGTACTTGGCGGGGTTGTGGGAGGCAACGGTGCGCGCGTTGCGCCAGTGCCGGTCCAGCCGGGAAGCCGTGCTGGTGGCGGAGGCGCCACCGACCTCGAACAGTTCGGTCGCCGTGTCGAGGGCGAGCTTGAGCACCACCTGCTGGGACTTGAAGACGTCCAGCGCCAGCCGGTCGGCCTCCTCTTTGGTCCCAATGGCGGCGGTGGTTCCCGCCGCGCGGGAAGCGAACCGCTCCAGCTCGCGGGCCTGCCCGGCGACGATCAGGCGGGCCGCATGGACCTTCCCGGCCAGCTCGCCGACGACGGTCTGCACGATCTCCTGCTCGCGCGGAACCAGTTCGCCCGGGTTGGCGAAGGTCCGGCGGCGCGGACGGACGAAGGCGACGGCGTCGTCCAGCGCCGCCTGCGCGATCCCGGCGGCCACCGCGAGCAGGACGGTCTGGAACACGGCGACGCCGAACCCGGTGAAGGGATCGGCCTGGTCGAAGGGCTGGACGTCCGCGGGATCGACCGGCACGTCCTCGAGCACCAGGCTGCCGCTGGCGGTGAGCTGCTGGCCGAAGCCGTCCCAGTCGTCGGTGATTTGCACGCCCGGGTGGTGCGCGTTCACCAGCACGCTGTGGCGGATCCCCGCGCGCACGGCCGTGAGCGAGACCCAGTCCGCGTACAGGCTGCCGGTGGTGTAGTACTTGGTGCCGCTGACGACGGGGCGGCCGCCGCGTTCCTCCAGCCGGGTGGTGACCTCGTTCAGTTCCTGGCGTTCGGAGTTGGCGTTGCCGATCAGCGCGCCGGCCCCGATGCGGCGCAGCCAGCCGTCCCGGTGGGCGTCGGGGGCACCCAGCAGCAGCCGCTCGACGAACGCGACGTGCCCGCGGAGCAGGTGCGCGACGTTCGAGTCGGCGGCCGCGAGATCGGTGAGCAGCTCGATGTAGTCGGCCAGGCCCACGCCGCGGCCGCCGAACTCCGCCGGGATCCGCAGGGCGGTGAAGCCGCTCTCCTTGAGCTGTTCGACGACGAGGAATGGCAGGTCGCGTCCGCGCTCCCGCTGGACCGCCCCGGAGCGGATCGCCTCGAAGACCGGCGCGTACTCGGCGCGCAGGTCCCCAAGCGACGGGGTGATCTGATGGGGGATGGACGCTGCTACGGCTGTAGTCATTTGCCTGTTCCTCTCGGTCGGATGTGCCGGATGGACCCAGTATTTCCGCGCCCCGGACGGCTCCGTAAATGGCCGCTTCACGGGGGTACTTCCGCGTCACGCGGCTCAATCCGGCGCCATCTTCCGGGGCGCGGGAGCGCCCGCCGGCGTCACCAGCCGTCATGCCGGGCCACGGGCCGTCATCTGGCGTCGCGCCTTGGGCGGCTGGACCCCGGCTGAAGTATGGGAAAATTAGTGGCTTGCACCCACGCCGTGCATCCTTCCCCCATTTCCCGCAACACCACGGGCAGGACCATGACCACCCACACCGCTTCCGGCCGCCCCCCGCGCCGCGAACCCCACGCCCCGGAGCTGGAACGCCGGCTCCAGCCCCGCCACATCCGCTTCATCGCGCTCGGGTCCGCCATCGGCACTGGCCTGTTCTACGGATCCGCCGAGACCATCCAGACCGCCGGACCGGCGGTGCTGCTGGCCTACCTGGCCGCCGGGTGCGTGGTGTTCATCGTGATGCGCGCCCTCGGCGAAATGGCCGTGCGCCACCCCGTGGCCGGATCGTTCGCGCGGTACGCCGACCGGTACCTCAGCCCGCGCGTGGCGTTCCTGACCGGGTGGACGTTCGTCTTCGAGATGATCGTCGTCGCGATCGCGGACATGACGGCCGTCGGCCACTACATGGGCATGTGGTTCCCGGACACCCCCGGGTGGTTGTGGATGCTGGCGGCGATGCTGCTGGTCGGCGGCCTGAACCTGCTGCGCGTGAGCGTCTTCGGCGAACTGGAGTTCTGGTTCTCGCTGATCAAGGTCGTCACGATCATCGCGATGATCGTCGGCGGCCTGTACCTGATCGTCTTCGGGATCAGCATCGGCGGCTACGAGCCGGGCGTGCACAACCTGGTGGACCACGGCGGCTTCGCCCCCTTCGGCGTCTGGGGCATCATCATGAGCCTGGGCATCGTGGTCTTCTCCTTCGGCGGCATCGAAACGCTGGGCATGACCGCCGGCGAGGCGGACGCCCCGGCAAAGGCCATCCCGAAGGCGGTGAACTCGGTCCCGGTGCGGGTGCTGATCTTCTACGTGCTCTCGATCGGCGTCATGCTCTGCCTGTTCCCCTGGGACCGCATCGGTTCGGAGGGCAGCCCGTTCGTGCAGGTCTTTGCCGGCCTGGGCCTCCCCGCCGCGGAGCACCTCATCAACGCCGTGGTGCTGACCGCGGCCCTGTCCGCCATGAACTCCATCTTCTACGCCGCCGCCCGCACCATGTTCGGGCTCGCCGAACAGGGCCACGCCCCGGCGTCGTTCACGCACGTCTCCCGCTTCGGCGTGCCGTCCTGGCCGGTCTCCGTGATCGCCGCCTGCCTGCTGGCGGGTCTGGGGCTGTATTTCTGGATCCCGGACCAGCTGTTCCTGGTGGTCGCCTCGATCGCCACCTTCGCCACCGTGCTGACCTGGACCGTCATCCTGCTCTCCCACCACCGGATGCGCCGGAGCATGCGCGCCAGCGGCGAGCGCACCGCCTTCCCGCTGCCGTGGTGGCCGGTGCCGACCTACATCGCGCTGGCGTTCATGGGCGCGGTGGTGGTGATCCTGGGCTTCAGCGCGTCCGGCCGCACCGCGCTCGTGGTGGGCGCGGTGTGGCTGGTGCTGCTGCTGATCGCGTACAGGCTGTGGGTGCCGGCGGCCGGGCACGAGCGCATCGAGCTCGAAACCCGCCGCTAGCCGGATACACCCGGCAGCCGGTGCCCGGTCCGGTCAGCGCGTTCCGGTGGTGTAGAACCACTCAACCGCGACCTGCGCGAAACGGCGCAGTTCGTGCGGCAGGGTGGCGAGCTCGTCGTCGGGCTCCTCGCTGCGGATCATGAACCAGCGGTCCAGCTCGCGCGCCTTGGCCCACTCCGCCGGGGTGGCCCGGCGGGCGACGCTGAATACGCGCTCCCCCGTGATCGCCTGGACGATCCGCCGCTCGGCGTCGAGCAGCTGCGTCCGGATGCACTCATGCACATCGATGTATATCCGGTCCGGCGCATCCTCGTCAGCCGAAACCAAGACGTCGTAGACTCCCGGAAGCACGGGCCCCGAAAGCAACTCACCCAGCTGGCGATCCAGCTGGTCCCCAATATGTTCCCCCATCATGGGCATGAATATACGGTTCGGGGACACCCCGGACCAGACCTTGGTCCCCGCGGCAGCCAAAACCGCGCCGCGGGGCAGCACGGGCGCCTAGGATGCGAACATGACACCGCCGAACGCGTTCCGGCTGCCGCCGTCCCCGCTGCCGAGCTTCCGCCGCCGCCGAGGACAGGTCGCCGCCCTGGAGGCGACGCCCGTTCCCCCCGGCGAAGGGCCGCTGCTGGTCGCGGTGTGCGGGCTGCCCGGGGCCGGCAAGTCGAGCTTCGCGGCCGCCTTGGCCGAGCGGCTGGGGCTTGCCGTGGTGGGCGTGGACCCGCTGGAGGCGGCCCTGGTGCGGGCCGGGATCGACGACCGGCAGCCCAAGGGCCAGGCGGCGTACCTGGCCGCGGAGACGGTCGCGGAGGCTCAGCTGCGCACCGGCCTGGGCGTGGTGGTCGACGCCGTCAACGACCTCGCCGAGAACCGCTCCCAGTGGATGCGGCTGGCCGGACGGACCGGGGCCGACCTGCGCTGGATCGAGGTGGTCTGCTCCGACCCGACCACGCACCGCCTGCGCCTGCAGCAGCGCGAACGCGAGGAGGACCCATTCATCGGCGCGCCGGAGTGGGACTCGCTGAACCGTCGCCGCCGCCAGCTGGCCATCTGGAAGGACCCGAGGCTGGTGCTCGATTCGCTGCACCACACCCCGGATGAGCTGGCCGCGCTCGCGGTCAAGGAACTCGGGTTGGGGTAGGCGGCATGGAGAAGGATTCCCCCAACGGCGCCGAGGGCGCCAACGAAGAGCCGGAGGAGGCGCCGTGGAGCGCCGGCGTCCCGGAGGGCGCGCCCCAGGGGTTCGGCTTCCGGACCGGAAAGCGCAGCTCCCGGGTGGCCTACGGGTTCGCCGTCTTCATCCTGGTGATCGAGACCGTGCTGCTGGTGCTGGGCGGCATCCTGCTGGCCCGCGAGGGCCAATGGGTGGGCGTTGGCCTGCTGGTGCTGGTCGAGGCCGCGTTCATCGCCGGGTTCCGCGCACTGGCCCGGCAGGCCCGCCGGCGGAGGAGCGGGTAGGCGGCCGCTTCCACCCGGCCATCCGGAAACGGCCTGCCCGGCCCTCCGGAAAAACCGGTCCCTACGGGAACGACCCGGGGGTGCGCGGGCGGGAGTTTTCCGGATGCTCCGGTCCCGGCGGACGACGGCGTCCGGGGCCCGCCTAGCCGAGTCCGGCCAGCCGCACCAGGGCCGCCGCGGCGGCCCCCACCAGCACCACCGCCAGGAACGGAGCCCGCAGCAGCAGGGCGATTGCGGCGGCCACCAGCGCCGCGGCCCGCGCATCGATGGCCAGCGACTGGCCTGCGGCGAACGCGTTGACGGTGGTCAGGGCCGCCAGCAGCCCAATCGTCAGGGTGCCGGCCACGCGCGTCATCCGCTCGTTCTCGAGCAGGCGCGCCGGAACCAGGTACCCGGACAGCTTGGTCAGGAACGCGGCCGCGCAGGCCAGCAGGATCCACGGCCACAGGTCCATCACCGGCCTCCCTCCTGCCCGTCCGCATCCTGTCCGGCCCTATCCTGTCCGGCCCCATTTCCCCCTGCGGCGTCCTCCGCCGTCCCGCCGCTCCCCTGCGGGCCCGGCGCCTGCCGATCCTGCCCCTGCCCGCCGTGGCGGGCGCCGCCGTCGTGCCCGCCGTACGGGTCGACGTCGGGCTCCAGGCCCTCGCGGGCCGGGCCGTGGCCGAACCAGCCCCACAGGCCGGCCACCACCGCAGCCACCAGGATCGGCACCCCGGGCGGAGCGAACGGAACCGCCAGAGCGGTGGCCAGAGCACAGACGACGGCGATCGCCACCGGTTCGCGGGTGCGCAGGCGCGGCCACAGCAGGGCCAGGAACGCCGCCACCGCGGCCCCGTCCAGGCCCCACGCCTTGGGGTCCCCCAGCACGTTGCCGAGCAGGGCCCCGGCCACCGTAAAGATATTCCAAAGGACGAATACGCCCACGCCGGCGGCCCAGAAGCCGCGCCGCTGTTCGTCGGGGTCCGTTTGGCCGGAGGCGGTGGCGGCGGATTCGTCGATGGTGACCTGCACGGCGGCGAGCTTGCGCCATCCCGCCGGACGCAGCAGGGCGTTCATCTGCATCCCGTATACGGCGTTGCGCACCCCCAGCAGCGTCGCCGCACCGAAGGCGGCCGCACCGGATCCGCCGCCGCCCAACACGCCGATGAACGCGAACTGCGAACCGCCGGTGAACATGAGCGCGCTGAGCGCCACGGCCTGCGGCAGATCCAGCCCCGCGGCCACCGCAAGCGCGCCGAAAGACACACCGTAGACCCCGGTCGCGATCGAGATCGACAGGCCGATCCGCACGGCGGGCGAGGGGGCGAACTTCACCCCGCCAGCTTAGCGAGCACCGCAGCTCCGGCCCCGCCCTCCGGAAACGGCCCGGGGTTCCGCGGGCGGGAAATGTTCGGGTGTTCCGGCCCGGACGGACCGCCGCGTCCAGCGTTCAGCCGCCCAGCCGGGCCCTCACGTGGGCCGGGCGGTTGCTGGTGAGCTGCTGGATGCCCAGATCCCGGAGGTAGTCGACGTCGGCGTCCCTGTCCACGGTCCAGACGCGGAACACCAGCCCGGCCTCCAGCCAGCGGCGCACCAGGCCGGGGTGCCGGCGGACGAACCCCACACCCGGTCCGGCGATTCCCACCCGGCCGGCATCCAGCTGCGCGACCGCGGCGACGGCCTCGCGGGCGAGGGTACGGACCACCTCCTCCCGCCCCGCCGGCTCCACCCGCAGGACCTCCTCGACCCATTCGGCGTCGACGTTGTTCACCAGCTGGCAGACGAACGCCGGCGGGACCGTCGTGAGCAGGTGCCGTACCGAGCCGGGGTCGAAGCTCATGAAGCTGACGGCGACGTTGCCGATGCGGGAGGCCTCCGGGTCCCAGCCGAGGGCCTTCAGCTCGGACAGCACCTTCTCCTCGAGCAGGCGCCCGAACGGGCTGGGGTGCTTGAGCTCGACGGCCAGGCCCACCTCCCGCCCCGCGCCGCGGAGCAGCCCCACGAGCTCGGCCAGGGTGAGCACCTGCTCGGCCGGGGTGCCGTAGGCCTGCGGAAGGGCCGCGCCCTTCCAGCCGCTGAAGTCCAGGGCCCGCAGCTGCTCCAGCGTGTGGGCCGAAACCGGGCCGGTGCCGTTGGAGGTGCGGTCCACCGTAGGGTCGTGATGGCACACCACGTGATGGTCGGCCGTCAGATGCACGTCGCACTCGACGCCGTCCGCCCCGTCCGCCAGCGCCTGGAGGAAGGCCGCGCGGGTGTTTTCCGCGAACGCAGCGCTGGAACCCCGGTGGGCGTAGATCAGCTGCTTCATGTTCTCCACGCTACCCGCGCGCCCGGCCGGGCCGCCGCGCTCGGCGGGCAGGACCGGGTGAACTATGTTGGAAGCCTTGGCGCCACCGATCCCCAGGAGCCCGCATGAGCATGTCCACCACACCCCAGTCGCGGCAGGATCCGGGGAGCAACAGCCCGGACAGCCCTTTCGCCACGGAGGCCGAGCGGGCCGATGCCCTGCGCCGCATGAAGCGCCTGGCCACGGGCCTGCTGGTCCTGATGACCGTGATCTTCGTGGTGGCCTTCTCGCTGCAGGAAAGCATTCCGTGGATGGGATATGTCCGGGCGGCGGCCGAGGGCGGCATGGTGGGCGCCTTGGCCGACTGGTTCGCCGTGACCGCCCTGTTCCGCCATCCGCTGGGCCTGCCGATTCCGCACACCGCCATCATCCCGCGCAAGAAGGACCAGATCGGGGAAAGCCTGGGCGGGTTCATTCAGGAGAACTTCCTCTCCGACGCCGTGGTGGGGCGCAAGCTGAAGGACCTGCGCTTCGCCGAGACGGCCGGCGCCTGGCTGGCCACGCCGGCCGGCTCCGAACGCGTGGCGAAGGAGGCGGCCACGGTGGTGCGCGGCGCCCTTGAGATCCTGGACGACCGCGACGTGCTGTCGCTGCTGGAGTCGCTGGCCCGCAAACATATGCTCGCTCCGGAATGGTCCTCGACCCTGGGCCGGATCCTGCGCACCGTGGTGGAGGACGGGCACCACCGCCAGGTGGTGGACCTGCTGGCCGACCGCGCGGCCGACTGGGTCGCCGCGAACCGGGCCACCGTCATCGGGCTCGTCGCCGAGCGCTCCCCGGGCTGGATCCCGAGCGTCGTGGAGCGGCTGCTCGGGGAGCGCATCCACCGCGAGCTGTCCGCGTTCGTCGATGCCGTGCGCCGGAACCCCCACCACCGGGTGCGCGCAAGCATCGATGCCTGGCTGCAGGACTTCGCCCGGGACATGCAGTCCAATCCCGAGACGATCGCCAAGGTGGAGCGGCTCAAGCACTCGCTGCTCGGCGACCCCCAGCTGCAGGAGCTGGCAGCCACCGGCTGGTCCAGCATGAAGGCGGCCCTGGTGGAGGCCGTGGAGCACCCGGAGTCCGAGCTGCGCCGCTCCTTCGTGCGGGCGGTCGCCGAGTTCGGCACGCGCCTGACGGAGGACCAGGTCCTGGCCGGGAAGGTGGATGCCTGGATCGCCAACGCGGGTATGTACCTGGTCACCACCTACCGCGGGCAGATCGCCGGCCTCATCCAGGACACCGTCTCCCGCTGGGACGGGGAGGAAACCAGCCGCAAGCTGGAACTCCAGGTGGGCCGGGACCTGCAGTTCATCCGGATCAACGGCACCGTGGTCGGTTCGCTGGCCGGCTTGGCCATCTTCACCGTGGCCACCCTGCTGCTGGCCTGAGTCCCGCCCGGGGGGTGCGGGCCGAGCGTCGTGGGCCGCCTAGTGTCCTGCGCGGCGGGCCCGTTCGGCCTCGATCAGGGCCTCGACCTCGGCGGCGGGCCCTTGGGCGGGTTCCCCGGTGAGCGCCGGCGGCGAGCCGGCGGCGGGCTCTTGGGCGGGTTCCCCGAT
This sequence comes from Arthrobacter ginkgonis, assembly GCF_039540195.1. Taxonomy (NCBI): domain Bacteria; kingdom Bacillati; phylum Actinomycetota; class Actinomycetes; order Micrococcales; family Micrococcaceae; genus Arthrobacter; species Arthrobacter ginkgonis. Next base: position 29,720 of record NZ_BAABEO010000006.1, on the reverse strand, counting down.
GAGCGCCGGCGGCGAGCCGGCGTCGTGCCCGCGCAGCTGCCGTGCCGCCACGTCGGGCGCCGGGGGGTGCGGCGCTTCCGCCAGTTCGCCGGGGATGGAGGTCGGCAGCTTGCCGAAGGCGAGCTTGGCCGCCCTGACCACCTGCTTCCCGAGAATGCGGTTGCCCGCGCCGCCGACGACGGCGCCGATGCCGAACGGGATGGCCCGCCCGAAGAACGTGGCGCTCTGCGTGGCCAGCATGTGGCGCATGAACTTTTTCTGGATGGAGGCGGAGGCCACTCCCCACAGGCCCAGCGGCTGCTTGCTGCCGAACACCGAACCCCACCCCTTCACCGGCCCGGCGCCCCTGCCGACGGCCTGGTGGGTGAGTTGCGAAATCAGCGCGCTGCCCTCGTCGCCCAGCAGGATGGCCATGACCAGGGCACGGGACTTGTCGGGGTCGTCGGTGGCGATGCCGTGCAGCTCGGCCAGCGACTGCGCGTACAGGGCGCTGGCCTCCAGGAACCCGAAGACGGCGGCGGCGGACAGGCCCAGCGACGCGGCGGTTCCGATGCCGGGAACGACCGCGCTGGCACCAACGGCGGCACCGCCGCCGGTGACCGCCACCATGAAGTCCCGCTCCACGAGCACCGCCAGCTGGGCGGCGTTCAGTTCCGGATGGCGGCGCCGCATCCGGCGCAGGTAGGCCAGCACCAGCGGACGCTGCAGGCTCACCGCACCGAGGATGGCGCCCTGGACGCCCGCAACGGGTTTGCCGTCGGGGCCGATGATGGCGGAGGCAAGGGGATTCTTCATGGTGGTTCCAGTGTAGGAGCCACGGGGCCTCACGTCCCGGTGGTTCGCGGAGGGTGGACGACGCCGGCGGGCCAGGCCCCGCGGGTCAGGCCAGGGCAGGCCCGGTCTTGCGCCCGCGGTCGAAGTGGCGCACGTCCAGCGGGGAGCCGTCCGCGGCGAAGCGTTCCCACGGGCCGTGCTGCTGTCCCTCGAGGAAGCTGCCGCGCTGGAGGAGGTTGCCGTTCTCGTGGTACCAGACCCATCCCCCGGCGAGCTCGCCGTCCTCGTAGCGGCCGTGGGCCTTGAGCTGCCCGTTGCGGTGGAAGTACGTCCACTCCCCATGCTTGTTGGGGCCCAGGTAGCCGCCTTCGCCGGCGACCGTACCGTCCTTGTAGAGCTCGTTCATGCTGGACACCCTACTGTGCCGGCCGGACAGCCGGACGGAAACGCAGGTCAGCGGGCAGGCGGAGCGCTGGCTCGCCGGCTACGGCGCTGGCTACGGTTCAGGGTGCCGGGAGTCGTAGCGCAGGAAACCCGGCTGCCAGCGCATGAGCAGCGCGGCGAGGCCCACGCAGGCCAGGCCCCCCAGCACCAGCGTCAGCCCCTCCCCCAGTGCTGCGGCGGCACCGCCGGAGACCATCTCCCCCAACCGGGGGCCGCCGGCGACCACCACCACGAACACGCCCTGCAGCCGCCCGCGCAGGTGGTCCGGCGTCGCGGTCTGCAGAATGGTGGTGCGGAAGACCGCGCTCACGGCGTCGGACATCCCGGCGAGCGCCATGCAGGCCGCGGCCGCCCAGAGCCACCCGGAGGCGGCCGTTGTGCCGCCGCCCGCGGCCAGCACCACGGCCCCGAAGAGCGCGATGCTGGCGCCCCAGCCAACCACCGCCCAGAACACCGCCACGCCCTGGCGGTGGATCCGTCCCAGCGGGCCGGAGAAGAGCCCGGCCAGGAAGGCGCCCAGGGCGGTGGCCGCCAGCAGGATGCCCACGGTGGCTTCGCCACCACCGATCAGCGCCGCGCCGATGGCCGGCAGCAGCGCGCGCGGGGCGGCCAGGACCATGGCCACGAGGTCGATCAGGAAGGTCATGCGCACGTTGGGCTGGGTGCCCAGGAAACGGAAGCCTTCGACGACGGAGCGGATTCCGGCCTTGGCGTGCCCGCCTTCGGGCGGGATGGACGGCAGCCGGTACACGGACCAGAGCGCCGCCAGGAAGGTGAGGACGTCGATCGTGTACGTCCAGGCGTAGCCGACCTGGGCCACCAGCACGCCGCCGAGCAGCGGGCCGACCATCTGGGAGATGCCGAACGTGACCATGCTCAGCGAGTTCGCCGCGGGAAGGAGCTTGGTGCCGACCAGCTTCGGGATGATCGCCCCGCGGGCCGGCTGGTTGATGCCGCCGGCCCCGGAATGCACGGCCACCAGGGCGTAGAGCACCCAGACGTTGTCGAGCCCGGCCCAGGCCTGCGCGGCGATGGCGACGGTGCTCAGCCAGAGCACGGCCGAGGACGCCAAGGCGACCTTGCGGCGGTCGCGGGAGTCGGCGATCGCCCCGCCGTAGAGCCCGGCCAGCACCAGCGGGACCAGGGCGAACAGCCCCAGCAGGCCCACGGCGAAGCTGGAGCCGGTCAGCGCGTAGACCTGGAGGCTCACCGCGACCAGGGTCAGCTGGCTTCCCACCGCCGAAAGCGCGCTGCCGATCCACAGCCTCCGGAAGGCGGGGCTGAGGCGCAACGGGGTAAGGTCGGCAAGCAGTTGGGGCACCCGGCGAGCCTACTCCCCCGTTTCCTCGGTGCGGAAAAGGGCGGGGAGCCCGTTTCCGCGCTTTACGCCCCGGGTCCTCAAGCGAAGCGGGGCGGAGGAGTCAGGCGAAGCGGGCCGGGCCGTCAGGCGAAGAGCGAACCGTGGCCTTCCCAAAAGCCCAGGGCCGCGCTGGCGGCGAAGACCAGTGCGATGGCGAGCAGCACCGCGACGGCCAGCCACCCGTCCGTCCGCCCGAGGGGCACCGGGCGCCACGTGGTGCGGGGTCCGAGGCCAAGGCCCCGCGACTCAAGGGATTGGGCCATCCGTTCCCCACGGCGCAGCGAGACCACCAGCAGGGCAAAGGCGGAGCGGCCAAAGGAGAGCAACCCGCTGCGCGGGCGCCCGTCGGACCGCAGCGGGGCACGCACCTGGTGGGCGGAACGGATGGTCTGCCATTCGGCCGGCATTTCCTGCAGCATGCGGTAGCCCGCCAGCACCGCATAGGTCATCCGCACGCCCAGCCTGGCGTGCTGGTGCAGGCTGGTCATCAGGGCGACCCCGTCGGTCGAGGCGACGAAGCCGATGGAGAGCATGCCGATCACCATGCTGCGCAGGCCCAGGGAAGCGCCGACGGCCAGTCCCTCGGCGGTGACGCCCAGTCCGGCCACTTCCCAGACCGTGGTTCCGGGACGGCTGAGGGCGTTGACCACCAGCAGGCCGAGGCCGAACCCCACTAACGGGATGTGCGACAGCAGCAGGATCCGCGCCGGAATCCGGGCCGACGCCGCCACGGCCGCCAGCGCCAGGACATACAGCACGGCCGGCGTGACGGGGTCGAAGACGAAGAGCAGCGCGACCGATACCGCAAACAGCAGTCCGAGCTTGACTGTGGGGTTGTGCCTCCCCAACGGCGAGTCCGTGAACCGTCGAGGTTCAATGCCGGCGCTCACGCCCCGCGCTCCTCTCCGTGGCGGGGGACGGCGGCATCCAGGGCGGTGAGCACGGCGCACATCTGGCCCGCTGTTTCGAAAGTCTCCAGCAGCCACTCAAGGAGCGGCGGCACGGAAAGGCCGGCCCGTGCCAGCACCTCGCGCTGGGCGAGCACTTCGAAGACCGGCCCGTCGGCGATGACGGTCCCTTCGGCAATGACCACCGCGCGGTGCGCCACCGTTGCCGCGGTCCGCAGGTCGTGGGTGGAGAACAGGATGGCGCGGCCTGCCGCCGCAGCCAGCCGGAAGGATTCCATCATCGCGATGGCCGCCCGCCGGTCCAGCCCGAAGCAGGGTTCGTCGGCCAGCAGGGCGGGCCGGGGGTGGGCAAGCATGGCGGCCACGCTGAGCCGGCGTTTTTCGCCGCCCGAGAGCCGGAAGGGATTCTGGTCGGCGAGGTGCTCCAGGCGGTGTTGCCGCAGCAGCTGCTCCACCACCGGTTCCGCTCCGGCCGCGAGCCCGTAGCCCAGTTCGCCGCGGACCGTTCCCGCCACGAACTGGTGCTCCGGGTTTTGGAACACCATGCCGGGCCGCGCGCCGGTCACCTGTCCCGCGGCGGGCTCCAGCAGTCCGGCCAGGGTCAGCAGCAGCGAGGTTTTCCCGGTGCCGTTCGCGCCGAGCAGGGCGACGATCTCGCCGGGGTTGACGGCGAGATCAATGTCCGTGAGCAGTGCGCCGGGGCCCGCCGTTGCCGGGGTGGAGGAGCGGCGCTTGCGGCGGCGCTGGCCGGCCGCATTCCGATCCACCGACAGGCCCACCGCCCGCAGCGCCGGCGCTTCCCGGTGGGACGGAGGCCCTCCGGCGGGTGCGGGAAGGGGGTGTGCGCCGGCCAGGTCCTTCAGTCCGGCGCGCACCGTCTCGGCGCCGAGGCCGCCCGGGCAGCCGAAGACCGCCTGCAGCTCCGTTTCCAGCGGCAGCCAGCAGCCTCGGGCCTGCAGCTGGGGAGCCGCTTCGGTCAGGACCTCCGTGGTGGGTCCGTCGAGGAGGATTTCGCCGTCGCCGTTCAGCACCACGGCCCGGCCGGGCAGGCCGGCCAGGCCGCGGCGTCCGGCGTACTCGTCCATGCGGTGCTCCACCAGGACAACGGCCGGCCCGTATTCGTCGACCGCCCGCTCGATCGCCTCCCGGACGGAGGCGATGCCCTCGGCGTCGAGCATCGAGGTCGGCTCGTCGAGCAGGAGCACCGCGGGCTCGGCGATGAGGCTCGCGGCCAACGCCACCCGCTGGCCTTCCCCGCCGGAGAGCTGGGAGGTTTTGCGCAGCCGCAGTCCACCCGCGTGGACGGCGTGCAGCGCCGCATCGATGCGGCCGGAGATGGCAGCAGGATCAACGGCCCGGTTTTCCAGCGGAAGTGCCAGTTCCTGTTCCACATCCGGCAGGCAGACGGCGGAGGAAGGGTCCTGGGCCAGGACGCCGACGCTGCGGGACAGTTCCGCCACGTCGGTGTCCAGGGTGTCCGTTCCCCGCACCCGCACCGACCCGGACAGCTGCACCGCCACGGCGTGCGGGATGACCCCGTTGACCAACTGCAGCAGGGTGGATTTTCCGGCGCCGGAGGGGCCGAAAACCATCAGCTGCTCACCCGGTTCCAGCCGAAGGTCCACCTTGCGCAGCACCGGCCCCGTCCGGCGGGGAAATTCCACCGAGACATCGTTCAGCTCCACGGCCGGAACCGTGGACGGGGCCTGCCGGGCAGCCGTTCGGCTCCGGGCAGCGGCGCCGGGCTTGGGTTCGACGGTCCCGGGGTGGGCAGCGGCCATCAGGCTAGACCTTGCTGATCGGGTCGGGGCTGATCCGGTCGCGGCCGATCGCGAAGTTGTCGACCACTCCGGTCTTCGCCAGGGCCCCGACGATGGTTTTTGCCAGCAGGCCGCCCAGGATGAGCCCGGAGGCCAGTTGCAGGACCAAGCGCAGGACGAACAGCTCCTGGCCGTACCAGCCGAAGCGGAAAGCGGAGAAGAGGAACACCAGTCCTGCCCCGAGCAGGCCCGAGAGGGCGAAGGTGCCCCAGCCGAAGGAGCGGTAGCCGCGCAGCGCGAACGGGATCTCGCTGCCCAGGCCCTGGATCGCGGCGGAGACGAAGAGGATCGGGCCCACGGCGGAGCCAAGGAACACCACTTCGATGACCGATGCCAGCACCTCGGCGATGATCCCGACGAAGGGCCGGCGGATGATGGCCACGGCGATCGGCGCCACCAGGAGCCAGCCGCCGATCAGGAAGTGCTGGGCCAGGTCTCCGGCCGGGCCCATGAGGATGGACAGGCCGGTCCAGGCCTGGACCAGGACCCAGTAGAGGAAGCCGAATACCACCCCCAGCACCACCATGAGGACCAGGTCCTTGAGCGCTAAGGCGGGGCGTTTGCGGGCAGGGGTCAGCGTGCTGTGAGAAGTCATGGAAGTAACCCTTGAAGTAGGTGGAGGCTTAGCGGGCCGAGGGGCTGTTGATGGAGAGCGTGAGGTGGGTGGTCACGTGCTGGACGGTGCGGCCGACCAGGACCCAGCCGGCAGCCACTGTCTCGAGGATGCGGGCGATGTCGCCCTCCAGGCGGGTGACAAAATGTTCCGACTTCACGAACGTGCCCTTGGCCTTGGCGTAGTCGACGGCGGCGTAGATGTCCCGCATGTGGTCCGGGTCCACGCCGTCGCGGCCGGTGTCCTCCAGCGGGTACAGGGCCCACTCCGCTGCCGCCTGCACCCCGGTCTCCTCCAGTTCGACGATCTCGCTGCGCAGCGGGCCGGCTCCGCCGGGAAGTTCGCATTGCACTTCGCCGGGGCAGCCGCGGGAGAGGTGCACGGTGGCAACAACGTGGGCACCGCCGCGGCCGGCCGCCGAAATGAGCTGGCTCAGGTACCGCAGCAGGTCCGGCTCCCGGCCGGCCACGAAGGTGCTCACGTCGCCCGTCTGAACCTCCAGCCCGGTGGCATCGGCCTTCTGCAGCGACCCGAGGATGACCTCGGCGTAGTCGGCACTCATCACGGCCAGGGTGACCCTGGCACCAATGCCGAAGTTGTCGTGACTCAGGGTGGGGCTGCCGGCGGCGGCAGGCGCCAAGGCAGGGTCGGTGACTTCAGTGGGGTAATTCGGATGCATTTTCGCGCCCTTCTGTTGTGAGAAACAGGGCACAGGATTCGATGTTGACTCCCTGCGCTGGCATGATCCAGATCAGGTTCAACGGTCGAAACTTGAGAAGTTTCCTCTCAGCCCGGCTCACCGGACTCCCGTGTTCAGCCACGACCCTACACCGGCCCGCGTGGCCGCCGCCTGCCGCAGCGGGCGGAAGGCGGACTGTGACGCAACGGGGCTCTGACGCACCGGGAATCTGACGCAACGAAGGAAGGCCGGCGCGCAGCCGAAGCGCCCGGGCAGAGAGGCCCCGGCAAAGGGGCCGGCAAAAAGGAATCCCCGCCTCCGCGGGGAGGACGGGGATTCGGCGGTGGGCCCCGCGGGGATCGAACCCGCGACCCGCGGATTAAAAGTCCGATGCTCTACCAACTGAGCTAGAGGCCCGCCAGACCGTAAAGGCCTTCAACAATGCTAGCGGATCTCCCGGCGTTGCCTCGTGCACTCGCCGCGGACACGCCCTCCCGGCGCCACGCCCGCGGCACCGGAGTATCCTCTTGTCGCATGAGCGCAGTCCCAGCCAGCGGGTCCGGAGCCTCGGCCCCGCGCCCGCACAAGCCCGTCCCGTTCGCGCCGGTCGACTTCGAACCGTTCGTGGGCGGGGCCGATCCGGCCCGCGTGTCCGAGGCCGCCCACCTGGCCGCCGCGGCCCTGGTGCATCAGGGGCGCGCGAGCACCGATCCGGCGGTCACCCGACGGCTGGTGAAACTGGCGGACAAGGAAGGCTTGGAGGCGATCGCCGAACTGTGGGCGGAGAGCCCGCCCCGGTCCCTGCCCGGTGCCCTGTGGCGGCTGTACGCGCTGCGCGCCGCCACGGTGCAGAACCCCGAACGCATGGCGGCCTACTTCCGCGAGGGCCGGTACGTCGCGCAGGTCCAGCACGTGGTCGCCGGCGTCGCCGAGCCGCCCGGGGCGGATGAGCTGCGTTCGATGGCGGATTCGATCCTCTCCGGCGCGTTCGACGGCGAGTTCGACGTCGCGCTGGAACGTTCCGCCGCGTACTGCCGCGTCGTTGCGCTGGGCCAGACGCACCACGCGGACGCCGCCGAACAGGCCAACGAACCGCACGCGACCAAGCTGACCCGCAGCGCACGCCAACTGGTCAAGACCGCCGAGGACCTGGAGGCTTCCGCGCGGGCCTGGCGTCGCGGCGAGCTGATCTAGCGTCCACGACTCCTCCCCACCCTCGCTGCGCGTTACACGTCCCGCAGGGCCTCTAGCCGCCCGACGCGGACGGCTTCCTCCAGGGCGGCGTGGTCGGCTTCCGTCTGGTCCGCGTACCGGCCCGCCCAGGTGGTGACGGCGACGTCGAAGCTGTCGCCGTTGCCGAGGTATCCGGAAAGGAAGCGGCTGCCAGGGCTCTGGCAATGCGCCCGGGCCAGGAGTTCCCCGCACAATTCGCCGTAGGTCTCCGCCGCGGACGGGGACAGTTGGGCGAGGTCCAGCGAACCCTTCAGGTCGCGGTACTGGCGCAGGTAGTGGTCGCGAACGATGCCGTCCTCCCCCTTCACGCCGCGGACCCAGCCGAGCATGGGATCCGACTGGGCCTGCAGGATCCGTTGCGCCGCCACCACGCGGAAGCCGTGGCCGTGGAGGATCAGCTGCTGGGTGACGGCGTTCGGCGCGTCCGTGACTTTCCCGTGGGTCTCCAGGACCGAACGCCCCGCTTCCTTGGACTGCATGAACAGGAGGTCCCCGGAGGGGCCGCGGAGCATGAACAGGAAACAGCGGGTGCCGACGCTGCCCACGCCGACCACGCGCGAGGCGCAGTCCACCATGCTGTATTGGCTGAGCAGGAGGGCAGTATCGGTGCGCAGGGTCCTGCGGTACTCCTCGAAGAGGCCGGAGAGGCGGTCCCAGTCGGGGTTGGCGGGCCGGCGGACCAAGGGAGGCTGCTCGGCGATGCGCTGGATGCCGTTCTCCGTCACGGTGGTCAGCTTCTCCATCACGCGTTCGGAGGTGCTCTGGCGGGCCTTGCGGGCCGCCTGGTGGGCCATTTTCGGCAGCGCCTCCGCCTCCACTTGGTAGTAGTAGCGTTCCAGGACGGACATGTCGTACAGGCGGTGCACCGTGGTGCGGTAGGAACGCACGGAGGCAGCGGCAGCGTCCCTGCAGCGCGCTTCCGGATGGCCGTTGGCGCGGCCATTCAGCCACAGGCTGGCCGCCAGCCGCTTCACGTCCATCTCCCAGGCGCCGGGGTAGGCCTCATCGAAGTCGTTCAGGTCGAAGACCAGCCGCCGTTCCGGCGAGGCATAGAGCCCGAAGTTCGCCAGGTGCGCGTCGCCGCAGGCGATCACGCGGTAGCCGGTGGCGGTGTCGCGGGCCAGGTCGTGTGCCATCACGGCCGCGGCGCCCCGGTAGTAGGCGAAGGGCGATTGCAGCATGCGCCCGATCCGGACCGGGACCAGGTCCGGCTCGCGGGTGGTGTGCTGCCCGGCCAGGATCTCCACGGGGTCCCGCTCCGGCAGCTCGAAGCGCGCGTGGTTCCTGCGTGGAACCAGCGCGCGGACGCGCCGGCCGGCCTGCAGGTCTTCCTCGTCCGGACGGGAAACCTCCGGGCCGGGACTGTCCGGGCGGGAAACGTTCGGCATGGCTCCCCCTCGATCTGCCGGTATGTGCAGCGGTGTGGGCGGTGCCGGCTTAAATTGCCGGCGGGCCTACGGCGATTGTAGTCACTGCGGGTTTTCCGGCACCATGGATGGCCGCGACCGGGTGGGGGCGTATTGACAGAAAGGCCCGGTGGGAAGAAAACTATTGGCGGTGCCGGATCGCGGCAGCCCCGGGCTCCATCTTTCAGCCGCTACGAGCGGCCTGCCGCCGAGAGGCGCTCCCGGTTCGGCACCATAAGCTTGAGAAACGGCCCCAATCAGTACACCTAGGCCACCGACCGGCGAAACGGGCCGGAACGATGGGCCGGAGCAATTGGGCCCAGCGCAGAGGGCTTCAACAAAGACGCCGACGCCCCCGGATCCCGCACCCGTGCGACGTTCATCGCTTCCGGCCCCCGGCAGGTGGCCCGTGGTCTGTGGCCGCGGATAGCATGCGTAAACTTGTTCACGTCCGTTTCCCCCTTTGAATCCGCGGCGGTAAACCACGTGAAATTCAGCCTGTTCCCTGCGGAATACCGCGGCCTGGAACTGCTTCGCGACCTCTCCTCCGAGGTCCTGGACGGCGTGCAGATCCTCTCCCAGATGCTCGGGGCCGCCGACAACGAACAGGAAGGGCTGGCCGCCGGCCTCAACTCCACCGAGGCCCGCGCCACCGACCGGCACTACGCCGTGCTCACCCATCTGCGCACCAGCTACGTGAACCCCCTCCCGCGCGAGGACCTCTACACCTTCTCCCGGTTGCTGCACGAGGCCGTGGAGCAGCTCAGTGGGGCCGGCGACCTGCTCGTGCACACCGGAGCTGGCCGGCTTTCCCGGCGCGCTGCGGAACAGCTGGAGATGATCGGGCGCCAGGCCGAACTTGCCTCCGCCGCGATCGGCCAGCTGAACAACCTCGACGACCTCGAGGACACCTGGCTGGAAATGGTGCGCCTGTCCAAGCGGGCCAGCCGCACCCACCGCGTCTGGGTCGCCGAGCTCTCCGACCTGCAGAAGGCCTCCCTGATCGTCAAGCACCGCTACGTGGCCGACCAGCTGCTCGCCGCGGTCCACACCCTGCGCGCGGTCGCGGACCACTTGGGCCGGATCCTGGTCAAGGAATCCTGAGCACGCCCGGATGGAACAACTCCTGCTGGGCCTGGTCCTCGTCGCGACGTGTGCCTATGCGTTCCTGAACGGCTTCCGCGACGTGTCCAACTCGGTGGCCGCCGCCGTCAGGACCCGTTCGCTCACCCCGACCATCGCCGTCGTCGTCGCCGCGTTCTTCGCGTTCGTCGGCACCATGCTCAGCCAGGCGTTCGGCGCCTACCTGGTTTCCGCCGTCGAACTCAACGTTCCCGCCCACTCGCTGGGGCTGGCGATCCTGCTCGCCGGACTGGTCGCGGCCGGCGGATGGGGACTGTTCTGCTGGTGGCGGGGCATCCCGGTCTCCTCCACGCACGCGGTGATCTCCGCGCTGGCCGGCGCCAGCGGCGCTTCGGCGCTGCTGGGCGGGGACGGAGTCCACGACGCGCTGCGCATGCTGCTGCTGGGGGTGGTGGCGCCCCTGCTGCTCACCCCACTGGTCGCCTATGGGCTGTCCTTCGCACTGGTGGCCCCGGCCACGTGGCTGGCCCGCCATTCCAGCTCCGACGACGTCAACACCTGGGGCAGGGCCGCCCAGTCCATCAGCGCGTGCGCGGTTTCGCTCGGCCACGGACTGCAGGACGGCCAGCGCACGGGGGCGCTGCTGACCCTGGCGCTGGTGGCCGGGAACGTCGTGCAGCCGGGCACCTATCCGCTGGCCGCGCAGCTGACCGGCGGCTTCTTCCTGGCCGCGGGGGCGCTCTTCGGCGGCTGGCGGATCTCCCACACCCTCGCCTACCGGCTGGTGACCATTGATGCGCTGCGCGGAGCCACGGCGCAGAGCGTCTCCGCCTCGATGCTGTTCTTCGGCGCCATGGTGATGCACCTGCCGCTGTCCACCACGCAGGCGGTCACCAGTGCGATCGTGGGGGCCGGGGCCAACCAGCGCTTCGAATCCGTGATGTGGCGCAACGTGCTGCGCGTGCTCTCCTACTGGTTCGCCGCGCCCGTCACGTGCGTGGTGCTGGGCGGGATGCTGTTCCTGGCGCTGTCCCCTCTGCTGGGCGGGTAAGCGCGCGGGGCAGGCCCTCTCGCGTCGACTCCGTCGCCACGAAGGGAACCCGGCCGCCCCACGCTTGCGGGGCAGGCCCTCTCGCGTCGACTCCGTCGCCACGAAGGGAACCCGGCCGCCCCACGCTTGCGGGGCAGGCCCTTAAACGGGACGGCGGCGGCCGGCACCGTGGTGCCGACCGCCGCCGCGATCCCCCTCAAGATCCCCTGAAGATCCCCCTCCAGGGCCGTTCCCGCCGTGGCGGGAACACCTAACCCGGCCTATCCGAAGCGGCCGGAAACGTAGTCCTCCGTGGCCTTCACGGAGGGGTTGCTGAAGATGATCGCCGTGTCTTCGTACTCGATCAGCTTGCCCGGCTTGCCGGTGCCGGCGATGTTGAAGAATGCGGTCTTGTCGGACACGCGGGCGGCCTGCTGCATGTTGTGCGTGACGATGACCACCGTGTAGTCGTTCTTCAGCTCGTTGATCAGGTCCTCGATCGCCAGCGTGGAGATCGGGTCCAGCGCGGAGCAGGGCTCGTCCATCAGGATCACCTCGGGCTTGACGGCGATCGTGCGGGCGATGCACAGGCGCTGCTGCTGGCCGCCGGAGAGACCGGAGCCGGGCTTGTCGAGGCGGTCCTTGACCTCGTTCCAGAGGTTGGCGCCCTGCAGCGAGGATTCCACGAGGTCGTCGGCGTCGGCCTTGGAGATGCGCTTGTTGTTGAGCTTGATCCCGGCCAGCACGTTGTCGCGGATGGACATGGTCGGGAACGGGTTCGGGCGCTGGAAGACCATGCCGATGTGGCTGCGCACGGTCACCGGGTCGACGCCGCTGCCGTAGAGGTTGTCGCCGTCGAGCATGACCTTGCCCTCCACGCGGGCGCCCGGGATGACCTCGTGCATGCGGTTCAGCGTGCGCAGGAAGGTGGACTTGCCGCAGCCGGACGGGCCGATGAAGGCCGTCACGGACTTGGGCTCGATGCTGATGTTGACGCCCTCCACGGCCAGGAAATTGCCGTAGTAGACGTTGAGGTCTGTGACGTCGATGCGCTTGGACATGGTGTTCCTTTTCAGGTGAATTCTGTGGTGCCCGGCGCCGTGGGCGTCCGGGCGGCCGGGCTAGCGGCCGGTTTTCGGGGCGAAGACGCGGGCGATCAGGCGGGCGCCGAGGTTGAGCAGCATGACCAGGACGATCAGCACCAGCGCGGCGGCCCAGGCCCGCAGCGTGGAGGGCTCCGGGTTGGTCGGCGAGGTGGGATTCAGGATCTGGTAGTAGATGAACGCCGGCAGCGAGGCCATCCAGTCGGAGAACACGTTGGCGTTCATCCGGGTCACGAAGCCCGCGGTGACGATCAACGGGGCGGTTTCGCCGATGACGCGGGCGATGGCGATGGTGACCCCGGAGGCGATGCCGGAGATCGCGGTGGGGATGACCACCTTGACGATGGTCCGCCACTTGCGCACGCCCAGCGCGTACGCGGCTTCGCGCAGTTCGTTCGGGACGATCTTGAGCATTTCCTCGCTGGAGCGCACCACCACCGGGATCATCAGCACGGACAGCGCGACGGCGCCGACGATGCCGGCCTTGAAGCCGGGCCCGGCAATCACGGCGAACAGGCCGGCGGCGAACAGGCCAGCCACGATCGAGGGGATGCCCGTCATGACGTCGACGAAGAACGTGATGGCCCGGGACAGGCGGCCGCCCTGGCCGTACTCCACCAGGTAGATGGCGGTCAGCAGGCCGATCGGGATGGAGATGATCGAGGCCCAGAGGGTGATCAGGAAGGTGCCGACCAGCGCGTGGGCGATGCCGCCCATCAGCGGGCTTTCCCCGGCGGCGGTGGCGTTGTCGACGCGGCCGCGCACGCCCTGCATGTCGCTGGTCAGGAAGTCCAGCGAGAATCCTGCGATGCCGTTGGCCAGCACGGTCCAGATCACGGAGACCAGCGGGACCAGGGCGACGATGAACGCGCCGAACATCAGGCTGGTGGCGAACCGGTCGGCGGCCTTCCGCGCGCCTTCGACGGCGAAGGAGACCGCCCAGTTGGCGGCCACGAACAGGATGGCGGCCAGCACGGCCCATCCCCAGACGTTGAAGCCGGCCAGGGCCAGCAGGGCGGCGGAAACGACCAGCGCGCCGGCGGCCACCGCCCAGGGGGCCCAGTTCGGAAGCTTGTTGCGGGTGAGTGCGGACCGGCGGCTGCGGACCTCAGTTGTGACGGTCATTAGTTGGCTCCCGAGAATTCCTTGTGGCGGGCCACGATCCAGCGGGCGACCATGTTGACCGCGAGCGTGATGACGAACAGCACCAGGCCGGCGGCGAAGAGCGCGTTGGTCTGCAGGCCCGAGGATTCGGGGAACGCGAGCGCGATTTCCGCGGCGATGGTCTGGTTGCCGGACTGGATGAGGCTGGCGATCATGGGGCCCGAGGAGAGGACCAGGGCGATGGCCATGGTTTCGCCCAGCGCGCGGCCCAGGCCCAGCATGACGGCGGAGACGATGCCGGGGCGGGCGAAGGGCAGCACGGCCATGCGCACCATTTCCCAGCGGGTGGCACCCAGGGCCAGCGCGGCCTCCTCGTGCAGCTTGGGTGTCTGCAGGAAGATTTCGCGGCTCAGGCTGGTGATGATCGGCATGATCATCACGGCCAGCACGATGCCGGCGGTCAGCATGGTCTTGCCGGTGGCGGAGGCCGGGCCGGCGAAGATTGGGATCCAGCCCGCGTTCTCGGACAGCCACACGTAGCTCGGGACCAGGGCCGGGGCCAGCACGGTGATGCCCCAGGCGCCGTAGATCACCGAGGGGATCGCGGCCAGCAGGTCGACGACGTAGCCCAGGCTCTGCGCGAGCCGGCGCGGGGCGTAGTGGGAGATGAAGAGCGCGACGCCGACGGCAACGGGCGTCGCGAGGAGCAGGGCGATCGCGGCCGCGATGAGCGTGCCGACGATCAGCGCGCCGATGTGGGTGAAGAAGCTGACTCCGCCCTTCAGGTCGGCGGGGTCGGCGGTCAAGGCGGGGATCGATTCCTTGACCAGGAAGACGGCGACGCAGAACAGGACAAACAGGATCAGGGATCCGGCGGCCATGGCGGCGGTGGAAAAGATCTTGTCGCCTGTGCGTCCGGCACTGCCGGATTCAGTCAGAGCGTTGGAGGACACTGGGATTCCTTAGGTACTGAAGCTTGAGGGGGCTTCACACCAGGAGGCTCCGTCCCGCCGCGGGGCGGCGGAACGGAGCGTTCCGGGGCGTGCTACTTGACGGAGATCGTCGCGATGGCCTCGGCGGCCTGGGCGGTGAGTTCGGCGCTCAGCGGGGAGGATCCGGCGTCGGCGGCGGCGACTTCCTGGCCCGCGGCGGAGGTGATGTAGGTGCCGAAGGCCTTGACGAGGTCCGCGGTCTCCTGGTCGGCGTAGGAGGAGCAGAACAGGCCGAAGGTCACCAGCGAGACCGGGTAGACGCCGGCCTCCGTGGAGGTGCGGTCCAGGTCGAACGCGATGTCGTGGTCGGCGCGGCCCTCGACGGCGTGGGCGGTGTCGGCGGCCTTGGCCGCGCCCTCGGCGGTCGGGGCGGAGAATTCCTCGCCGACCTTCACGGAGGCGATGCCCAGGCCGGTGGTGCGGGAGGCGTCGGCGTAGGTGATGGCACCGGCGGTCTTGGCGACGGTCTCGACGACGCCGGAGGTGCCCTTGGCGGACTCGGCGGCGAAGGCGGTGGGCCAGTCGCCGGACTTCTCCTCGGTCCAGACCTTCGGAGCGGCCTGGGAGAGGTAGTCGGTGAAGTTCTCGGTGGTGCCGGACTTGTCGTTGCGGTGCACCACGGTGATCTTCGTGTCCGGCAGGGTGACGCCCGGGTTGAGGGCGGCGATGGCCTCGTCGTTCCAGGCGGTGATCTTGCCGGAGAAGATGGAGGCGATGGTGTCGGCGTCCAGGTTCAGGGACTCGACGCCTTCGAGGTTGAAGGCGACCGCGATCGGGGAGACGTAGATCGGCACGTCGAAGGCGCCGTCCGGGCCGCAGGTGGCCTTGGAGGCCTCCAGTTCCTCGTCCGTCAGGTAGGCGTCGGAGGCCGCGAAGTTGACCTTGCCGTCGATCAGGCCGGTGCGGCCCGCGCCGGAGCCCTCTTCGGTGTAGTTGACCTGCGCGCCGGAGTTGGCGGCGGCGAATTCCTCGGCCCAGGCAACCATGGCCGCGCCGACGGAGGAGGCGCCGGTGCCGGTCAGCGTGCCGGAGACGGCAGCCTCGGAGGTGCCGCCGGCCGCGGAAGAGGTGGTGCCGGCGGTGCTGTTGGAACCGCAGGCGGTGAGCGCCAGGGCGGCGACCGACAGGACGGCGGCGGTCTGGCCGATGCGAAGAGCCTTCACGTGTTGTTCCTCTTTTCGGGAGTTGGGGATCTGGTCCCCGTCAGAGAGTGGGGAGCGGTGCAGTGGGTGACCGGGTGCGGGAGGCGCCATGCGTCTGCCCGCTCCTCAGTTGAGGTTAGGGACGGCAGGTAAAGGAACGTTCCGGCGAAGGTGAACGGAGGGTGAACGGAGGCCGCATTTTTGGTTGACAACCCCAGGCGCCCCTTGCATCCTCCGGACCGCGGGGCTAGGGGATGAGACGCGGATCACCGGGCGTCCGTGAAAGACTGGACCAATGCCATCCCACTCCGCCTTCCGCCGAGCCGCGGGGTTCATTCGCCGGAGGACGCGGGTGGGCATCTTGCGCGTGCGTTCCTCGCTGCTGAAGATCGTGCAGATCACCGTCTGCGCGGTGGCCGCCTACTGGTTCGCCGAGCAGGTCCTTGGCCATGAGGAGCCGATCTTCGCGGCGACGTCGGCGATGATCGCCTCCGGCTTCGGCCGGGACACCACGCTGCGGCGCACCCTGGAGGTGGCCCTCGGCTGCACGCTGGGCATCGCGGTGGGCGATCTGCTGCTGAGCCTGCTGGGCACCGGAATCTGGCAGGCCGCCGTCGTCGTCGCCCTGTCCCTGGCGCTGGCGCGGTTCCTGGACAGCGGCACGATCTTCAGCACGCAGCTGGGACTGCAGTCCCTGCTGGTGGTGCTGCTGCCGGTCCCGGCCGCGGGGCCGTTCGCCCGCAGCCTGGACGCGATCGTCGGCGGGCTGTTCGCGATCGCGATCGCGATCCTGATCCCGCGCCACCCGCGCAGCGAACCCGTGAAGGAACTGCGCGGGCTGCTGGGCGAGCTGTCGGGGGTGCTGCGCGAATGCGCGGCGGCGCTGCTCTCCGCGGATGCGACGGCGGCCTGGCACGCCCTGGTACGGGCGAGGACCACACAGGAGCTGATGAACGCGCTGCCGGCGGCGCTGAAGTCGGCGCAGGAGACCGCGATGATCTCCCCCGCCTTCCGCCGCTACCGCGGCGAACTGGAGCGGCTGCGCCGGGTGGCGGACGGGACGGACCTGGCGGTGCGCAACGCGCGCGTGTTCACCCGCCGGATGGCCAACGCGCTGATGCACGGCACCCCGGGTCCGGAGGCCGCGGAGGACCTGGCCGCGTTCCTCGAGGAGCTGGCGGACGCGGTGGACCTGCTGGAGCATTCGGTGTCCGAGGCGCACCAGTCCGCCCGGGACCGGGCCGAGCACGCGGCGCGCAACGAGCTGGCCGCCTCCGCCTCCCGGCTGGCACCGGGCGCGTTCGGGGTCTCCGGGCTGGAGGGCGAGGCGCTGGTGCTGCTGCTGCGCCCCATGCTGGTTGACCTGCAGGAGGCCGCCGGGACCAGCCACGAGGACGCCGTCCGGTACCTGCCGCGCATCTGAGCCCCAGCCTCTGGGCACGGCCGCCCGAAGCGGCCCCGGACCTTCCCGGGCAGACTGTCAGGGGCGCGGGATAGCATCGACCCCATGGCCACCAAGACCTCCGCCCGCCCGAAATCGGCTCCGAGTTACCGCTGCGCCGAATGCGGCTGGACCACCGTGAAATGGGTGGGACGCTGCGGCGAATGCCAGGCCTGGGGAACCGTCGAGGAAACCGGGCACGTCGCCGCGCGGACCACCGCCGCGGCCACCGTCGCCGAGCCGGCCCGCCCGATCGCGCAGATCGACGCCTCCGCCGCCTCCTACCGGCCCACCGGGGTCGGCGAACTGGACCGCGTGCTTGGCGGCGGCCTGGTGCCCGGCGCCGTGATCCTGCTGGCCGGCGAGCCCGGCGTGGGCAAGTCGACCCTGCTGCTGGATGTCGCGGCCCGAACGGCCCGCGGGGGCGCAAAGGTGCTGTACGTGACCGGCGAGGAGTCCGCGGCCCAGGTGAAGATGCGCGCCGAGCGGATCCATGCGATCGCTGACACCTTGTTCCTCACGGCGGAAACGGACTTGGGCATCGCCCTGGGGCAGATCGAGAAGCTGGATCCGGCGCTGCTGATCGTCGACTCGGTGCAGACCCTGGCCTCCGGCGAGGTGGAGGGCACCGCCGGAGGGGTCACCCAGGTCCGCGAGGTCGCCGCGTCGCTGATCAACGCCGCCAAGAAGCGGAACATGGCCACCCTGCTGGTGGGCCACGTGACCAAGGAGGGCTCCATCGCCGGCCCTCGCCTGCTGGAGCACCTGGTGGACGTCGTGTGCCAGTTCGACGGCGAGCGCCACTCCCGGCTGCGCCTGCTGCGCGCGGTGAAGAACCGGTACGGCCCCACCGACGAGGTCGGCTGCTTCGACCTGACCGAATCCGGCATCGAGGGCTTGGCCGATCCCAGCGGCCTGTTCGTGACCCGCACCAAGGAGCCGGTCTCCGGCACGTGCATCACCGTGACGCTGGAGGGCCGGCGGCCCCTGGTGGCGGAGGTGCAGTCGCTGCTGGCCAAGACCACCAACGCGCAGCCGCGCCGGGCGACCAGCGGGCTGGATTCGTCCCGGACGGCGATGATCCTGGCGGTGCTGCAGAGCCGGGCCAACCTGGACCTGTCCTCGCTGGACTCCTACGTGGCAACGGTGGGCGGGGTGCGGCTGAGCGAGCCGGCGACGGACCTGGCCACCGCTCTGGCCATTGCGGGTTCCCGGCTGGACCGCCCGCTGCCGCCGAACTTCATCGCGTTCGGGGAGGTGGGCCTGGCCGGGGAGGTGCGCCCGGTGCCGGAGATCGGACGGCGCATCACCGAGGCCGAGCGACTGGGGTTCAAGTACGCGGTGGTCCCGGCATCCCCCAACGGACCGGGCAACGTGCCGGAGGGTTTCCGGGTGTGGCAGGTCAGCACGCTTCACGAGGCGATGGAGGTCGCATTCAACCAGCGAAACCGCTAGCCACCCGTAGAATAGGCGCAAGGTCGCGCCATTTCTGTGTTCCGGCCGGCCCGGAAGGAACGGTCATGGCCAAGAGCCCCGAAGAAGCGCTGCGGACCACGCTGGCGCGCGTCGCCCCCGGAACGCACCTGCGTGACGGCCTGGAGCGCATCCTGCGTGGGCGCACCGGTGCCCTGATCGTGCTCGGCCAGGACCGCACGGTGGAGAACATCTGCTCCGGCGGCTTCGACATCAACATCGCGTTCTCGCCCCAGCGGCTGCGGGAACTGGCCAAGATGGACGGCGCGATCGTGTGCGACCGGGACGCCTCCAACATCCTCAAGGCGGGCGTGCAGCTGGTCCCGGACCACACCATCCCCACCGAGGAGACGGGCACCCGCCATCGCACGGCCGAGCGCGTGGCCATCCAGACCGGCTTCCCGGTGATCTCCGTGTCCCAGTCCATGCAGATCATCGCCATCTACGTGCAGGGCCTGCGGCACGTCCTGGAAGGCTCCGAGCCCGTGCTGGCCCGCGCGAACCAGGCGCTGCAGACCCTTGAGCGCTACCGCGCCCGCCTGGACCAGGTCACCAGCACGCTGTCCGCGCTGGAGATCGAGGCAATGGTGACGGTGCGCGACGTCGCCCTGGTGCTGCAGCGCCAGGAGATGGTCCGCCGGATCTCCGAGGAGATCGCCCAGTACGTGCTGGAACTCGGCGTCGACGGGCGCCTGCTGGCGCTGCAGCTGGAGGAGCTGAGCACCGGGCTGGGTCCGGGCAGCGACATGCTGCTCAAGGACTACTCGGAACTGGGCACCGAGCCGCTGGACATCGAGGTGGCCCTGGCGCAGCTGCACGAGCTTTCCTCCACGGACATGATCGACCTGTCCCGGATCGCCTCTCTCCTGGGGTACGCCCCGGACACGAACTCCCTGGAGACCGTGGTGCACCCGCAGGGCTACCGGCTGCTGGCCGGGATCAAGTCCGTGCCGCGCGCCGTCGCCGACCGCCTGGTGGCGACCTTCGGCGGGCTGCAGCGCCTGATGGCGGCAAACATCGAGGACCTGATGGCCGTGGACGGCATCGGGGAGCAGCGCGCCCGCACGGTGCGCGAGGGCCTGTCCCGGATCGCCGAGTCCAGCCTGCTCGACCGGTTCATGTAGCCCGATCGGTTCATGTGGCCCGATCGCTTCATGTGGCGGCCCGCGGGAGCGGGACGCCCGGTTCCGGGTGCCGGCCTCACTTGAGGACGAACGGCACCTTGCCGCTGGTGGTCTCGCCCAGCTTCACGGTCACCACGTAGGTTCCGGGGCGGGGCTTGGCGGAGACGGGCTTGCATCCCGGGGCGCTGCGCCTGCGCTCCCAGGTGAAGCGGGCGGTTTCCGAGCTTCCGGCCTTCATGGTGATGTCCACGTCCGTCGGGTCCGCCAGGCAGTCCGAGGAGGAGTAGATCCGGTCCGAGCCGCTGGAAACGCTGAAGTCCTGCTGGCTGGTGCCCACGTTGAGCCGGCAGGCGGAGGACCCGACGTTGGTGATGGTCATAACCAGCACCGGCGTCTGGGAGGACGCGTACGACTTCCTGCTGGTGGACGCGGCCACGGCAATGTCCGCCTCCGTGCAGGCGGCAGTCCCGTCAGAGGATGCCGTGGTGGCCTCGCCCTCCGCGGATTCGTCGTCCGTGGCTTCCCCGGCCGCGGCGGCCACGGAGGACGCGGAGGGATCAGCGGCGGCGGGGGCCGGCTGCGAGGCGGTGGCGGAGACGCTCGGGGCAACCTGCCCGGCGGCCGCGGGCTCCCCGCGGAACAGGCCGATGATCGCCGCGCCGCCCCACACCAGCAGGGCAAGGACAGCCAGCAGCAGCGCCAAGGCCACTATGCGCCGCCGGCGGTACACGGCGGGGCTGGGACGCGTGGGGCGGGGCTGGGCCGCGCCGGGCTGGGCCACGCCGGAGGAGGCGGGGCGGGACTGCTCTGGTGCCATGTTAAGAGGCTAGGGATCAGCGGGCCCGGAAGCCGGTTCCCACGCCGGGCGGTAGAGTATTGGTGCCTGTTCCGCGCCGCCGCCATCCGCTAGGAGTCCCACCCGTGTCCCATTCCGACCTCGGAGAGCCCCGCCTGGGAGAGCCCGGTTTGGGAGAGCCCGGCCTCGGGGGGTTGCACCGCCGCGTCACGGACTGGTTCGCCGTGAACGCGCGCGACCTGCCCTGGCGCCGCCCCGAATGCACCCCGTGGGGCGTGATGGTCAGCGAGTTCATGCTCCAGCAGACGCCCGTGGTGCGCGTGCTACCCGTGTGGGAGGAATGGATGGAACGCTGGCCGGAGCCGGCGGACCTCGCCGCGGAGCCCGCCGGGGAGGCGCTGCGCGCGTGGGGACGGTTGGGCTACCCGCGCCGAGCGCTGCGCCTGCACGGCGCCGCCCAGCGGATCGTGGAGGACCACGGCGGCCGCGTGCCCTCGGCGCACGCCGACCTGCTGGCGCTGCCCGGCGTCGGCGCCTACACGGCCGCGGCGATCTCCTGCTTTGCCTTCGGGTCCCCGGAGACCGTCGTGGACACCAACATCCGGCGCGTGCACGCCCGGCTGGTCTCCGGCCGCGCTTTGCCGGAACCGACCTACACGGCGGCCGAGGCGCGCCTGGCGGAGGCGCTGATGCCTCCGCAGGGGCACGACGGCGGGCGGCTGGCCAACGCCTGGAACGCCGCGGTCATGGAGCTGGGCGCGCTGGTGTGCACGGCCCGCTCGCCCCGCTGCCAGCAGTGCCCGGTCGCCGACGCGTGCGCCTGGGTCGAGGCCGGGCAGCCGGAGCCGCACTACGTTCCCAAGGGGCAACCGTGGGCGGGCACCGACCGTCAGGTGCGCGGTGCGTTTATGGCCGTGCTGCGCGAATCCGACGGCCCGGTCCCGCGTGCACAGCTGCTCGGGATTTCCGGCCAGGTTTCCGCCACCGAGCAGGCCGACCCGGCCCTCGCGGCGGCCTGGAAGCGGCTCACCGGGCTCTCGGCGGCAGCGGAGCAGCGGCTGCGCTGCCTCGACGGCTTGCTCGCCGACGGGCTGGCCCATGAGGGGCCGGAGGGCGTGGCACTCCCCCACTAGCGTGCGGGGACCCCTGGCCGCTCTCTTGCAGGGACCCGGCTGCCCCGCGCTTGTCAGCTGCCTCCGTCCTAGAGGCGGCGGATCATCCGGGTGTTGCCCAGGGTGTTGGGCTTGACCCGGGCCAGGTCCAGGAACTCGGCGACGCCCTCGTCGGTGGAGCGCAGCAGTTGGGAGTAGACCTCCGGGTCCACCACTGACTGGTCGGCCATGACCTCGAACCCGTGGCGCTGGAAGAACGGCACCTCGAAGGTGAGGCAGAAGACCCGGTCGACGCCGATTTCGCGGGCATCCTCCACCAGCTGATCCAGCAGGGCGTGGCCCACGCCCCGGCCGCGCCAGTCCTCGGAGGTGGCCAGCGTGCGCACCTCGGCAATGTCCTCCCACATCACGTGCAGGGCGCCGCAGCCGATGATCGCTCCGGCGTCGTCCTCGGCAATCCGGAACTCCTGCAGGCTTTCGTAGTAGGCCACCGCCTCCTTTTCCAGCAGCACGCGCCGGTCCGCCAGCGGCTTGACGAGGGCGCGGATGCTGTCGACGTCCGCGGTGCGGGCGCGGCGCAGGAAGAAGGAGCTCATGCGGCCATCCTATGCCCAGCGCGAATCCCGGACCTGCGCGGTCCGCGCCGCACGGCGGCGGGGCGGCACCCACGCCTCACTTCCCGCCCGCCGGCCGGGCGGGAAGTGACGCATGCGAAAGGACCCCGGTTTCCGCCTCCTGTGAGGGGTGCGGAAACCGGGGTCCTTTCCGGTGGGGCCAGGTGCATCCGGGGTGGCTTCCCCCGGACCTTCCTTCGCTGGCTAACTTTCGATGGCTAGCCTTCGATGGCGGCCGGTTCCGGTTCCCCGGTGATGGCCTCGGGGCCGGAGTGGCCGACGAAGGTGAACTTCGCGGCGTCGTCCTCGCCCTCGACGTCGACCATGATCCGCTGGCCGGTCACGATCTGGCCGAAGAGGATCTTCTCGGAGAGCTGGTCCTCGATCTCGCGCTGGATGACGCGGCGCAGCGGGCGGGCGCCCATGGCCGGGTCGTAGCCCTTGCTGGCCAGCAGGACCTTGGCCGCCGGGGTGAGCTCGATCGTCATGCCCTTGTCGTCGAGGCGCTTCTGCAGGCGCTTCACGAAGAGGTCGACGATCTGGACGATCTGCTCCTGGGTCAGCTGCGGGAACACCACCACGTCGTCGACGCGGTTCAGGAACTCGGGACGGAAGTGCTGGCGCAGCTCCTCCTGAACCTTGGCCTGCATGCGCTCGTAGCCGGTCTTGGTGTCCGTGGCCGACTGGAAGCCGGTCATAACGCCCTTGGAGATGTCCCGGGTGCCGAGGTTCGTGGTCATGATGATCACGGTGTTCTTGAAGTCCACGACGCGGCCCTGGGAGTCGGTCAGGCGGCCGTCCTCAAGGATCTGCAGGAGCGAGTTGAAGAGATCGGCGTGCGCCTTCTCCACCTCGTCGAACAGCACCACGGAGAACGGGCGGCGGCGGACCTTCTCGGTGAGCTGGCCGCCCTCCTCGTAGCCCACGTACCCCGGGGGGGCACCGAAGAGGCGGGAGACCGTGTGCTTCTCCGAGTACTCGGACATGTCCAGGGTGATCAGGGCGTCCTCTTCGCCGAAGAGGAACTCCGCGAGCGCCTTGGCCAGCTCGGTCTTGCCGACGCCGGTGGGGCCGGCGAAGATGAACGAGCCGCCGGGGCGGTTCGGATCCTTCAGGCCCGCACGGGTGCGGCGGATGGCCATGGAGATGGCCTTGATCGCCTGGTCCTGGCCGATGACGCGCTTGTGGAGCTCGTCCTCCATGTGCAGCAGGCGGGAGGATTCCTCCTCCGTGAGCTTGATGACCGGGATGCCGGTGGAGTTCGCCAGCACCTCGGCGATGAGCTCCTCGTTGACCTCGGCGATCTCGTCCAGGTCGCCGTTCTTCCAGGCCCTCTCCTTGTCCGCGCGCGCCTCCTGGAGCTTCTGCTCCTTGTCGCGCAGCGCGGCGGCGCCCTCGAAGTCCTGGGCGTCGATCGCGGCTTCCTTCTCGCGACGGACGGAGGCGATGTCCTCGTCCATCTTCTTCAGCGCCGGCGGAGCCGTCATGCGGCGGATGCGCAGGCGGGCTCCGGCCTCGTCGATCAGGTCGATCGCCTTGTCCGGGAGGAAGCGGTCAGAGACGTAGCGGTGCGCCAGCTGCGCGGCCGCGGCCAGCGCGCCGTCCGTGATGGAGACGCGGTGGTGGGCCTCGTAGCGGTCGCGCAGGCCGCGCAGGATCTCCGTGGTGTGTTCCACGGAGGGTTCCTTGACCTGGATCGGCTGGAAGCGGCGCTCCAGTGCGGCATCCTTCTCGATGTGCTTGCGGTACTCATCCAGGGTGGTGGCACCGATGGTCTGGAGCTCGCCGCGGGCCAGCATCGGCTTGAGGATGGAGGCCGCGTCGATCGCGCCCTCCGCCGCGCCGGCACCGACCAGCGTGTGGATCTCGTCGATGAACAGGATGATGTCGCCGCGGGTGCGGATCTCCTTGAGGACCTTCTTCAGGCGTTCCTCGAAGTCGCCGCGGTAGCGGGAACCGGCCACCAGGGAGCCGAGGTCCAGCGTGTAGAGCTGCTTGTCCTTGAGGGTCTCCGGCACGTCGCCGCGCACGATCGCCTGGGCCAGGCCCTCGACGACGGCGGTCTTGCCCACGCCGGGCTCACCGATCAGGACCGGGTTGTTCTTGGTGCGGCGGGAGAGGACCTGCATCACGCGTTCCATCTCGAACTCGCGGCCGATCACCGGGTCGAGCTTGCCTTCGCGTGCGGCCTGGGTGAGGTTGCGGCCGAACTGGTCCAGCACGACCGAACCTGCCGGCGCGCCCTCCTGCTGGCTCTGGCCGGTGCCCGAACCGGGGGTTTCCTTGCCGCCCTGGTAGCCGGAGAGCAGCTGGATGACCTGCTGGCGGACGCGGTTCAGGTCGGCGCCGAGCTTGACGAGCACCTGCGCGGCGACGCCCTCGCCCTCGCGGATCAGGCCAAGCAGGATGTGCTCGGTGCCGATGTAGTTGTGGCCCAGCTGCAGCGCCTCGCGCAGCGAAAGCTCAAGGACCTTCTTCGCGCGCGGGGTGAACGGGATGTGGCCGGAAGGGGCCTGCTGGCCCTGCCCGATGATCTCCTGCACCTGCTCGCGCACGGCGCCGAGCGAGATGTTCAGGGACTCCAGGGCCTTGGCGGCTACCCCCTCACCCTCGTGGATGAGGCCGAGCAGGATGTGCTCGGTGCCGATGTAGTTGTGGTTGAGCATGCGCGCCTCTTCTTGGGCGAGCACGACAACGCGACGGGCACGGTCGGTGAATCTCTCAAACATGCGGCACACTCCTAGCTAACGCGTACCTCCGATGCTACGCACGAATTGCGCCCCTGTGGGGCTTGTTCGCCGTAGGGAAAACGAGGCGCGAAATCGGGTGTGCCCGGCCGGCCGCCGGAGGGACCTGCGGGCCCGCCCCGGGCTAGGGGTGGGCGGCCCGGTAGGCCTCGATGACGTCCGAGTGCAGGCGGCCGCGTTCGCTGACCTGGAACCCGTGCTCGGTGGCCCAGGCGCGGATGGCCGGGGCCTCGGCGGCGGAGTAGGCGTTGGAGCGGCGGGAGGCCTCGATGTAGGGCGCCAGGAGCTCGCGCAGCCGGGAGGCGTTGACGATTCCGAGGTCGATCTCGTAGTGGTTTCCGTCGAGCCCAAACTGGACGGTCTCCTCGGCCGGGCTTCCGTCGAGGTCATCAATCAACGTGATTTCGACTTTCCGTGCCACGCGGAGCTCCTTGGTTGGGGGACAGGCTGCCGCGGCTATCGTTTCCGACGGTGCGGCACGCCAGTCTAATCACATCCGGATAGTCCCAACCAATCTTTGTCCGCTTCAGGAAATCAATTTCCGTCGTCGTTCTTTTCCGTTTCCTGCGCGGCCTCGGCACGGCGCGCCTCCGCCTCGGCCTCCGCACGGCGTTCGGAGCGGTCGGCATTCATGACGGCCCGGATGACCACCCAAAACAGCAGGGCAACCACGATCGTCGGGGCCAGGACCTCCACGTACTCCATGGCGGGCCTACGCTTCCGGCTTGAGCAGCGGGAAGAGGATGGTCTCGCGAATGCCCACGTCGGTGAAGAGCATGACCAGGCGGTCGACGCCGAGGCCAATGCCGCCCATCGGCGGGGCGCCGTACTCGAGCGCGCGCAGGAAGTCCTCGTCCAGCTGCATCGCCTCCGGATCGCCCTTGGCCGCCAGCAGGGACTGCTGGGTGAGGCGCTCGCGCTGGACGACCGGGTCGATCAGCTCGGAGAACGCGGTGCCGCGCTCCATGCCGCCGATGATCAGGTCCCAGGCCTCGATGACGCCCGGCTCGCTGCGGTGGTGGCGGGCCAGCGGCTGCGCCGACGGCGGGTAGTCGTAGACGAAGGTCGGGTCCATCAGGGTCGGCTCGACGATCTCGCCGAACAGCTCGATGGCCAGCTTCTCGGCGTCCCAGGCGGGGTCGACCTTCACCTCGTGCTTCGCGGCGACCGCCAGCAGGGTTTCGGCCGGGGTTTGCGGGGTGATTTCCTGGCCGACGGCTTCGGACAGGCCCGGGTACAGGCCCAGCCAGCGCCATTCGCCGTCGAGGTTGATGGTGCCCTTGGAGGTTTCCAGCACGCGGCCGACGCCGGCGGCGTCCGCGGCGGCGAGGATGATCTCCTTGATGCGGTCGGCCATCACGAACTGGTCTGCGTAGGCCTCGTAGCTTTCCAGCGTGGTGAACTCCGGGGAGTGCGTGGAGTCCACGCCCTCGTTGCGGAAGATGCGCCCGATCTCGAAGATGCGGTCGATGCCTCCCACCACGGCGCGCTTGAGGAACAGCTCGGTGGCGATGCGCAGGGTCATCGGCTGGTCGAACGCGTTCAGGTGGGTGTGGAACGGCCGGGCCGAGGCGCCGCCGTGGATGAGCTGGAGCATCGGGGTCTCCACCTCCACGTAGTCGCGCGCATGCAGGGTGTCGCGGATGGCACGGGTGATGGCGGCACGCTTGTAGACCATCTCGCGGGCCTCGTCGCGCACGATCAGGTCCGCGTAGCGCTGGCGGACGCGGGTTTCCTCGTTCAGTTCCGCGTGCAGCACCGGGAGCGGGCGCAGGGCCTTGGAGGCCATCTGCCACTCCTGGGCCATGATGGACAGCTCGCCACGGCGGGAGGAGATGACCTGACCCTGGATGAAGATGTGGTCGCCGAGGTCCACCAGGCGCTTCCACTCGGCGAGGGCCTCCTCGCCGACGTTGGCCAGGGAGACCATGGCCTGCAGACGGATGCCGTGGCCTTCCGGGCCGCCCTCCTGGAGGGTGGCGAAGCAGAGCTTGCCGGTGTTGCGCAGGAACACGACGCGGCCGACGACGCCGACGGTGTCCGTGGTCTCCTGACCCGCCTCGAGGTGGGCCCACTGCTCGCGGACCTCGCCGAGGGAATGGGTGCGCGGAACGCCGACCGGGTACGGGTCGCGGCCGGCAGCGATCAGTTCAGCGCGCTTGTCCAGGCGCACCTGGCGCTGGTCGCTGGTCTCGGGGTGCTTGGCGGCGGCGGGGGCGGCGGTGTTTTCGGCAGTCACGGTAACCAATTCTACGTGGTATTGGGCAGGGCGGACGCTGGGGGTGGCGGGCACGACGGGGGG
>NZ_BAABEO010000006.1:0-2409 GCF_039540195.1 Arthrobacter ginkgonis | reverse complement strand
CTTCCGCGCGGAAGGCGCCCGCCGCCGTCGTACTGCCGGTGTCCGGCCGTCCGCTACCAGATGGCGACGCGCTCCTCCGGGGCCAGCCACATGCCGTCCCCTTCCTTGGTGCCGTAGGCGGCATGGAAGGCGTCCAGGTTCTTCGCCACCTGGTTGCAGCGGAACTCGGCCGGGGAGTGCGGGTCGGTGGCCAGGCGCGTGATCATGGTCTCCGGACGGGAGACGTTGCGCCAGCATTCGGCCCAGGCGTGGAAGAAGCGCTGGTCGCCGGTGAGCCCGTCGGCCTCCTCGTCCTCCTCCAGCCCGCGCTCGGCCAGGTCCAGGCGGTAGGCCTTGTAGGCGATGCCGAGGCCGCCGAGGTCACCGATGTTCTCGCCGAGGGTGAGCTTGCCGTTGACGGTATGGCCCGGGGTCTCCTCCGGCTCCAGGACGTCGTACTGGGCCACGAGGCGGCCGGTGAGCTCCTCGAACCGGGCGCGGTCCTCGTCCGTCCACCAGTTCTTCAGCTCGCCGGTGCCGTCGAACTGGGATCCCTGGTCGTCGAAGCCGTGGCCGATCTCATGGCCGATCACCGCGCCGATGGCACCGTAGTTGGAGGCTGCGTCGCGCTCCGGATCGAAGAACGGCGGGCGCAGGATGGCGGCCGGGAACGCGATCTCGTTCAGCAGCGGGTGGTAGTAGGCGTTGACGGTCTGCGGGTACATGAACCAGAGGTCGCGGTCCACGCCGTCGTCGATCTTCTGCAGCTCCCGGGCGAACGCGAAGGCCTGCGCGCTGGCGGCGTTGGCGATCAGGTCCGCCGGGTCCGCCTCGACCGGGGTGTAGTCGATCCACTTGACCGGGTAGCCGATCTTGGTGCGGAACTGGGAGAGCTTCTCCAGGGCGCGGTCGATGGTCTCGCGGCCCATCCAGGGCAGCGCGGAGATGGACTGGCGGTACGCCTCGGTGAGGTTCCCCACCAGGCCCTCCATGATCTCCTTGTCGCGGTGCGGGAAGTGGCGCTCGACGTAGAGCTGGCCGATGTCCTCGCCGACCGCGCCCTCCACGAACGCGACGCCGCGCTTCCAGCGCTCCTTCAGTTCGGTGGTGCCCGCGAGCTTGGCGGAGTAGAAGGAGAAGTTCTCCCGCACGAACGCGTCCGAAAGGTACGGGGCGTAGCTGCGGACCAGTTGGACCGCGAGCCAGTGCCGCCAGGCCTCGAGCGGCTGCTCCGCAAGGACCTTTTCGAGGCCTTCCAGGTAGGAGGGCTGCCAGACGTCGACCTCGGCGTAGTACTTGGCCTCGATGCCGGACCCGTCCAGCCACGCCTGGATGGAGGGGTTCAGTGCACGGAGCTGCTCCCCGGTGAGCAGGTTGTAGCGCGCCTGGGCGTCCCGGGTCTTGACGCGGTCCCAATGGTGCGCCGCCAGCGCGGTTTCCAGGTCGACGACGGCGGCGGCGGCCTTCTCCGCGTCCGGCACCTCGGCCAGGGTCAGCAGGCGGCCCAAGTGGACCCGGTATTCGTCGTAGAGCTCGGCGAACTTTTCCTCGCGGTAGTACGACTCATCGGGCAGGCCCAGCCCGGACTGCAGGAAGGTGAGGAGGTTGCGGTCCGGCTGGCCGGCGTCGCTGCTGGCACCAACCCCGTAGAAGCCGGAAACGCCCTGGCGCTGGAGGCGGCCCGTCAGGGCCACGAGGTCCCCGATGCTTTCGGTGGCGTAGATGGCCGCGAGGTCTTCGCGGATGGGGTCCATGCCGTTGGCCTCGATCGACGCCTCGTCCATGAAGCTGGCATAAAGCGCGCCGATGCGCGCGCGGCGGGGATCGGGAGTACCGTCCGGGCCGAGGGGCTGCTCCGGCGCCTCCTCGATGATGGCGCGAACCGCCGCCTCGGATTCGTCGCGCAGCTGCATAAAGGAGCCGTAGCTGCCCTGGTCGCCGGGGATCTCGGCGGAAGCGAGCCATCCGCCGTTGGCGTGGCGGAAGAGGTCGTCCTGCGGGCGGACGGCATGGTCCCGGTGGCCCGCGGTGGAGGAACCGGCCTGCGCCGCGGCGGCGGGGATGGAAGTGGGTTCTGCAGTCATGACTCCCCTGAGGTATCGGCCCACGGCACTGAACGCACCCGTGTGGCGGGAATTACGGTCTGAAAGCCTCACTGTACTGCCTGTGCCTGACGGCACGCCGGAAAGCCGTGGATTTCCGCGACAGGCGGACAACGCCCGGGCAGTAACGGTGGGAGCGCCAACGGAAGTCGCGGCTGGGGGTAGCGGCCGGGCAGCCTGCCGCCAGGCTCCCTATCCACAGTTGGCTGTGGACAACCCCGTGTCCGTTCGGGCGGCCGGCCGGGCCGCCTGATGGGTGGTGTGGTGTTAAAGGCGTCAGGCCCCCGACCGTGTGGTCGGGGGCCTGGCGTGAATGGTTGTCCGGCGG
>NZ_BAABEO010000005.1:0-19253 GCF_039540195.1 Arthrobacter ginkgonis | reverse complement strand
CGGGCTCCCTTGCCCAGCCGTTGTTGTACTTGCGGGCCGACGAACCAAAGCCGATAACGGCGCATACGTCAGCAGAACCCAACCAACCGCGTACAGGCACACGAGATCGGACAACGCTCTCCGATTGCTCCGCTTATCGAAGCCCTCGAGCTGCGGCTGAAGTGGTGCCCGGATAGCGGCCCAGGGCCGCAAGCCGACGATATCGAAAACGCGGAAGGCAGGCTCGGTGAGCGCGGCGTCCGCTCGGGACCTGTCATTCCCCTGTCCCGGGGCATACGGTTGGCGCGACCCACCATCAGGAAACGGGCGTTTCCGCCGTGGCCTACAACGGAAGGCAACATCGATGGAGATGAACGTCAGGGACAACTGGTTCAGACTCAGTCCCGCCACACGGCAATGGTTCACCGACAATCCCGGGTGTGTGCTCCTGCCACGCACACTGGTGGCAACGATCAACACGGAAACCAACGGAGGCGCCGACTCCGACGAGCACGGACAAACGACACTCTCGGAGGACGACCGTGCCTTTATCCGTGCCCAGCTCGGCCCGGACCCGGGACCGGAACACGTGTTCTTCGACGCCGCACGGCCCTGAACAGGACAGGATCACCGCTCCGGCCTCCATCTCCCCTGGAGCGACCCGGTGCCGGCTGCGGCCGGCACGGCCAGCTGATGCCACAGGGGTTTCGCGGCGCACGACGCGACCGGAGGCAAAGCGGCCACCGCAGATTCCGGCACGAATCCTGCGGGGGCCATTAAGTCATTCTTTGCCCTAGGGGCAGGCGACGAAACGCCGGTAACGGCACTTACTTCACGACCCGGGACCGAGGGTTCAGATCCCTCGGTCCCGGTTCACCTAAGAGTGACGCTGCCGCCGGGGAACTGATTAGGGTTCCTCTGCGGTTTCGGCGTCCGGGGTCCAGGCCAAGGCCGCGGTGAGGTCGTCCTCGCTGGGCAGGGCGGCACGCTCGGCGGCCGGCAGCGTCGCGTAGGTGAAGGTCGACACCGCCATGGGCGCATCGGCTTGGTTCAGGGCATAACGGACCGTGTGCTCGTTCCGGCTCCCGCACACCAGGATCCCCACCGTGGGGGCATGGGCTTCCCGGCGAAGCCGGTCATCAACCAGGGCAACGTAGAACTGCAGCTGCCCGATGTGCTCGGGCTTGAACTTGCCGGTCTTCAGCTCGATCACCACGTACCGCAGCTGCTCGACGTGGAAAAAGAGCAGATCGACATAGAAGTCGTCCCCGCCGACCTCGAAGTGGACCTGCCGGCCCACGAACGCGAACCCGGGACCGAGTTCCTGAAGGGTCTCGACGATCCGGTCGGTGAGGGCCTGTTCGAGGTCGCGTTCGGCGACCTCGCCGGACAGGTCCAGGAACTCGAACACGTAGGGGTCCTTCGCCGCCTGCTGGGCAAGCTCGGAATCCGGGTGGGCGAGCTGGCGGGTGAAGTTCGACGGCGCGGTCCCGGTCCGTTCCATCGACCGGTTCATCATCATGTTCAGCAACACGTTGCGCGACCACCCATACTCGGCCGCGGCCGCCGCGTACCAGTGGCGCTGTTCAGGGGTCTCCGCCTTGTCCAGGATGGTGCGGATATGGCCCCACGGCAATTGCGCCACAGCCTGTGGCACATTTGCCCCGCTCCCCCACGCCTCGGCCATGGTCCGCATGTACTGTAGGTTCCGCAGGGAAAAGCCCTTCATGCCGGGGAACTCGGCCCGCAGGTCCTCGGCCAGCCGGCGCACCACGCCCGCACCCCACCCCTGGGCCTCCTGCCGGGTAAGGATGTCCCGCCCGATGGACCAGTACAACCCGATCAACTCCGTATTGACCGTGCGCCTCGCGGCGGCCTGCGCCTGACGCACCCGGTCCTTCAGGGCCTCCAGCAGCTGGGCGTAGTCATCGGGCAACGGGGCAATCTGGGACGGTGTCACCCCCAAACCCTATCCAAGGACCCGCCAGACACCCGCCCGAACCACCCCGGGTCCGTCGGGGTCGCCTTTCCGGACGGAATCTTCACGCGCGGCACGCTCTCGACACTCCCATCCCCTGAGGGACCGGGGCAGAGTCCCTGAATTAGACTCTTCCAGACTCTTGAATGGATGAGGGGATCCGGTTGATCGTTTGACGGGATCAGATGGGGAACTTGGGGATGCTGCGCAGGGCCGAAAATGTCACACTTACTCACCGCCCCGGCTTTTGGACCGGGAAGGGCCCTGTTGTGCTGTACATCGGCAGGCAATCCTACGTGCTTGGCAAGATCTCCAAGCAGGAATTCGTTGAACGCGAAGAACGCTACTGGCAGTATCCCACTGCCGTAGTGAGGCTCAATGGCCGACGATATTGGCGGTTTCGGGACAAGTTCTATTGGGAGAATGAGGGACTGAGGGCCGATGAGGTCCACGCCCTGATCGTGACTAGGGAACAGCGCAACAGGCAACGAATCGACCGCGCCCAAGCAACGGTCGCCATGGGGTCGGCGCCACGAAACTCTCCCGTGCGCAGGGCCATCCCCGATGACCTGAAGCAGTACATCTGGGCCCGCGACGAAGCCCGGTGCCGCAGCTGCGGCTCGACCACCGAGCTGCAGTTCGACCACATCATTCCCCTGGCCATGGGCGGCAGCAGCAACGCCGAGAACCTTCAGATCCTGTGCGGGCCCTGCAACCGATCCAAGTCCGCGGGACTGACCACCCGCCGCTAAGGTCCACGCCCGGAACCACCTGCGCCGCGGGCAAACCAGGGACTCGTCAGGCCCGGTCCGGGCAGGCCGCTCCCCGGGCCGTCGCGGCCTGCCCCTATGAGTCCGTGTCCTCACCGACCGGGACGTCGCGGATGGGTCGGCGGCCCGTGACCGCTTCGGCCACGTCAAACCAACGCGGCTCGCGCCATGACCACGTGTCCTGGCACACGATGCTGGTGCGGCGGGAACCGTCCTTGAAGGATCAGGCGTCCGTCCGGCCTGAGTTCAATGTATGGCCGAAAGGTCAGCAGGATGACCAGCACGGTCAGTGACCCGATGAAGGCCCATCCCAGCGGGACCTCCGAGGCAGGCATCTCGCCGCGCCCTACGAAGTACATGGTGGAGAACTGCTGGGACAGGGAAATCAGGATGGCCGCCATGCCAGCGATACGAATCCACCACCGTACCTGCCACCTCTGCCGATCTTCCATGCCATCAGCCTAGGGCCGCTCCCCAAGGTCTCCCGGCGCGCTTCGCGCTGGAAGCACCTCCCTACGGGTCATGGCCAAACGCCGTTAAGGAGCTTCGAGCCTCCCGGACCCCAACCTTGATGGCAGCGATGTGGCTGGCGGCTTGCTTCAGAGGATGACCGGGTCCAGCCGTGGGGGTTCGTAGTCTCGCGGCGGGCGGGTCAGCCAGAAGTTTTCGGGGCTTCCCGGACGGGGCATGCGATCGTCCTGGGAGGTCCAGAGGATGATGTCCAGCAGTCGCAGGTCGGTTGCTGCGTCCCCACCGGTCGGCAAGCCAACTGGCGACCAGCGAGCCGAGAAACATGCCGATGAACGAGAGGGAGGTGACGTAGGCGATCTGGTTGATCGTGACGCCCCACAGGCTCACGAGCTTGGGGACAGTGGTGGCGAAGCTGTTGATGTCCGCGAACTCGAAGAAGTAGGCGAAGGAGACGGCGACCAACGTGATTTTGCGCAGCCGGGAGATGGGCAGCCGGTCGAGCCGGTTCGCCGCATTGGAGTGCATCATTGGAATCCTCTGGGAACGGTGAGAGGTAGGGTGCCTAGGCCTCGTCGCCCGGCCAGTAGAGCCGCATCGGATTGGCCACCAGGAGCTTGTGCTGCTGTTCAGGGGTGACCGCCACCTGCGGAATGTAGTCGACCAGCAGGCCGTCTTCGGGCATGTGCCCGGCGAGGTTGGGATGGGGCCAGTCGGTGCCCCACAGGACGCGGTCAGGGAACTCTTCGATGACCCTCCGGCCGAACGGCACGGCATCCGTGTAGGCGTGCTGCTCACCGTTCAGGGCCCCCGGCCCGCTGACGCTGAGCCGTTCCGGGCAGCTGACCTTGACCCAGACATCGTTGCGGTCGACGAAGCGCAGGAACCTGCTGAATTCGGGGCCGTCGACGGGCTTGGTCACGTCAGGTCGTCCCATGTGGTCCACCACGAGCGAGGTGGGGAGGGAGGCGAAGAAGCCTTCGAGACCTTCCAGGTCCGCGCCTTCGAAGTAGATGACGACGTGCCAGCCCAGCGGGGCGATCTTCCGCGCGATGGCCGCGAGGTCCTCCTGCGGGGCGGAACTGACCAGTCGCTTGAGGAAGTTGAACCGCACGCCCCGCACGCCGGCGTCATCCAACCTGCTCAGTTCCGCTTCGGAGATGTCTGGCCGCACGGTGGCGACGCCGCGCGCCAGGCCTCCGGAGGAGCGCACCGCGTCCACCATGGCGCTGTTGTCGGCGCCGTGGCAGGTTGCCTGCACGATGACGTTGCGGCTGATACCCAAGTGGTCGCGGAGGGCGAAGAGTTGATCCTTGCTGGCGTCGCACGGCGTGTATTTCCGCTCCGGAGCGAAGGGGAAATCGGCTCCGGGGCCGAAGACGTGGCAGTGGGCGTCGACGGTGCCGGCGGGCAACCGGAAACGGGGCTTGGAAGGGTTGCTGTACCAGTCCAGCCAGCCGGGCGTCTTGGTGAAGGTCGTCTCCAAGGGGGTCCTACGGTCCGGTTCGGTGTCAGTCGACATAGCGCAGTCCCGCGGCGGCCAGCGGCTCGCGCATGCAGTAGATGTCCAGGCCGAGTTCGCCGGCGGCAAAGCGCCGCCGCTTGGACTCCTCGTTGTCCTCGCGCTTGCGGGCGGCCTCGGCCACTTCGGCCGCGCGGGCGGCGGGCACGACCACGACGCCGTCGACGTCGGCAACC
Organism: Arthrobacter ginkgonis; assembly: GCF_039540195.1. Taxonomy (NCBI): domain Bacteria; kingdom Bacillati; phylum Actinomycetota; class Actinomycetes; order Micrococcales; family Micrococcaceae; genus Arthrobacter; species Arthrobacter ginkgonis. The sequence goes on along the minus strand of NZ_BAABEO010000005.1, from coordinate 14,360 downwards.
ACCACGTCGCCCGGGGTCACCAGGGCGTTGGCGCACACCACGGGGATGTTGACCGAACCCAGCGTGGCCTTGACGGTGCCCTTGGAGTTGATGGCGCGGCTGAAGACCGGGAAATCCATCTCCTGCAGGGTGGCCACGTCCCGGCAGCCGCCGTCGATCACCAGCCCCGCGGCGCCGCGGGCCTTGAGGGAGGTGGCGAGCAGGTCGCCGAAGAAGCCGTCCTCGCTTTCGGTGGTGCAGGCGGCCACCAGCACGTCGCCGGGCTGGACCTGCTCGGCCGCCACGTGCATCATCCAGTTGTCGCCGGGCTGCAGCAGCACCGTCACGGCGGTGCCGCACAGCTTCGCGCCCGGGTAGACGGGCCGGATGTAGGGACGCATCAGTCCCAGCCGGCCCATGGCCTCGTGGATGGTGCTGACGCCGAATTCCGCGAGGGCCTTGACGTCAACGGCGGCGGCGCGGGTGATGGTGCGGTGGACGACTCCGAGTTCCTGCATGGTGGTGCGCTCCTGTGGCTAGCGGCCCTGCTGCTTGAGCAGGGCGTTGAGGCGGGGGTAGACGGTGCGGGCGTTGTGTTCCTGGATGGCTGCCAGATCCGGTTCGTCCAGCCCGGCGGCTTCGACGTACCGTGCGGTGTCGTCGAAGTAGTGGCCGGTGCAGGGGTCGATGTCCCGCACGGCGCCGATCATCTCGGACGCGAACAGGATGTTCCGGGTGGGGATGACGTCCAGCAGGAGGTCGATTCCCTGCTGGTGGTAGACGCAGGTGTCGAAGAAGACGTTGCCCAGCAGGTGCTCCTCCAGCGCGGGCTTCTTCAAGGCCATGGCCAGGCCGCGGAAACGGCCCCAGTGGTAGGGAACGGCGCCGCCGCCGTGGGGGATGACCAGCTTCAGGGTCGGGAAGTCCGCGAACAGGTCTCCCTGGATCAACTGCATGAACGCGGTGGTGTCCGCGTTCAGGTAGTGGGCGCCGGTGGTGTGGAACGCGGGGTTGATGCTGGTGCTCACGTGGACCATGGCCGGGATGTCGTACTCCACCATCTTTTCGTAGATGGGGTACCAGTACCGGTCGGTCAGCGGCGGGGCGGTCCAGTGGCCGCCGGAGGGGTCCGGGTTCAGGTTCAGGGCCACCGCGCCGTATTCCTCGACGCAGCGGGTCAGTTCCGGAAGGCAGGTGGCCGGGTCCGTGCCGGGGGATTGCGGGAGCATGGCCGCCGGGACGAAGCGCTCGGGGTAGAGCTGGCTAATGCGGTAGCACAGCTCGTTGCAGATGGCTGCCCACTCGGCCGAGGTTTCGAAGCCGCCCACATGGTGGGCCATGAAGGACGCCCGGGGCGAGAAGACCGTGAGGTCGATGCCGCGTTCGTCCATGAGGCGCAGCTGGTTCTGCTCGATGCTTTCGCGCAGCTCGTCGTCGGAAATTTTCAGGTCGGTGCGCGAGGGCGCCAGGGACGGGTCCCTGAGCCCGGCGATCTGGCGGTCCCGCCATTGGCCGAGGGCCGGCGGGGCCGTGGTGTAGTGGCCGTGGATATCGATGATCACAGTTCTTGCTCCTTGGACGCGGTGTCCGTTGGGTTCCAGAGGTGACCCGGGACCATGACGTCCCCGGCCATGATGAGGCGGGCGGTGCGGATCAGCGCGGACCTGGCCACGCGGGTGGGGTCGGCCGGGTCGAGTTCCAGTTGGACGGTGAACTCGCCGCTGGGGTGTTCCACGGAAACCGGCACAGCAGACGCGGTATCAGGCAGCGAGGCAACGTCATGGGCCACCGTGCCCCTCAATACCGCCGCGGTGCCCACGGTGACGGCGGCCAGCACCCCGATCGACTCGTGGCAGACGTGCGGGATGAAGCTACGCGTGCCGATCGCTCCCCCGTATTGCGGCGGGGACACCAGGGTCATTTTCGGATAGTTCCTGGCGGTCACGTCGCCCAGGCCCATCAGTGCGCCGCAACTGATCCGCAGGGCTTCGAGGCGGTCCTTCAGTTCGGTGTCCTCATTGAGGTCGACGACCGGCTCCCTGCCGGTGCGCTGCAGGGAGACTGCGTTAAGGATCACCAGCGGCATGCCGTTGTCGATGCAGGTGACGTCCACGGCCCCGAAGCCTTCGATCTGGACGGTGTCGCGCAGGTTGCCGGTGGGCAGCAGGGCGGTGCAGACCGAGCCGGCGGTGTCCAGGAAGTTGATTTCGACGGCGGCGGCGGTCCCGGGGACGCCGTCGATCCTGGCGTCCCCGCCGTACTCGACGTACCGGTCCGCTGCTCCCGTGGGGGTAGCCGGACCCGCCGGCGTCGAAATGGTGATCTCCGCGGTCAGCCCCGTGTTCAGGGTAAGGACCCGGGCGGTGGTGGTGTCGTGCTGGGGCGCCAAAAGCCCCGATTCGACGGCGAAGGGCACCACGGCGGCGAGCATGTTTCCGCAGTTGGCAGTGGTGTCCACCGTGTCGCTGTCCGGCTGAAGCTGGGCGAACCGGAACTCGAGGTCGATGCCCGGCCGCTGGCTGCGTGACACGATCCCGGCCTTGCTGGTCAGCGGATGCGCGCCGCCCAAACCGTCGATCTGCCGCGGATCCGGCGAACCCATGGCCCCCAGGAGGAAGGCGTCACGGGCGGCCGTGTCCTGCGCCAGATCATCGGACCGGAAGAACGGGCCCTTGGAGGTGCCTCCCCGCATGTACCAGCAGGGAACGGCGAGCTGGCTGCCCAACAGGCGCGGTCCCGCGGCCGGCGCGGGCGAGGTGAGCGGGTGGAGCGTCACGGGTTCCCCCCTTCGGTGGGCTTGCCTTGGTGGTCAACGGAGCAGTCAGTGCGCGGGGACGGCCACCGGCGGGGTGCCGTGGGTGTGGAAGGTCTCGATGGTCTTCATGCCCCATGCCTGGCCCTTGGCCCGGTCCGTCTCGGTCCACTCCACGGTCTTCCAGTCCGGGGCCAGGATCATGCGGGCGCCGGAGTTGCAGAACTCGATCCGGTTTCCGCCGGGCTCGTAGACGTACAGGAAGAAGGTCTGCTGGATGGCGTGCTTGTGGGGGCCGGACTCGATGTGGATCCCGTTTTCGAGGAAGATGTCCGCGGCCTTGAGGATGTCCTCGCGGGTGTCGGTGGCGAAGGCGATGTGGTGCAGGCGCCCGTTGCTGCCGGTCCAGTCCTCGCTGTAAACCAGGTCATAGCTCTTGTTGGTGAAGGTGAACCACTGGGCGCCGAGCTTGCCGCTGTTGAGGCGGATCTGTTCGGTGGCGCGGCCGCCGAGGGATTCGGCCACGAAGCTGCCGTTGAGGGCGACGTCCGCGGCCAGGAAGTTCACATGGTCCAAGCGGCGGGCGTTGACTCCGGTACCGGGGAACCTGTCCGCCTGGTTCTTCAGCGCCGGCCGTGATTCGGCGGTGGGGACATGCCACTCGGATTCGAAGTAGATGTCCATCGGGTGCCCGTCCGGGTCGGTGAAGGCGTAGGTGGGGCCCAGCCCGGGGCCGCCGTCGTGCCAGCCGATGCCGTGTCCGCTGGCCTCGATCGCCGCGACGCGGCGTTGCAGGGCAGCCTCGCTGGCCGCGCGCAGCGCCACCTTGCCCACACCCGACGTCGGGCTCGCCGTCAGCTTGATGGTGTGGTGTTCGTAGTCGTCCCAGGCGTGCAGATACACCGAATCACCGTCACGGCCCACTTCGCGCATGGCCAGCAGCTCGGTAAAGAACCACAGGCTCTTGTCGAACTCCGGGGTCAGCAGTTCGACGTGGCCCAGGTGCGCTACGTCATGGAAGGCGTCGTTCATTGTCACTGTCCTTTGGTCATCGGGGAGGGCGTTCGCCGAGCGACGCCGTTGCATGTAGCGAGTAAAGCATTTCGCTCGCTATATTGTCAACAATATAGCTAGCAAAGAAGGGGCATAAATAATTCGCAGACTGCCACGAAACAATCTTTACGAATATCCATCACTAAATTGTTGACAACATTGCCAACCGCCCATAGCTTGATCCTGTCGTAGTGATGCGCACCACATCTAGCTAGGGGATTGATATGAAGTCGTACAAGGCCGCAGCGGCCGTTGCCGCCCTCCTCCTCACTGCGGGCTGCTCCTCGGCGCCGCTCTCGCAGGGGCAGGCTTCCGCCGAGGCCGGCGGCGGGCAGCAGATTCAGGTGGGGGTCATTCCCATCGTGGACGTGGCGCCCATCTACCTGGGCAAGGAGCAGGGGTTCTTCGAAGACGAGGGGCTGTCGCTGGAGCTTGTGTCCGCGCAGGGCGGAGCGGCCATCGTCCCGGCCGTCACCAGCGGAACCATGGACTTCGGATTCAGCAACGTCTCCTCGATGCTCCTGGCCAAGTCCAAGGGGCTGGACGTCAAGATGGTGGCCTCCGGCGCCAGCTCCACCGGCGAGGACGGCAAGGATTTTGGCGGGATCCTGGTGGCCAAGGACAGCCCGCTCACGTCGCCCGCGGACCTTGCCGGCAAGACGGTGGCCGTCAACACCCTGAACAACATCAACGACACCACGGTCCGAGCCTCCGTCCGCAAGGCCGGCGGCGATCCGTCCACCATCAAGTTCGTGGAGCTGGCGTTCCCCGACATGCAGGCGGCCCTGGAAAGGGGCCAAGTGGACGCGATCCAGGTGGTGGAACCGTTCCTCACCGCCGGCACGGGTGAAGGCGCAAAACTGCTGGCCTCCAACTACGTTGACGCCGCGGACGGACTCACCGTGGGAGCCTACTTCACCACCGCTGCCACCGCCTCCGGCAACCCGGAGCTCGTCAAGAAGTTCACCGCGGCCATGGAGAAGTCCCTGCAGTACGCGCAGGACAACCCCGACGCCGTGCGCAGGATTCTGCCGACCTACACCAAGATTGACGCGGCAACGGCCGAAAAGCTCACCCTTCCGGGCTTTTCCATGGAGATCAACCGAGCCTCTGTCGAAGAGCTGGTTACCCTCTCCAAGGGCGACGGAGTGCTGGCGGACGACGTGAACCTGGATGAGCTGCTCCCATGACCCACGGCCCCATGAGGCTCGACACCGCCTCCGCCGGGCCGGCCGGCGTCACCGCCGCGGCACCGGCCGCCGCCGGTGCACGCCGGCGGCGGCCGGGGCGGAAGTGGCCCGCCAAACAGCTTTTGGGCGTCGCCGGCATCCTCGGATTCCTCCTGACCTGGGAGGCGATACCGCGGCTGGGGCTCATTGAGGCACGCTTCCTGCCGCCGGCATCGGAGGTCATTGCCGCCCTGGCCGTCGATCTCCAGCTGGTCGCCTTCTGGGCGGCCGTGGGAGAGACCCTGCTGGCCTGGTTCCTGGGACTTGCGTCCGCCATGGTGTTGGCGCTGGTTGCCGGGTTTGTCGTGGGATCCTCGCACTTCCTGCGCCGGTTCACCAATTCAACCGTTGAGTTCCTGCGCCCCATCCCCTCCGTTGCCCTGATTCCCCTGGCCGTCCTGCTGTTCGGCGTGAAGATCCAGTCGTCGATACTGCTGATCGTCTACGCGGCGTTCTGGCAGGTCTTCATCCAAGTGCTGTACGGAGTGGCGGACGTGGATAACGTGGCCATGCAGACGGCCCGCAGTTACGGGCTGCCAGCGGCGGCCCGGGTGCGGTACGTGGTCTTCCCGACGGCGCTGCCCTACCTGATGACGGGGGTCCGCCTGGCCGCTTCCGTTGCCCTGATCCTGGCCATCACGGCGGAGCTGGTCATTGGTTCCCCGGGCCTGGGACGGGAAATTGCCCTGGCCCAATCAGGCGGAGCCATATCCGGGATGTACGCCCTGATTCTTGCCACCGGACTGATCGGTGTCCTTATCAACCTGCTGATGAGGTTCATTGAGCGCAAGACCCTCTCCTGGCACTCCTCCATCCGCTCCGAGGTGATCGTTTGAGAATCGCAAAAGGCGTCCTGTACATCTTGGGCCTGCCGGCCCTACTGGTCCTCATCTGGTGGGCGTCAACCCTGGGCGCCAAGAGCTTCTTCGTCCCCACGCCGGGCACGTTGGCCACCACGTTCGCGGAAACCTGGTTCGGCGAACGGATCTTTTCGGATGTGGCGCCGAGTATCCTGCGGCTCCTCGTCGGCGTCTCGGCCGCCATCATCGTCGGCATTCTGGCCGGACTCCTGATCGGCTCGGCCAAGTGGCTTCGCGCCCTGACCGAACCGGTGCTCGAATTTTTCCGGGCCGTTCCGCCGCCCGTGCTGGTGCCGGTGCTGATGCTGTTGATGGGCATCTCCGATTCCATGAAGGTGGTCGTCATCATTTCGGGCTGCATCTGGCCGGTGCTTCTGAACACCGTCGAGGGTGTGCGGGCCATCGACGGCGTGCTCTCCGATTCCGCCCAAACCTACGGCATCAGTGGCTGGGCCCGGGTCCGGTACCTGGTCCTGCCTTCGGCGGGGCCGCAGATCCTGGCCGGGGTCAGGCAGTGCCTCTCGATCGGCCTCATCCTGATGGTCATCTCCGAGATGTTCGCATCGTCCTCCGGGCTGGGCTTCACCATTGTCCAGTTCCAGCGTTCCTTCGCCGTTCCTGAAATGTGGTCAGGCATCGTGATCCTGGGCCTGATCGGCGTCGCGCTGTCCTTCATCTTCCAATTCACCGAGCGCCGCATCCTGCGCTGGTACCACGGCCTGCGAGAGGTAGAAAATGCAGTCTGACATCAATGAAACAAGCGGCTTGGCCGGTGGACCGGCCGCCGAAACGTTCGGCGCCGGCCGGGTCCTGGCCGAGGGGAAGGCAATGCTTTCGGTCCGGAATCTCAAGAAGGTCTACCAGACCGACGGCGGCCCGGTGGAAGCGGTCCGCAATCTCACCTTCGACCTGCGGGCGGGGGAGCTGGCCTGCCTCGTGGGACCTTCCGGCTCCGGCAAAACGACCCTGCTGAAGTGCATTTCGGGCCTGATGGCTCCCACCGAGGGGGAGGTCCTGCTCGACGGGGCCAAGGTCACCGGCCCGCCAAAGAAGATGGCGGTGGTGTTCCAGGAGTACGGCCGCTCGCTGTTCCCGTGGATGCGAGTCCACGAGAACGTCGAGCTCCCGCTGAAGAACCAGGGCATGGCCAAAACGGAGCGGAACCGGTTGGTGGACGAGGCGCTGGAGGCAGTGGGCCTGTCCCACGTCCCGATGTCCTACCCCTGGCAGCTCTCCGGCGGCATGCAGCAGCGCGTCGCCATCGCCCGTGCCGTGGCGTACCAGCCCGAGGTGCTGCTGATGGACGAGCCTTTTGCCGCCGTCGATGCCCAGACCCGGGCCGACCTGGAAGACCTCATTCGCACCGTCTGGAAGAAGCTGGGCGTCACCGTACTTTTTGTCACGCACGACATCGACGAGTCGGTCTATCTGGGCGAACGGGTGATCATTCTGTCCAGTTCACCCACCGTCGTGCAGGAGGACCTGGTCATCGACCTCCCGGAAGAGCGGGACCAGCTCAATACAAGGGCCCTCCCGCGCTTTACCGAGTTGCGCCACCACGTTTACGAGCAGATCCAGCTGGCCAAGACCGGCCGTCGCCCCGCTGACGCAATCCGCTGAGCCGTGGCCCGGCGGGATTGCAGGAGCGCGTGCCTCCGGGTGGAGTACCCTGAAGAGAGAAATTGTTAGCAATGTCGGTGGCTGCGTGGCCGGCTGGAAGGCGTTTAGCGTGGAAACTCGGGACCGGGTGTCTGTCGGCACATTAACGGCGGCGGAAGTGGCGGATTTGCTTCGCAACGCCATCGTCAGCGGAGACCTGGTACCCAACCAGCGGCTGGTGGAAAGCGATCTTGCTGCCGAGTATGGGGCCAGCCGGGGGAACATCCGGGTGGCGCTGTCCGAGCTTAGCGTTGAAGGCCTCGTGGAACGCGTGCAGAACCGTGGCGCCAGAGTGCGGGCGGTATCCGTCGACGAGGCCGTGGAAATCACCGAGGTCCGGGCGGCGCTGGAAGCATTGTGTGCGAGGAAGGCGGCCGAACGCATCACGGACAGTGAGATCGGCGAGCTGCAGCGACTCGCCGAACGCATGAAAGACGCCGTGGACCGGGGAGACCGGGAATCCTACTCGGAGTGCAACCAGATACTCCATGCCAGGATCATCGCCATCAGCGCCCAGCAGACGGCAGCGGCAAACATTCAGCGGCTGCGTGGCCAGGCGGTCCGGTTCCAGTTCCGGCTGGCACGCCAGCCGGGCCGGCCGGCGGTGTCCTTGCCACAGCACCTGGCCATCATCAAGGCCGTCTGCGCCCATGACCCGGCCGCGGCCGCCGAGGCCATGAGGTACCACCTTGAAAGCGTTGCCGACGTCATCCGCTCCAGCAATCCCTAGGGAACCCGTCGCCACCAACCGCTCAGCTTGCTTCGCCACGGCCACTGCCGCCCCTGCCTTACGGCACGAGCGGCAGTGGCCTTCGGCTTTCTCTGTCAAATAAATTGTTAGCAATTTTATTGAAGTGATTGTTATCACCCGGTAGAGTGATGCAAAGCCCAACGGCTTGTCCCCTGCATCACCTCCGAAAGGGCAGCGACGATGCTTCCTGAATTTTTTACCCGCCGTGCGCCATCGTCCGCCAAGGTGGCCACGCTGGTCGTATCCCTCTGCTGGCTGCTTGTTTTCTTCGACGGCCTGGATCTCTTCGTCTACGGCGCAGTCCTTCCGGACATGCTCGGGGACCCGGAGTTTGGCATGTCCGCCTCCTCCGCCGGCGACGTGGGCAGCGTAGCCACGTTCGGCATGCTGCTCGGCGCACTGTCGGCCGGCATGGCCACGGACCGGATCGGCCGCAAGCGCGTGCTCCTGCTGTGCTGCATCGTCTTCTCGGTCGCATCCGGCCTTTGCGGCATCGCCCCCGACGTCATTACCTTTGGGGCGGCCCGGCTGATTGCCGGCATCGGGCTGGGCGGGCTGCTTCCCACCGCCATCGCCCTGGTGGCCGAGTACGCACCGGCCGGCCGCCGAAACCTCCTGATCGGCGTCCTGATGACCGCCCACCACGCAGGCGGCATCGCTGCTTCGACCCTTGGCATCTGGCTGCTTGAGGATTTCGGCTGGCGCACCGTGTTCCTCATCGGCGTGCTTCCGCTCTTCATCGCCGCGCCGCTCGTGGCGCGCTTCATGCCGGAATCACTGGCCTTCCTCATGTCCAAGGGCCGCACCGCTGCCGCTGAACGACTCTCGCAGCAGTACGGGCTGCCCCTTCCGGCTCCCGAGGAATCGCGCGACGGCGCGCCCCGCAGGGCATCCCTGGCCCAGCTCTTCAGCCGCGACCGTTGGCGGGTCACCACCCTGTTCTGGCTGACCTCCTTCGCCGGCCTGCTCCTGGTTTACGGTGTGAGCACCTGGCTGCCGTCCCTGATGCGTTCGGAGGGCTACAACCTGGGATCCGCCCTGGCCTTCCTCCTGGTGATCAACGGCGGCGGCATCGTGGGCATGTTCGTGGCCGGGCGGATCGCGGACCGATTCGGCCCCGTGCGCGTAGCCACCATTTGGTTCGCCCTCACCGCCGCGAGCGTCTACTCGCTGGGGGCGCACCTTCCGCTGGCTGCCACCTATGTCCTGGTGTTCGCCGCGGGGGTGTTCCTCTTCAGCGCACAGACCATGGTCTACGCCGCCGTCGCCCACGTTTACCCCACCTCCAGCCGGGCCACCGCCATCGGCTGGACCACCGGCATCGGCCGCTTCGGGGCAGTCTTCGGCCCCTGGATGGGCGGACAGCTGTTTGCCACCGGCAACCAAGGGTGGGGCTTCGGCATCTTCGCCCTGTCCGCGGTGTTTGCCACAGCCACGCTGCTGGCCCTCAGCCTCGTGGCCAAGAACCGGCAGGATGCCCAAAAGCACGGCGCCGCCACTCGGGAACCGTCCCTCGCCGGCGGCTGAACTTAGTATTGGCCCAAGCCCCGCCGCCCCTTCTGCGAACCAGTTGGGACGGCGGGGCTTCTGTCTTGGCGAGGTTCCGCGAGGGCCGATCACTTACAGCTTTAAGGGGACCGTTCTCTAATTCTCGAGCGCCTCATCACCGCTTGACTGGAATCCCCTTAGGCAGGCTCTGAACGCCACCCAGCGGACCTGGGGGATAAGGGCGCATACATGGATCGATCAGCGGCCTGTCAGAGGAGGCTCGAGGATCGGTCAGCCCCCGCGCGGGTGATGCCGTCCTGCCTAGGGAGCTCCACCGTTGGGGGGACCTCCCATGCTGGCTGCTTCCTGCTGGGTGGCACTGTTGGCGTAGTCGTTGGTTGGGTCGCGGTAGATGGTGTGGATGTGTCCCCACCCCGCCGTGGTGTAGCCGGTGACGTCGGCACCGGCGGAGCCCTGCTGGTTGGAGAACTCGATGTAGACGTCCGGACCGGAGATCTGGAAGTAGACGCCGTCGCCCTGGCTCATGTTGTACTCGGTCGCGCCCGACCAGTTCACGTACGTCTCGTCGAGCGTCGCTTCGATCTTCGCCAGCGCCTTCGTGGTGGTCTCCTCGTCGGACAGTCCCACCCAGTTGGCGATCACGTCAAGCAGCAGCTGCTTCTGCTCGTCGGTCAGGTCGGAACCGGCGAGCCCGGTTCCGGTCGGGTAGGTGCAGGCGCCGCCAGGTGCGCACACCAGGTTCTTCACCTCCGATCCCTGGTACAGCTTGTCCTCTTGCACGTCAACGCCTAATGACCCGAAGTGTCACCAACCTCCTGGCCAGGTACACCTGGCGGGTGGAGCCTGGACCCGCACCTTTTGCTAGGGACGCTCAGCTCCGGGCCTTATGGCTCCGCGCAGACTGACCACGAACCGCTGCTGCCCGGCGGCAATGGTGAAGGTTCCGGTGTTGCCGGCCCGGGTGGCACCCTCGTATTTCACGCTCACTCTTTTCGTCTCTCCCGCCCGGATCGTGTACATCCTGGGGCTGATGATGAAATGGCCGTCATCGGCCGCGTTGACGGCGATGGTTTGGCGCGAGCCTTCCCTGTTGCGGACCTGGACGGAGCCAACCGCGGTGTCCCCGAGGAACTTGGCGTTCAGGACCAGACTGTCGGGGTTGACCCTGATCCCACCCGGCGCGTCCCAGCTGTCCGGGAATCCGGTGGGAAAATTGGGCGGCCCTCCGGCCAGGGCCAGGGGAAAGGGGCCGGTTCGGACTTCGTGGGAGAAGTTGGCCCCGTGCCACTGGGCCCGGCACCAGGACCTGACGGTCCCGGGGATCTTGGAGCCAAGCACCGCCCACTCCTGCTTGGCGAGCTTGCTGCCGCTGTATCCGGTGGCCGATTCCCGGTAGAAGGAATGCACCTGCTGCCCCACGGCCTGGTCCTGGCCGGCGCCCGGCTCGAGCGCCGTGGTCGGGAGGAAGTAGAAGTTGTCGATCGCCGCGTACTCGAATTGACTGCCCAGCGTCGTGATCCGTGCCCCGATCTTCCTTCCGACAAGGAAGTCGCTTCCGGTGTACGCCTCGAAACGCATCCGCTGCCCGTCGGGGGCACGATATTCGACCACGGAGAGGTCCGGGCTCTCCCACCGCTGCACGCCGTTCTCATCGGCTACATGCTGAAGATCGGGCATTTCAGGTCCCCCTCGGCCTTCCCGGACGGGTGAACGGACTATCTGGAGTTGGAGGGCACCGGAGCGACCGTTGCGACCGGGTGTTCGGCGTCAGCCGTTGCGGCCACATGAAGGGAAGGCGGCGCAGATTCATGGCTCAAAGGTAGGGCAGGAGAAGCCGAGAAAGAACGCCTGGCGTGCTCCTGTTCCGAACCAACGCCCGGCGCGGTCGGTCCCGGGTTGGCCGGGTACGGTCCTGGCCGGCCCCAGCTGCAGCACCATCCGGCCCCAAACACCTAGCGGCCGCCAATCCGGTTCAGCATGGCCAGGGTTTCTTCGATGGCCGTGTCGGAGGCGGCCAGGGCGTGGGCGGCCCGAGTGTCGAGCAGCTCCAGGATTCCGGCCAGCTCGTCCAGGCTGGCGCGCTGGTAGTCTTCCCGAACCTCACCTCGAGGCTCCTGCCCGGCGTTGGGGTCCGGAACGGGCGGGCGGGAGGCGTCCTGGCGGTGGGCCAGGACGGCGGAGACGGTGCGGGCGCTGACCGGTTCCCAGTCGGCGAGCCACCCGTGTTGGTCGATGCCCGGCAGCAGCACCGTGGTCGGGGGAAGGCCCGCGTGTCCGGAGGCTTGGGTGCAGGCGTGGGTGCTCATCGTTCGGTGCCCGGCCAGGGCCGAGCGGACCGAGGCCCTCCCCCGCTCGTCCCAGAGGATGAGGACCGTCAGCCAGCGGGCGAGGGCGCAGGCAGGACACCCCTCCGGCTCCGGTGCGCGGGGTACGGACAGGCCGCGGACCGTCCAGGCGCCGTCCGGGTGCCGGTGGATGTCGGTCACGCCCACGGTGCGGGCCGTCTCCCGGGTGAGGCGGCAGGCGCCGGCCAGGACCGCCAGGTAGGCGTCCCGGCGCCCGGCCAGCCCGGCCGGCCAGCCGGCGGTGGGGCAGCGGGTCAGGGTGCCGGTGAGGTCCAGCCACCCCTCCCCCTCCCGCCACGGCAACGCGCCGGCGGGGTCGGGCAGGGCCAGGACGTGCCCGGCCTGGCGGTGGATGCGCCGGATGACCTGCAGGCGTTTGGCCCGGGTGGCCGGGGCCGCGGGGACCTCGGCGAAGAAGGCGGCGAGGGTGTCGGCGGTGGCCGGCAGGGCCGAGAGCCCCGAGGCCTCGCACCAGTCCCTGAACAGCCCCCACACGGGAGGCAATGTGGCCTCCCTGCTCACGGGCACCCTGCTCACAGGCCTATGCTGGTGACGGCGTTGCCGACCAGGGGCGCGTACTCGCGGTCGTACACGGCCAGGACCGTGTCGCTCTTGTGGCCGGTCTGGCGGCGGATGGCCCTCGAGTCCGCCCCGGCGCGGAAGGCCTGGGTGACGAACCCGGCCCGCAGGGAGTGCCCCCCGTACCGGGTGGGGTCCAGCCCCGCCGCGGCCGCGCGGCGCTTGAGCATCTCGTTGACCGCATGCCCGCTCATCCGTGTCGCCTTGACGGCTCCTCCCCCGGCCAGGGACCTAAACAGGGGCAGCTCGGAGTCGGTGCGGGCCCGCTCCCGCCGGCAGAGGTGCGTGCCCGGATCCCCGGATCCGCGCACGGCGCGCATCAAAGCGACCCGCCCGCCGTCCCCGTCGACGGCTTCGAGCAGGTCCATCCACCGGTAGAGCGCGCAGGGGGCGCAGGTGAGCGGGTCGTGCCCGAACGGCAGGGCCTTGATGAGCCCCGCCCCTTCCTGGTCGGTCTTGGACCGGCGCACCCGCAGGTGCACCCCGTCGTGCCGGGACGGGATCACGTCGGACAGGTTCAGGGCTGCCAGTTCGGAGCGCCGGAACGCGCCGGCGAACCCGGCCAGCAGCACGGCCGCGTCCCGGGCCGCGGCCACCGCGCCCGGCCAGGCCGGGGTGGCGAGAGAACGCAGGATGAGTTTCAGGTCATCGGTCAGCAGCGGATCCACCCGCCGCGGCGCCGCCGTGCGCTCGCGCCGGATCGCGCGCAGGGCGGCCCGGGCCACCTGCCCGCCCGCGCCCGGAGCCGGCACCCCGGCACTCGCGTGGGCGGCATTGAGGGCCGCGGCCCGCCGGGTCAGGGTGGAAACCGCATACGCCGGGGTCCCGTCGGGGCGCACCGTCGCGGCAGCCTCGGACAGGTAGGCGATCACCGTCTCCGGCGCGGCCGGCAGGGCCACGTAGCCTTTCGCGGCGCACCAGGCGCTGAAGGAGCGCCAGTCGGAGGCGTACGCCCGCCGGGTCGCGGCCGAGACGGAGCCGTCCAGGGTGCGCCGCACCCGCTCCGCGTCCGCGGCCGCCAGGACCGCTCCCGGCAGGGCGGGCAGCCCGGCCGCCGGTTCGCCGACACCGGGAAGCAGGGCGCGGACGGGGGTCGACAGGTCGGTCACGCAGGCTCCATTCGGTCGCCGCGGGGCGGCTTTGGCGGTTTCGGGCCTCAGAAGGCCCCGTCCCCACCCTACCGCCGGTAATCCCCATTACCGGCGGCATGAATCCGGGGTCTTGAAGCGAGAAGGACGGGCCGGACAACGGGCGTCACCGGCCTCCCGCCCGCGGCAGGGCGGGCGTGGATTGGCAGGCCTCCTGTCCGCCCGAAGCGCCTGTTTGATGGCCAACGCGCGTGTCCCACCGGCAGCGGCCTCGCCCGTGAAAGCCCGGAACGGACCGGCACGGCCTGTTGGGCGCTCCTGGTCCGCGGGATCGGGGTATCCGCGCCCGTGCCGGCGAGGGCGACTCCGGTCGCGAGCCCAGAGGCGGCTGGAGGAGATGCTCCTATGGAAATCCCATCCCCCTTCCCGGACTCTTGGCTGCAATGCAGCCGGCAATGGTCACCAGTCTTGACGCCGATAACGGCGCCTATGGAGTGTCAGCGAGGACGGGCGCCCGCTGGGCGCGGGCTGCGACGCGCGGGAGGCAGCACGCGCC
>NZ_BAABEO010000004.1:0-26294 GCF_039540195.1 Arthrobacter ginkgonis | reverse complement strand
GGTCTCGTTCATCGCTGGGCTCCTTGAAGGGCCGTTTCGGTCAGGGTGGCGGGGTCCGCGCCGGTGAGGGCGGCGGCAAGCAGGGCGGTGAGGTTGTCCGCCGTGACGGGGCGGGGGTTGGTGGCGGGGATGGCGGGCAGGGCGATCCGGACGGCCTCGGGGATGTTCTCTTCGGTGAAGCCGTAGTCGGCCAGTGCGCGCGGGGCGTCGAGCGTGGCGCGCAGGTCCTGGAGTCCCTGCAGGGCGGTGCCGGTGCCGAACGCGGCGGCGATGCGGGCCTCGGCCTGGGGGGCGTGCGGGGCGTTGAAGGCGAGCACGTAGGGCAGGACGGTGGCGTGGGTTTGGGCGTGGGGCAGGTTGAAGGTGCCTCCGAGGACGTGGCAGATCTTGTGGTGCATCCCGGAGCCGGCGGAGGCGAAGGCGACGGCGGCCAGGTACGCCCCGTAGAGCGCCTGTTCCCGGCCCTCCGGCCCGGCCGGGTCCGCGACGATGGCCGGCAGCCCGGCGGCCAGGGCGCGGAGGCCCTCGGCGGCCAGGGCGGCGTTGATGGGGTCCGCGCGCGGTCCCCAGAGGGAGTCGACGCAGTGGGCCAGACCGTTCAGCCCGGAGGCGACGGACAGTTCCACGGGCAGGGTGAGGGTCAGCCCGGCGTCGTAGATGACGGTGGCGGGCAGGACCTGGTCGTCGACGCCGGTGGTTTTGCGGGCGGCCTCGGTCAGGCCCCACACGTTGGTGGCCTCGGACCCGGCGTAGGTCGTCGGGACCGCGAGGATCGGGATCCCGGTGGTCAGGGCAATGGCCTTCGCCAGGCCCGTCGTCGAGCCCCCGCCCACGCAGACGATCAGGTCGATCCCGGCGTCGGTGGCCGCGGTGCGGGCGCGCTCGGCGACCTCGACGGGCACGTGCATGACGACGTCGGTGTGCCACAGGACCGGGTCGATGTCCGCGGCCACCCGCTCCGCCATCGGCAGTTCGAACTCCGAGGCGATCACCATCACCCGCCCCGCGCCCAGCCGGGCGACCTCTGCGGCCAGGTTCGCCGCCGCCTTGCCGGAACCGAACAGGACCCGCTGGCCCAGGGTGGTGTGTTCAAACGTCAGCATGGTGTGGTTTCCCTTCACTTGGTGGTGTTGGTGGTGTTGGTGGTGGCCGGGATGGAGAGCCGAAGGCCCTCGAAGAGCGCGTCGAGGTGGGCGCGCAGCTCCTCCGGGGTTGTGGCGGTGGCGCCGACGTAGAAGTCGGGGCGCAGGACGGCATATTCGGCGCCGATCGAGTCGAACCAGGCCCCGTAGGTGCCGTCGAGGTCGACGACGTCGCCGGCGCCCGCCGGTCCGATCCCGGCGCAGCGCCCGCCGAGCGATTCCAGCAGCCGGCGTTGTTCCTCGGTGAGCAGGCTGGCCGGGTTGGCCCCGCGGCCGATGACGCTCCAGCCGCGGCCCACGACGTCGTCGAACCGTCCGGTGCTCCCGTTCGCCTCGACGATGCCCTGCACGGACAGCTCGCCGGCGTGTGCCGTGCCGTGGATCCAGAGGCCGGGACCGAGCGAGGCGATGTCGGTGTCGACGGGGGTGCCGTCGGACGCCTCGAGCTCGGCGGTCATCCGGCGGTCGCGTTCGGCGGCTTCTTCCGGGTCGGTGATGCAGATGATCTTGCCCAGCTCCATGGAGAAGTTGATGTAGTGCTGGACGTGGCCGGCGCGTTCGGTGCCGTACGAGTCAAGCAGGGCCTCGCCCGCCTTGCCGGAGAGCACCAGGTCCAGCCGCCAGGCCAGCGCCAGGGAGTCGCGCAGCCCGGCGCACATGCCCTCGCCGGCGAACGGCGGCATGAGGTGGGCGGCGTCGCCGGCGATCAGGCCGCGGCCGTTGCGCCAGGCCGAGGCCCAGCGGGCCTGGAAGCGGTAGACCGCGGAGCGCTCCAGCACGGAGTTTTCCGGCGTGGGGCCCCAGGGCTCGAGCAGGCTCCAGGCGGAGGCGGTGGAGGAAAGCTCCGCCGGGTCCTCGCCGGGCAGCACCATGTACTCCCAGCGACGCCGGCCCGGGCCGCCCGGGACGATCGTGGTGGGACGGGCCGGGTCGCAGAGCTGCCAGTGGGTGGGATCGCTGGGCATCGGCTCGTTCGGGATGACATCCAGGATCAGCCAGTCGAAGAAGTAGCCGTGGTCCTCGAAACCCAGCCCCAGGGCCTGGCGGACGAAGCTGTTGGCGCCGTCGGCTCCCACCACGTACCTGGCGCGCAGCGTCTCGGTGGAGGCGCCGCCGTCGGCGGAGGCCACGGAACAGCTCAGCAGGACGCCGTCGTCGTGCTGCTCCAGGCCGGTGGCCTGCCAGCCGCAGCGGGTCTCGACGCCGGGCAGTTCCGCGGCCAGCCCGCGCAGCCGCTTCTCGAGGGCGGGCTGGGAGAACCAGTAGCGGGTGCGCCAGCCGGAGGCCGCGGTGCTGGCCCAGTCGACCTCCAGGAGGGTGCGGCCCTCGGCGTTCTTCCAGTAGTAGATGTCGTCGTGGTAGTCGACGGCGGGGTCGTTGTCCGAGTCGATGCCGAGGATGGCCAGGATGCGGGCGATCTCGTGGTCGTAGGTGATGGCGCGCGGCTGCTCGTAGAAGGTGGGCCACTTTTCGACGATGGTGACGCGGTGGCCGCGGCGGCCGAGCAGGACGGCGAGGAGGGTACCGACCGGCCCGCCGCCGACGATCGCCACGTCGGCGTCGAAGCCGCCGGGGGAGCCCGGTCCTGAGTCCGTGCCATGGATGGTTTCGACGGCGAGGCTTCCGACGGCGGGGCTGTCGAGGAGAGGCCTTTCGTCGAGGAGGCGGGGTTCAAATGCTGAGGTCATGCCGGTTCCCTTTTCGCGTGATGCGGGTCATGTTGTTGAGCAATAGTGGCATAAATCTCAATAGTGAGCAATCCCTCAGTTTTGATGGGAGGGCACATTTCGTGCGAACCGGCGGGGGATCGCGGCACCGCGGTGTGCATCGGCGGCGACTCTGGCGTAGCGTTTCTGGCGTGCCATCAGTAGATTCCGGTTCCCCGTCCACGGTCCCCGCCGGGCGCCAGCAGCGCCGGCGCGAACAGACCCGCGCCCGGCTCGTCGAAGCGGCGCAGCGGCTGATGGCGGAGCGGGGGGTTGAGGCCGTCGGCCTGGCGGAAATCACCGACGCGGCCGACCTGGGTGCCGGGACCTTCTACAACTACTTCCAGTCCCGCGACGAGATCGTCGAGGCCGTCGCCGAGGCCTCCGTCGAGTCCATGGGCGCGGCGCTTGACCGGATGACCGCCGGCATGCCCGACGCCGCGGAGGTCTTCGCGGCCTCGCTGCGGCACCTTGTCCTGAGGGCGGTCACGGATCCGCTGTGGGGGTGGTTCGTGGTGCGGCTGGGCGTGGCCCACCCCAAGCTCATCGAGATCCTGGGCCCGCGGGCCGCGCGCGACCTGCGCCGCGGCGTGGACGCCGGACGGTTCGCCATCCCCGACATCGACATCGCGACCTCCTGCACCTTCGGGTCCCTGTTGGCCACCCTGCACCTGGTGCTCTCCGCCGAGACGAAGGACGGGGCCGACCGGCTCTTCGCCCAAACGATGCTCTGCATGGTGGGCGTGCCGGCCGGGGAGGCCCAAGAGGTCGCCTCCCGACCCCTGCCCCCGCTTCCGGTCGACGACGCCTAGCGCCTGCCGCCCGACCTCAGGCCCCGCACCTTTTGGTGCGGGGCCTTCTTGCGTCCGCGGCGCTTTCCCGTGGAGGCCGGCGTTCCGCCCCGAGTTCGGCGTTCCGTCCCGCGGCACTGCGGGTTTGGCGCGGGCTCTTGCAAATAAGTGAGATATCTCTCACAATTGCTGAATCACTCAGTTTTGACGAGTTGATCAATACAGGCGAGTTCCGCACCGCCCGGTCCTCGTATCCCGTGGCCGACCGCCGTCCGGATGCTCCGCGGGCCCCGCCATCGGCACCCGCGCAGGCCTGGAATCCATAGGCGCCAACATCCCCTTGCGCAACCATCCGCAAGCGCTCCGATCCGCCGGAGCCCACCATCCGCAGAAAAGGAACAGCCATGAACCAAAACCCCCCACTGGACCGCGCCCAGCGGCGCGGCCCCGGCAGGCCCACCCTGGCCAACAACGCAGTGATCGCGCTGTGCCTGACCGTCACGCTCATGGAGGGCTACAACCTGATCGTCTTCGGCTCCGTCGTCCCCCTCCTGCTTGAGGACCGTTCCCTGGGCATCGACGAGCGGACCACCGGGCTCGTGGGCGGAATCGTCTACATCGGCGCCCTGGCCGGGGTGCTCGGCGGTACGGCGCTGGCCGACCGCATTGGACGGCCCCGCGTGATGGCGCTCGCCGCGGCGGTCTTCGCCCTGGGATCGGCCCTGGCCGCCCTGGCCCCCACGCCGGAACTGCTGGGCGCCGCGCGGCTGCTCACCGGCGTCGGGGTCGGTGCCGCCCTTACCACCGCCATGACGCTGGCGCGGAACCACGCCCCGGAAGGGCGCGGAAGCCTGGTGATCACCATTGCGATGGCCGGCGTTCCCCTGGGCGGCACCCTGGCGGCCCTGCTCGGGATGTTCCTGATGCCCCTGTGGGGATGGCGCTCCATGTTCTGGCTGGGCACCGCCATGACCCTGGTCATCCTTGCGGTGCTGCTCTCCTCGCGCATCAGCGAACCGGCCGAGGTCCGCGACGCCTCGCTGACGCCCCTGCGCAAGTTCACGGGACTGTTCCGGGACCGCGGCTACGTCTTCGTGCTCTGCGTGGCGCTGGCCGCCGTCTTCAACATGGCCACGTGGCTGGGCCTGAACGTCTGGCTGGCCGAGGCCATGAAGAACCTCGGCTTCGGCCTGACCCAGGCGCTGGTCTTCGCGTTCACCCTGACCGGTGCCGCCGTCGTCGGTTCGTGGTTCACCGCAACGGCCGCCGACAAGGCCGGTCCGGCGAAAATCACCCTCCTGTGCGCGGCCCTGACGCTCCTGGGTCTCCTCGGCCTGTTGTGGGGACCCGCCACGCCGGGATTCGCCCTGGTGTGCGTGGCGCTGATGGGCATCGGCGGGCACTCGGCCCAGAACCTCATCAATGCCACCGCCACCAGTGCCGTGGAACCGCATTCGCGCGGCACCATTCTGGGGCTCACCAACACGATGGCGTTCACCGGCTCCTTCGTTGGCCCCTTCTTCGGCGGCCTGGCGTTCGCCTCCCACGGGCCCGCGGGACTGTTCACCCTGTACGCCGCCGCGGCGGTGCTGTGCCTGCTGATCGGCGTCGGGCTCTTCTTCAGCCACGCCCGCCGCACCGGTCGTGCCCCGCGGGACGCCGCGGACCTTCTCGCCGTGCGCTAGCGGTACTCAGCCGGCCGGCTGGTGCAGCTTGGCCCAGGCCTCGTAGCCGCCCACGACGTCGGCGACGTTGTCCTGGCCACGCTCGCGCAGCAGGCTGGCGGCCACGGAAGAGCGCCAGCCGGAGGCGCAGTGGACGATCACGGCCGGGGCGTCGGCCACCTCGCGGCGCCGGCGGGCCAGCTGGGCCAGCGGGATGTGCATGCTGCCCGGGATCGCCCCGGCCTCGCGCTCGCCGGGGTTGCGCACGTCGAGCACGACGGCGTGCCGCGCGGCGGCGGCTGCCTCCAGCTCCTCGGCGTTGATGCGCTCCGCGACCCTCACCAGCGGCGCCAGGTCGGCCGCGAACGCGGCGGCCGGGTCGGCCAGGTAGCCGACGACCCCGTCGATGCCGATGCGGGCCAGGCGCAGGGCGGCCTCCTGTTCCCGGCCCGGGTCGGCGACGAGCACCACCCGGTCCGCCAGGTGCAGGACCATGCCGGCGGTCTCGGCGAAGCGGCCGTCCAGGCCCACGTTCAGCGATCCGCGCAGGTGTCCGGCGGCGAAGTCCGCCGGGGTGCGGGTGTCGATGATGCGGGCACCGGCCTCGACGGCGGCCAGCAGCCGGTCCGGGGCCAGCGGTCCGGGCTCCGGACCGGCACCGAGCACCGGGTGGGTGTGCCTGTTCATGGCCGCGTCCTCGGCAAAGTACTCCGGGGCGGCGTTCTGGCCGGTGGTGATCATCTCGATGAACTCGTCCACGGACATCGGCTGGACCGAGGGGTTGGTGGCGCGCTGGGCACCGACCGTGGAGACCAGCTCGTCGGAGAGCGCCTTCCCGCAGAAGGAGCCGGCACCGTGCGCCGGCATGACCCTGGTCTGGTCAGGCAGCGCCAGCAGCACGTTGTGGATCGAGTGGTACAGGGCCGTGCCCAGCTCTTGCGGGGAGGCGCCCGGTGCCGCAACCAGGTCGGGCCGGCCCACGTCCCCCACGAAGAGGGCGTCGCCGGTCAGCACCGCATAGGGCACCTGGTCGCCGGGGTGCTCGCGGACGACGACGGAGATCGACTCCCACGTGTGCCCGGGGGTCTCCAGGATCTCCAGCTCGACGCCGTCGTGTCCGTTCCTGCCCAGTTCATCCACGCCTGGTTCGTCCCCACCCAGGGAAATCCGTTCGCCGTGGCTGAAGCGGCGGATCGGGTACTCGGTTTCGGCGCGCGAGCCATAGCCGATCCAGGCGCCGGTGGCCGCGGCCAACTCGAGGTGCCCGGCGATGAAGTCCGCATGGACGTGGGTGTTGATGACGCCGACGATGGTCAGTCCCAAGGCCTTCGCCTCGTCCAGGTACTCGCCGACGTCCCGGCGGGGGTCCACCACAACGGCCCGGCCGCTGGACTCGTCGCCGATCAGGTACGAGCCCTGGGAGAGGCAGCCGAGGTAGAACTGCTTCACGATCATGGGGATTCCTCCCAACCCCTGTGGCCCGTCGAGCGGCCGGCAGGGTGGCCCCCGGCCGGATGGCGAGGCGTTCCGGTATCCATTTTAGAAACCCTGAGGGGGATGCCACCAGTGGCGGGGCGCGTCCCGACCGCGCGTCCCGACCGTGTGCCCCGCCCGGTCACCGGCGCTGGCTCCGGAGCCCGGCCAGCAGCAGGGCCAGACCGGCCACCTGGAGGGCGGCGACGATGCCGGCCAGGGCTGCCCGGTCGCCGTAGAGGGCCCCGGCCAGCAGCCCTGCGGCGAGCGCGCCAGCGCCCTCGAAGGCGGCGAAGATCCCATATGCGGTGCCCCGCCGGCCGGCCGGGACGAGGTCCGCCACCAGCGCCTTGGCGGTCGAGTCCAGGATCCCGACGGCGGCTCCCCAGGCCGCGACCCCGGCCAGGACCAGGGGCAGCCGGTCCGCCAGCGACAGGCCCGGCACCAGCGCCACCAGGAACGGCACGGCCAGCAGGACGGCGCCGCCGCGCTTGTCGTACACGGCCCCGCTGGCCAGCGCCGCGAGGGCGGCGGCCGCCATGGCCCCCGCGTACACCAGCGGCACGGCCGCCAGCGGGACCAGGCCGGCCTCGGTCAGGTGGAAGGAAATCAGCCCGAACGTCACCAGTCCGGCGCTGGCGGCCAGCGCGGCGGCCGCGAACAGGTAGAACGGTGCGGGCAGCCGCCGGGGAGCACCGGCCGGCGCCGGTGCGTCCTCCGGGGTCCCGAAGGGGGTCGCGCGGACCGGGCCGGATGCGCCCGCACCCGATGCGCCGGCGTCGGACGCACCGGGGTCCGGAACGCGTCGGCGCAGCCACAGCAGCAGCACGACGGCGGCGGCGCCGGGCACCGCGAGCACGGCCAGTGCCGGCCAAAGGGACGACGTCGCGGCCACGACGCCGGCCGCCAGCAGCGGACCCAGGAACGCGCCCAGCTGGTCCAGCGACTTGTGGACCGCGAAGCCGCGCCCGCGGCCAACGGCGGCCGCCGCGTCGGCCAGCAGGACCGTCTTGGCCGGGGAACGCACGGCCTTGCCGGTGCGGTCCGCCAGGATCAGGCAACTGGCCAGCCACAGGCCGGCGGCCCCCGCGAAGGGGGACAGGGCCAGCAGCGGGATGCTGGCGGCGGTCAGGGCATAGCCGGCCAGGGTGAAGCGCCAGTACGCACGGGTCCGGTCGGCCCACGGGCCCGAGACCAGCCGCAGGCCCTGGGCGATGGCCTCCCCGGCCCCGGTGACCAGGCCCACCAGCAGCGCCGTGGCGCCCAGCTGCCCCAGCAGCGGTCCGGCGAGCGAGCGGCCGCCGTCGGAGACCATGTCCACGGCGAGGCTGACGAAGCCGAACCCCAGCACCACCCGCCAGGGCGAGAGGGCGGGGGCCGGCACCGGGTCAGCCCGCGGTCGCGGTCCTGGGCTGGACCGGGACGGGCTGCAGCGTTTCGGCGGAGGCCGGGTCGACGCCGTGGGTGAGCAGGAAGCCGTCCAGGTCCGTGGTCGCGAAGTTGAAGGCCTGGCCGTTGCCGGGGCCGAAGCTGACGCAGCCGACGACTTCCCCGTTCCCGTCCACCACCGGGCCGCCGGACATGCCGGCGGAGACGGCCGCGGAGATCTCCACGAAGGCCACGCCGCTGGACCAGGTTTGGACGGAACTGACCTCGCCGCTCTTGAAGGAGGCGCGCTGGCGGCCGGCTTCGCTGACGGTGCCCACCAGGGCGGGGAACCCGATGGCGGTGACCCTGTCGCCCACGGCGGCGGCGCCCGCCCTGACCGGAAGCGCCGGAGTCGGTTCCGTGAACCCGGTGACGCGCAGCAGGGCGTTGTCGCCCTGGTCCAGGTTCTGGAAGGCCACCACCTCGGTGACCAGGCCACGCGCCGGCAGCACCGCCCCCTGGAGGCTCTCGTTCTGGTACGCGTAGACGGTGCGCGTGATGGTGGTCTCGTCGTACCACATGTAGCCGATCTTCTGCTCGACCTGCTCCTCGGTGTTGCCTTGGCTGCGCAGGTACGCCGCGGCCAGTTCGTTGCCGATCGTGGCCGGGTCCGAGTTGTCCACGCAGTGTCCGGCGGTGGCGATGTGGGCGGAGGCGGTCACGAAGACGCCGGAGCAGCTGCTGCCGTACGCCACCGGCTCCTGCAGCCACACCACCTCCCCGTGGTCGCCGTCGTACCCGACCGCGCCGCTCCATTCGATGTAGAGCTGGACGACGGACTTTTCGATCGCGCCGGGGTCATAGGCAACGGGGTCAAGGACGGCGCTGGCCGCCGGGGGTGCCACCAGGCCCAGGACCGCGAGCAGCAGGCCGAGGGCTGCGCCGGATGCGTGGCGGGTTCGGCTGCGGGGCAACGGGGGGATTGCCATCGCCGTGCCTTTCCAGACGGGTGGCTGAGGGCCGGGGTCGATGGGCGCCGACACTGCCGATTAGAGCACCGCCCCACTGGGTTTGCAACAGCTAGGCAAGGCCCCTGGCGTCCCGGTCCGGACCGCCCTCCGGACCTGCCTGCGGAGTGGCCGCGGGGCCGGCCGCCGCCCCGGAGGCGTGGCCGCCGGCCCCGGTGTTGCCCGGGCGCCGGCTGGCCGCCGCGGCGACCTCGCGGGTCAGGAAGGCTCCCAGTTCGCTGATGGTGCTCATCAGCGGCGCCGGGAAGATGACGGTGGAATTCTTGTCCACCCCGAGTTCCACCAGCGTCTGCAGGTTGCGCAGTTGCAGCGCCAGAGGATGGGCCATCATCGTGTCGGAGGCTTCGCCCAGGGCCGACGCGGCCAGCGATTCGCCCTCGGCGGCGATGATCTTGGCCCGCTTCTCCCGTTCGGCTTCCGCCTGGCGGGCCATGGCCCGCTTCATGCTGTCGGGAAGCTGGATGTCCTTCAGCTCCACGAGGGTGACCTCCACGCCCCAGTCCAGCGTGGTGACATCCAGGATCTGCCGGATGTCCGAATTGATGACGTCCGTTTCGGAGAGCGTCTCGTCGAGGGTGTGCTGGCCGACCACCTTGCGCAGGGTCGTCTGGGCGATCTGGTCGATGGCGGCATAGACGTTTTCGATGGCCACGATGGACCGCACGGCGTCGTTGACCCGGAAGTAGGCGACGGCGGAAATGTCGACGCTGACGTTGTCCCGGGTGATGATCCCCTGGGACTGGATCGGCAGCGTGACGATCCGCAGCGACACCTTGGTCATCTTGTCGATGACCGGGATGATGGCCACCAGGCCCGGTTCCTTGACGGTCCGCACCCGGCCCAGCCGGAACACCACGCCGCGCTCGTACTGCTGGACCACGTGGATCGCCCGCGTTAGGACGACGACGGCGAGCAGCACGATGAGCGCCACACCGATAACCTTGGCGAACGTCATGGTGTCCTCCCGGCGGCTGCTGGGCCGTGGGACCCTGAAGGTGGGGAAGGCGCCGGCCGGGACGCGAGGTTTTCGGCGGCGGGGCCCTGGATGACGCTGCCGTCGGTGGCGAACCGGGAGCCGTGGCAGGGGCAGTCCCAGGTGGCCTCGACCGGATTGAACTCCACCGTGCAGCCCTGGTGGGTGCAGGTGGCCGAAACGGCAAGGAACCGCCCGTCCTCGTCGGCGTAGACCGCCGTGTCCCCGTCCTGCTGCGCCACCACCGTGCCCTCGCCGGGGGCCAGCGCCTCCAGGCGGGCCAGGCCGTCCTGCGCCGTCGCGCCCGAACCGGCGCTGTCCGAACCGGCGTCGGCCGTCCCGGCCGCTTCGGCCGCGCCGGGCGGAGGGCCGGGCCGGTTGGTGTCGAACAGCGACGCCCACGCCCCGGCGGTGCCGGTGACCGTGCCGGTCAGCATCAGGGCCGCGGCGGTGCCGTTGGTCAGGCCCCACTTGCGCAGGCCGGTGATGACGTGGATGTGCCGCGCCGTGGGGGAGATGGGACCGGCGTAGGGCAACCCGTCGACGGGCATGCTGTCCTGCGTGGACCACCGGAAGGCGATCTCCCCGGCGTGGAGGCTGTCGCGGGCAAAATCGGCCAGCCGGCGGTAGCGCTCCACGGTGCCGCCGCCGGCCGAGGCGCGGTGGCCCTCGCCGCCGGCCAGCACGTAGCGGGTGCCGTCCACCGTGGCGGTCATGATCGAGCGCAGCGGATCGTCGACGCTGATGAACGTGGCCCCCGGGTCCGGCGCGGAGGTGGGTGCGGCGACCAGGTAGGAGCGGTGCGGGTAGCACCGCTGCCCGAACCGGCCCCCGTCCCCGAAGGGCACGTTCGTGGCCACGATGACCTCGCGGGCCCGCAGGCTCCCGTTCCAGGTCTCGACCACGCTGGGCGAGCCCTCGCGCAGGGCCCGGGCCGGGGAGCGCTCGAACACAAAGCTGCCGCCGCCGTCGACCGCCCGGGCCAGGCCCTGCACGTACCTGAGCGCATGCAGCTGCGCCTGCTCGTCGAAGCGCACTGCTCCCTTCACCGCGAACGGCAGCGGCACCTCGTCCGTGAAGGCCGAGGGAAGGCCGAAGCCGGCCGCCAGGGACGCCTCGGCGCGGACGCGCGCCAGGGAGGCATCGGTCAGTGCATAGGTGTAGTTGGCCACGCGGCGGAAGCCGCAGTCGATGCCCTCCTGCGCCACGACGCGCGCGACGTGCTCGATCGCGTCCTGGTTGGCCTGCCCGTAGGCGCGGGCGGTTCCGGGGTCGTGGCTTTCGGCCAGATCGGCATAGACGAGCCGGTGCAGGGAGGTGACCTTGCCGGTGGTGCTTCCGGTGACGCCGGAGCCGATGCGGGCGGACTCCAGGACCGCCACCGTATGCCCGGCGCGCTTGAGGGCCAGTGCGGCGGTCAGGCCGGCGATGCCGCCGCCGACCACGGCCACGTCCACCTCGACGTCGGTGTCCAGCATGGGGTAGGCGGTGGGCGCCGCCGTGGCCACCCAGAGCGACACCGGCTTGCCTTCAAGGCGATCGCTCATCGTCGGCACCTTCCAGGGTCTGGGGCACTGGCTTCCAATATGCCCGCTTTCCGGCGGAAAGGGGTAGGGTGCGGCATGGAGATCTGCTTCGTCGGAGACATCATGCTTGGCCGGCTGGTCAACGACCGGCTGCGGCGGACCGGACCCGGGCACCCGTGGGGCGACGTGCTGCCGGTGCTTGCCGGCGCCGACGTGCGGATCGGGAACCTCGAGTGCGTCCTGTCCGACCGCGGGATCCCTTGGCCGGGCAAGACCTTCCACTTCCGCTCGGACACCCGCAATGTCGCCTGCCTGGAGGCGGCGGGGTTCGACGCCGTCTCGCTGGCCAACAACCACGTGCTCGACTACGACGCCGACGCGCTCCTGGACACGCTGTGCACCCTGGACGCCCACCGCGTCCTGCATGCCGGCGCCGGCGCCGACCTGGATGCGGCCCGCCGCCCCGCGCTGTGGGAATGCCGGGGCACCCGGCTGGGGCTGGTGGCCCTCACCGACAACGAACCCGGGTGGGAGGCCACCGGCCGCGCTCCCGGCGTCCACCACGTCCCCATCGATCCGGCCGACGCGCGGGCCCGGGCCCTGCTGGAGGCGGTCCGGGACCTGCGGGAGCGGACCGGAGTGCTCATCGTTTCGGCCCACTGGGGCGGCAACTGGGGCACCGCGGCGCCGCCGGCGCACCGGGCCTTCGCCCATGCGCTCATCGACGCCGGAGCCGACGTGGTCTACGGCCATTCGCCCCACATCACCCGGGGCATCGAAATCCACCGGGGACGGCCGATCCTCTACGGCACCGGAGACTTCGTGGACGACTACGCCGTTGACCCGCTCGAGCGCAACGACGAGTCCTTCATCTTCCTGCTGCGCACCGGCGGGGAGGGTCCCGGAAACCGGCAGCACCAGGCCGGCGAGCTGCAGCTGGTGCCGACCGTCATCGAGGACTGCAGCGCCCGCCTCGCCGGCCCGGGCGACGCCGCCCGCATGGTCCGGCGCATGCAGCGGCTCTGTGCGGACCTGGGGACCGCCAGCACTTGGCGCGAGGACCTGGGGCGCCTGGTGGTTCCGCTGGTTCCCCACGACGCCGGCGCCCCGGCGGATGCCCCGCGAACCCCGCCTTTCGCGTAGTCAGACTGGATTTTTGGGGCGATACTTGCCCCATGAACGCAACACCGAAAAAGCCGGACCGCGTGCTGGTGGCCATCGTGGCCGCGGTCGCGGCGCTGGTGGTCCTGTCCCTGGTGCTGGTCTTCGCACGGGGGGAGCCGGCTCCCCTGGATGAAGCCTCGCCCGAGGGCGTCGTGCAGCGCTACGCCGTTGCCGTCATCGACGGCGACGAGGCCACTGCGCTCACCTACCTGACCGAGGCGGCGCGGAAGAATTGCCAGCGCACGGACTACCCCGCCACCGAGGACCTGCGGGTCGCCCTGGTGTCCACGACGGTCCGCGAGGACACCGCGGACGTCAAGGTTTCCCTCGTCACCTCCGCGGACGGCGGTCCCTTCGGCCCGTCCGAATACTCCTACGACGACGTCTTCGACCTGGCCAAGGTGGATGGGCGGTGGCTGATCGACACCGCGCCCTGGCAGCTGGCCATCTGCACCAGCGGCACGGTGACCCCGTGAGCGGCGACGCGGTGAACGGCGACCCAAAGAACACGGCCCGCACCGACCCCGCACCGCTTGCCGGCTCCACCCAGCCGACGGTGCGCCGCTTGGTCGTCTACGTCCTGCTCTTCGCGCTCGTCGCCATCGCCGCCGCCGGACTCGGCGGCCTGCTGGGCCGCCTTTTCGCGCTCGGCACCGAATTCGCCGGCCGCGACACCACGGGCCTGGCCCGCTCGCTGGCCTTCACCCTCATCGGGGGCCCGCTGGCCGCGGCCCTGTGGTGGGCGGTGTGGCGCCGGCTCGCGGAGCCGGCCGAGCGCTCCGCTCTCGCCTGGGGCCTCTACCTCTCCGGCATGTACGTGGTGTCGCTGGTGGCCGCGGCCTCCAGCCTGCTGGGCACCGCGTCCTCGCTGATCGACGGGCGGCCGCTGGCCTGGCGGCTCTCGCTGGCCAACGGCCTGGTGTGGGCCGCCGTTTGGCTGTGGCACCGCTGGATGCGGCGCCACCCCGCCAAGGGTCCGCTGCGCCTGGAGGATGTTCCGGCCGTCGCCGGGACGGTCTACGGCCTCATCCTCGGCGCAGGGGCGGCCGCCGGCGCCTTGGAGGGCGTGTTCGGCGCCGCCACCGACACCGCCGCGGCACGCACGGGCTTCGGCCAGCCCTGGTGGATTCCCGTCCTGGAATCCTGCGTCTGGGCCCTCGGCGGCCTGGTCATCTGGTGGTGGCACTGGTTCCGGGAAGGCGCCCGGGGCCTGCGCACCCGGCTGGCCGAGGTCGCCCTGGTCGTCGTCGGCATCATGGCCGCGGCCATCGCAGCCCTGGCCGGGACCGGGGTGGTGGTGTACGTGCTGCTTCGGCTGGCGTTCGACCGCACCGACCCCCTCCACACCCTGCTGTCCCCCCTGCCCGCGGGCCTGGCCGCGGCGTCCGTCGGCCTGCTGGTGTGGCGCTACCACCACTGCGTCGCGCGGGAGCGCTCCGGCACCGTCAGGAACGCGGCCACCCTGGTGGTCTCCGGTGCCGCCCTGGCCGCGGCCGCCTCGGGCATCGGCGTCGTCATCAACGCCTCGCTGGCCCTGGCCACCACCCCGCTGGCCGGCGAGGAGCCCCGGACCCTGCTGCTGGGCGGGCTTGCCTCGCTGCTGGTCGGCGGCCCCGTCTGGTGGCTGGCCTGGAAACCGACCGCGGCCGCCGACCCCGCCGGGCGGCGCATCTATCTGGTGGCAGTGTTCGGGGTCAGCGCCGTCGTGGCCCTCGTCGCGCTGCTGGTGGTCGGCTACCGGCTCTTCGAGTTCCTGCTCGGCGACGCCTCCGGCGCCGGCCTGGTGGACCGGGTCCGTGCCCCGCTGGGCCTGCTGGTCGCCACCGGCCTGGTGGCCGCGTACCACTTCGCCGTCTGGCGCCGGGACCGCACTGCGCTCGCCGGTGCTGTGCTCGCCGGGACCGCCCCGACCCCCACGCGCACCATTGCCCGGGCCGTTCTGGTCACCGGCTCCGACGCCGGGCCGCTGGCCCGTGCCATCGAGGAGGCCACCGGGGCCGACGTCACCGTGTGGCGGACCGCCGGAAGCCCCGCCGGTGCCCTACACGGCGCCGGGCCCGACGCCGGCCCGGGCGCCGAGGCGCTCGCCCGCGCCCTGGCGGGCGTGGAGGCGCGCGAGGTGCTGGTCCTCGCCGGGCCCGGCGACCGGATCGAAGTGATCCCGATGGCCCGCTAGCGTCCCATCGGGTCCCTCGCCGCCTGGCGTCCAGCCGGCTCCCAGGCCTGGCTTCTCTCGGCGCGGGTCCCTCGCCGCCTGGACTGGGCGGCACGCCGGGTTCGCCCCGGGAAACCCGGCGTGCCGGCCCGCGGCTAGAGTGGGCGTGGAAGAAGGAGCCGCGCCGGCCCGGTCCCGGGTGCCGCGGCCTGTCAGGCCCGGAATTGCAAGGAGCGCCGCATTGACCAAGACCGTCCAGCAGGGGCAGGAGCCCCGGTTCGCCCAGACCAACGCCTACTACCAGGGGCTCGGCGAGGGGCGCTACCACTCCTCGGTGCACACCCAGGGAGCCTGGAGCCCGGCCGAACAGCACATGGCCGCAGCGACCGGGCTGCTCACGCACGAGCTGGAACTCTTCCAGCCGCGCCCGGACCTGCGGATGGCCCGCATCAGCCTGGACATCCACGGGGTCATCCACGCCGGCGAGCTGGAGGTGCACACCCGCATGGTCCGGCCCGGGCGCACCATCGAACTGATCGAGGCGGAGATGGTCTGCCAGGGCAGGACCGCGATCGTTGCCCGCGCCTGGCGGCTCAAGACGCTCGACTCGGCCCTCGTCGCCGCCGTCGAGGACCGCTCCGTCGCCCATCCCGAGGACCTGCCGGAGTGGGAAGGCATGTCGCCCTGGCCCGGCGGCTTCATCGAGTCGCTCGATTTCCGGGTGGAGCCGGGCCACCGTCCCGGCCGGGGCGTGGTCTGGCTGCGCTCGCTACGCGACATGGTCGACGGCACCCCCACCTCCGATTTGGTGCGCCTGATGGGGATGGTCGACACCGCCAACGGCGTCGCGCCGCGGGTGGAGCCGGGGCCGGCGTCGTGGATGTTCCCGAACGTGGACCTGCAGATCCACATGCACCGCGCGCCGGTCGGCGAATGGCTGGGGCTGGCTGCCCGGCAGACCTACGGGACCGACGGCATCGGCCTGACCTCGGCGGTCCTGCACGACGTCGAGGGCCCGTTCGGGCGCAGCGAACAGATCCTCACGGTGCGGCCCATGCCCACCCCGGGCAGCTAGCCCGGCATGCCGACACGGCCGCATGATTCGCCAACCGTAGTGGCACGCTTGGCTGAATCTGTAAACTGCGTGGCATGACTCGCATCCACCACCAGGGCCCGGGCGGGTTCCGCTGGCCGACCCTCCTGCTCAGTGCGGCCCTGGCCGCGGCCCTGGTTGCCGTGCCCGGACCGGCCGTGCCGGCCTGGGCCGCCCCGCCTCAGGCGACCGCCCTGGAAGGGGTCCAGGCGGTCGTGGAGGAAGCCCCGGCGGAGGAGGCCGCGCCCGTCGACGGCGAAGCGGTGCGGGACCTTCCGGTCTCCGGCGTCGACGCAGGGGCGGCCGGCTCCGAGGCGGCCCGTGAGGAGGCCCAGCCCCTCACCGGCGCCGTCCCGGAGGACACCGCGGCGGTGATCGCGCCGAAGGACGCCGCCCCGCAGGAGCTGGCCGCGGGGCAGGCGCCCGATGCCGATCCGGCCGACGACGGGCAGCTGGCGGCCCTCACCGCCCCGCGCACCACGTCCGAATTCACCGCTGCCGGCCTGACGTGGACCGCCGAGCCGGGCAACGAGGTCCTCGAAGCGGCGCTGCGGGTGCGCGAGGACGGCGAATGGTCCGAATGGGCGAGCCTGGAGGTGCTCTCCGGCGGCCCCGGCGACGAGCCGGGATCCGGCGCGGCGAAGGTGGGCACCGACCCGTTCCTGACCCTCGGCGCCGACGGCGTCCAGGCCCGGGTGCTCACGGTCACCGGCGCCGCCCCGGCGGACCTGTCCATCAGCCTCGTCTCGGCCGGGACCGCCGCCACCGACGGCGACCTCGAGCCCGCCCCGGCCGGCACCCCCGCTGCGGGAACCGCCGTGGCTGCCCCGGCCGGGGACGGCATCGTGGGGGCCGGGACGACGGCGGCCGCCCAGCCGGCGTCGTACCTGACTCCAGCCACCGCAGCTTCCGCCACCGCGGCGTCCACCACCCTGAACGCATCGCTGCCCGCCTCCGTGAACGGCGCCGCGCTGAGGCCGGCCATCGTCACCCGCGCCCAGTGGGGAGCCAACGAGTCCCAGGCCGACACCACGGACCGCCGCTCCCTGCGGCTGAAGGCCATGTACGTGCACCACACGGCCAGCTCCAACAACTACACCAAGGCCCAGGCCTACCAGCAGATCCGGGCGATCTACGACTACCACACCAAGTCGCTGGGGTGGGACGACATCGGCTACCAGTTCCTGGTCGACCGCTTCGGCACCATCTACGAGGGCCGCCGCGGCGCCCTCGCCCAACTGACCGTCGGCGCGCAGGCCGGAGGGTACAACGCCGAAACCATTGGCGTCTCGATGCTGGGCAACTTCGACATCGCCGCCCCGCCCACGGCCGCGGTGAGCGCGCTGACCAAGGTGCTGGCCTGGAAGGGCTACCAGTACAACCTGGACGTCACGGACAGGACCACGCTGACCACCACCGTCGTCGGCTCCTCCACCGCGCGCGCCCAGGACGGCACCCAGGTGCAGATCCCGGTGATCCTGGGTCACCGCGACACCAACTACACCGCCTGCCCGGGGCGGTACCTCTACCCGAAACTCGGCGCCATCCGCAAGGACGTGGCCGAGCGGATCCAGGCCACCACCGCCCGGTACGGCAAGGCCGGGGACGCGCTCGAGGCCCCCGCCCAGGCCGGCTCCCCGCCCGCCGTCACCGCGAACGGCACCGTGCGGCTGGACTGGAAGCCGGTGGGCCGGGCCGTGGCCTATCAGGTCATGTACCGCGGAGCCCTGAACGGGGAGTCCTTCGCCGACGGGCGCATGTGGCAGGCCGGCAGCACCACCACGGGCACGACGGCGGAGGTGCCCCTGGAAGCGGGGGAGACCGTTGTCTACGGGGTGCGGGCCCTCGACTCCTCCGGCCGCACCAGCGCCATCACCAAGCTGGGGCAGACCACCCGGAACCTCTCCCTGAAGTCGCAGGTGAAGGCCGCGGATTGGACCCGGGGGGCGGACCCCGACGCCCCCGGAGGACTCGCCTACACCGCGGACGCCCGCAACGCGACGCTCAGCGTCGCCGGCACCGTGGGGGCCGCCCGCGTCAGCGTTACGGCGCTGTCCGGCACGGCCGCGGCCGACATCGCGGTGAAGGTGGGCGGCACCAAGGTCGGCACGCTCTCCTTCCCGGCCTCCCGCGCCTACGCGACCAGGACCCTGACGCTGCCCTCCGGCAGCGCGGGAACCGTCACGCTGGTGGCCGGCAGCCGTGGCCTCAAGGTCGCCGGCATGGTGCTGCCGCGCGCAGCCGCCGCCGCGCCGCCGGGAACGCGGATCGCTCCGGCGGCCAAGCCGTCCCTGGTGGCCCCCTCCTCCGGAACCTCCCCGTTCCTGCTCTCCACCACCGCGACGTTTTCCTGGAAGGCGCAGAAGGACGCCGCGAAGTACACGGTGTGGGTGAAGCGGGCCGCGCACGGCCAGGCGATGCCGTCCGCTTGGACCAAGATCGCCACCACCACCGCCACCAGCTTGAAGCTCTCCTTCAAGAGCGGGGAGACGGTGCGGGTCGGCGTCCGGGCCGTCAGCAGCTTCGGAGGATCCTCCCCGCGGGCCAGCTTCGCCGCCATCACGCGCACGCCGCTGATGGAGTCCCTGAAGCGCTCCAGCAGCTGGCGGACGGTCGCCGATCCCGACTTCTTCGCGGACAAGGCCTACCGGTCCCGGGCCAAGGGCGCCTGGCTCAAACTGGCCGGGGTGCGGGACGCCCGGAGCGTGCAGATCGTCGCCGCGCGCGGAAGCGGCTACGGTCGGATCGGCGTCTACGCAGGCTCCAAGCGGGTCGGGACGATCGACCTGTCCTCGACCAAGGCACGGGCCAAGGACAGGGTCCGCTACACGGTGGAGCTGCCGTCCACGTTCTCCGGGACCATCGCGGTCAGGAAACTGGATACCAAGACGGCCAAGGTCAGCCGGATCATCGCCGCGCGCTGACCCGTTACGACGGCGGCCCGCGGCCGCTGTCCTCCAGGCGGTCGCCCCTAGCGGGAGACCTTGGCCGTTGCCGAGGAAGTCCGCGACGCGGTGGCGTAGCCGACCTTGCTGGCGGTGACCTTCACCGTGATCCGGCGGCTGCGGTCGCTCCGTGTGGGCGTGTAGCTGGATTTGGTGGCGTTGCGGATTTCCTTGCCGTCGCGGTACCACTGGTATCTCTTGGTGGTCCCCGACGTCCAGCCGGTGGTCTTGGCTGTGAGCTTCGTGCCGACCTTGGCGGTTCCGGAGATCGTCGGGGCCTTGGTGGTGAGCAGGCCGGGGCCGACCGTTTTGGTGTTCGGGCTCCCCACGAGATCCACATGATGGGTGGCGCTGGACGGTGTCACCCGCACGAGCAGGGTCTTGCCCCAGTCGGCGACCACGGGTGTGTACGTCTTGCCCGAGTGCGCCTTGCCGGCAGCGTTCTTGATCAACTTGCCGTCGGCGTACCAGCGGTAGGTCAGCGTGGTGCCGGCCGGCCATGGGCCGCTGGTTGCCGTCAGCTTGCTTCCCACCCGTGCGGTGCCTGTGATCCGTGCGGTGGTCGGATCATTCCACAGCGCCTTGTACACGGGACCGCCCGAGTAGGTCACGGTGACATCGTTGTACGCGGGGTGGGTGAAGGTCCCGCGGGCCGTCACCTTCTTGCCAATGTCTTGGGCGGTCGGCGTATAGGTCAGCCCGGTGGCTCCGGCGATGGCCATGCCGTCCCGGTACCACGCGTATCCCTTCGCGGTGAAAGCGGGGTCGAAGTCCGGAGCCGAAATCCGCAGCGGCGACCCGTAAACGGCCTCCGCGTTGTGGAACGACGACTCGAAGGGGGCAATGCTGCCTTTGCCAACCGTGACCGGTTCGCTGGCGAAGAAGGCCCGCTGGTACCCAGGGGTGGATGCCCACACCGCCAGGATGAGCGTTTTGCCGTAGAGGTCGTATCCCAGGCGCAGTTCATCGCTGGCGTTGGCGGCCACGCGTTTGCCGTCCGCAATCCACACGTAGTCGAAGTAGGTGTTCTCCGGCCAGCCGGGTCCGGCGTCAGGGACCAGCACGTTCTCAACGGCGGCCGTACCGGTGAACGTGACCTTGTGCTCCCCATGCCGGCCCTCTGCGACGGCCACGCCCTCGGACAACCGGCTGCGCACGGTGCCGTCGGGCCACGTGCCGGTGACCCGGACGTAGAGCCGTTCGTCGGCCACGGTGCGGTAGCTGGGAACGAAGCTCGCGCCGGTCGCTGCGGACGACGCGTTGCGGTCCCGCACCCACTCGTAGGACAAAGCCACCTCGCCGGGACCCCACTCGCCCGGCTCGACCGTGAGCGTGTGCCCAACCTGCGCGGTTCCGGAAATCGTGGGGATGGGCGCCGTGTAGGCAGGATCAGTTACCTCAAACACCAGGGTCGATGCGTCCGGGGATTCCGCCCAGAGCGTCGACGAATCGCCGTACGGCCTCTTCTCGCTGACGTGGAGCCGCGAAATCCAGTAGGTGCCCGTCGGAAAGCTGGTCGCGTCCGTGGAAAGTTCGCTCTCCCACTCCCAGAGGTTTCCCCCCACGTTGCGGGCTTCGGGATGGGCGGGCCCGAGCGAAGCCTGGAAACCGCCCGGTCCGCGCAACGTGCCGTCGAAGTAGTTGATCCCCTGCATATCCTCGGCCCGGAACCTGAAGCGCAGGGGCTGCCCCGGCGCGGGCTCGGCGGTGATCAGCTCCGGAACTTCGATGCGCGGTCCGAGCCCGAACTCCGTCCCGGTGACCTCGAGGGAAGGCCAGTCGGTGCCGGCCGGCAAGCTGAATCCGTAGGATGAATTCTTCCCGTCGCTGAGCCTGAAGTCGCTGAGCGTCACCGTCCCGGCGGGCCAGTCGGCATTGCCGAACTGCAGCCGAAACTCTCCGGACCAGATGCCGTCCTCGCCGGGGACCGCCACGGACGTGCCGTACATGGGGTGGTACCACATGGCATCGCCGGTGCTCTTCACATTGGCCCAGGCATGGACCTGGCTGGTGTCCCGGGCGGTCCATTCGAAGACGACGGTATCGCCCGGCCGGGCCACCGGATCGGAGACAAGTCGCACGGAAAGCAGTTCCGGAGCCCCATCACCGACAACGGCCGCCCCGGCAGGACCGGCCAGCAGTGTCCCGGCGAGCGCCAGTGCGCCACCACCCGCCGTTGCGCGGAGGCGGCGAGACGTTCCCGTCGACTTCATGTGTTCCCCCAAGAAAGCGCGAAAAAACGCGGCCTGCTGCGAGTGGTGCAGGACGCGCGAGTATGCCAGCTAGCCTACCAATGCCCATCCGTTCCTTCCGGTTCCCGAGGGACTTTCCGCGGATGTTCACCGGGTTCCGGGTCCCGGGGTGGGGAAGTGGTCCCGACGGATCCCGTTTGGGGAGTTTCGGCAGCTGGCGCTCGGCGCGGGGCCCTCGGCCCATAACGTTTACGGGCCTCCCGTGCCTCGCTGGCGCTCGGCGCGGGGCCCTCGGCCCATAAACTGGGTCCCATGAGTTTGTGGAATCCGGCCTCCGATGCCCCGCTGACCCTCTGGCGGACCGAGGCGTCCGGGGACCCTGCGGAGGACCTGCACGCAGGCATCGAACTGCTGGGGCAGGTGCGCTCGGGTGAAAGGCCGCCGACGCTGCGGCTATACCGGCCGAAGCCGACGCTTGCCTTCGGCCAGCGGGACGTGCGCCTGCCCGGCTACGCCGACGCCGCCGAGGCCGCCGCTTCCGCCGGGTTCGCCCCGGTGGTGCGCAAGGCCGGCGGGAGGGCCGCCGCCTACCACCGCGGGACGCTGATCGTGGACCATGTGGAACCGGACGCCGAAGCGATGGTGGGACACCAGGACCGCTTCCGCATCCTGGGCGAACTGTATGCCTCGGCGCTGCGCTCCCTCGGCATCGACGCCGGGGTTGGTGAGATCCCGGGGGAGTACTGCCCCGGCCAGTACAGCGTCCACGGCATACCGCTTCAAGGGCCCGGCACGGTGCCGGCTGGCCCCATCAAGCTCGTGGGAACCGCCCAGCGCGTGGTCGCCGGGGCGTGGCTGTTCTCCTCGGTGTTCGTGGTTGAGGACTCCGCCCCGATCCGCGGCGTCCTCACCGACGTGTACGCGGCGCTGGGGCTGCCGTTCGATCCGAGCACGGCGGGAGCGGCGGAGGACCTGGCCCCCGGCACCACCGTGGAGGCGCTGGAGCGGGCACTGGTTGCGGCCTACGCCCTCCAGCTGGAGGTCGTCGTCGGCGGCTAGCCGAGCCGTTCTGCCGAACCATTCCGCCGGAGCGTCCGGAAAGGACCCGCCCGCAGTACCTGGGGTGTTTTCCGGATGCCCGCTGGGGGTGTGGGCCCGGCTAAGGCTTTTCCCCGGCGATCAGCTTCCGGGCCGCGGCCAGCTGCGCGCTGGTGCAGGACCCGCCGTAGCCGGCGACCCACATCCGCGAGGAGCCGTTGGCGAGGTATTCGGTACCGGTGCGTTTGGCGCCCATGGCGTCGGCCATGCAATCGGCCATGTGCTCGATGCCGTTGCCCTTGCCGTAAACCCGGTTCATGGATTCCTTGAGTGCCTCCCCGTCGTATCCGTAGGTCCGGTACTGCAGGATGTGGGCGCACTCGTGGTACTGGACCGCCACGGCCATCGGATGGTTCGGATCCAGCGCCTTGTTCCGGCCGGTCACGGTGGCCAGGTTGATCCACTCGCTGGCCTTCTTCCGCTCCGGTCCGTTCCGCGCCCAGTCCACATGGGCGGAGTTGTCGCCGACGATGTTGGTCCTGATGCTCACCCCCGCGCACCACGCGGCCACGTTCTTGGCCGCCGAGGCCTTCCAGGACAACTTTCCCACCATCGTGGACTGTGCCACCTTGGTGGTTTTGGACAGCAGCACCCATCCGATCTTGGACCGGTACCGGACCTGCACGCGGGTGCCGTCGGAGCTGATCCTGTTGGTCGGCGAGGCGAGGGTGTAATCGGCAGGTATCGAGGCGCGCTTCTTCTTGCTGGTCGCGGACGCGTACAGCGTGGCCGGCTCATTGGTTTGGTACTTGGCCCGGGCCCGATCCTTCTGCGGGAGGGCCGGCGTCGGAGCTGCCGTCCGGGAAGGATCCGGGACGCCGGTCTCCGCGGCACTGGTCTTCACTGCGCCGGTTTCCACCGTATCGGGGGTCGGAGCCGGATCCGGGGTGCCGGATTCTTCCGGGCCGTCAGTGTTATCCGCGTCGGCCGCCGTGGTGGCCATGGGGGGACCTCCGGGCGCCTCGTGGGCGACCGCGCTGGCCGCGCGGGGCGCGGCAGCCGGGGCGTGGAGCTGCGGACCCGCCAACAACGCGAGGGCAACGGCCAGGGCAATGGCGGCGGCCAGCGGACAGGGCCGCAGGACGAGCCCTGCGTACGGTGCCCGTTGCGGATCCGGGGCGATGCCGGTAGGACTGCCCGCGTGCCGCAGTCGTGGCGCGGATGATTCCCCCACGCGTCCCTTGTACCACAGGGCCGGGGAGGCTGGACAGGCCCACCGCCGGGCGCGCTCCGCGCGGAACGACGCCGGGGCGGGTTGCGTGCGCAACCCGCCCCGGCGTCGTCTGGTTTCCCCGCGCTCCCCGCGCTCCCCGCGCGGGCCGGCGCGCCGAACGGGCGCGCCGTAGGGTCCGCTAGACCCTCTTGCCGGCGACGATCTTCTTGGCCGCGGCCAGGTGCGTGGCGGTGCACTTGCCGCCGTAGCCGGAGGTCCAGGTCCGGGTGGCGCCGTTGCCCGCGGATTCGGTGCCCTTGCGCTTGGCGCCCAGGGCCTCGGAGATGCAGTCGGCCATGTGCTCGACGCCGCCGGCGGTGTTGCCCGAGGTGCCGTAGACCTTGTCCATGGCGCGCTTGAGCCCGGCGAAGTCGTAGTTGTAGGCCCGGTACTGCATGATGTGCCCGCACTCGTGGTACTGGATGGAGATCGCCATCGGGTGGTTCGGGTTCAGGGCGGTTCCCCAGTTGGTCTTCGTGGACAGGTTGATCTTCTCGGTGACCTTGCGCTTGCCGTTGGTCGTGCTGACCTGCGCGGTGGCCTGGTTCATGTAGTTGACGCTGGTGTCGATCGGCACCCCGGAGCACCACTTGGAGATGTTCTTGGCCGCCGAGGCCTTCCAGGACAGCTGGCCGACCTTGGTGGACAGGGACACCTTGGAGGCCTTCGAGAGCGTGATCCAGCCGGTCTTCGACTTGTACTGGACCTGGATGCGCTTGCCGTCGCTGCTCTTCTTCGCCGTCCGGGTGGCCACCGTGTAGTCGGCCGGAACGGTGGCGAGCTTCTTGGTTCCGCTGCCGGCGGAGTAGAGCGTCGCGGAGACGTTGGTCTGGTACTTGGCCTTGATCGCCGCCGTTGCGGCGGGGGTGGCGGTCGCCAGGCTCACCCGTTCGATCCCATCGGCTTCGGACGCGGCCTGCGGAAGGGCGCCCAGCGAGACCTCGCCCACGGTGGTTGCCTCCGGGGCGCTCGCCGGCAGGACGGCGGGCGCGGCAACGGAGGCGCCGACGAGGGCAAGGGCCAAGGCGGCGGCGGGGATGAAGCGGGGCATTAGGGTCCTTCCGGTAACAAGCCCTATATCCGACCCGGGGCGGGGTCGTCGGTAAAACCCTACATAGTTATGGGTTCGTTATCAATAGGTCATGAGTGAATCAATCCACAAATGCTGTGAAGATGCCCGGCATTCAGTCGCTGGCCCACCCCTGTGACCCTCCCTACACTGGTGATGGGCACCTCCGGGGCCCGGTCCGGCCGCCACACCCGGGACCGGACGTCGCGGCAAGCGGGAGGGAGCGTGGGGTGAACGAGGTAGTCCGATACGAGGTCGGCTCCGGTACCGTGCTGGTGGAGGTCGAGGCCAACAGCTATGGGGTGGACCACCCGGCCCGGAACGAACAGGGCATCGTGAACGCGGGCCGCCGCCTGGAGGACGCGCTCGCCGGCATCCGCCCGGCCGCGGCCGCGGCCCTTGAGGCGCTGCGCGAACTGGCCCCGGACCACATGGAAATCCAGTTCGGGGTGAAGCTGGCCGGCGAGGCCGGGGCAATCATCGCCCGCAACGCGGCGGAGAGCCACTTCATGATCCGCATGTCCTGGGCCGGGGCCGAAGCGCCCCCGCCCGAAGAGCCGTAGGCGGGAAAGAGGGACGGGCCGTAGGCATCAAGGTCGATCGCGGCCGCGGGCGGGACGCACGACGGCGGCGGCACCGTGGGTGGTGCCGCCGCCGTCGTGCGTCCCGCCCGGAACGTGTCCGTCCGGGAGGTGGGGTGCCGGGCTAGTGGCCGCGGGCGATCCAGTCGGCCAGGTGCGGCTTTTCGCCGCCGATGGTCGTCGCTTCCCCGTGGCCGGTGAGGACCACGGTGTCGTTCGGCAGCGTCAGGAGGCGCTTGCGGATGGATTCGATGATGGTGTCGAAGTCGCTGTAGGAGCGGCCGGTGGCGCCGGGGCCGCCGTTGAAGAGGGTGTCGCCGGAGAAGAGCGTGTCCAGGGACTCGGCGTAGAAGCAGGTGGAGCCCGGCGAGTGGCCGGGGGTGTGCAGGGCGACCAGTTCGGTGCCGGCGATCTCGAAGACGTCGCCGTCGGTGATCTGCGCGTCGGGTTCGGTGTCGGGGAACACGGCTTCCCAGAGGATCTGGTCGTCCGGGTTCAGGTACACCGGGGCGTTGACCAGGTTGGCGAAGTCGCGGGCGTGGCGGATGTGGTCGTCGTGTCCGTGGGTGAGCAGGACGGCCTTGACGGTGCGTGACCCGACGGCGTCGGCGATGGCTTGGGGGTCGTGGGCGGGGTCGATGACGAACACTTCGGTGTCGTTGCCGATGATCCAGACGTTGTTGTCCACGTCCCAGGTGCCGCCGTCGAGGCTGAAGGTGCCGGAAGTGACCAGGTTTTCGACGGTCGCGGTCATGCCTTCAGCTCCCCGACGGAGCCCATCTCGACGACGGAGCGCAGGACTTTGCCTTCGTGCATTTTGTGGAAGGCTTCCTCGATGTCGGCCAGGCCGATGCGTTCGGTGACGAAGGCGTCCAGGTCCAGGCGGCCGAGCTTGTATTGCTCGACGAGCATGGGGAAGTCCCGCGACGGCAGGCAGTCTCCGTACCAGGAGGATTTGAGGGATCCGCCGCGGCCGAAGACGTCCAGCAGCGGCAGCTCCAGGGTCATGGCGGGGGTGGGCACGCCGACGAGGACGACCCGGCCGGCGAGGTCGCGGGCGTAGAAGGCCTGCTTGTAGGTTTCGGGGCGTCCGACGGCGTCGATGACGACGTC
>NZ_BAABEO010000003.1:0-5031 GCF_039540195.1 Arthrobacter ginkgonis | reverse complement strand
TAGCACTCCATGAAGTTCTCGATGATGAGCTTCCAGTTGGCCTTCACGTCGTACCTGATGCGCCGGCCCACCTTCAGGTTCGCCACGTCGTAGCCCTCGATGGCCTCCAGGTCGCCCAGGCGCTCCTGGATGGCCCCCATGACGTCCTCCTCGAAGGACGGCGGGGTCTCGGCCAGGCAGACCCACACGTAGCCGAGGTATTCGCGGAGGTGGACCTTGGCCAGGCCGTACTCGTGGCGGTCGATGTCCGGCATCTTGGTCAGGTTCGGGGCAGCGACGAGCTTGCCCTCGAAGTCGTAGGTCCAGGCGTGGTAGGGGCACTGGAAGGAGCGTTCGGCCTGGCCGGATTCCTCCAGGCAGAGCTTGACGCCGCGGTGGCGGCAGACGTTGTAGAACGCGCGGATCTCGCCCTTGCGGGTGCGGCTGATGAGCACGGACTCGCGGCCGATCTGCACGGTCTTCCAGGCCCCGGCCTTGGCCAGGTCCGCGGTGCGGATCGCGCAGAACCACATCTGCTCGAAGATGCGTTCCTGCTCGGCGCGGAAGATCGCCGCGTCGGTGTAGGTGTGCCCGGGCAGGGTGGAGATCAGGCTCTCGGAAATCATGTCGGCGGTCATGCTGTGTTCCTTCGAAAAAGTCAGTGGTGGATGGGACTCAAGACGATGGGGTCAAAAACCAGGGGGCCGGCTCAGGCCGGCACCGCCGCGACGGCGGGCGCAGGGGCTGAGGCGGGTGCGTCGACGGCGGGCGCGGCGGCCTGGTTGAGGGTGCGGCGCCACTTGGTGAACAGGCGGACCTGGTTCATGCCCAGCACCGCCACCGGCTCCTCGCCCCGGTAGTACACGGCCAGCACGTTGTGCTCCTGCGGATCGCCGGCCTCGATGGCCACCCGGTCCGCCTGTGCGGCGTTGCCGGCGAACTGCAGCTTCACCCCGTACTGGTCGGACCAGAAGTACGGCACCTTCACGGACCCGGACGCCGGCTGCTCCAGCAGGGCGGCCACCGCAACCTCGGGATGTTCGGTCGCGGTGGTCCAGTGCTCCACCCGGCGGTGCGCGCCGTGGCGTTCGTTGAACCAGGCGGCGCAGTCCCCGACCGCGACGATGCCCGGCATGTTCGTCCGGCCGGAGGCATCGCAGAGGACGCCGTTGCCGGTCTCCACTCCGGAGCCGTCCAGCCAGCCAATGTTCGGGACGGCGCCGATACCCACCAGCACCAGGTCGGCCGGAACGTAGCGGCCGTCGGTCAGCCGCAGGCCGGTGACCTGGCTTTCGTAGCTGTGGAAGAGGTCCACGCCGGTGCCGCAGATCAGCTCGACGCCGTTGAGGCCATGGAGGCGCCCGACGACGCTGCCCATCTCGGTCCCCAGCGGTCCGGCGAGCGGAACCGGCTGGGCCTCGATGACGGTGACCTCCAGCCCCAGGGCCTTGGCCGTGGAG
This sequence comes from Arthrobacter ginkgonis, assembly GCF_039540195.1. NCBI lineage: Bacteria > Bacillati > Actinomycetota > Actinomycetes > Micrococcales > Micrococcaceae > Arthrobacter > Arthrobacter ginkgonis. The sequence goes on along the minus strand of NZ_BAABEO010000003.1, from coordinate 3,592 downwards.
GCCGCCTCTGCACCGATGAAGCCCGCGCCCACCACGACCAGCTGGCGCTCCGGCTGCAGTTCCGCGGACAATGCCTGGGCGTCCGCCAGGGTGCGCAGGCTGAAGACATTGGCCAGCCCGGCCAGTTCCGGCAGGGTGCGGGCGGAGGCGCCGGTGGCCAGGACGATCCCGTCCGCAGTCACGGTCGTGCCGTTGGCCAAGGTGATGGTCCGGGTTGCACCGTCCAGCTTGACCGCGCGGGAACCCAGCAGCCACTCCGCGTCCAGGTCTTCGTCCGCGGTCTCCAGCGCCAGATCGTCGGTCCCGATCCTGCCGAGCAGGAAATCCTTCGACAGCGGCGGCCGGTCATATGGGCGCTCCGCCTCATCCCCGATGATGATCAGCTTTCCGTCGAACCCGAGCGCGCGGGCGGCTCGAGCCGCGGAAAGACCGGCAAGGGATGCTCCCACGATCGCCAGTGTCTTCATTAACCCTCCTGAAGGGAATTGCGTCTTGTGCAACTACGACTGCTATATGCAACAACTTCCACCAGTGTGACGATGCGCACAAAGCGCGTCAAGGGATTTCTTATGTGACGTTGTGGGCCGCAACCCGGCGGTCCGCGGCGCGCGCTTTTGCCCGCTCACATGGGCCCTTCCCAAGCTTGGGGAGCAGTTCTTCGCATCCCCGCGGTTCACGCTCCCGGACGCCCGACAGCCCTGAATTTGCGCGGGCACACGCGAGTGCACCGGGACGCGAACGTCGCGTCCCGGTGCACGTCATTTTTGGGGGTCGGCCGGGGTCGTTGGCCGGCGGCTAGTTCTCTTCCGGGGAAATGTGTCGGACGAACCGGACCGTCATTGCCTTGTACCCCGGCGTGTTGGACTCGCGAGCCACCAATTCCCGGTGCACCAGCACGTTCGCTTCCGGGAAATACGCGGCCGCGCATCCGCGCGCGGTTGGGTAGGAGACCAGGCGGAACTTGTCGGCACGGCGCTCCGTCCCGTTGAAGGTGCTGATCACGTCCACCATCTCGCGATCGGCGAAGCCCAACTGTTCCAGGTCCTCCGGGTTCACCAGGATGACGCGACGGCCATTGGAGATGCCGCGGTACCGGTCGTCCAGGCCGTAGAAGGTCGTGTTGTACTGGTCGTGGCTGCGCATGGTCTGGAGAATGAGGTGCCCGTCCGGCGCCTGGAGGTATTCAAGGGGGCTGACGGAGAACCGCGCCTTGCTGATGTCCGTGGCGAACGACCGCGTGTCCCGCGGCGGGTTCGGCAGCACGAACCCGTTCTTCCGCCGGATCCGCTCGTTGAAGTTCTCGAATCCGGGCACTACGCGCGAGATGTGGTCGCGGATGACGTCGTAGTCTTCGGCCATGGCCTTCCAGTCCACGGGGTGGTCCTCCCCGAGGGTCGCCTGCGCCATCCGGGCGATGATGACGGGTTCGGACAAGAGGTGCTCGCTGACCGGCTCGAGGCGCCCCTGGGTGGAATGGACGACCGACATGGAGTCCTCCACGGAGAGGAATTGCGCCCCCGACGGGTGCTTGTCGTCCTTGTCCGTGCGGCCCAGCGTCGGCAGGATCAGGGACGTCCGCCCATGCACCACGTGCGAGCGGTTGGGCTTGGTGGAGACGTGCACGGTCAGGCCGGCGCGTTTCATCCCCGCTTCGAGCGCCTCCGTGTCGGAGCAGGCCAAGGCGAAGTTGCCGCCCATGGATACAAAGACGTCAACCTCGTCCATTTCGAACGCTTCAAGGGTTTCGGTGGCGTCGACTCCGTGTGCCCTCGGGCTGGTGATGCCGAATTCGCCGTCGATGGCCGCCAAGAGCCATTCCGCCGGCTTCTCCCAGACGCCCATGGTCCGGTCGCCCTGGACGTTGGAGTGGCCACGGACCGGGCAGGCTCCGGCGCCGGGCTTGCCGAAGTTTCCCTGCAGCAGGAGGAGGTTGATGATCTCGCGCAGGGTATTCACCGAGTGCGGCTGCTGCGTCACGCCCAGCGCCCAGCAGAAGATGGTGGCCTTGGATTTCGCCAGCAGCCCGGCGACCCTGGTGATGTCCAGCCGGGATAGCCCGGTGGCCTTCTCCGTCTCGTCCCAGTCGATCCCGCTGCGTGCCTCGCGGTACGCCTCGAATCCGCTGGTCTGGTCCTTGATGAACTCCTCATCGACAACGGAGCCGGGCAGCCGCCGGTCTTCCTCCAGCAGCAGGTGCCCCAGCGCTTGCATGAGGGCCAGGTCCCCTCCGACCTTGATCTGCAGGAATTCGTCGGCGATCTGCGCGCCACCGCGCGCCAGGTTGCCGGGATCCTGTGGATCCTTGAACTTCAGGAGGCCGGCCTCGGGCAGGGGGTTGACCGCGACCACCTTGCCGCCGTTCTGCCGGCACTCGGCGAGGGCGGAAAGCATGCGTGGATGGTTCGTCCCCGGGTTCTGCCCCACAACGAAGATCAGTTCAGCGTGGTGCATGTCCTCGAGCGAAACGGTGCCCTTGCCGATGCCGATCGTAGGATTGAGCGCCGAGCCCGAGGACTCGTGGCACATGTTCGAGCAGTCCGGGAGGTTGTTGGTTCCGATCGAGCGGGCGAACAGCTGGTACATGAACGCGGCCTCGTTGGCGGTGCGTCCGGAGGTGTAGAAGATGCATCGGTCCGGAGTGGTCGCCCGGATACGTTCCCCAATGAGCTCGAAGGCATCGGTCCACGAGATCGGCGAGTAGTGCGTTTCGCCTTCGCGAATGACGACGGGCTCGGTGATCCGGCCTTGGTTGCCCAGCCAGTATTCCGTCTTTCCCGCGAGTTCCTCGATGGAGTGCGCGGCCCAGAAATCCGGGGTCACGGTGCGCAGGGTGTTTTCTTCGGCGATGGCCTTCGCGCCGTTCTCACAGAACTCGGCCGGCTTCCGGGCGCCGGTGATCGACTCCGGCCACGCACAGCCGGGACAGTCGAATCCTCCGCGCTGGTTCACCCGCAGCATCGATCGGACGGTGCGGGACACCCCTCCTTGCGAAACGCCCCTGTCCAGCGAGACCATGACGGCCTTCATGCCCGCTGCCGCGGTCTTGGGCCCGTGCACCTCGAGGTCGTTCTCGTCAATGTCCTTGACGGGAGCCTTCCGCCTGCCTAGTTCCATGTTGGCTTTCCTCATACTTCCGCGACGACTGAATGATGGTGCCCCCGGACGCCTTCGCAGCGCGGGTCGGGTTGCGGTCTTTCCGGCGCCGCAGCAGGGCCCGTCCCATGCGACGGGCCCTGCTGCATGCCGCTGCCGGCTAGAGCTCCACGACGGAGCGCAGGACCTTGCCTTCGTGCATTTTGTGGAAGGCTTCCTCGATGTCGGCCAGGCCGATGCGTTCGGTGACGAAGGCGTCCAGGTCCAGGCGGCCGAGCTTGTATTGCTCGACGAGCATGGGGAAGTCCCGGGAGGGCAGGCAGTCTCCGTACCAGGAGGATTTGAGGGATCCGCCGCGGCCGAAGACGTCCAGCAGCGGCAGCTCGAGGGTCATGGCGGGGGTGGGCACGCCGACGAGGACGACGCGGCCTGCGAGGTCGCGGGCGTAGAAGGCCTGCTTGTAGGTTTCGGGGCGTCCGACGGCGTCGATGACGACGTC
>NZ_BAABEO010000002.1:0-89956 GCF_039540195.1 Arthrobacter ginkgonis | reverse complement strand
CGGCGACGAGGACGGCTCCTACCACGGCCAGGCCTCCAAGGGCTTCAAGCTCGGCACCCAGGTCTAGGTAAATCAGGTCTAGGTAAACCGGGCCTGGGTATAACGGGTGCCGGTACGACGGCGGAGGGTGCGGCGGGGTTCCCGCCGCACCCTTTGCTGTGCATAGCATGGGGAAACGACGCTAGGTAGTTCGACGCCAGGCAGTTCAGGGCAGTCCAGGCCGAGGAGGGCAACCATGCCGGAAGAGCACACATCCGACGGATCGCTGCGGGCCACCGGCCTGCTGGCCGGCCTGGGGGCGAGCATCCCGCTGGTTGCGGCCCCGATGGCGGGCGGGCCCAGCACCCCGGCACTGGTCCTTGCCGCCGCCGAGGCCGGTGGCTTGGGCTTCCTCGCGGCCGGCTACAAGACGCCGGACCAGCTCGCCGAGCAGATCGCGCAGGTGCGCTCCGGAACCGAGCGCTTCGGCGTCAACGTGTTCGCGCCGAACCCGGTGCCGGTGGAGCGGGCGGCGTTCGACGCCTATGCCGGGGCGCTGCGGGAGTTGGCCGCAGGCTACGGGGTGGACCTGGACGGCGTGGAGCCGCGCGAGGACGACGACGAGTGGGACGCCAAGGTGGAGCTGCTGGCCGGCGACCCCGTCCCGGTGGTCACCTTCACCTTCGGCCTGCCCGACGCCGACACCGTCCGCCGGCTGCGGCGGGCCGGCTCGCTGGTCCTCCAGACCGTAACCAACCCGGATGAGGCCAAGCGGGCCGCCGCCCTGGGCGTGGACGGCCTGGTGGTCCAGTCGTACCTGGCTGGCGGCCACTCCGGAACGCTCACCCCGGACGCCCCGCTGGCGGAGGTTCCCCTGCCGGAGCTGCTGGGACGTGTCCACGCGGAGGTGGACCTTCCCCTCTGGGCGGCGGGGGGCCTGTCCACCTCGGCCGGGATCCATGAGGCCCTGACGGCCGACGCCGAGGCGGTTGTCCTCGGCACCGTCCTGCTGCGCACTCCCGAAAGCGGTGCCTCCGCCCCCTACAAGGCGGCGCTGGCCGACGCCGCCGGCATCGAACCCGGATCCACCGACACGCTTCTGACGAGGGCTTTCTCCGGGCGTCCGGCTCGCGCCCTGCACAACCGGTTCGTGGACCGCTTCAACGGCCAGGCGCCCGCCGGATACCCGGCCCTGCACCACCTGACCAGCCCCATCCGCAAGGCCGCGGCCACGGCCGGGGACCCCGAGGGCATCAACATCTGGGCAGGCACCGGGTACCGTGACGCCACCGAGGAATCCGCCGCGGACCTGCTGCGCCGCCTCGCCGGAGTCGGCTAGCACGCGGGGCAGGCCCCGCGCTTGGTCAATCGGCCAGTGGGGTGGCCGGATGGATCGGCGGCGTTTGGGTTGCGCATGCCCGTGCGTCTTGTGCATGCCGACGCGTCACCCGTATCCGACGCACGGGCATGCCAAAGCCCAGGGTCAGCGCGGCCACGGACACGGCCCCCGCCACCAGGGGGAGCCGGGAATCGACGGGCGCCAGCAGCCCGGCCAGGAACGTCCCGGCGGAGGCGGAGGAGATCTTCAGCGCGGCGACCCAGATGAAGACCTGTCCGCGCGCCGCCGCGGGCGCGTATTCGCTGCGCGCGGCCAGGGTGGCGGCCATGAACAGGGCGTTGAGGGCCCCGGCGACGGCGTAGGCCGCGACCGAGACGGCGAAGGCCGGGCTCGCGGCGGTGGCCGCCAAGGCAAGCGCCAGGGCCGCGGCAAGGACGGGCATGATCCGGCGCGGTTCCCCGCGCAGCGGGAAGGCCAGGACGATCCCGGAGCCGAGCAGGTATCCGATGCCGTAGGACGCCGCCAGGACCGCCGCGGCCGCGGGGTCGAGCTGGAAGCGGGCGGCCGCGCCGAGTGCCGCGACGGGCAGGGCCGCAACGCTGCCCGCGACGAGCGTCGTGAAGGCCAGGGTCCGGCGCAGGTCCCCGTCGCGCAGGATGAGGGTGATGGTTTCCAGGGCGGTGGGAACGTCCCCTCGGCTTCCGCCGGCCGCCACGGGGGCGGGCAGGCGGAGGACGAAGACGGCGGCCAGCGCCGCGCAGCCGGCCAGGCACAGGGCGGCGGCGGCCGGCGTCGTGGAGGAGGCGACAATCGCCACGATGGCCGGGCCGAGGGACGCGCCGATCCCGTAGGTGGCCGCGTCCCATCCCTGGGCGCGGCGTTGTGCGCGCTGGGCCGGGGCGGCGAGGGCGGGCAGGCGGCTGCTCAGTCCGCCGGTGAGCAGCGGGCCGCAGGTCCCGGCCATCGCGACCAGCACGGCACTGAGCGCGAAGGGCACGGCGCCGAAGGTTGCCACCGCGGTGGCCAGTGCGGCGGCGTAGAGCAGGCAGGCGGTGGCGATGGGCTTGCGCGGGTCCGCGGCCAGGTCCATCCGCCGGGCCACGAACGGGCCCAGGAGGTGGGGCGCCGTCAGGCAGGCGGCCAGCACGGCACCGTGCAGTGCGGCGTCGGGAACCGCGGCCCCACCCACCACAGCTCCGTGCCCGCCCTGCGACGCCGCGAGGAGGATCAGCGCGATCGCCCCGCCCCCGTCGGCGAGCCTCGCCAGGGACGCCGCGGCGACGTACCGGGGGAGGGCGCGGCCGGGCCGGGTCATTGCAGGTTCAGGGCTTGGAGGGTCTCCTCGACGGCGGCCCGTGCCTCTCCCTGCAAGGTGCGCAGCGGCCGCGGCAGGCTGGGGCTGGTGGTGGTGCCGATCAGCTCGCTGGCGGTCGCCACCACGCGCAGGCTCCCGTGCTTGCGGAACAGCGCCCAGAGCGGCTCGAGCCGCTCCGAGAGCGCGGTCGCCTCGTCCGCCGCGCCGGCCCGCGCGGCGCGCGTGATCGCGACGGCGGGCTCGGGGAACAGCCCTGCGGCGGCGCTGAACCACGCGTCGGCGCCGGCGTTCAGGGCCGGGGCGGCGAACCAGTCGCCGCTCACCCCCAGGACGGTCCCGGGCGCCAGGGCCGCGCGGAGGGTCGTGATGCGCTCGGCCGCGTCCCCGACGGGCGCCGGCGGAATCTTCACGGCCGCGATGTTCGGCAGCCGGGTCACCGCGGCGTAGAGGTCGTCGCTGAAGGTGAAACCGGTGGTCCCGGGGTTGTCGTAGACGCAGACCGGGACGGACGCGACCCGCGAGACGTCCTCATAGAGCCCGTAGGCCTCCTCGTCGGTGAGCCGCTGGTAGGACACCGGGGCGAGCAGCACCGCGGAGGCGCCCTCGGCCTGGGCGTCCTCGGCGAGACACAGGACCTCGCGGGTGCGCAGGGCCCCCACCCCGACCATAACGGGAGTGCCCCCGGCCGCCTGGACCACCATCCGCGCGACCCGGCGCCGTTCCTCGCGCTCAAGGTAGGCATAGCCTCCGGTGCTGCCCAAGGCGCCGATGGAGTCCACCCCGGCCGCGACGGCGCGTTCGACCTGGGCTGCGACGGCGCGCCCGTCGATGCCGGTCTCGGTGGTGGGGGTCAGGGGGAAGGCGCTGAGGCCGCGGAAGTCGAAATCGCTCATGCGTCCAGCCTGTCCGCAAAACTGGACTTACGATAAGGCCAGATATTGCGGAAACGATTGGACCAGTGAAAGGTGGCGGCAACATGGTGACCGAGCTGCCCATCCTGCTCGACCGCTCCACCGGCGAGCCCCTGACGGCGCAGCTGTCCCGGGCCCTGCGGGCGGCGATCCTCGACGGGAGGATCGCCCGTGACGAGGCGCTGCCGGGCAGCCGCGCCCTGGCCCGCACGCTGGGCGTGTCCAGGGGAACAGTGGTCACCGCCTACGAGCAGCTGCTGGGCGAGGGGTACCTGAGCGCCCACCCGCGTCGGGGCACGGTCGCCGCCCTGGAACTGCCCGCCGACGCCGGCGCGGGGCCTGCCGCCGGGACGGACCGGCCGGCGTCGGGCCCCGTCCCCGAGATCTGGGCCGACCTCGCTCCCGGGCACCCGAGCACCAGGGGCCTGGCCGACCCCGCCTGGAAGGCCGCGTGGCGTGAGGCAGCGGCCCAGGCGGGGAACGCGTGGATGCCCCCGGCCGCGGGGACCCCGGAACTGCGCGCGGCGATCGCCGGCCACCTGCGCCGGGCCAGGGGCCTGGACTGCGGCCCGGACGACGTCGTGGTCACCGCCGGCACCAGCGACGCGCTGCTGCTGCTCGCGCTGGCGCTCAAGCCGGCCGACCGTCCCCTACGCATCGCCGTGGAGGATCCCGGGTATGCCGCGGCGCGGCGGGTGCTGCGCACCGCCGGCGCGCACGTGCAGCCCGTCCCCGCCACCGCCGACGGGATGGACCCGGACCTGCTCCGGGCGCTGGACCCCGTCCCGGACGCGGTGCTGGCCACCCCGAGTCACCAGTATCCGCTGGGGGGACGGATGGGCGTGCAGGCCCGGGTGGACATGCTCGCCTGGGCCGCCGGCCACGGGACGGTGGTCATCGAGGACGACTACGACAGCGAGTTCCGTCACGCCCGGCAGCCGCTGCCGGCCATGGCGTCCCTGGGGGCGGCGGGCACCACGGTCCTGGTGGGGTCCTTTTCGAAGACCCTTACCCCTTGGCTGCGCTGCGGATACCTGGTGGCCACGGGCCCCGCCGGCGAGGCCGTGCGCCGGACCCGGACCGCGCTGGACAGCCCCGTCTCGGGAGTCCAGCAGCAGGCGCTGGCCCACTACATCGACTCCGGGGCCCTGGCCCGGCACACCGCCCGCACCCGCCGCGAATACGCCCACCGCCGCAGCCTGGTCCTGGCCAAGCTGGGGAAGCTCCCCGGGGTCGCCCTCGGTGCGCTCGACGGCGGCCTGCACGCCACGGTGCGCTTCGACCAGCCCGCGGCGCCGGTCATCGAGGCCGCGGCCCGCGAAGGCATCCTGGTCGCCGCGCTCGCCGACTACGCCGCGGCGGGGGAGCCGGCCAACGGTCTGGTCATCGGGTACGGAGCCCCGACCGACCTGGCCCTGTCCCGGGCCCTGGGCCGGATCGCGGAGCTGATCGCCGGCGCGGGGGAGGGCTGAGCGGGGAAGGCTGAGCACGGCTTGGCCGCGCCGACCCGTCTCCGCGGCGGGCCCCGCCTATGGCCCGGACCGGCCAAGACGGCGACGGCGGCACCCCGGCCGGGGTGCCGCCGTCGTCCGTTGCCGATTCAGGAGTCGTGCGGTGCGGCCGGAACCACCGGCTCCGTGCGGGCTTGCTCCGCATCCCGCTGGGCGGCGATGGCATGGATCCGGTCGCGGCAGCGGTACCAGCCGAAGACGAGCAGCGGGATGATGACCACCAGCGATGCCACGGTCCAGGTGCCGACCGGGGAATCGAACGCCATCAGGACGAGCACCGCCACAAGGAACGCCAGCGTGAGGTAGCCGGTCACCGGGGCGCCGGGCATCCGGAAGGACGGGCGCTCGGCCGTTCCGGCCTTGGCCCAGCGCGTCAGCTTCAGCTGGCACAGCACGATCATGCCCCAGGCGCTGATGATGCCGATGGCCGCCGCATTGAGCACGATCTCGAAGGCCTGCGCCGGCACGACCGCATTGAGCACCACACCCAGCAGGGCGATCACCGCGGTCAGCGCGATGCCGCCGTACGGCACGCCGGATTTGCTCATCCGCGCCGCGAAACGCGGGGCCGAGCCGGCAACGGCCATCGAGCGCAGGATGCGTCCGGTGGAGTAGAGCCCGGCATTGAGGGAGGACAGCGCCGCGGTCAGGACAACCAGGTTCATGATCGCGTCCACTCCGGCGACGCCGATGGTGCCGAAGAACGTCACGAACGGGCTTTCGCCGGCCTTGTAGGCGGTGTAGGGCAGCAGCAGGGAAAGCAGGATCAGCGACCCGACGTAGAAGACGGCGATGCGCAGCACCACGGTGTTGATGGCCCGCGGGATGATTTTCTCCGGGTTCCGGGTCTCGCCGGCTGCCGTGCCGATCAGTTCGATCGAGGCGTAGGCGAACACGACGCCCTGGATGACGATGACGGCGGGCATCACGCCGGCCGGGAAGATGCCCCCGTTGCCGGAGATCAGGCTGAATCCGACCTCATGGCCCTGGATGGGCGTGCCGAAGATGACGAAGTAGGTGCCCACCAGCAGGAACGACACCAGCGCAACGACCTTGATGAGCGCGAACCAGAATTCCAGCTCGCCGAAGACTTTCACGGAGACCAGGTTCAGGCCCAGAACCAGCACCAGCGCGGCGAGGGCGAAGACCCACTGTGGGACATCGCCGATGGGCGCCCAGTATTTGGCAAAGAAGTTCATGTACAGGGCGACGGCGGTGACATCCACGATGGCGGTCATCACCCAGTTCAGCCAGTACAGCCATCCCGTGGCGAAGGCCGCCTTTTCGCCAAAGAACTCCCTGGCGTAGGAGACGAAGGAGCCGGAGGAGGGCCGGTGCATGATCAGTTCGCCCAGCGCCCGAAGGATCATAAAGGCGAAGAATCCGCAGACGGCGTAGGTGATCACCAGGGCCGGACCGGCGTTGGCCAGGCGGCCGCCGGCGCCCATGAACAGCCCGGTGCCGATGGCGCCGCCAATGGCGATCATCTGGATCTGCCGGGGTTTCAGGCTCTTGTGGTAGCCGGGGTCCTCGGCGTGCAGGCCGGCCTCGGAAATGTGCCCGTCGTCGGAGGGCGCGGGGTGGCGCAGTCCCTGGGAGGAGAGAGTCATAACGGTCCTTGGTGGGGGAAGGGTTCGGTCGGACGTTGCGGTCGGGAGGGCCTTGGGGTGGTGGGGGCCTAGTTGGTGAGGTTGGCCAGCCGTTCGGGCTGGAGCAGTTCTTCGAGCCGGTCGGCGGAGAGCAGTCCGTGCTCAAGCACCAGTTCGGCCACGCCGCGGCCGGTGGCCAGGGCTTCCTGGGCAATGGCCGTGGCCGCGGCATAGCCCAGGTGCGGATTCAGCGCGGTCACCAGGCCGATGGACTGCTCGACGGAGAGCCGCAGCCGCTGGGCGTTGGCGGTGATGCCGCGCACGCAGCGATCGGTCAGGGTGCGGCAGGCGTTCTCCAAGTGGGAAATGCTCTTGTCCAGGCTGTGGACGATGACCGGCTCGAAGGCATTCAGCTGCAGCTGCCCGGATTCGGCGGCCATGCTGATGGTGACGTCGTTGCCGACGACCTCGTAGGCCACCTGGCTGACGACTTCCGGGATCACCGGGTTGATCTTGCCCGGCATGATCGAGGAGCCGGACTGCACGGCCGGCAGGTTGATCTCCCCCAGCCCGGCGCGCGGGCCGGAGGAGAGCAGGCGCAGGTCGTTGCAGATCTTGGAGAGCTTGACCGCGACGCGCTTGAGCACGCCGGACAGGTGCACGAAGGCGCCGACGTCCTGGGTGGCCTCGATCAGGTCCACCGAGGTCACCAGCGGCAGGCCGGTGACCTCGGCCAGGTGCCGGCACGCCGCGGCGCTGTAGCCGACCGGGGCGTTCAGGCCGGTGCCGATGGCGGTGGCCCCCAGGTTGATCTCGTGGATCAGCAGGCCGGCCTCGGCCAGCCGCAGCCGGTCTTCGCCCACGGTGACCGCGTAGGTGCCGAATTCCTGGCCCAGGGTCATCGGCACGGCGTCCTGCAGCTGGGTCCTGCCCATCTTGACCACGGTGCGGAACTCGGCGGCCTTCGCGGCGAAGGCCTCTTCGAGGGTTTCCAGCGCATCGAGCAGCCCGCGCACGCTGAGGATCGTGGCCACGCGCACGGCCGTGGGGTAGACGTCGTTGGTGGACTGGCTCAGGTTGACGTGGTCGTTGGGATGCAGCCGGGAGTAGTCGCCCTTCTTGTGGCCCAGGATCTCCAGCGCCCGGTTGGCAATGACCTCGTTCGCGTTCATATTGGAGGAGGTTCCGGCGCCGCCCTGGATGACGTCGACGATGAATTGCTCGTGCAGCTTGCCGTCGAGGATTTCCTGGCACGCCTCGGCAATGGCGTCGGCGCGGACGGCATCCAGCAGGCCCAGTTCCTGGTTGGTGCGTGCCGCGGCCAGCTTGACGGCGGCCAGGCCCCGGACCAGCTGCGCATTGGTGGACAGCGGCTGGCCGGTGATCGGGAAGTTCTCCACCGCGCGCAGGGTATGCACGCCCCAGTAGGCGTCCGCGGGGATGTCTCGGTCCCCCAGCAGGTCATGGTCGGTGCGGAAAGAGGCAGTGCTCATGGGTGATCCTTGGGTTCTGTGAGGTGACGTCGTTGTCGGAAGGGAGATCCGGGCGGGAGATCCGCGAGGGAGGGACTTATCGGGTGAAGTCCACGGCGCGCAGCTGGCCGACCGGCCGCCCGCCGCCGAGGACAGGGTCCGGCTGAAGGGCCGCGAGCGCGCCGGCGTCCAGGCCCATCAGTTCCAGGGCGTGGAGGGTCGCCGGCAGCCGGGCGCGGTCTCCGCCGTCGGCGATCTTGATGGCCAGGGAGCGGCCGTCCGGCAATCCCACCAGCTGCAGGCCTTCGAAGCCGTCCTTCGCGAGCAGGCCGGGCACCTGGCGCATCAGCCCGGTGACGTCCCGCCCCTCGCCGGCCACCTGCTCGGGGTGTGTTCGCATGGCGTCCGCCACTGCGGCCTCCGCGGTGCCCGGTGCGGCGGAAGCGAGCAGCCCGAAGGCCCGGGCCATGCCGCGCAGCGTCACCGCGAACAGCGGGGTTCCGCAGCCGTCCGTGCTGACGGTGTGCAGTTCCTCGCCGGTGAGCTCGCCGACGACGCCGGCAATCGCCTGCTGCAGGGGGTGCGAGGGCTCCATGTACCCGCGCCCGGGCCAGCCGTTGAGGGCACAGGTGGCGAGCATGGCCGCGTGTTTGCCCGAGCAGTTCTGTGCCAGCCGGCTGGGCGCGCCGCCGCGGCGCAGCCACTCGCCGCTCTCAACGCGGCCGTAGGGAAGGTCAGGGGTGTTTTCCAGTGCCTCCTCATGCAGTCCATGCAGGTCCAGGATCCGCCGGGCCCCGTCGACGTGCATCCGGGAACCGGAATGGCTGGCCGCGGAGAGCGCCAGCAGTTCTGCCGGCAGCCGCAGCCCGGCACGGACCATGGCCACGGCCTGCAGGGGCTTGAGCGAGGAGCGCGGGTAGAACAGCGCCAGGGGATCTCCGGCCGAGAAGAGCGCGCCGCCGTCCGCCGCCAAGGCGATCACGGACCCGTAGTGGACGCTCTCCACCAGTCCGTCGCGGGTCTGCTCCGCAACGGGCACGTGGGCGGGACGGGCAGTCGCCGGGTTCACGGCGAGGGGGTGAAGCACAAAAATATCCTTTGGTTTGAGGGAAGTTCGTTCCTGCAGGCACGGACCCGGCAAACCGCGGGGCCGCCCATGGGCTGCAGGTCGTCAGCGGTTCAGTACCCGGTCCAGGGCGGCGTCGACCGCGGCGAGGTGCCGACGCATGGCCTCACTGGCCTGTTCGGGTGATGCCTCTTCGATGGCGGCCAGGATCTCCCGGTGCTCAACATCCGAATCGGCCTGCCGCCCGGCCACCATGTTCAGGGTCTCCGATTGGTTGGCCATCGCGTCGCGGATATCGGACACCACCTTCTCGAAGACCCGGTTGCCGCTCATCTTGGCGATTGCAGCATGGAAAGTGGCGTCCAGCGCGACCCATGCCTCGGGGTCCTCTTCGCGGTCCATGGCGGCCACGATGTCGCGGAGAAGCTGCACCTCATCCTCGCTGCGCCGTTGCGCGGCCAAGCCGGCGGCAGGCACTTCGATATGTGGCCGGGCCTCGGTCAGCTCCCGCGCCGAATACTGGCCCAGCGCCAGATCGCCGCCCACATGGTCGGAGATCACGAAGGTTCCCTTGCCCGTCCGGGTTTCCGTCAGGCCCAGGGACGCGCAGGAGCGCAGGGCCTCGCGGACCACCGATCTGCTGACCCCATACTGCTGGGCCAGCATCGCCTCTGAGCTCAGCCGCGTCCCGATGGGAAGACGGCCCGCCTCGATGGCTGTGCGAAGGGAACTGAACACGGCCTCGGCCGCACTGACGCGTACAATTTGCTGTCCTGCTGTCCAGCTGTCTGACAGGTTCACGGTCAGAAAGATGTCATGGATCACAGAGGGCTGTCAACCAACACCCGTTGCCTTCGTGGGGACCTTGGGGGCCGGGATTTCGCCGCCGGAACGGGCGTGGCGGCCCTGACCTGCCACTTCATGATAGGGGAGATGCAGCCGGGTCCTAGGCGCGGCCCTGGACGTGCAGGTCGGCCATGACATGCCGGTACCCCTGCGCCACCAGCTCGCGCAGGACCTCGGGATCCACGTCCGCGAGCTTGTTGACATACAGGCAGCCGGCCCCCAGCTTGTGCTTGCCGAGGCGCTCCAGCAGGGCCGGCGCCTCGGGTCCGTAGGTGAGCCCATAGAGGGAGAGCGAGGCTTTCCGGGGAGAGAAGCCGACGGCGCACGCGTCGCCTTCACGGCCCGTTTCGTAGCGGTAGTGGTAGGCCCCGAAGCCGACGATGCTCGGGCCCCACATCACCGGCTCGTGGCCGGTCACCTCCTGCATGAGGTCCAGGAGGTACTCGGCGTCGGCGCGGCGGACGGGGTGCTCAACGGCGGCGATGAAGGCGCGTGGATCCACGTCGGTGGGCAGGGTTTTGGCTTCACTCATGCGGCCCAGTATCGCAACGTCCCCCGTCAGGCTCAACGATTCCGCAGGGCGGTTTCCACAGGCAGGACTGACCTGTGGATAACTTGAGGGGTTCCGTGGAAAAGTGGCGCGGCCCTGATGAGTTTTTCCCCACAATTATCCACGGCTGGGGAGAAACGCCCGAGGAAAGAACTTGTTATGCACAGGGGTGGAAAGGCGTTTTCCCTAGTCATCATTGGAATGTGGACAAAGGTTTTGGTTAATCCACAAGGTTCTCCCCAGACTGTGCACACAACACGCCGGGCAACGCACAACTTATCCACAGGGGGTGTGGGTAGGCCGCTTGGGGAGGGCAGGAAACGGGTCTAGGGTGGCATGGTCTCCACTGCATCCCCGGGCCCTTGCGGCCGTGCCGCCGCCGGGTTTCCACAGTGACGCAAAGTGTCGTACCCGGCTGGGATGCTGGGGGAGTCGGAGGGCGAGCCGCGCGGCACGCCCCGGCGAAGTTGAAGGGAAGCCCCGTGTCGCTCACGCACCTAGATTCTGCAGAAGGATCCGGAGAGTCCGAGTTCGGTCGCACCCCGCCGCAGGACCTCGTGGCGGAACAGAGCGTGCTCGGCGGCATGATGCTCTCCAAGGACGCCATCGCCGACTGCGTTGAGGTGCTGCGCGGCATCGACTTCTACCGCCCTGCGCACGAGGCCATCTACGAGTCCATCATCGACCTCTACGGCCGCGGCGAGCCGGCCGACGCCGTCACCGTGTCCGACCTGCTGACCAAGCGGGGCGATATCGCCCGCATCGGCGGCCCCGCCTACCTGCACACCCTGCTGCAGTCCGTGCCGACCGCCGCCAATGCCGGGTTCTACGCCGAAATCGTGCGCGAGCGCGCGGTGCTGCGCCGCCTCGTGGAGGCCGGCACGAAGATCGTCCAGATGGGCTACTCGCAGGACGGCGAGGTCGATGAGATCGTCAACGCGGCCCAGGCCGAGGTCTTCGCCGTGGCCGAACGCCGCACCGCCGAGGACTACGTCCCGCTGCGCGACATCATCGAAGGCACGGTCGACGAGATCGAATCCGCCGGCCACCGCGGCGAAGGCATGACCGGCGTTCCCACCGGCTTCTACGAACTCGACGAGCTGACCCAGGGTCTGCACGGCGGCCAGATGATCGTCATCGCGGCGAGGCCGGCCGTTGGCAAATCGACGTTCGCATTGGATTTTGCCAGGTCAGCGGCCATTAAGAACAACATGACCGCCGTCTTCTTCTCGCTCGAAATGGGCCGCAACGAGATCGCGATGCGCCTGCTTTCGGCCGAGGCGAGCATCGGCCTGCAGGACCTGCGCAAGGGAACCATCAAGGACGAGCAGTGGGGCAAGATCGCCACCACCATGGGCCGGCTCAACGACGCCCCGCTGTTCATCGACGACTCGCCCAACATGTCGCTGATGGAGATCCGCGCCAAGTGCCGCCGCCTGAAGCAGAAGCACGACCTCAAGCTGGTGGTGCTCGACTACCTGCAGCTGATGAGCTCCGGCAAGCGCGTCGAATCCCGCCAGCAGGAAGTCTCCGAGTTCTCCCGCGCCCTGAAGCTCCTGGCCAAGGAACTGGACGTCCCGGTCATCGCGCTCTCCCAGCTGAACCGTGGCTCCGAGCAGCGCACCGACAAGAAGCCAATGGTCTCCGACCTGCGTGAATCGGGATCGATCGAGCAGGATGCCGACATGGTGATCCTGCTCCATCGCGAGGACATCTACGACAAGGAGTCCCCGCGCGCCGGCGAGGCCGACGTGATCGTGGCCAAGCACCGTAACGGCCCGACCAAAACGATGGTCGTCGCCTTCCAAGGCCACTATTCCCGCTTCAACAACATGGCCACCGAAGGCGGAATGTAGCCAAGCCCTCCGCGATCTTGCCGGCCCCTTGGCGGCTAGCATGCTCTCATGCCAGAGATTCCCCCGTTCAGTCCGACGGTGACGCTGTTGACGATGGGACGGATCTGGGAGTCGGCCTTGGCCGAGGCGCTCAAGCCGCTCGGCCTCACGACCCGCAAGTACGGCCTGCTCGGGCACATCCGCGGCACTCCGGGCATCTCCTTCAGCGATCTGGCCCGCCGCTCGCGGATCACGGTGCAGAGCGCCCATGCCACGATCGCCGCGTTCGCGGCGGACGGCTTGGTCGAAGACGCCACGGCGCGGGCCGGGGCGGCCTCCCGGCTGCAGGTCACGGAGGCCGGAGAACGACTGCTGGCGGAGGCTGCGCAGAAGCTCGCCGAACTCGACGCCGAGTTTGCCGCCGCCCATCCTGGGCTCACCGAGGCCCTGCGTCTTCACGTCGTCGACCTCATGGCCAAACCACGCTAACCTTCAGTTAGGCTGAAGGCGTGGAACAACTGTTGCTGACCGTGCCCGCCGAGGCCGCTGACGGCGCCGCAAGCCTGCGCTCGCCCCAGGAGTTCGCCCGTGTCATTCCCCTCGTCAACGTGCGAGGGAAGGTGTAGCGGTGAGCATCCGGCACTACTTTCGGCGGCCCGCGGCGGTGAGCGCCGAGGAGGCGATGCGGCTCATCGAGGCCGGAGCGCTCGTCGTCGACGTGCGCAGGGAACGCGAGTGGCGAAACCACCACATCCCGGGTTCGCACCACCTGCCGATCGACCAACTTGAGGAGCGCGCCGAGGAACTGCCCGATGACCGCCTCCTCATCGCCTTCTGCACCGGCGGCCTGATCTCGCGCGGCGCGGCAAACCTGCTCGTGGAACTGGGTTTCGACGCTGTCAACCTCTCGCGGGGGCTCATCGAGTGGCGCGCCGCGGGCGGGCCGCTCGAGGGCGAGCGCGTGGGCTGAGCGGCGCGCGGTTCCCTCGGTTAGCCCGGCAGCACCGCCGACCAGCCGCCGTCGACCATGAGGTTGGCGCCGGTGATGTAGGAGGCCTCGTCGGAGGCCAGGAACAGGGCGCTCTTGGCAACCTCCTCCGGCGAGCCGATCCGCTTGAGCGGGATGTGGGCGGCGATCCGGGTCATCGGGTGGTCCGGGGCCAGCAGGTGTCCCCTTCGGTTGCGGGGGTGCGGATCATGCCGGGGCTGACGGCGTTGACCCGGATGCCGTGGGGTGCGCCCTCCGCGCTGCCTGCGTCGCCAAGGGGTGCACGGGCCGGTGTGACGTAGGCGCTTGACGGGCCATGGAATAGTGAGACGCAGGATGTGATTTAGGCGCCACGCGTTCCGCACATCCAGGCATTGCGGGCAAGTAGTCAGAGCCAGGCACAACCGAATACGCTCCTCCATTCACTACGGATCGTCGGGCACGTACCTGCCCGTGAAGGGAAGACTGGAACCATGGCAACGGTAACGTTTGACCAGGCCACCCGGCTGTACCCGGGCACCGGCCGGCCCGCAGTCGACGGGCTCACCCTGGAAATCCAGGACGGCGAGTTCCTCGTCCTGGTTGGCCCCTCCGGCTGCGGCAAATCCACCAGCCTGCGCATGCTCGCCGGACTGGAGGAAGTCAGCACCGGACGCATCCTCATCGGGGGCAGGGACGTCACGGACGTCGCCCCCAAGGACCGTGACATCGCGATGGTCTTCCAGAACTACGCGCTCTACCCGCACATGTCGGTGGCGGACAACATGGGCTTCGCCCTGAAGATCGCCGGGGTCCCGAAGGAGGAGCGCGAACAGCGCGTCCTCGAGGCCGCGCGGCTGCTGGGTCTGAAGCAGTACCTGGACCGCAAGCCCAAGGCGCTCTCCGGGGGCCAGCGCCAGCGCGTGGCCATGGGCCGGGCGATCGTGCGCAACCCGCAGGTGTTCCTGATGGATGAACCGCTCTCCAACCTGGACGCGAAGCTGCGCGTGCAGACCCGCACCCAGATCGCCTCCCTCACCCGGAGCCTGGGGGTGACCACCGTGTACGTCACCCACGACCAGGTGGAGGCGATGACGATGGGCGACCGCGTCGCCGTGCTCAGGGACGGGATCCTGCAGCAGGTGGACACCCCGCGGAACCTCTACGACCGCCCCGCCAACGTGTTCGTGGCCGGCTTCATCGGCTCCCCGGCCATGAACCTGCTGGAACTGCCCGTGACCGAGGCCGGCGTGGTGTTCGGCGGCACGGTCCACCCCGTCCCGGCCGGGACGCTCGCGGCGGCCGGGGGCACGGTGACCCTGGGCGTGCGCCCCGAGGGCCTGGAGGCGGCCCCGGCCGGTGAGGGCCTGGCCGTGACGGTCGACGTGGTCGAGGAACTCGGCGCCGACGCATACGTCTACGGCCGCACCGTCCTGGACGGGCGCGAGCACACCATCGTGGCCCGGGTGGATGGGCGCCGCCCGCCGACGGCCGGTTCCACCCTCCACGTCCGCACGGTCCCCGGCCACCTCCACCTCTTCGACGTCGCCACCGGACTCCGCCTCCCCGACCAGAGAGTCGGCGGACACGACGACTCCGCCACCGCCGCGGCCATTCGCTGACTGGCTGACGGCCGGCATCCCACCAGCAAGCAGCTCAGTGGCAAGCAGTTGAATGGCAGGCAGCCAGATGGCATCGCGGCAGGCTGCACATAATGCTTCCTGCCGCGGCGCGGGCAAAGGAGTGAGTTCAGTAAAAATTGGCATTCTCACCAGCGGCGGCGACTGTCCCGGGCTGAACGCGGTGATCCGCGGAGCGGTGCTCAACGGCATCAAGCAGTACGGGCACGAATTCGTCGGATTCCTTGACGGCTGGCGCGGAGTGGTGGAGGGCGACGTCATGGACCTGCCCCGGCAGAGCGTCCGTGGCATCTCCAAGCAGGGCGGCACGATCCTGGGAACCTCCCGCACCAACCCCTTCGAGGGGAACGGCGGACCGGAGGCGATCGGCAAGCAGTTGGCGCGCCGGGGCATCGACGGAATGATCGCCATCGGTGGGGAAGGGACCCTCGCGGCCGCCCACCGCATCAGCGAGGCCGGCCTGAAGATCGTCGGGGTGCCCCAGACCGTGGATAACGATCTGGACGTCACGGACTACACCTTCGGGTTCGACACCGCCGTGCAGATCGCTACCGAGGGCATCGACCGGCTGCGCACCACCGGCGAATCCCACCACCGGTGCATGGTCGCCGAGGTCATGGGCCGGCACGCGGGCTGGATCGCCCTGCACGCCGGCATGGCCTCGGGAGCCCACGCCATCCTCATCCCGGAGCAGCAGGTCTCCATGGACCAGATCGTCGAATGGGTCACCGACGCCCACAAGCGCGGCCGCGCCCCGCTGGTGGTGGTGGCCGAGGGTTTTATGCCCGAGGGTACCGAGACCGCCCATTCCCACCGCGGTCTGGACGCCTTCGGCCGGCCCCGCCTGGGCGGCATCGCCGACCAACTGGCGCCGGAGATCGAGGCGCGCACCGGTCTGGAGACCCGGGCCACCGTCCTGGGCCACATCCAGCGTGGCGGCGTCCCCACCGCCTACGACCGCGTGCTGGCCACCCGGCTGGGCATGGCCGCCGCCGACTCGGCGGCCGCGGAAAACTGGGGCACGATGGTCGCTCTGAGGGGCACGGAGATCGTCCGCGCGCACTTCTCCAGCGCCCTAGGCAGGCTCAAGACAGTTCCGCAGCACCGCCACGACGAAGCGGTGACCCTTTTCGGATAGGACCCCACCATGACCCACCCCAGCGGTGTTCCCGCCCCTCTGGTGGCGGAGCTGGCCGGCGGCGTGGCCCTGCCCGCCGTCGTGCAGCGGGGCACCGCCCGCTCGGCCGCCAACATCGACGTCGGCCGGATCGGCCTCAAGGCGGACCTGGAAGCCGAGCCCGCCCATCCCTTCTCCGCGCCGGCCATGTATTCGGAGCCCACGCCGTTCCCGATGGAGCCCGGCGCACCGCACGCGGAAAACCGCTGGGGCCACGTGAACATGGGGTACGGCCTGCGCAAGCGGCCCCGCCACCAGGACGCCGTGGCCTTTGACGACGGCGAGCTAGACTACCGCGGCTTCCCGAACTGACCAGCACGTACGAGCTCACTGAGCGGGAGCGCGCCGAGATCGCCGAGCCCACCGAGCGGCTGCGCCGCGCCGGGAACGCGCTCGGGGCCTTCGTGGCCGAGCCGCGCCTGATGCCCAACGGCTCCAGCCTGCACTACCAGGGCACCATGCGCATGGGCCAAGCCGACGACGGCACCTCGGTCGCCGATCCGTGGTCGCACGTGTGGGGCTACGACAACCTGGTGGTCGGCGGCAACGCGCAGATCCCCACCGCGACGACGACGCCTGCGTGTGGCTGGGGGAGGAGGCGGGCTAGCCGTACCTGCCCGCGCCGGCTCTGGTCCCGGACAGCGGACAGGCGTAGCGTTGAATAAGGCGGTTACCGAAGCCGCAGGAACCTGTCAGCGGATGATCCGGGCGGGGAAGCGGCGGGCCGCCGTACCATGTCCATCCTCGTGGAGGAGCCGGAAATGGCCGGATGGAATGCCGATACGGCTGCCGGACCGCTCGGAGCCGGGACGGTTACCTTGGTGGAGGGATCATCCTTCTGCATCTCCCTGCCGAACGGGGACATCCATCCCGAGCTGCCGCACGGGGTCTTCTTCGAGGACACGCGCATCCTGTCCCGTTGGAACCTGACCGTCAACGGCCAGCCGGTGGAGCCGCTGGCGGCTGAGACCAAGGAACCCTACCGCGCGCAGTTCGCTGGCCGGGTGCCACGTTCGGACGGCTATGCGGACAGCCCGCTGCTCGTGGAGCGGCGGCGCGAGGTGGGCCGGGGCATCCTCGAGCAGGTCACGGTCCGCAACTACTCCCTCCAACCGGTCGAATGCGACATCCGCCTCCGTGTCGAGGCGGACTTCGCGGACCTGTTCGAGGTGAAGGAAGCCCGGATCCAGCGGCAGTGGGAGGAGACCCGCGAGGCCGGGGACGGCTCCCTGACCATCCGCGGCACGTGGCAGGACGTCCATAAGGGGGTCGTCATTGCCGCCGACGGCGCCACGGCCACGGCCGAAGACCTGACATATGCAGTGGAGATTCCGCCGCACGGACACTGGAGCGCCCGATTGAGCGTGGTACCCACCGTTGGCGGCAAGAGCCCTCGGGCGCCGTTCGTCCATCCGGCTCCGGGCGAGATGTCCCCGCGCGATGTGCGCCGGCAGGAGTGGGTGGACAGGATTCCCGTGGTGCGAATGGGCAACCGCTCCATCGAGCGCACCCTGCGGCGCAGCTACGACGACCTGGGTGCCCTGCGGATCGAGGATCCGGACCATCCCGAGCGCGTGGTGGTCGCCGCCGGGGCGCCCTGGTTCATGACCCTGTTCGGCCGGGACTCGTTGTGGGCCTCGGAGATGTCCTTGGCGGTGGACCCGTCGCTGGCCCTGGGCACGCTACAGACCCTGGCCGAGCGCCAAGGCAGCGTGGTGGACCCTGCCAGCGAGGAGGAGCCGGGCAAGATCCTGCACGAGGTGCGCCTGGGTGTCTCCGGCGGCCTGTCCCTGGGCGGAAAGTCCGCCTACTACGGCAGCGTCGACGCGACGCCGCTGTTCGTGATGGCCCTGGGTTCCCTCAGCCGCTGGGGCGTTGCCAAGGAAACCATCGCGGCCCTGCTGCCGCACGCGGACCGGGCGCTGGATTGGATACGGGACTACGGGGACAAGGACGGCGACGGCTTCGTCGAATACCAGCGCCTGAACGACCAAGGGCTCATCAACCAGGGCTGGAAGGACTCCTGGGACGGGATCAACTTCGCCGACGGCACCCTGGCGGAGCCGCCGATCGCCCTGTGCGAGGTCCAGGCGTACGTCCACGGCGCCTACATGGCTCGCGCGTGGATGGCGTACGACGACGGCGACCTGGAGCTGGCCGCCGAGCTGCGGGACCGCGCGGCCCGGCTGAAGCGGCGGTTCAACGAGCAGTTCTGGCTGCCGGACAAGGGCTACTACGCCATTGCCCTGGACAAGGACAAGCGCCCGGTCGACGCCTGCGCCTCCAACATGGGCCACTGCCTCTGGTTCGGGCTGGTCGACGAGGACAAGGCGCCGCTGGTGGCCCAGCGCCTGATGTCCCCCGAGATGTTCAGCGGCTGGGGCGTGCGGACCCTGGCTTCGGACATGGGCGCCTACAACCCGGCCAGCTACCACAACGGCTCGGTGTGGCCCCACGACAACGCGTTCATCGCGGCGGGCCTGCTGCGCTGCGGGTTCGTGCGCGAGGCGCAGCGGATCGCCACGGCCCTGCTGGAAGCCGCGGAGTACTCGGACGGAAGGCTGCCCGAACTGTTCTGCGGCTTCGACCGCGAACAGTTCGCCGCGCCCGTGCCCTATCCGACGGCATGCTCGCCGCAGGCCTGGGCCGCCACCACCCCGATCTTCCTGGTGACGAGCCTGATGCGCTACGACGCCCACGTCTCCCGCGGCGGCCTGTGGCTGGACCCGGTGCTGCCGGAGTCCTTCGGCGACCTGCACATCACCAACGCGCCCACCGGCGCGGGTCCGGTCACCATCGATGCGTCAGGTACCGCCGGATCCGTCGACAAGGTGCCCGAGGGCCTGACGCTCCACCGGGGCCAACGGCCCTGGATCACCGACTTGGTGGAGCAGGCCCATCTGCGCCCGGAGAAGCGAACGGAAACCTGACCGGGCCAGGAAGCGCGAATGGGGCGGGTTCTCGTCTTGGGAGACCTCGCCGGGGCGTGGCCGGAACGGACTGTCCGGCCACGCCCCGGTGAGGGGACCTGCTAGGCGAAGGTGGCGGCGTCAATGACGAAGCGGTAGCGGACCTGGGAGGCCAGGACGCGCTCGTAGGCGTCGTTGATCTGGTCAGCGCCGATGAGTTCGGTTTCCGGGGCGACGCCGTGCTCGGCGCAGAAGTCGAGCATCTCCTGGGTTTCGCGGATCCCGCCGATCATCGATCCGGCGAAGCTCCGGCGGCCGCCGATGAGGGCGAACGCATTGACCGGCAGCGGCTCGGCCGGGGCGCCGACGTTGACCAGGGTTCCGTTGACGGACAGCAGCATCAGGTAGGCGCTGATGTCGATGCTGGCGCTGACGGTGTTTACGATCAGGTCGAAGCTGCCGGCAAGCCGTTCGAAGGTCTCGGGGTCGCTGGTGGCGAAGTAGTGGCCGGCGCCGAGCCGCAGCCCGTCCTCCTTCTTGGACAGGGTCTGGGAGAGGACGGTGACGTCCGCGCCGAGCGCGTGGGCGATCTGCACGGCCATGTGGCCCAGGCCGCCCATCCCGACGACGGCGACCTTCTTGCCCGGCCCCGCGCCCCAGCGGCGCAGGGGCGAATAGGTGGTGATGCCGGCGCAGAGAAGGGGAGCGGCGACGTCGAGGTCGATGCCCTCCGGGATCCGGAGCACGAAGTCCTCGGTCACGACGACGTGGGTGGAGTAGCCGCCCTGGGTGATGGTCCCGTCGCGGTCGGCGGCGCCGTAGGTGCCCACCATCCCGTTGAGGCAGTACTGCTCGTCGCCCGCCGTGCAGTTCGTGCACTCCCCGCAGGAGTTGACCATGCAGCCGACGCCGACCCGGTCCCCGACGGCGTGCTTGGTGACGGCGGATCCGACCTCGGCGACGATACCCGCGATCTCGTGCCCGGGCACCAGCGGATACGGCTGCGGTCCCCAGTCCCCGCGCACGGTGTGGATGTCGGAATGGCAGATGCCGGCGTACCTGATCTCGATCAGCACGTCGTGCGGGCCGACGTCGCGGCGTTCGATTTTGGTGGGGGCCAGCAGCTCGGTCGGGGAAAGCGCTGCGTAGGCGTTCACGATGGTCATGGTGTTCTCCTTCTGGTGGGTTGGAAGATTCTGGGGGTTCGGAAAGAAGACGCGGGGCGCGCTCAGCGGTTGGCCGGTGACGCGGCGGCGTGGGGTTCGGCAGGTCTTGATTCGGCAGGTCTTGATTCGGTGGAGTTCGACGGCGGAGCCGCGCTCCGGAGCAGGACCAGGCAGGTCGCGGCCGCCAGCCCGATGGCGGCGACGGTGACCAGGCCGAGCGGCAGGGCCGTGGTGGAGCCGGTGATCCCGACCAGCGGGGCAGCGAGGCCGCCGAACCCGAACCGGGCCAGGCCCAGCAGGGAGGAGGCTGTGCCGGCCAGCTCGGCGTGGTTCTCCAACGCCAGCGACGTGGCCGGCGGGGTGGTGGTGGCCACCCCGCTCACCAAGGCCAGCAGGGAGAGGACCACCGCTGCGAGGGGAAGGCCGAACAGGCCCGTGGCCAGCAGCCCCAGCGCCCCCGCCGCACACAATGCCAGTCCAAGGACGAGGGTTGCCTGCCGTGACCAGCGCTCGGAGAGCCGGGCGGATAGGTAGCCGAAGACCATGAACCCGAGGGAGTTCAGGCCGAAGGCGAGCGAGTACCCCTGGGGGGAGAGCCCGTAGTGCTCCTGCAGGACGTACGTGGCTCCACTGAGGTAGGCGAACAGCGCGGCGCTGACAAACCCGGTCACCAGCACCGCGCCCAGCAGGTGCCGGTCGGCAAGCAGCCGCCGGAAGTCGCGGACGGTGTGCCGCAGGCCTCCGCCGGTCCGGTGCGCGGCGGGCAGGGTCTCGCGGAAGACCGGCAGGACCGCCACGAGCAGCGCGGCTCCGATGCCGGCGAGGAAAAGGAACAACCCCCGCCAGTCGGTCGCCTTGGCCAGCTGTCCGCCGATGAGCGGGCCGACGATGGCGGCCAGCCCGCCGAGCACGGTGAGGCGCCCGTAGTAGCGCATCAGGGCCGGACCGGAATACACGTCGCGTCCCGCGGCCTGGGAGATGACGATCCCGACCCCGCCCGCCAGGCCCTGGACGAAGCGGGCGAGGATGAGCAGTTCGACGGTCGGGCTGGCCGCGCACAGCACCGAGGTGAGCACGTAGGCCACGACCCCGACGATCAAGGGCAGGCGGCGTCCGAAGCGGTCCGAGACCGGGCCGGCGACGACCTGGCCGAGCGCGAGGCCCAGCAGGCAGGCCGTGACCGTCAGCTGCGCCGTCGCCGTCGCGGCCCCCAACTCGAGGGTGAGGGCGGGCAGCAGCGGCAGGTACAGGTCCATGGAGATCGGTCCGAACACCGTCAGCAGCGCCAGCAGGACCGCCAGGGGGCGGCCCACCATGCGGTACGGGGCCGGGGATGAAGTCACGGGGTTTCCTTCGCCAGGATCGGGTGCGTTGTTCCATATCCCTCCCACGCCGGGAGGCTGCCGTGCACCCCTGGAAGGGCTGCGGGTTTGAGGACCGTACTAGCTCACCACGGTCCCGGGGCGCGAGGGAGTCCCTGTCGAGGGGTGTACCGGCAGGGCACCCCACGCGGGCGCTCGGGCCCCTACGCTGGTGGTGTGGACAACCGAAGCGAGGTCCGCGATTTCCTCATGTCGCGGCGGGCCAGAATCACCCCCGAAGAGGCCGGGCTCCCGCCCGGACCCAACCGCCGCGTGAAGGGGCTTCGCCGCAGCGAGGTCGCCGCGCTGGCCGGGGTCAGCGTGGAGTACTACGCCAAGCTGGAGCGCGGCGCGATCGCCGGCGCCTCGGCCGGGGTGCTGGAGGCCCTGGCCAACGCGCTCCGGTTCGACGACGCCGAACGGGCCCACCTTTTCAACCTTGCCCATGCGGCCGACGGCATGCCCGCGGCGGTCCGTCCCCGCCGCAGGACCGGCAAGGCCTGGAACCCGCGTCCGAGCCTGCAGTGGGCCCTGGACGCGGTCACCCAGGGCGCCGCGTTCGTGCGCAACGGCCGCATGGACCTGCTGGCCGCCAACCCGCTGGCCCGGGCCTTCTACCTGCCCGTCTACGCGCAAGGGGGAAACCCGCCCAACCTCGCCCGCTTCCAGTTCCTCGACGAGGCCTCCCGCGACTTCTACCCCGACTGGGAGCTCTTTGCCGACGTGTGCGTCGAGATCCTCCGCACGGAAGCGGGGCGGGCGCCGCGCGACAAGGATCTTCACGACCTGATCGGCGAGCTCTCCACCCGCAGCACCGAATTCCGCACCCGGTGGGGGGCCCACAACGTGCGCCAGCACGGCACCGGCACCAAGAACTTCCGGCACCCCATCGTCGGGGAACTGACCCTGGCCTACGAAGGGCTGGAAATGGCCGCCGAGCCGGACCTCACCGTGACCATCTACTCGGCGGAACCCGGTTCGCCCTCGGACGAACGGATGCGCCTGCTCGCTTCGTGGGCAGCCACCCACCCCGCAGCCGCGCTTCCCGAACGCTGAGCCGCGCCCACCTTGCGGTCCTGGCCCCTGCGGCCCGGTCCAACGGCGTAGGGTGGCCCCATGCCGATGTGGTTCCAGGCCCTCGCATGGGGCACCTTCGCCGGCGCGGCGCTGATCCTTGGAGCGGTCGTGGCGTGGCGGTTCAACGTCCCGCGCAAAGCGGTGTCCTCCGTCATGGCCTTTGGCGCGGGCGTGCTGATTTCCGCGCTCGCCTTTGAGTTGGTGTACGAGGCCAACACGGTCGGTGGGCTCTGGCCCACCGTGGCGGGATTCCTGGTCGGCGCACTGGCGTACGTCGGCGCCAACGCCCTTTTGGTGCGCTTCGGCGCCGAACACCGCCGCCGTGGCCGTGCGCAGCATGTCCGGCAGCAGCAGCCCCAGCATGTGCCGCTCCCGCTGGGCGGCCCCCAGCCCGGCCAGGGGGCGGCGCCGGCCCCGACGGAGGCCGCCCCGGCCTCCGTCCCGCCGCCCGGCCCCGCCCAGCCCTCCGTCAAGCCGCCGGCCACCGCCGAATCCGGCGGCGTCGCGATCGCCGTGGGAGCGCTGCTGGACGGGATCCCGGAGTCGGTCGTGCTCGGGTTGGGCCTGGTTGGCGGAGCCGCGGTGAACCCGACGATGCTCGCCGCGATCTTCATCTCCAACGTCCCGGAGGGCCTGGCCTCCACCGCGGACATGAAACGCGCCGGCAAGCCCCGGTGGCTGGTCTTCGCAGTCTGGGGGAGCATCGCGCTGCTCTCCGGCTTCGCGTCGCTGCTCGGCTACGCGGCCCTGCAAAACGCGCCCGGGGAACTGGTCGCGGCGGTCACGGCGGTCGCGGCCGGAGGCATCCTCGCCATGCTGGCGGACACCATGATCCCGGAGGCCTTCGAGGAACAGCACATGCTTACCGGCCTGATCGCCGCCCTGGGCTTCCTGGCCGCCTTCATCCTGCACCAGTCCGCGTAGTCCCCGCCCAACGGCACGTCCAACCGCCCGCCCAACTGCCCGCCCCACCGCCGGCGCGCCTTCCGCCGTCGTCTGCTCCCGCCCCCAACCGCCGCCCCGCCAACCGCTGTCCGCGGCACCCCCGAACTGGAAGAATGCGCGGGAGGGAAGGGAACCCGCGATGGCACAGCACAAACCCGAGGCCGCAACCCGGCACCAGCGGTGGCGCGCGGCCCTGGATCCCTGGCTGGTGGTGGCCTCCCTGATCTTCCTTGCCGCCTACACCTGGCGCGTCCTTGCGCAGCCGGCCGGACTGATGCTGGGCATCACGTCGGCCGCGATCATGGCGACCTGGCTGGTCTTCGTCGCCGACTACGTGATGGACCTGATCCTCGCCGACAACCGCAAACGCTGGTTCTGGACGCACCTGTACAAGATCGCGATCATCCTGATCCCCCCGCTGCGTCCGATCTGGCTGCTGCGCCTGGTCGCCGTGCTGAACCGGGCCACCGGCGCGGCACTGCGCGGGCGCATCGTCGCCATCGCCGCGGTTGCCGCGCTGCTGGTCCTGTGGGTTTCGGCGCTGGCGGTGCTGGAGGCCGAACGGTACGCACCCGGAGCCTCCATCACCACCCTCGGGGATGCCGTGTGGTGGGCGATGGTCACGATCACCACCGTCGGCTACGGCGACCTCTATCCGATCACGGTCCAGGGGCGCGTTGCCGCGACCGTGCTGATGCTCTCCGGCCTGGTGCTCCTGGGCGTGATCACCGCGACGCTGTCCTCCTACGTGATCGAGCGGGCCCGCCACGCCGGCCAGGAGCCGCCGGAGGACGACGCCGGGTGGTGAGCGCCGGCGTCGTGCCTTGCCTTCACTTTCCATTCGGTGAGAGTGGGCCTCCCGCTCCCGGGGTGCGGTTCCGTATTGTGACGGTCAACACTGACCCACTGAATGGCTAGCGGAAGGGGCGCATCGTGAAGATCGTCGTATTGATGAAGCAGGTGCCGGACACCTACGAGGAGCGCAGGATCGACCTCGCGACGGGACTGCTGGACCGCGCGGCCAGCGATCCGGTCGCCGACGAGATCAACGAGCGCGCCCTGGAAGTGGCGCTCTCCCACAAGGATTCCCACAAGGGCACCGAGGTCGTCGTCCTGACCATGGGCCCGGAAGGCGCCAAGACGGCGCTGAAGAAGGGCCTGCAGATGGGCGCCGATTCCGGCGTGCACATCGAGGCCGGCGAGCTGGCCGGCGCCGACGCCGTGCAGACGGCCAAGGTGCTGGCCAACGCGCTGCGCGAGACCGGATTCGACCTGATCGTGGCCGGCAACGAGTCCACCGACGGCCGCGGCGGCGTGGTCCCGGCGATGGTCTCGGAACTGCTGGGCGTGCCCCTGCTCGGCTCGCTGGGCCAGGTGGAGATCTCCGAGGGCTCCGTGCGCGGCGAGCGCCGCGAGGACGGCGGCACCTCCACGGTCAGCGCCTCCCTGCCGGCACTGGTCTCCGTCACCGAAAACGTGGCCGAGGCCCGCTTCCCCAACTTCAAGGGCATCATGACCGCCAAGCGCAAGCCGATCGCGGACGTCCCGGCCTCCGGCGCCGGTTCCGCGGCCTCCACGGTCGCCGGCATCAGCGAGCGTCCGGCCCGCGCCGCGGGCGTGAAGATCGTCGACTCGGGCGACGCCGGCGTGCAGCTGGCCGCATTCCTTGCCTCCGGCCGCCTCATCTAAGGAAGAAACGAACATGGCAAACGTTCTTGCATTCATCGAAACCTCCGCTTCCGGCGCGGCCAGCAACTCCGCGGCCTCCCTGCTGGGTGCGGCCGCGAAGCTGGGCACCCCGGTCGCCGTCGTCGTCACCCGGCCCGGGGCCGGTGCGGCCGTGGCCGAGGGACTGGCCGCCCTCGGCGCGGTGAAGGTCTTCGCCGCAGAGTCCGAGCAGGTCGGACGGCAGCTGGTCGCCGCGCAGGCGGCCGGCGTCCAGGCCGCGATCGCGGCGCTGGAGCCGGCCGCCGTGCTGGCCTCCCACTCGGTCGAGGGCCGCGAGGTGGCCGCCCGTCTGGCCATCCGCACCGGCAACGGGCTGGCCTACGACGCCGTGGACGTGCGCGCCGACGGCGGCCGCGTCCTGGCGGTGCACTCGGTCTTCGGCGGCGCCTACACGGTGGAGTCCACGGTGGAGTCCGCCCTGCCGATCATCACCGTGCGCCAGGGCGCCGTCGAGGACCGCGCCGCCGCGGCCGGGGCGGAGACCACCGTGCAGTCCATCGAGGTTCCGGCCGGCCCGGCCGCCGTCATCGAGTCCGTCTCCGAGGCCCCGGCCGCGACAGGCCGCCCCGAGCTGCGCGGGGCCGCGAAGGTGGTCTCCGGCGGGCGCGGGCTGAACTCGAAGGAGAACTTCGTGCTGGTGGAGCAGCTCGCGGACGCGCTCGGCGCCGCCGTGGGCGCGTCCCGCGCGGCCGTGGACGCCGGCTACATCCCGCAGTCCCACCAGGTGGGCCAGACCGGCACCACGGTTTCCCCGCAGCTGTACGTGGCGCTGGGCATCTCCGGGGCGATCCAGCACCGGGCCGGCATGCAGACGGCCAAGACGATCGTGGCGATCAACAAGGACGAGGACGCGCCGATTTTCGACGTCGCCGATTTCGGCATCGTGGGCGACGTGTTTAAGGTTGTCCCACAGCTGATCGAGGCCCTCGAGGCCCGCTCCAACTAGTTCCGCGGCCGTGGCCTCCCGGCCGCGGCCCGTCCGAGAGGAATCCCCGTCATGATTGAGGCCACGAAGACACCGGCTGTCTTCAAGAGCCCGTGGGCCAAGGGCGCCGCCATCGCCGTGGCCGCCATCGCCGTCCTGTTCCTGGTGGTCCTGCTGGCGAAGTGGCTGCGCGAGCAGCCGGCCGTCCAGGACTTCCTGGTCACCTACCCCGGACACTCCGAGCTGCCCGCGAACGCCCCCACCGGCCTGCCGGCCTGGCTGGGCTGGCAGCACTTCCTGAACCTGTTCTTCCTTGTCCTGATCATCCGCTCCGGCTGGCAGGTGCGCACCACTACGCGCCCGAAGGCCTACTGGACCCGCAACAACAAGGGCCTGATCAAGACCAAGGGCAAGCCCACCAAGATCAGCCTGGAGCTGTGGTTCCACCAGAGCATGGACGTGCTGTGGATGCTCAACGGGCTGGTGTTCATCGTGCTGCTGTTCGCCACGGGCCAGTGGATGCGCATCGTGCCCACCAGCTGGGACGTGTTCCCCAACGCGGTGTCCGCCGCGCTGCAGTACGCCTCGCTGGACTGGCCCCATGAGAACGGCTGGGTCAACTACAACGCCCTGCAGCTGCTGTCCTACTTCGCGATCGTGTTCATTGCCGCGCCGCTGGCCATCGTCACCGGCGCGCGGATGAGCGGGGCGTGGCCGAAGGACGCCAAGAAGCTGAACAAGGCCTACCCGATCGAGGTGGCCCGCGCCATCCACTTCCCGACGATGCTGTTCTTCGTGGCCTTCATCGTGGTGCACGTGGTGATGGTGCTGACCACCGGGGCCCTGCGCAACCTGAACCACATGTTCGCCGCGCAGGACACCGACAGCTGGCTCGGCTTCTGGTTCTTCGCCGCGGCGATCGTGGTCACGGTCGCGGCCTGGTTCTTGGCCCGGCCGCTGTTCCTGCGACCCATCGCCTCGACGATGGGCAGCGTCACCAAGAACTGATGCCAACGCGAAGGGCCCCGTGCACGCCGTGCACGGGGCCCTTCGCGTTGGGCCGTCGGGTTTTGGCCAAAGGAAACCGCCCCCCTCCTGCGTTTGGACAAAGGTAGTTGCCGGGTTCAGGGGTGAAACCCGACGGCTACCTTTGGCCAAACGCGGGGGAGGAGCGGGAAGTGTGGTCCAAACGCTCCCCGCCCCGGCATCCCCGCCGGCTAGAGCAGCAGCGAGGGGTCGATCAGGTCGGTGCGCGGGTCCATCGGGTACTGGCCATCCTTGTGGCGGTGGATCGCGGGGATGCCCAGCGCGATCGAGTCGGCCGGGATGTCGGTGACCACCACCGCGTTGGCGCCGATCGCGCAGTTGTCGCCGATGGTCACGGGACCCAGGATGCGGCAGCCGGAGCCGAGCATCACGTTGTTGCCGACCGTGGGGTGGCGCTTGCCGCGGTCCAGGGCGCGCCCGCCGAGGGTGGCGCCCTGGTACATCATCACGTCGTCGCCGATCACGGTGGTCTCCCCGATGACGATCTTCGCGCCGTGGTCGATGAAGGGGCGCCGGCCGAGGCTCGCCCCGGGGTGGATCTCCACACCGGTGAGGAAGCGGGTGAACTGGGACAGCAGCCGGGCCGGGGCGCGCCAGGACCGGTCCCACAGGGCGCGGGCGATCCGGTGGCTCCAGATGGCGTGGACGCCGGAGTAGGCGAGGCCGACCTCCAGGTCGCTGCGCGCGGCGGGGTCCTGGGCGCGGGCGGCCTGCAGGTCCTCGCGGAGTAGCTGGCGGAGGGTTGGGTTGGTGCTCACCCGGGTGCCAACCCCGGAGGGGGCCGGTTCATTCCGCGCCCGTTCCGGGATTCTTCCCACATCCGGGGGCGAGTGCCCGGCGCGTCGCGGCAACACGCCGGGTTCCGGGGCCGCAGGCACCTCGAAAGTGGGAGATTTCTCCCAACCACGCAAGGCAAGGCACGGCGGCGGGGCGCTTCGCCGTCGTGCCTTGCCTGATGTGGCGCGGCTAGGCGCGCGCGGTGACCGGCATGGTCAGCTCGCCGATCGCCGGGATGGTCAGCACCACGGTGTCGCCGGGCAGGATCTGGCCCACGCCCTCCGGGGTGCCGGTGGCGATGATGTCCCCCGGCTGCAGCGTGACCACCTGCGAGTACTCGGAGATCAGCTTCGCGATCGAGTAGATCAGGTAGGAGGTGTTGGACTTCTGGCGCAGCTCGCCGTTGACGGTCAGCCAGAAGTCCAGGTCCGCCGGGTCCTCGATCTCGTCGGCCGTGACGATGTACGGGCCGATCGGGGTGAAGGTGTCCATGGACTTGCGCCAGGAGCGGTCCTCCTCGCCGCGCAGGGTGATGTCCAGCAGCGGGGTGTAGCCGAAGACGTAGTCCAGCGCCTCCTCCTCGGAGACGCGCTTGGCCTCCTTGGAGATGATGATGCCGACCTCGGCCTCGTGGTCGAACCGGCGGTCCGCGAAGGGCAACTCGATCGCGCCGTCCGGGCCGACGATCGAGGTGACGGCCTTCAGGAAGCCCTTGCGGACGGAGACGTCCAGGATCTGGCGGTCGCCGTAGACGCCGTTGCCGCCGCCCATCTCCTGCTGGTGCTTGTGGTAGTTGATCGGCGCGGCGAACAGGTTGCGCGGCTGCGGCTGCGGGGCGCGGACCGTCACGTCCGCCAGTGCGACGCCGTTGCCGGCCTTCGCGCGCGCGGCCACGGCGTCCCTGGCCCCGTCCCAGGCGGCGACGAGGGCGTTGGTGCGCTCCTTGGGGGAGGTGTGCGCGGGGACCAGGTCGGTGATGTCGGCCAGGGTGCCGTCCTCGGCCAGCACGGCCAGGCGGTAGTCGTTGTAGGCGTAGAGCTTCATGTGTTTCTCGCTTTGTTATTCGGAGGCGCGCATGCGGCCGAGGCCCAGGGCCTCGATGGCGGGCTTGTCGGTGTAGGAGAAGAGGACCGCGTCCTCCCCGGTGTGGTTGTGGTGGGAGTGCTCGTACCAGAGCGGGATCGCCAGGGTGTCGCCCTTGGTCCACTCGATGCGCTCGCCGTCGACGATGCTGTAGCCGGAGCCGCGGACCACGTGGTAGACGGTGGAGTGCGTGTGGCGGTGGGCCTTGGTGTCCACGCCCGGACGGATCAGCTGCAGGAACGCGGCGATGGTGGTCATGACCGGGCCGCCGGAGATCGGGTTGCGGTACTCGACGATGATGTCGTCGAACGGGTCGCCCTCGCGCTCGCGCAGGTACTCGATGGTCTCCAGCGCGTCCTTGAGCTTGTAGACCAGCGGCTGGGCGACGCGCTCGGCCTCGCCCCACGGCTTGGAGATCAGGCCGTTGACGTAGGGGGCCGGCATGGCCGGATCCACGTCCTGGAGGGCGCCCTCCTCGTCGATGATGTACTGGTTCAGGCGGGACATCAGCGGGGAGTCCAGGCCGTCGAGCCAGATCATCGGGCCCTCGCCGGTGTGCCCGTGCTCGTGCCAGTGGCCGTTGGGGGTCAGCAGGAAGTCGCCCTCGTCCATGGGCACGCGCTGGCCGTTGACCACCGTGTAGGCGCCGTCGCCCTCGATGATGAAGCGCAGCGCGGAGGGGGTGTGGCGGTGGGCCGGGGCGATCTCGCCCGGCTTCACCAGCTGCAGCGCGGACCACAGGGTGTCCGTGGCGCCGGTGCGGTCGAAGGGGCGGGAGCCCGGGTTGCGGAAGCCGAGCACGCGGCGCAGCGCATCCTCCAGCGGCACGACCTCCCCGGCCTGCACCATAAGCGCGCGGGCCTGCTCGTAGCGCCAGATGTGGGGGACCATGTTGGTCTTCGCCTCCGGGCCCAGCCCGCCCATGAGCTGCCACAGCGGGGAGTAGTGGTTCTCCTTGATGGTGCTGTAGAACTCCGCGTTCGCTGACTCGTCCAGCCCCGATCCGCGCTCGGTGGTACCTGTGCTCATTGTCGCTCCTATCGTGAGGGCTTCTTCTGCAATGCAGATACATTTTCTGTCTTACAGAATTATGGGTTGGCGGGCGGAGGTGCGTCAAGCATTTCTGGGATGCGGTTCTGGTATAAAGAACCATGACCAAGCAAGGCGAGCGCGAAGCGCCGGCGTATCCGATCGGCTCCGTGGACAAGGCGCTCCGCCTGCTCCTGCTGGTGGCCGAGCGCAGTGGCGGCCTCCGGATCGGCGAGGCCAGCACCCTGCTGGGCGTCGCCCCCTCCACGGCCCACCGCCTCCTGCAGATGCTGGCGCACTACGGCTTCGCCGAGCAGGACCCCGAATCCAAGGCCTATGCCGCGGGCCCGGCCATCCGCCGCCTGCGCAACTCCCGCGCCCGCATCCTGGAAATCGCCCGTCCCGTGCTCGAGGATCTGGTGGAGGCCACCCAGGAGACGGTCCACCTCGCCGCGCTGGAGCAGGGGATGGCCGTCACGCTGCTGTCCGTCGAGAGCCCCCACCTACTGCGCGTGGGCGACCGCTCCGGGCACTCCCAGCCCGCCTACCTGAGCGCCATGGGCAAGGCGCTGCTGGCGGACCTCGACGCCGGCGCGCTCGCCGAACTCTTCCCGGAAGGCTTCGAACGCGGCCGGGCCGAATCGGTCGAGGAACTCTCCGCGGTGCTCGACGAGGTCCGCAGCCTCGGATACTCCTTCCAGGACGGCGAGGTCGAATCCGGGGTCAGCGCGCTCGCCGTCCCGGTCCGCGGCGCCGGCGGCGCGGTGGAGTTCGCCATCGGCATCACCTATCCGAGCGGGCGCATTCCGGCCTCCGGGTTCGGCCGGGCCGTCGCCGCCGCGCAGAACGCCGCCGCGGCGCTGGCCGCCGCGCTGCAGGCTTGATCGCGGAGCTGCGGGACTGACCGCCGCGCCGCGAGGCGGGTCGCGCTGCGGCGGCATGTTCCAAGTCTTGGCGCGTTTCGCGGCGCTTGGCAACATTTCCACTAACGTTGTCAAGCATGCCCCATGCGACCGATTCCACCGACACCCTGACCCGGCGCGCGCTCCTGCGCCTGGCCGGAAGCGCCGCCGCGGCGGCCGCCCTGGGCGGGGCGGGCCTGGCGGCGGCCTCCGAGGCCGCGGCGGGGTTGAAGAAGAACCTGAAGTACCAGACGCTCACGGGGCTGAACATCCGTGCGGGTGCGGGCACCTCCGCGCGGATCCTGGGCCGCTTCCCGAAGGGCAAGATCTTCAAGGCCGCCGGCACCGCCGGGAACGGGTGGATCCGGCTCCGCTACAAGGACAGGACAGCGTACGTTTCCAACAAGTACGTCCGGCTCAAGTCCCTGGATGACCCCACGTACACCTCGAACCGCAACGGCCTGCCCGAATCGGCCCGCCACTTCACCCGCAAGGCGGGGACCGTGCTGCGCCACATACCCAACGGGGCGGTCATGGCGGGGGACCTGCCCGCCGGCGTCGTCGCCTGGCACGACGCCGCGCTGGAGGCCAAGTACGGGGCCACCCCCGGCTGGAGACTGGTGCGCGCCGCCGGGATGGTCGGCTGGGTGCGGGCCAGTGCGCTCCGCGCCACCAGCCCTTCCCCGTCCGTCTGGGGCAAGCGGTACAGTTCGGCCCGCATCCGCGGGATGGCCAACGGGAAGCTCAGTGCCAAGGCCCTGGTGGCGATCCCGTGGGATCCGGGGCGGAACCTTGTTGCCGGTCCCGCGCTGGGCGACCTGACGCGGCTGAACAACGCGTTCAGGACGAGGTTCGGCACCAACCTGGACATCGACCTGACCTACCGCACCCGCGGAACCCAGGAGTGCCTCTACCGCGAACTCGGCCCGTACATCGCGGCGCGGCCGGGCACCAGCAACCACGGGTGGGGTTTCGCCATCGACTTCCCCGAGACGTACGACTACTCCTTCCGCGGCAGGTACTACAAGTGGCTGAAGCGGAACTCCGCCGCCTACGGCTGGGTCCACCGCAAGGACCTGGAGGAGGGCAGCCCGTACGCCGAGGCATGGCACTTCGAGTATGTGCGCTGACCGGGTCGGCCGTGCCCCTTCCAGCCGTGCTCCTGCCGGCCCGTGGCCAGCGGAATTATCATGGTGCTCGACTCATGGGTATTGGCGGGCGGGTCCGTCGGAGGGGCCCGCCCCTAGCCACCAGCCTGCCGCGGCGCGCGCCGCGCTACCGGAGGGAAGATCATGTCGAAGATCCTGTTTTTGATGACCGGAGCCGACCACTGGACGCTGGCGGATGGCACCACGCACCCCACCGGCTACTGGGCGGACGAGGCCGTCATCCCCTATGAGAAGTTCAAGGCCGAAGGGCACCAGGTCGCCGT
Organism: Arthrobacter ginkgonis; assembly: GCF_039540195.1. Lineage (NCBI taxonomy): Bacteria > Bacillati > Actinomycetota > Actinomycetes > Micrococcales > Micrococcaceae > Arthrobacter > Arthrobacter ginkgonis. The sequence goes on along the minus strand of NZ_BAABEO010000002.1, from coordinate 57,378 downwards.
GGCCACTCCGGGAGGGGTCCGCCCGCCGGTTGACCACGCCAGCCTGTCGCCGCGGGCGAACGGCGGCCCCGAGAACGCCGAGCGGGTCAAGGCCGTGGTCTCCTCCGCTCCGGAGTTCCAGGAGCCGCTGGACCTGGAGGCGGTCCGCCTCGATGACTTCGACGCCGTTTATGTTCCGGGAGGCCACGGGCCCATGGAGGACCTCGCGGTGGACGGGGCGGCCGGGCGGATCCTGCGGCAGGCGCTGGAGACCGGCCTGCCCACGGGCATCGTCTGCCACGGTCCGGCCGCCCTGCTGGCGGCCGTGTCCGACGGCGGCGCCAACGCCTACGCCGGGTACCGCGTCACCGCCTTCAGCAACGCCGAAGAACGGAAGGGCGGGAAAGCGGACAAGGCGCGGTGGCTGCTCGAGGACCGGTTGAATGCGGCGGGCCTGACCGTGAAAACGGGCGAGGCGTTCGCCCCGCACGTGGAGATCGACCGGAACCTCGTCACGGGCCAGAACCCCGCTTCCGCCGGCCCGGTCGCCGTCGAACTGCTCAAGAAGCTCGCCGGCTAGATTCAGGCGAGCCAGCCGAAGCGCCGTTCTGGACCGCGAAGCAGGACGGATCGTGGCGGGAAGCGGCCTACGCGCCGGACGGGGAGGCGGTTTCCACGGGAAGGTCGCTCCGGTGTCCGTACTGGGACCAGCCGCCCACGAACAGCCTGCCGTGGCCCAGCCCCAGGTGTTCGAGCACGAGCAGGTTGTGGCAGGCGGTGACGCCGGAGCCGCAGTAGCTGACGAGATTCCCGGCTGAATCGATGCCGGCCCGTTCGAAGTGCTCGCGCAGCCGGGGCCGGGGCAGGAGGCGTCCGGCCGGGTCGAGGTTTTCCCTGCACGGGATGTTGAGGGCGCCGGGAATGTGTCCGGGCCGGGGATCGACCGGATCCTGCCGTCCCTGGTAGCGGTCCCTGTTCCTGGCATCGACGACCGTGGCCGTCCCGGCGGCCGTTGCGGCAATGTCGGCCAGCCGTTCGGCCGGCCAGGGAACGGGAGTGAAGGTTCCGGGCTTTCGGGGCGGCGCAGTGGCCTCGAGGCTGCCGGTGTAGGCGGACATGCCGCCGTCGAGCACCGCGGCCGCATGCCCGGTCGCCCGCAGCATCCAGACGAGCCGGGCGGCGATGACTCCGCCGGCGTCGTCGTAGGCGACGACGGTGTCCGCCTCGTTGATGCCCGCTTCCCTCATGCCCCGGGCAAAGACCTGCGGGTCCGGTAGCGGGTTCCTGCCCGTCTCCGGCGAGGCGGGCCCGGAAAGCCAGCGGTCCAGGTCCACGAACACCGCCCGGGGCAGGTGCCCCTGCCGGTAGGCCTCCAGGCCCGAGGAGCCGTCCAGATACCACCGGGCATCGACGAGCACCACCTGGTCGCGGTGGGCCGCATACCAGTCGAAGGTCACGAACGGGGCAACGGCGAGGTTGGAATCCATGGGGCGAGCCTAATCCTTCGTCTCATATGCCAAGATGCCAGTCTCACATAGTGGTCAAGATGTCCCGAGGTTCCTGAAGGCGCGCCTTCGCTGCGAGGCCCCTCACCACCATGGATTCTTGGCTCCCGGCGTGCCACCATGTGGGGGATCAGGCCCAACGACGACGGCCCGGTGCCGGGCAGAACGGACGCACAGCCGTGACCTACATCAACGACCTTGGCGATGTGGGACAAGGCGATCTTGCCGCGGCGGGCGGCAAGGGAGTCGGGCTGGGCGGCCTCATCCGGGCCGGGGTTCCCGTCCCGCCGGGGTTTGTGCTGAACACCGCGGCCTATGCGGCCTTTGTGGAGGCCAATCACCTGGAGGCGGCGGTCCAGGAACTGGCCGCGTTGCCGCCGCAGGACCATGAGGACGCCTCGGAGCGGATCCGCGCCCTGTTCGCCGGCGGCACCATGCCGGCCGCGGTCGCGGCCGAACTCGGTGCGGCTTACGTGCGACTGGGCGGGGACACAGCCAAGGGGGACACCGCCGTGGCGGTGCGCTCCTCCGCCACCGCCGAGGACCTCGCTACGGCCAGCTTCGCCGGGCAACAGGACACCTACCTCAACGTCCGCGGGGCGGAGGCCCTGGCCGCGGCCGTGACCGACTGCTGGGCCTCCCTCTGGACGGCGCGTGCCTTGGCCTACCGGGCCCGCGAAGGGATCGGACCGGACACGGTCAGCCTCGCCGTCGTGGTCCAGCGGATGGTCGAAGCCGAGGCCGCCGGGGTCATGTTTACCGCCAATCCGGCCAACGGACGCCGCGACCAGATCGTGCTCAGTGCCGCGTGGGGCCTGGGCGAGTCTGTGGTCGGCGGAACGGTCACCCCGGACCACGCCGTCATCGAAGCGGGGACGGGCCGGGTGCTGTCACGCCTGACGGCCGACAAGGAGGTCATGACCGTCTATGCGGACCACGGCACGCGGGAGCAGCCGGTGCCCGCGGCCCGCCGTCGTCAGCCCGTCCTGGACGATCCCGCCGCGGCCGCGTTGGCCGGCTACGGAACACGGATTGCGGAGCATTTCGGGACACCGCAGGACATCGAGTGGGCGCGGGCCGGCGGGGAGTTCTTCATTCTGCAGTCCCGGCCCATCACCGCACTGCCGGAACCGGCAGCCGACACCCCGGAAACCTGGACGGTGCCCTACCCGAAGGGACTCTACTTCCGGGCGAGCATCGTGGAGCAGTTGCCCGACCCGCTCTCGCCGCTGTTCGCCGACCTCATCGACGGCTCGGTGTCCCGGTCGCTGAGGGCCCTGATGGCGGAGGCCATCGGCAAGGACGTCCTCCGCGCGGGCGACGTGGGACTGCCCACCATCAACGGCTACGCCTACTACTATTACCGGACCTCGGGCATGTGGCGGATGATGGGCAGGTCGCTGACCGCGGTCCGCGCGCTGCTCCGCGGCAAGGCGCACATGGGAGTGGCCGGATGGCGGGAGTATTCGCACCCCCGGTACGAACGGGTGATCAGGGACTGGTTGGCGAAGCCCGCCGCGGAGCTCTCCGGAGCGGAACTGCTTGAAGGCGTGCAGGCGCTGCTGGACGCCGGAACCGTGTACTACACGGCCGTGCAGTCAATCATTCCGCTCGCCGCGACCAGCGAAATCTCCTTCGGGGCGTACTACGGCAAGTTCGTTCGGCGCGAGGGAGATCCCCCGGCCCAGACGTTCCTGCTGGGCTACGACAGCGAACCCATCCGGGCGGAGAAGTCGCTGTACGATCTTGCGGCCTGGGCCCGCGGAGTGCCCGGGCTGGCCCCGGCGATCCTCGGGGAACCTACGGCCTCACTGGCCGAGTCGCAGCGCACCGGGTCCCCGCCGGCCGGCTTCGACCAGGCCCTGTGGCGGCAGTGGCATCCACGCTTCCAAGACCACCTCGACCGATTCGGCCATGCCGTCTACAACCTGGACTTCGCCAGCCCGGTGCCGGCGGACGATCCCTCGGCCCTGCTGGACACGGCGAAGTTCTACCTGCGGGGACAGGGCCAGGACCCGCACGAGCGCCAGCGCCGGTCGGCCGCCCGCAGGGAGGAAGAAACCAGCCGAATGATCGCCCGCCTGGGGCCGCGCCGTCGGGCCGCGTTCATGCGGTTGCTCCGGTGGGCGCAGAACGCCGCCCCGATCCGGGAGGACGCGCTCGCCGACGTCGGGTTGGCGTGGCCGCTGCTGCGGCGGATGCTGCTCGAGCTCGGACGGCGGCTGGTCGATGCCGGCGTCATCGCCCGGCCGGCCGACGTGTTCTGGCTGCGCCACCAGGAGCTGCAAACCGCCGTCGCGTTCGGCCTCGCCGCCCCGGAGGCACCGGCAGTGGTGGCCATCACCGGAGCGGACCGCCCCGTCCGCGCCGCGGCCGTCGAGGAGCGCAGGATGCTGTGGCGCGGCCAGGCGAAGGCCGCCGTCCCGCAGATGCTCCCGGAGAGCCGGTGGATGGAGCGGGCCTTCGGGAAAATGATGCCGGCGGGCCCACCGGACCAGGCCGGCGACACCATCAAGGGCATCGGCGCCAGCGCGGGCCGGGTCAGCGCTGGCGCCCGCGTCCTGACCGGGCCCCAGGATTTCGCCCTGATGGTGCCCGGGGACGTCCTGGTCGCCCGCATCACCACCCCCGCCTGGACCCCGCTGTTCGCGATGGCCTCGGCCGTGGTCACCGACGTCGGCGGCCCGCTGAGCCACAGTTCCATCGTGGCCCGGGAGTACGGCATCCCGGCCGTGCTCGGCACCGGAGTCGCCACCCAGCGGCTGGCCAGCGGCCAGCGGATCCGCGTCGACGGCGACGCCGGCACCGTCACCATCGAGCACCCGCCCGCTCCGGGGGAGCCCTGAGCGGGCCGAACCGAGAACGCAGAACGACGGCGGCACGCACGTGCCGCCGTCGTGCTGCGCGAGGCGTGCCCTAGTCGGTTTCCGGCCCTGCGCAGTAGTGGCAGGACGGCCCGCACTCGACGTCTTCCGCGGCGGTGCGGGACGCACCGAACCGCGCCGAAGGTGCCGGGGCGTTGGTGTCCAGTTGCTCCAGTTGCTCAAGGGCTGGCGCGGGTGGCATCTCGATCCTTTCCGGGAAGTGGGCGCGGCGCTGGGGTTTACGGGTAGAGGCCGCGGGTGAGGTGGGCGTCGGCGACACGGGAAACCGCCGTCACCATCGCGGCTTCGCGCAGCGAGATTCCCCGCGTGCCGGCGGTGTCGAGGACGCCGGCCCAGGCCAGGAGCATGCGGGATTCCAGCCGGTCGTCGACTTCCCGCCGGGACCACCAATACGCCTGATTGGACTGCACCCATTCGAAGTAGGACACGATGACACCGCCGGCGTTCGCCAGGATGTCCGGCACCACCAGCACGTCCCTGGACTTCAGGATCTCGTCCGCCGCGGCGGTGGTGGGGCCGTTGGCCCCCTCGACCACGACCCTGGCCTGCACGCGCGGTGCGTTGCCCTCGTGAAGCACCCCTTCGATGGCCGCCGGCACCAGGAGGTGGACGTCCAGTTCGAGCAGTTCGTCGGCGGCCAGCGGCTCCGCGCCGGCAAAGCCGACCACCGATCCGGTGGCGGCGACGTGCTCGGTGAGGCCGGAGATGTCGATCCCGCGGGAGGAGTGCAGCGCGCCGTACTGGTCGGACACCGCAACGACCTTGACCCCGGCGTCGCTGAGGAACTGCGCGGTGCCGGCGCCGACCTTGCCGAAGCCCTGCACCGCGGCCGTGGCCCGGGACGGGGTGATCTGCAGGTGCCGCAGCGCCGCAAGGGCGATGTGGACGACGCCGGCCGACGTCGCGCTGGACCGTCCCAGGGATCCGCCGAGGCTCACGGGCTTTCCGGTCACCACGCCGGGGACGGTGTATCCGCTGGAGACGGAGTAGGTGTCCATCATCCAGGCCATCGTCTGCTCGTCGGTGCCGATGTCCGGTGCGGGGATGTCGCGCTCGGGGCCGATGATCGGCAGGATCTCGGAGGTGTAGCGCCGGGTGACCCGCTCCAGTTCGGCCATCGAGTAGCCCCGCGGATCGATGGTGATGCCGCCCTTCGCCCCGCCGTAGGGGACGTCGAGCAGCGCGCATTTCCAGGTCATCCACATGGCCAGGGCCCGCACCTCGTCGATGTTCACGTGGGGGCTGAAGCGCAGGCCACCCTTGGCCGGCCCGCGGGAGAAGTTGTGCTGCACGCGGTGTCCGGTCAGGATTTCGATCGACCCGTTGTCGCGGCGCAGGGGCACGCTGACCGTCATCTCCCGGCGGGGCCTGGCCAGCAGGTCGTGGAGGCCGGCTTCGAAGCCGAGCGTGGAGATGGCGGCGGCAAGCTGGGATTGGGCATCTGCAAGCGGGCCACTGGGGTGGACCGCGGTGGGGGCTTCGACGATCATGGGTCTCCTTTGACACGGATCGGTGGCGGGCACGGGCCGCTTGCCGGAATGCACGCGGCGCACCGGTGCGGGCACGCCCCAAGTCAGGGCAGGCCACAGGTGCGTCGCGCCGCGTCCCGGCATCGCGAGCGGCTGCCTCAACCATGCCCAAGCACATGTGTCCCACGCCATGTGCAACTGCCCAGCAAGTCCTTCCTCCGCTGTGCATATGTGGCATCCCGCAGTGCATCCCACGCCGCGCCCCTCGCCCGGCGCCGGACGCACGACGACGGCGGCACCTGTGTGCCGCCGGCGTCGTGCGTCCGATGCGCGTCCAGTCGGTTTCGGAGGACCGCCCGGTCACGGCCGGGCGGGGGCCGCCGAGGTGACCAGCTGCCTGGATTGGTGGCGCTGTTCCCTGCGCTGGCGCTGGATCCGGGGGTCCGGCACCGGGGCGGCGGCCACGAGTTTTTGCGTGTACACGTGCTGCGGGGCGTCGCAGAGCGCCCTGCTGGGTCCCTCCTCGACGATGGTTCCCTGCTCAAGGACGATGGCCCGGTGGGCGAACTCGCGCACCACCGCCAGATCATGGGTGATGAAGAGGTAGGAGACCCCGGTCCGGTCCTGGATTTCGGCGAGCAGTTCCAGGACCGACGCCTGCGTCGAAACGTCCAGGGCGCTGGTCGGCTCGTCGCAGATCACCAGCGCCGGGTCCAGGGCCAGGGCCCGGGCGATGGCGATGCGTTGCCGTTGGCCGCCGGAGAAGTTGCCCGGAAAGCGGGTGACGGTGTCCGAGGGCATGTTGACCCGCTCGAGGAGTTCGGCGATCCTCGCGCCGGCGGACTGCCGGGTGAAGTTTCCGGAAGCGGTGAGCGGCTCGGACAGGATCTGGCCGATGGTCAGGGCGGGGTTGAGCGATCCGTACGGGTTTTGGAAGATCACCTGAAGCTGCCCGGCCAGGGCCCGCCGGGCCTTCCTGCCGAGGCCGCCGAGTTCCTGGCCCTGGTATTGGACGGATCCCGCGGCGCACGGCACCAGGCCCAGGATGGCCTTGCCGATCGTCGATTTTCCGGATCCGGACTCCCCGACGAGCGCGAGGGTTTCGCCCCGGGCGACGGTGAAGCTGACGTCGTGGATGACCCGGTGGGTGCGGCTGCGCAACCCGGGTTTCTTGTAGTCGACGGCCAGGCGGTCGACCGCGAGCAGGTTGGGTTCCATGGTTAGAGCGCCTTCACGAGGTTGGGAGTGCTGCTGATCAGCTTTTTCGTGTAGTCCCGGGTGGGGGAGTAGAAGATGTCCTCGGTGCCGCCCTGCTCCACGATCTCGCCCTGGGACATGATCAGGACGCGGTCGCACAGGTCCGCCACCACGCCGAGGTCGTGCGTGACCACGATGATGGACATGCCGGTGCGGTCGCGCAGGTCCCGCAGGAGGTCCAGGATCTCCGCCTGCACGGTGACGTCCAGGGCCGTGGTGAGTTCGTCCGCGATGAGGAGTTTGGGCGAGCCGGCCAGGGCGATGGCGATGACCACGCGCTGGATCATCCCGCCGGAGAGCTCGTGGGGGTACTTCGACAGGAGGCCTTCGGGCTGGGGCAGCTGCACCTGGTGCAGCAGGTCGAGCGCCCGCGCCTTGAGGGCCTGCCTGTTCTCCCTGTGGTGCAGGCGGAGGACCTCGGTCAGCTGGTCGCCGATCGTGAAGGAGGGATCCAGTGCGACCATCGGCTCCTGGGAGATGAGGCCGATCTCCTTGCCGCGGATGTCCTCGTATTGGGTTTCGGACAGTCCGGAGATGTCCTTGCCGTCCAGGTAGGCGCGGCCGCCGGTGACTTCCCCGTTGGAGGGCAGGAGCCCCAGGAGGCTGAGGGCGGTGACCGTTTTTCCGCTGCCCGATTCGCCGACCAGCCCGAGGATCTCCCCGGGCTGGATGGCCCAGTTGAGGTTCCTGACCGTCTCCTTGACCCCGCCGTCGGAGTGGAAGCCGACGCAGTAGTCCTGGACGGACAGCCGTGCGCCCGGGACGGGCGCCGGCGGGAGGGCGGAAAGTCCGCCGCGGGCGGCGGGTTTGCGGAAGAGGGAGGCGGCGGGCTGCTTCTTGGTCTCCGCCGCCAGGTCGCGCAATCCGTCGCCGAGGAACCCGAAGGCAAAGGTCAGGAGGGTGATGATGCCGCCGGTGACCAGCAGGAAGAATCCGTGGGCGGACATGACCTCGGCCGCCTCGCCGACCATGCCGCCCCAGCTGGGCGCGGGCGGCTTGCTGGCGACGCCGAGGAACCCCAGGCCCGTCTGCACGGACAGGGCGACGCCGCTGAAGATGGACAGCTGGACCAGGACCGGGCCGATCAGGCCCGGCAGGATGTGCCGGGCCATGATGCGCGCGTCCGTCAGGCCGGAGACGACGGCGGCGGAGACGTAGAGCTCCTCCTTGAGGGCCAGGACCGAGCTGCGGACGATGCGGATCAGGTTGCCGGAGGCGAGGACGCCCAGGGTGATCATCGAGGCGGTCTGGCTCTGGCTGAAGACCGCGAGCACGGCCAGGATGATGACCATGTTCGGCAGGGCCATGAACATGTCCACCACGATGCCCACGCACCGGTCGACCCAGCCGCCGAGGTATCCGGCCAGGATGCCCAGGGCGGTCCCGCAGGCCGTGAACACGCCCAGCGCCAGCACGACGCCGGCCAGCGCCGGCTGGCCGCCGTGCAGGAGCCGGCTGAGCACGTCCCGGCCCAGGGTGTCGGTCCCGAGCCAGTGGGCGGCCGAGGGGCCGGAGAGGGCGGCCGGCAGGTCCTGGTGCAGGGGGTCGTAGGGCGCCAGGACGTCGGCCAGGACGACGGCGAGGCTGACCAGGAGGATGAATGCCAGCGAGATCGCGGGCACGGCGTTGTGCCGCAGGTCCACCAGGGCGGAGAGCTGGCGCAGTTTCCGGAAGGCCGGCGTGGGAGGCGAGGCGGCTTGGATGCTCATGAGAGGCGCACTTTCGGGTTCAGCACGGTGTAGGCCATGTCCACGGCGAGGTTGACGACGATGACGAGCACGGTGAAGGTCAACACGACGCCCTGGGTGACCGGGGTGTCGTGGTTGTTGATGGAGTTCACGGCAAGGGTGCCCAGGCCCGGCAGCGCGAAGACGTTCTCGACCAGCACGGTGCCGGAGAGGAAGTGGATCATGGTGAGTCCGGTCATGGTCAGGACCGGGACGCCCGAGTTCTTGAGGGCGTGTTTCCAGACCAGCGACCGGCGCTTCACGCCCGCCGCCCGCAGGGTCCGGATGTAGTCCATGTCCAGCGTGGTCTTCATGCTGTCGCGGGTGACCTTGCCGATGGCCGCGATGCCGTGCAGGGCCAGGGCCGCCCACGGCAGGACCAGGCACATCAGCCAGGCGGCGGGGTCGTCGTCGAAGCTGGTGAACCCGGTGGCCGGGAAGATGGGAAGGCTGATGGCGAAGATCGACACCAGGACCAATCCGAGCCAGAAGTTCGGCAGGGCGAACCCGACCATGGACAGCGCGTCGACGGCCTTGCTGACCGCCCGCCCGCGCGTCGCGCTCCAGACTCCGAGCACGATCCCGATGGCGGCCGCCAGGATGGCCGAGCCCGCCATCAGCGTCAGGGTCACGGGCAGCCGCTGCAGGACGCTGGTGATCACGGGGATCGACGTGAAGATCGATTCGCCGAGGTTCCCCTGCAGCACGCCGCTGAGGTAGTCCCAGTAGCGGGTCAGGAACGGGGCGTCCAGGTTCAGGGCCTGGCGCAGTTCCAGGTACTGCTCCTGCGAGGCGTTGACGCCCAGCAAGGTGCGTGCCGGATCACCGGGGATCAGCGCCTGGAGGATGAAGGTCACGGCGGACACGAGCACCAGCAGGGGCACGGAGACGGCCAGCCGGTGGAGGAAGAGCCTCAGCATGCCTTGTGCCCCCTGCCCGTGGCGGGGCGTGCCGCCCGGTTAGCCCGCATTGGCCGGCTCCCAGTCGTAGACGTAGGACAGCTTGGGGGAATCGCCGATGAAGTCGATGTCCTGCAGCTTGGTGTTGTCGTAGACGAAGATCTCGTCTGCCTTCGCGACCGGAAGCGTGATGGCCTTCTCCACGAGCACGCGCATCAGTTCCTTGGCCTTGGCGCCGTCCGGATCCTCGCCCGCCGCGACCAGGGCGTCGTACGCGTCCTGGATGTCGGCGTCGTCGACGTTGAAGGGGTTCAGGACGCCGCCCGGGAGCCAACCCATCTCGGTCGCCAGGATCATGGGCCGGCCGGAGGAATCCTGCTGGAACGCCCCGTGCTGCAGGGAGACGAGCTTGCTGACCCACTCGCCGGTGTTGGCCCCCGGTTCCAGCGTCACCTTCACGCCCACTTCCTCCAGCTGGGCCGCGATCGACTGGACCATCTTGGTGCTCGGGGCCTGGCTGGCCTTGTAGGGGATGCTGAGGGTGAAGCCGTCCGCGTAGCCGGCCTCGGCCAGCAGTTGGCGTGCCTTCTCCGGGTCGTAGGCGTAGTAGCCGGCGAGTTCCTCGTCGTATCCGAAGGTCGGGTCCCCGGGGACCATCGGCTGGGATTCGGCGCTGCCGTATTCCCCGTAGGCGGCCTTGGCGATGGCCTCGCGGTCGATCGCGTAGTTCAGCGCCTGGCGGACGCGCTCGTCGGCCAGGGCGGGCGAAACCTTGCCGTCCCGGTCCGCGAAGTACAGCCCGTTCCAGAAGGTGGGGCTGCTGGTGACCGAGAGCTTCGATTCGCCCGTGACGTCGGACATGACGGAGACGTCGCCCTGCATCAGGTCGATCTGGCCGGTTTTCAGGGCCTGGACCTGGGACGTGACGTTCGGAATGATGCGGATCGTGATTTCCTCGAACTTGACCGCTTCGGGGTCGTAGTAGTTCTCGTTGGCCACGTACACGTACTGGTCGCCGCTGACCGTCTGGGCCGCGTCGAGCTGGTACGGGCCGGCCCCGAAGGTGGAGGCGTTCAGCGCGTCCGGGTTCTCCAGGCCCTTGGGGCTGATGATGCCCCCGCCCATGTATTTCGGGGTGAGGAGGGTGGGGAGCAGGGGGTTCTCGTCCGGGCTGCCGATCAGGACCTCCAGGTCCGAGGCGGCCTCAAGCTCAAGGTCCTTGAAGTAGACGCTGGAGGGGCCGCTGCCCTTCTTGAAGTACTCGATGGAGGCCACGACGTCCTTGGCCCGGAGATCGGTGCCGTCGGCGAACTTGAGGCCGGGGCGCAGCGTCACCTTCAGCTGCTTGTGGCCGTCGCCGATGAATTCCCACTTCTCGGCCAGCCCGGGGGCCAGCCCGCCGTTCTCGTCGGTGGAGATCAGGGACTGGTAGGCCAGGTCGACGAACCAGCTGGAGGTGTTGCCGTTGGCGGAAACGGACGGGTCAAGGCCCACCGGTTCGCTGGCCACGGCCAGGGTCAGGTCCTGGCTCTGCTGGGTTCCGGCGGACGAGGAGGACGCGCATCCCGAGACGGCCAACAGGGCGGCCAGGCAGGACGAGGTGAGGACAAGATTGCGGGGAACCATGGATATTCCTCTCTGAATATCTGGGGCGGGGTGTTGGTAGGCAGGTCGTTAGATGGACGCTTCGGCGACGGTTGCGCCGGGGACCACGGGCAGTTCGATGCGGCTCTTGTGGAGGCCGCCGAACTTGAGGGTTTGCCGGGCGACCACGCTGGTGTCGCTGTCGTAGAACGAGGCGCCCGTATTGAGGTTCACGTCCCATCGGGGGAAGTTGCTGGAGGTGACGTCCACGCGGATCCGGTGCCCGGTGCCGAAGGTGTGGGCCGTCGCGAGCAGGTCCACGCGCAGTTCCAGGTCCTCGTCCGGCTCGACGAGGGATCGCGCGCCGGGCCTGAACACGCCGTCGTCGGTGTAGCTGTTCCTTTCGGAGACCCGGACGATCCCGTCGGCGATGAGGATCGATCGACCGTCCGGGTACACGTCGCAAAGCGTGACGACGAAGTCCGTGTCCACGGCACTGGTTGCCGCGTGGAGCACGGCCTGGACCGACCCGATCACGTGCAGCGGATCGGCCAGCGGGGCGCTGGTGAAGGAGACGACGTCTTCGCGGTCGTAGAGCTCGTTCTGGGCCACCGGACCGACCCGGAAAGCGGGAGCCATGAGGATCGGGCCGCCCACGGTGGGGGCGGGATCGCGGGGATCGTAGTCGTAGGAGACGTGCTCCTCGAGCGCGGCGGGAACCGTACCGAGCGTCGCGCCGGCTCCGAGGAACCAGCTTTGGGTGGTGGCCTCGGCGGGAGGGAAGGATTCGAACCCGAGCCACCGATTGGTCCCCATGAGGAAGACCCGCACGGGGGGAAGGGCTTCCAGCGGTGCGCCAATGCCCTTCAAGGTCGCGTCGAACCACCGGATGATCTGCCCGGTCAGCGCCTCGTCCTGTCCCGGCAGTGCGGCCTTGGCCATCGGACCGAAGCTGAGGTCGCCCAGGCGGTCACCGCTTTCCCGATGCGACCAGGGACCGATCAGCAGGTGCGGAACCGGCTTCCCCGCGGCGGTCGCGGCGCTGCGCATGCCCTCGTACTGGGACAGCGTTGAACCAAGGAAGCAGTCGAACCAGCCGCCCACGATGAATGCCCGCGGCTTGATCTCCCCGTACCGGTCATGGGTCCTGCTGACGTGGCGCCAGTCCGCATCGGCCGGTTCCCCGAACGTCCGGCTGGCCAGCGAGAGAAAGCCCTCCTCTTCCTCGTGGATCTTCGAGAAGGGGAGCAGCCCGTAGATCTCCTGGGTGTCGAACTTCTCCTGCGACACCGCGTATTCCCGCACGAGCTCCTTGAGGTCCGTGCCTTCGTTGGCCCGCCGCAGTTCCTCCAGGGCGATGGAACCATGGGCCCAGTTCAGCCGGCTGCCGAACTCGTGGACCCCGCGGCGCATGAGGAAACCATTGAACTGGGAATGGGAGGGGGGATTGATGGAAACGAGCGAGAGCAGCTCGTCGGGTCCGCCGAGGGCCGCGCTCCACTGCGTTTCGGCCCCGTAGGAAGAGCCCCACATGCCCACCCGCCCGTCGGATCCCGGCAGCTGGGCCGCCCAGCGGACGGTGTCGGTTCCGTCCTCCTCCTCGTGGAGGGAGGGTTCGAACGAGCCGTCGGAGGCGAAGCGGCCCCGGACGTCCTGGAACACCAGGATGTATCCGCTCTGGACCACCTTGACGATGTCCACGTCCCGAAGCGTCGGGGTCCGGGACTTGCTGTAGGGGTGGCGCATGACGATCACGGGCACCGGTTCGCTGCTGCTGGGGTAGTACACGTCGGCGCGGAGCACGGTTCCGTCCCGCATGGTCGCGGGAACGTTCGTCTGCAGCCTGATTTCATCGATGGGCAAAGTGGGGACCTTCCGGGATGGCCACCGTGGATGGCAATGGATGGTGGCAATGGATCCTGCGCGGCGGTTGCCGGTAGTGGCGCTCCTCACACCATGTGAGAACATTGTTCGCAGCAACCGTTGATTACTGCAACGATTGCGAAATGCTATTATGGTATGACTCGATACCTTTTGGGTCATTGACGCGTATGGGGCGAGGGTGATTCCCTCGCAGGGCCATGTGCCAGAGTGGTGGCGCCCCGCGGTGTTCGGCTTTTCCGATAGCGCGAGCGGGGCTCGGCGGAGTAGGGGTAAAGGTGATTCAAGAAGGACAGCGGGAGGAACTGAGCACCGAGACGCGGAGCCTGCGCGCTTCCGGACTTACGGATGAAATCGGGTTCCTCATCGCGCGGGCGAAGCTGGTCACCTTGGAGCTTGTCGACGAGCAGCTGGAGGAATTCGGGCTGAAACGGCAGTCCTACGCGACCCTCTCGCTGGCCTGCACCGAGTATGGCCTCACCCAACGCGAGCTGGCCGCCTCCCTCAAGGTGGACCCCAGCCGTCTGGTTGCGATTCTCGACGAGCTCCAGGGCCGGAATCTGGTGGTGAGGGAAGTCGATCCCGCGGACCGGCGCTCCAGGACAATTCGGGCAACCGATGCCGGACGGCAGTTGTGCGCGCAGGCCGCGGAATCGGTCCGCAGGGTCGAGGAATTGCTGCTGGGCGAGATCCCCGCCGGCGAGCGGGCCACGATCATGGGGGCGCTTCGGCGCATCGCCTTTCCGTCGCCGCGCCCCTGAGCAGGGTGTTTCGGTGCGGGGCCAGGCGTCCCGCACCGTAGGATCGGGGCATGACTGCTCGTGTCCAGCCGGCCCTGTCCTACCTCGCCACCGTAAAGGTCGAGGTTTCCCGCCCCATCGAGGTCGGAGACACCCCCGACGGTTTCCGCCGGATCGTCCCCATCACCGGCGGGTCGGTCGAGGGCCCGGAGCTGAGGGGCACCGTCCTGCCAGTGGGCGCGGACTTCCAGCTCCTGAAGTCGGACACGCTGACCGAGCTGGAGGCCAAATACGTCATCGAGACGGACGAGGGCGAAAAGATCTACGTCTCCAACTTCGGGATCCGCGCCGGTTCCGCCGAGGACATCGCCGCGCTGGTCCGCGGGGAAAGCGTGGATCCGCAGCGCATCTACTTCCGCTGCGTGCCGCGGATGGTGTCCGAGGGCCGCTGGGCCTGGCTCGGATCGCGGATCCTCGTGGGCTCCGGGGTGCGCCATCCGGACGCCGTGCACCTGGATTTCTACGTCCTCGACTAGCTTTCCCTGCCCATGGCCAGGGAGATAGGGGCTACCCGATAGCCATCGGGCTCCGGTGCGGCCAGGGCGCCAGAGCAGGACGACGACGGCGGCACGTGCGTGCCGCCGTCGTCATTCTGCTGCGCGGACGGGACCGCGCACTATTTTTCAAACACCCACCCACAGCGAGCACTATCCCGCGAACACTGCCGTGAAGTGGGCAAAATTCCGGAGGGGTGCGGTCCGGTGGAGGTTAGATCGGGTAGGTGCGGGTCGCCGGCGCCTTGCGCAGTGGCCTGGGCATTCGGCCGGACGTTTCCGTCTTAGGTGGTCGCTTCCAGCCGCTGCTGGGCTTCGAGGACGTCGAAGCTTTCCTTGGCTTGGGTGAGCGCGCCGAGCATGACGTAGTACTGCATGCCGAGCAGGATCATGGGGGAGCGCTTGGAGAGGGCCCACTCCTGCTCGAAGGGTGTCCAGGCGGGGAAGATCCACGGCTTGCCGGCACGGTCGAAGGCGTCGATGCACTTCTCGAAGTCCTCGAGGTCGGCCGGGGTGCGCCCGTACGCGCCGCGGCCGCGGCTGGTGGACAGGTCCGTGGGGCCGATCTGGATCCCGTCGACGGTGGGCAGGGCGGCGATCTGCTGGATCTCGTCAACCGCGGTGCCTTCCTCGATGAGCGGGAAGCAGCGGGTGGTCGAGTTCTGTTCGGCGATCCATGCGTCAGTGAGCGGGTTCCAGCCGGTGGTCCGGCCGCCGGCGAGGCTTCGGCGACCCAGGGGCGGGAACTTGGAAAAGGCGGTGACCTCCGCCGCGTGGGCCGCGCTTTCGACGTGGGGGATGATGACGCCGTCGCAGCCGAAGTCGAGGGTCTGCTGGATGGGTTCGCGGGCGGGGCCGAGGACCTTGGCGTAGACGTCGAGTCCCATGCCCTTGAGGGCGGGGATGAACCGTTCGAGGATGGCGAGGTCGAACATGCCGTGTTCGACGTCGAGGACAACGAAGTCGAAGCCGAGTTTCGCGACGATTTCGGCGGTCGGGACGCTTGCGTCGGTGAACCAGAATCCGGTCGATGGTGCGCTCATGGGCGGGGATGCCTTTCTGTGGGGCGGGCCTTGGGGGCGGGAGCCGGCGTGAGGGCGCCGGCGATCCCGGGGTTGGTGGGGACTAGACGCGGACGGCTCCGCGGATCTGGGCAGCGCGGATCTGGCCCAGGATGTGGGAGCGGAGCTCGGCGAACCGGTGGTCCTCGCGGGTGGTGATTTGGTCGCGGGTGTCGCCGAGTCCAACGTCGACGATTTCCTGGACGGTGGCTGGGTTCTTGGAGAGCACGACGATGCGGTCGGCGAGATAGACGGCTTCGTCGATGTCGTGGGTGACCAGCACGACGGTCATGTTCCGCTCCTGCTGCAGGGTGCGGGTGAGGTCTTCGAGTTCAAGGCGGGTCTGGGCGTCGATGGAGGCGAAGGGTTCGTCCATGACGAGCACCTCGGGCTCGGTGATCAGGGCCCGGGCGATCGCGACGCGCTGCTGCATGCCGCCCGAAAGCTGCCAGGGATACTTCCGGCCGGTGCCGGGCAGCCCGACGCTGCGCAGGAGGGGCTCCACCTGGGCAACGGCTTCCTTCCGGGACATCCCGCGGGCCTGGAGCGGCAGGGCGATATTCGCCTCGACGGTCATCCACGGCAGCAGGGAGCGGGTGTATTCCTGGAAGACGATCGAGATGTGCTCGCTCGGTCCGTTGAGGACCTTTCCATCCAGGGCGACGGTGCCCGAGGTGGGCGGCATCAGGCTGGTGAGGCACCTGAGCAGGGTGGTCTTTCCGGCCCCGGAGGGACCGACGAGGCAGATGAACTCGCCCTGGTGGACGTCGAGGGTGATGTCGACGAGGACCCTGTTCGCGGTGCTCCCGGAGCCGTAGGTCTTGGACAGGCCGCGGACGGCCAGGCGGACCGGGCGGGCGGGGTCGTTTTCGGTGAGGTTCATGTTCCTGGTTCTTTCGTTCTAGGCGGCCGCGTAGGCGGCGGCGCGGCCGGTGTGCCAGGCCAGGGCCCGATTGCGTACGAGGGTGAAGGCGGCGTTGATGAGGAAGCCGAGGACGGCAAGCAGCAGGATTCCGGCCCACACGCTGGGCGCGTTGAAGGTGGCTTGGGCCTGCATGGTCATGTATCCGATGCCGTGGGTGGCGGCGACCATTTCGCTGGAGACCATGAGGATGAGGGCCACCTGCAGTCCGGTCTGCGCGCCCCCGTAGATCGCGGGGGAGGCGGCCGGCAGGACGATCCGGCGGAGGGTCTGGACGCGGCCGAGCCCGATGGACCTGCTCATGTCCAGGAGGGCGGGGTCGACCTGCCGCATGCCGTCGACCGTGGTCAGGAGGACGGGGAACACTGCCCCGAGCGCGATGACGAAGACTTTCGACGCATCCCCGATGCCGAGCACCAGGACCAGCGGGGGAATGAGCATGATGGGTGGCACGGAGCGGCCGAAGTGGATCAGGGGTTCGGCCATCTCCTTGAGCCACCGGATGCGTCCGACGAGGATGCCGGCGAGCAGGCCCAGGGTGAGGGCTATCGCGTAGCCGGCGGCGAAGTTGCGCAGGCTCGGCACGACGTCCGTGGGGAGGTGCTCGAAGAGCCACAGGTCAGCGAACCGCTTGAGCATGACCGGGATCGGCGGGAAGAAGGGGTCGGGGTTGGCCGTGGTGGCGGCCGCGTAGCCGGCGACGGCGGCGGCCGGTACGGCCAGGCCGAGGGCGGCCCTGGTCCAGTTTTTCATGCGGCGAGCTCCTCGCGGGGTCCGTGGTTGCGGGTTAGGGCGCGCTCGCCGGCCGAGAGCAGCGTGTTGGTGGCCAGCCCCAGCAGCCCGCTCCAGATGATGATGGCGAAGACGAGCGTCCCGTCGCCGGCCTGCTGCGCGTTGAGAATCGAGCGGCCCAGGCCGGGCGCGCCGGCGAGCAGCCCGACGCCGATGGCGAGCATAAGCGCGGAACTGGCCGCGATCCTGATGCCGGTGGCGATGTTGGGCAGGGCGCTGGGCAGGATCACCGAGCTCTGGCGCAGGTGCCAGGGCAGTCGCATGGCGCGCACGGTTTCAAGGGCGACGGGGTCCACCCCGCGCACTCCCACGAGGGTCTGGACAAGGATCGGCCAGACGGCGGTGAAGGCGGCGAGCACGATCCCGAGGGTTCTGGTGGGCCCGACGACGAGCAGGACCAGCGGGAGCAGGACCACGGGCGGGACGGGCCTGAGGAACTGGGTGGTCGGGTCCAGGGCGGCAAAGGCGCGGGAGGAAAGGCCCATCGCGATGCCGAGCCCCACGCCGAGGACGACGGCGGCGAGGAGTCCGGCGAGCATCATGGCCAGCGTCTCGCCGATGGTGCTCCAGAATCCCGGGTCGGCGGCAAGGGCCGCGGTGGCCCCGAGCGTGTCGGTGGCGGGTGGCAGTCCGGCGGTCCCCGACAGCGGTCCACCGGTGGTGGACCACTGCCATAGGGCGAGCCAGATCCCGATCCCAAGGGCTCCCAGAAGCAGGCGCCGGGCCGTGGTGCGGGGGTCTCGCATGAAATTTTTCTCCTCTAGGGGAACGGTTGCTTAGCCGTTGGAAAGGGCGCGGGGCAGGACGACGGACTGGACGTCAACTTCATTGGTGACGAACCCGAAGTCGTGCATGATTCCGGCGAAGCGCTCGAATCCGGCGAGGTCGGCGGTGGAATAGAAGTAAGGGACGGTGGCCGTCGCGAGGGTTGCCGCCTCCACGCCCTGCGCCACGGCCGTCGCCTCGCGGACGGCGTCGGGGTTCTCGTTGGCGAATTCGTTCGACTCCTGGATGGCGCAGGTGAACCGGGCGACGGTCTGCGGGGCGGACTCGATGAACTTGTTGGAGGAGATGATGGCCGAGGTGGGGCCCTCGTGGAAGGTCTCGACGCCGGGCCAGGAGATGACCTCCCCGCCGGCGGCGACGGCCTGGGACAGGAACGGGTCGACGGTGAAGATCGCGTCAACCTGGCCGGCCTTGAATGCGTTGAGCGAGTCGGGGAAGGCCATGACGGTGTAGTTCACCGAATCGGCATCCGCCCCGGCCTCATTGATGACGAAGCGGGTCGTCAGTTCGGACTGGCCGCGCGCGTCGGCCACGGCAACGGTGCGTCCGGCGAGGTCGGCGGGCGACTTGATGCCGGAGCCCGGGGCCGCGACGAGGGCGGTGACCTCGGTGGTGTATCCCTTGACTCCGTTCTTCATGTTCTCGTAGTAGTTCGGGGCGATGCCGGCGAAGGGGGCGACGACCGAGATCGGGACGCCGCTGTCGACGGCCTGGAACAGCGAGACGGAGGTGGCGAAGCCGAAGTCGGTCGTGCCTCCCTGCACCGAGGAGATTGCGGCCGAGACGTTGGCCACCGGCTGGATCTCGATCTCGAGCCCGTGCTCCTTGAAGAACCCCTCCTTCAGGCCCGCGTAGACGGCCCCGTTGCTGACGATCGCGTTGGCGGCGAACGTGACGGGAATGGGCTGGCCGACCGGCGAGGGATTGGCGCAGTCGTAGTCGACGGGCGCGGCGGACGCGGCGGGTTCCTGCGAGCCGCATCCGGTGAGGGCGAGGGCGCCGGAGAGTCCGAGGGCGAGCGCGGCGGCGAGGGAACGGGACTTGTTCATGGGTGCTCCTGATTGGTTGGGGAGAGGGCGGTGGCGGGGCGGGGCGGGGCGGGTCAGGACAGGTGGACGGCCTTCTGGTGGACCAGGTCGGCGGCCCCCGAGAGTTCCGAGAGGAGCTTGCCGGCCAGGACGGCTTCCTTAACGCCGGGCTCGATCTGCTGGGCCTTCTCCGCGCGGTCGGCGACGGCCTCGAAATCCGCCGCGGAGAGGAAGGCGACGCCGTCCTGGTCGGCGATCACGAGCATGCCGGGCTCGACGGCCGCACCGGCCACGGAGACGGGGACGTTCATCGCGCCCTCGACGCCCAGCACCCTGGTGGTGCGCGGGCTGATGCCCCTGGCGAAGACCGGGATCCCGAACTCGACCAGGTCGGGCAGGTCCGTGGCCATGCCGTCGACCACGATGGCGGCGGCCCCGCGGTGCAGGGCCGCGAAGGCGACCATCGCCCCGGCGCAAGCCCGGTCCGTGCGGCCTCCGGCGTCGATCACCAGGACGTGGCCGGGTTCGATGCGGTCGACCGCGTAGTGGAGCATGGTCGAGTCCAGGTCCGGCAGGCGCACGGTGAATGCGGTGCCGACCGCGCGGTTGGCGCCGGTGAGCGCGGCCAGTCCGTGGGCGAAGCCGTGGTCGCGCATGTGGCCGATGGTGGACGAGGCGATGCCGCCCGCCCGGGAGACGAGGGCGTCGGGCAGGAGGTCGGGGACGGGGCCGAGGAGGAACATCAGTCCACCACCCCGGCCGTGGCAAGGCGGCGGACCTCGAAGCGGCGGTCCGTGAGGCACGGGTTGACCCGGCGCACCGCCGCGATCCTCTCCTTGTCCACCTCGAAGGTGCGCACCTCGGGCTTCTCGCCCAGTTCCCCGACCACCACGCCCATCGGGTCGAGCAGCACGCTTCCCCCGGTCGAGATCGGCGGGGCCTGGCAGGCGGTCAGGAAGTAGACGGTGTTCTCGATCGCGCGGGCGCGGCCGAGGACGTGCAGGTGGTCCTCCTTCCGCGGGCCCGGAACCCAAGAGGCGGCCAGCACGATCAGGTCCGCGCCCGCGGCGGCCAGTTCGCGGCTGCTTTCCGGGAAACGGATGTCGTAGCAGGTGCTTAGCCCCACCGTCGTGCCCGCGACCTCGAACAGCACCGGGCCGTCCGCTTCGGAGGGGCGGATGAGGTCCGATTCCTTGGCCATAAACGCGTCATACAGGTGGACCTTGCGGTAGTGCGCCAGGTACTCCCCGTTGGGGCCTGCAACGTAGAGCGTGTTGTGGGCGCGGTCCTCGCCCTCGATCGACTCCAGCATGCCGGCGACGATCGCCACGCCGTGGCGCGCCGCCGTCCGGCGAAGCGCCTGCGTGAAGGGCCCATCCAGTGGCTCGGCGACCTCCACGAAGCGGTGGTCGGGCTGCGGCAGGTCGTACATGGCGAACTCGGGAAACACCACCAGGTCGGCGTCCTGCCCGGCGGCGGTCGCCGCCATCTCCTCGATGCGGGCGAGGTTCCGCTCCACGTCGTCCGTCGAGTCCAACTGCGCGATGCTGACTTTCATCCCAACAACCCCTTCATCGTTTTAGATACCTCATGTATACGTGGAGTGTGTAACATGAGTGTGAACGATATTTATAAGATGGGCCCCTAGTCAATGGTGTAGGCCGTTTATTTTCTACGGCGGGTGATGCAAGCTGGGGCCTCGAGTGAAGGAGCAGGCGTGGGGAAAACGGCGGTTGACCGGGCCTACGAATGGCTGCGGTCCGAAATAATGAACGGCTCCCTTTCGGCGGGAAAATTTGTGGAAGAGGTGACGGTCTGCGAGGCGACGGGCCTCTCCCGGACGCCGGTCCGGGAGGCTTTCCACCGCCTCGCGGGGGAGGGGTACGTCAACCTGGTCCCCCGCCGCGGCGCCCAAGTCCGCGGGCTGAGCGCCACCGAGCTCTACGAGGTGTTCGACGTCCGCTTCGCGATCGAATCCCACGCCCTGCGCCAGCTCTGTGCGCGTCGCGCGGGAGTACCCGACGCGATGCGCCGCGCCCTGGACCTCATGGTTGACTTTAGGGAGCTTCAGACCCGCGACGACTACATCGAATACGGCCAGCTGGACATCGCGTTCCACCGCGCCGGCGTCGAGGCAAGCGGCAATGCCCTCCTTGTCCAGATGTATGACACTCTTCGCCCACTGCACGAGCGCAGTTCCCTGGCCCAGGCGCGCATCGCCGGGGAATCTCTCCGGCACATCACGACCAGCCAGCACCAGGCCATTCTGCAGGCCCTGGCCGATCACGATATCGAAGCGGCCGTTCGCGTGCTTGGTGAACACCTGCGGCCGATCCCCGAGGTGCCCGAAATGCTCGGAGCGGGTATCGAGTAGCACGCTGCATTGGCGGCCGCGGCGCCGGTTGCCGCCGCAGCGTCCTCCGTGCCGGCGGTGCGGCCGGGCTGACCGGTTCGGCCTGCCAACGCAGAACGACGGCGGCACGTGCGTGCCGCCGTCGTTCCGTGTCCGCCGTCGTTCTGCGTCAGCCGCGCGGACGGGGCCGCGCACTATTTTCGAAACACCCACCGCAGGCGAGCACTATTGTCGGAAAGACTGCCCGGGAGTGAGCAAAGTTCCGGGGGTGTGGTCCGGTGGGGGTCAGATCGGGTAGGTGCGGGCCTCCGGCGCCTTGCGCAGCGGCATGAACATCCAGTCGAGGTTCTGGTAGTCGGTGGGCACGTGGTCCTTGAAGGAGTTGTTGCGCAGCTCGCGGCCGATGCCGTCGATGTGGAACAGCTCCCCGGCCACGCGGGCCAGGCGCTGGATGTTGCCGGTGTGCTCGACGCGGCGAGCCTCGAAGGACTTGAAGGCGGCCTGCGCGTCCGGCTCGGTGGTGATCGCGTCGACCATGGCCAGCGAATCGTCGAGGGACTGGGCGCCGCCCTGGGCCAGGTACTGCAGCATCGGGTGCGCGGCGTCGCCGATCAGCGAAACGCTTCCCTCGGTCCAGGTCTTGACCGGCTCGCGGTCGTACATCGGCCAGCGGATCTCGCGGTTGAGGTACTTGCCGGCCTCCTGGACCTGCTCGCAGCAGATGCCGAAGCGCGCGTCCAGCTCCTCCTCGGTGCCCCAGTTTTCGTGGTCGGGGGAGTAGAAGTCGGAGCGGAAGACCGCCACGTTGTTGTACAGCTTGCCGCCGCGCAGGGGGTACTGGATCAGGTGCATGTGCGGGCCCAGCCAGCACAGGACCATCGGGGTTTCGACGGCCTCGGCCGGGACGGTCTCGATCGGCACGGTGCCGCGGTAGGCGACGTACTCGGACGGGACGGTCTGGTCCTCGACGATCAGCGGGCGGATGGCCGAACGCAGGCCGTCGGCGCCGATAACGGCGTCGGCGAGGTAGGTGGTGCCGTCCTCGGTGACAACCTGGGCCTTGCCGCCGTCCAGGTTCTCGGCGCGCAGCACGGTGCGGTTGTTCTCCAGGGTCACGAACTCGTTCTCCTGGCAGCCCTTGAGCAGGGCGGAGTGCAGGTCGGCGCGGTGCGTGACGATGTAGTGGTAGCCGTAGTGCGCCACGAACTCGGGGCCGAGGTCGATCGTCGCGATCTCCTTGCCGGTCACCGCGTCCATGTAGCGCTTCTTCTGCGGCAGCACGGCGTCCTTCATGACCTCGTCCAGCACGCCGAGCTCGTCCAGGACAGCCATCGCGTTCGGGGCCAGCTGGATGCCGGCGCCGACCTCGCCGAACTCCGGCGCGCGCTCGATCACATGCACCGGCCGCCCCTTGCGGCCCAGGCCCAGTGCGGTGGCCAGGCCGGCGATGCCGCCGCCGACCACCAGTGTGGGGACCTCGACTACTGCGTTGTTCCCGCTGGCTGCATTGTTTTGGGTCATCGGACTGCCCTTTCCTGAGCTCCCGCCGGGGTCCTGCCAAGGGCCTCGACCCCGCGGGATGATTCTGTATATGAGAATTAAATTCTGAATTGCAGAATATGAGCCCAGCTTCGGGCCCGTCAACCCCCGCGTTCGCGGCCGTTCCGCGCCCAGGGGACCCGCCGCCGTCGTCCTCTCACCCAGTGATAGCGGGCCTTGTTGCGGCCAAACGCCGCTGCCTACGCTGACGCGGAATCCCACCCCTTCCATGAGGAGCCCCTCCCATGACCCAGACGGCCGCAAGCCCGTCCCCCGCGACCGGCATCGACGCCGAGCGCCAGGGGCCGCTGAAGGACCTCAAGGTCCTCGACATCGCCACCCTCTTCGCCGGCCCCTCCGCGGCCACGATCATGGCCGACTTCGGCGCCGACGTGCTGAAGATCGAACACCCCACCCGCCCGGACGGCGCCCGCACGCACGGCAAGTCCAAGGGCGGGAAGGGCCTGTGGTGGACGCTGCTGGCCCGCAACAAGCGCACCGCCACGCTGAACCTCTCCGCCCCCGAAGGCAAGGAGGTCTTCCTGCGACTGGCCCGGGACGCGGACATCGTCATCGAGAACTTCCGCCCGGGCACGCTGGAGAAGTGGGGCCTGGACTACGCGGCCCTCTCCGAGCACAACCAGGGCCTGATCCTGGTCCGCGTCACCGGCTTCGGCCAGACCGGCCCGATCTCCCGACGCCCCGCCTTCGGCACCCTCGCCGAGGCCATGAGCGGCTTCGCCTTCTCCACCGGCCAGCCGGACGGGCCGCCCACGCTGCCGCCGCTGGCCCTGGCGGACAACATCGCCGGCCTGGCCGCCACCATCGCCACGCTCACCGCGCTGCACCACCGCGACCGCACCGGCCAGGGCCAGGTGGTGGACCTGGCCATCATCGAGCCCATCCTGGCGATGCTCGGCCCGCAGCTGACCGCCTACGACCAGCTCGGCTACATCACCCACCGCGCCGGGAACCGCTCGGAGAACAACGCCCCGCGCAACACCTACCAGACCAAGGAGGGTCGCTGGGTCGCGATCTCCTCCTCCGCGAACTCCATCGCCGAGCGCGTCATGCGCCTGGTGGGGCGCCCGGAACTGATCGAGGAGGAGTGGTTCGCCTCCGGCCTGGGCCGGGCCCAGCACGCGGACACCATCGACGGCGCCGTCGCCGAATGGATCGCCGCCCGCCCGCTGGAGGAGGTCATCGCCGCGTTCGAGCAGGCCGAGGCCGCCATCGCCCCGGTCTACGACATGTCCCAAGTCATCGAGGACGAGCAACTGAACCACATCGGCACCATCGCCACCGTCGAGGACCCGGACCTGGGCCCGGTGAAGATGCAGAACGTGCTCTTCCGCCTCTCCGAGACCCCCGGCACCATCCGCCACACCGGCCGCGGCCACGGGCAGGACACCGACGAGGTCCTCGCCGAGCTCGGCTACACCCCGGAGCAGGTCGCCGGGCTGCGCGCCAAGGGCGCGGTCTGATGCCGGCGCCGCTGGCTCCGGAAACCCTGGCCTGGGAGCACGCCGCCGCCTGGCTGTACGTCCCGGCCGTGCGCCCCGAACGCTTCGCCAAGGCGGCCGCGGCCGCCGACGGCGTGGTGGTGGACCTCGAGGACGCCGTCCACCCGGCCGAGCGTCCCGCCGCCCGCGCCGCGCTGGCCGGGCACCTCGGGGAAGGGCTCGCCGCCCCGGTGGTGGTGCGCGTGAACCCGCCCTCGACGCCCGACTTCGAGGCCGACGTCGCCGCGCTCGCGCCCCTGGTGCGCGCCGGCGTCGTCAGCGCCATCCGAGTGGCCAAGGTGGACACGGCCGCGGACGCGGCCCGCGCCGCCGAGGCCACCGCCGACTGGGGGATCGGTCAGCGGCTGATCTGCCAGCTCGAATCGGCCCGCGCCGTCGCCGCCGCCAGCGAGATCGGCGCCGTGCCCGGCGTGCACTCGATGATGCTCGGCGAGGCGGACCTGGGCGCCGACCTCGGCGTGCCGCGCGGGCCCGCCGGCGAACCCGGCCTGCAGCTGGCCCGCCAGACCGTGGTGCTCGCCTCCCGCGCGCTCGGGCTGCCGTCCCCGGTCGGCAGCGCCTTCACCAACGTCAGGGACGACGCCGGCCTGGCCGCCTCCTCCGCCGCGCTGCGGGCGCTGGGCTTCTTCGGACGCAGCTGCATCCACCCGGCGCAGGTCGCCGCGGTGCGCGCCGCGTTCGCCCCGACGGCCGAGGAAACCGCCTGGGCCCGCGAGGTGCTCGCCGCCGCCGGGGCCATGGACCTGGGCTCCAACGCCGCCGCGACCCTGGGCGACGGATCCTTCATCGACCCCGCGATCGTGCGCCAGGCCGCCGCGATCGCCGCCCGCGCCGACCGCCTGCTGCAGGCGGCATCCCCGGAAGGAAGCGCACGATGACCGCGGAGACCCAGGCCGCTCGCGTCTACGCCGGGCGCACCGCCGCCGGCTCGGTGCGCATGGTCGACCTCGCCCAGCCGCTGCACCCGAACATCCCGTCCTCGCCCAGCCACCCCGGTTACAAGCACGCGCTGCTGCGCCGCCACGGCGATGCGGTCCGCGTCGACGGCACCTCCGGGGCCAACGACCTGCTGGTGCTGGGCACCCACACCGGCACCCACGTCGATGCCCTCAGCCACATCAGCCACGACGGGCTCCTGCACGGCGGCATCCCGGCCGCCGATGCCCAGGGCACCGGCCGGTTCACCGCGCACGGGGTGGAGAGCATCGACCCGGCGCTGCTGCCCGGGGTGCTGCTGGACATACCGCGCGCGCTCGGCCTGGAGCGGCTGGAGCCCGGGTTCCCCGTGGGCCCGGCCGAGCTCGCCGCCGCCGCCGCGCTGCTGCCCGGCGGCGCGGACGCCATCCCGCAAGGGGCCGCGTTGCTGGTGCGCACCGGCTGGGCGCAGCTGTGGAACGACCCGCACGCCTTCATCAGCCACGACCCCGGCGTGCCCGGACCCGATGCCGCCGGCGGCGCCTGGCTGGCGGCCTTCGAGCCCCGCTTCGTGGGCTCGGACACCACCGCGTTCGAGCACATCCCCGCCGGGGAGGGCCACGCCCGCCTGCCCGTGCACAAGTTGATGCTCGTCGAACGCGGCGTACCCATCATCGAAATGCTCAACCTGGAGACCCTCGCCGGCCTCGGCGCGGGCCGCTTCGACTTCCTGATCGCGCCGCTGCCGCTGACGGGGGCCACCGGCTCCCCGGTGCGGCCGCTGGCGTTGCTTCCCGACCTTCCCGCCCTTCCCGCTGAGGAGACCGCATGACCGCCACCGCAGAAGGCAACGCCAGCACCGGCACGACGGCGGGAGCCGCCGTGCCCGGACCCACGCTGAGCGCCCGGCTGGCCGGGTTCACCGCCGCCACGGTGGCCCACCTGCCCGCCCGGATCCGCGCGGATGCTCTGGCCCGCGTCACCGACACGCTCGGCATCTCGCTGGCCGCCCGCGACACCGAGCCCGTGCGGGCCGCGCTGGACCTGGTCCGCGGGTGGGGCGGCCACGCGCAGGCGTCCGTGTTCGGCTACCCGGACCGCGTGCCGGCCCCGGCCGCCGCGCTGGTCAACGGCACCGCAGCGCACGCGCTGGACTTCGACGACACCCACGTGCCCTCGATCCTGCACCCGAGCGCCTCCGTGGTCCCGGCCGCGCTGGCCGCCGCCGAGGAGGCCGGGGCCTCCGGCGAGGTGTTCCTGGCCGCCGTCGCCGCCGGCAACGAGATCGCCATCCGCCTGGGCATGGCCGCGCACGACGAGGACCTGAACAACAACGTCTTCTTCGAGCGCGGCTTCCACGCCACCTCGATCTGCGGGGCGATCGGCTCCGCCGCCGCCGCGGCCGCCGCCTACGGGCTGGACGCGGACGGGATCCGGCACGCGATGGGCATCGCCTGCTCCATGGGCGCCGGGCTGCTCGAGGCCAACCGCGTCGGCGGCACCGTCAAGCGCGTGCACTGCGGCTGGGCCGCGCACTCCGGCGTCGTCGCGGCGCAGATGGCCGCCCGCGGGATCACCGCCCCGGATTCGGTGCTGGAGGGCAGGTTCGGGTTCTTCAACGCCTACACCGGGATGCATCCGCTGGCCGCGGAGGCGCTGGAGGCGCTGGTGGGGGACCTCGGCGAGCGCTGGGAGCTGGACAACTGCTTCATGAAGCCGTACCCGACCAACGTGTTCACGCACACCGGCATCGACGCCGCGCGCCGGCTGGCCGCGCGCGGGATCGCCGCGGCGGACATCGAGCGGGTGGAGCTGTCCGTGCCGATGGCCGTCACGCGCACCATCGCGCAGCCGCGCGAGGCCAAGATCAGCCCGCAGTCCCCGTACCACGCGCAGTTCTCCGGCCCGTTCACCTTCGCGATCGGCTTCCACGGCGGGACCGGGCTGGGGGTGTACCTGGACGACTTCACCCAGGAGACGCTGGACAACCCCTCCATCCGCCGGCTGGCCTCGACGGTGCACTACGTGCCGGACGACGAATGCGAGGCGATCTACCCGCGCCACTTCCCGACGATCGCCCGCGTGACGCTGGCCGACGGGACGCTGGTGGAGGAGAAGGTGCTGGCGAACCTGGGCACCGCCGAGCGGCCGCTGACCCCGGAGCAGGTGCGGCTGAAGTTCGACCTGAACGTCTGCATCCTGGGCGCCGAGCGGGCCCGGGCGCTGTCCGCGCGCCTGGACGGGCTCGCGGAGGCGGCCGACGCGAACCAGCTGCTCGCCGGCATCGACTGGTAGCCGGTCCCTCTCTTGCGAAAAGTGACGCGTAAGTGCGGGTGTAAACCCGAATCCTGACGCGTTTGTGCCGGTGTTGGGCGGAATTGTGTGTGTGCGCGCTGCTGCCCCCACGGGATTTTGCTACCTCCGGGGCAGCGTTTCCAGGATTGTGATCGCTCCGAGGCAGTGTTGGGCAGATAGTGCGCAGGGCAGTTTCTGCGGGGTGCCGCCGGTGGTGGGGCTGCCGGCGAAAACGGGCGGAAGGGGTTTCCCTTCCGCCCGTTCCCGTCTCTGCGGCCGTGAAAGCGGCGCCACAACCCTGTCCCTGGATTCGACGTTATGGCGGGTCCATTCCGTCCAATCGGGGGACAGCGCTGTGGCGGAGCCTGGACGCCGGGATCCCCAAGCTCGGCGGGCCTAGGCACCCAACCCGGCCCGCCGGCGTCGTGCACCCGGCGTCCCAAGGCACACAATTCCGAACGCACTGCCCCGAAGCGAGCAGAATCCCGGAAACACTGCCCCCAAGTGAGCACAATTCCGCGAAGAACCCGCACAAACACGTCAGGATTCGGGTTTGCACCCGCACTTTCGCGTCACTTTTCGCGAAGGCGGGGGAGGCAAGGGGAGGGGCAGGATTCTCTCGCCACGCGGAAAATTCCGCCCGTTTTCGGACCCAATTCCACTGGGTGAGAGTGACGGTGTTCACACCCGTGGAGGGTGGGCTTCAGTAGGGGAAAAGCAACGTTCCCACTCCTGAAAGGTGGACCCATGGCGGCCATCGAATCCTCACCGTTCGGCCTGACCGAAGAGCAGCTTGCCATCCGCGACGCCATCGACGACCTGTGCAAGCCGTTCGACAGCGACTACTGGGGCAAGTGCGACGCCGCCGGCGTCTACCCGGAAGAGTTCGTTGATGCCCTCTACGAGGCCGGCTGGATGAGCATGCTGATCCCCGAGGAGTTCGGGGGAGGCGGCGCGGACATCCGCGATGCCGCAATCGTCCTGGAGCAGATCGAGCGCAACGGCGGCCACGCCGGTGCCGCCCGCGCCGGCATGTACACCATGGGCGCGCTGCTGCGCCACGGCACCGACGAGCAGAAGGCCCGCTTCCTGCCGAAGATCGCCTCCGGCGAGCTGCGCCTGCAGTCCATGGGCGTCACGGAGCCCGACGCCGGCTCCGACACCACCCGGATCCGCACCTTCGCCAAGCGCGAGGGCGACGAGTACGTGGTCAACGGCAACAAGATCTTCATCTCCCGCATCCAGCACTCGGACCTGCTGCTCCTGTTGGTCCGCACCGAGAAGTACGAAGACGTAGCGAAGAAGTCCGACGGCGT
The DNA here is from genome assembly GCF_039540195.1 of Arthrobacter ginkgonis. Classification (NCBI taxonomy): domain Bacteria; kingdom Bacillati; phylum Actinomycetota; class Actinomycetes; order Micrococcales; family Micrococcaceae; genus Arthrobacter; species Arthrobacter ginkgonis. The sequence continues at coordinate 28,368 of NZ_BAABEO010000002.1, read as the reverse complement.
CACCGTGCTGCTGGTGGACCTGAAGCAGGCCATCGCCGACGGCAGCATCGTCGCCACCCCGATCAAGACCATGGTCAACCACGAGACCAACGAACTGGCGATCGTGAACCTGCGCGTGCCGGTGGAGAACCGCATCGGCGACGAGGGCAAGGGCTTCAAGGTCATCCTCACCGGCATGAACTCCGAGCGGGTGATCGTCACCTCCGAGTACATCGGCGCCGGCTTCCACCTGCTGGACCGCGCGGTGCAGTACGCCAACGAGCGTGTGGTGTTCGACCGTCCGATCGGCATGAACCAGGGCGTGCAGTTCCCGATCGCCCAGGCCTACGCCAACCTGCAGGCCGCCTCGCTGATGCGCTGGCGTGCAGCGGACATGTACCTCAGCGGCGAGAACCCGCGCTTCGAGGTCAACGCCGCCAAGCTGCTCGCCTCCCAGGCGCTGTGGCAGGCCGCGCAGGCCGCGTTCGACACCTTCGGCGGCTACGCGGCCGCGGAGGAATACGGGATCGAGCGCAAGTGGCGCGAGGCGCGCCTGCCGTCCACGGCGCCGATCTCCAACAACATGGTGCTCGCGGGCATTGCCCACGGCACCCTCGGCCTGCCGAAGTCCTTCTAGGGGGTGACAGGAGTGGGTGAACCTACGTACGGCGAGGCCGCCGGCGCAACGGCCGTGCTTGCCGCCTTCGCCGCCGGGACCGGGACCGCCGCGACCCCGCACGCCGACGAGGTCTCCCGCGCCCTGGCGGACACGGTGGCGGTGGCCGTGGCGGCGGCCGCCTTCGAGGGGGACGCGATCCTCCGGGCCTGGGCCGCGCGCGAAAACGCGCGCGGCCAGGCCACCGTCTGGACGTCCGGGGAGACTACCTCGGCGTCCATGGCCGCCCTGCTGAACGGGACCGCCGGGCACCTGCTGGACTACGACGACATCTCGCCGTCCATGCCGATGCACCCCTCCACGGTGCTCTTCCCGGCCCTGCTGGCCGTCGCCGAGCAGCGCGGGATCGACGGCGGGCGCCTGGTCCAGGCGTACGACGTCGGCGCCGCCACCTTCCGCGCGCTGGCCGACCTCCTGCCGCAGCACGTGCACTACGCCCGGGGCTGGCACACCACCTCCACGGTGGGCCGGCTGGCCACGGTCGCGGCCCTGGTCCGGCTCTGCGGGACCCCTGCGGGGACCGCCGAACACGCGCTGGGCCTGGTGTCCTCGCTGGTCGCCGGCAGCCGGCCCAACTTCGGCTCCATGACCAAGCCGCTGCACGCCGGCGTCGCGGCCCGCGACGCCGTCATGGCCCTGGAACTGGCCGAGGCGGGCTTCACCGCCAACACCTCCGAACTGGAGGTGCCGGGCGGGTTCCTGGAGCGCTTCGGGGACCCGGACCTGGCCCCCATCGGCGACGCCGCCGAAACCCTGGCCGAACGCCTGGAGTACTGGCAGGACGCCTGGGTTCGGGACTGGGGCCTGAAGCGCTACCCCGCGTGCTACGGCACCCACCGCGGCATTGACGCGGTGCTGGAGCTGCGCGCGGAGATCGGCACCCGCCCCATCCGCGCGATCACGGCCACGCTGCACACCAACGGAACGCGTCCGCTGGGCGCCTACCCGCCGCGCAACGCCACCCAGGCCAAGTTCAGCCTCGAGTACGCGCTGGCCGCCGCAATCATCCGCGGCAACGTGCTGCTCAGCGACTTCACCGAGGAGGCCTTCGCCGACGAGCAGGTGCGTTCCCTGATGGGGCGCGTCAGCGTGGGCGAAAGCGCCGAGCCCCCGCTCGGGGACCCCGGGTACGGAGCCGGCTTCACCGTGGTGGAGATCGCCTTCGACGACGGCGGCACGCTGGCCCGCCGCGTCGACATCACCCGCGGCGACGCCCTCAACCCGCTGGACGAGGACCAGTTGCGCACCAAGTTCACCGACTGCTGCGCCGTCGGCGGGCTGACCCCCGAGGCCACCGAGGAACTCTACCGGGCCCTGCGCGCGCTGCCGCGGGGCGGCCAGGCCAGCGCCGCGGGAGCCGCACTTGCACCCGGCGCCTGGGCGCCGCAGAAAAAGGAGGCCATGGCATGAGCCACCCCCGCCCCAACGCCGACCTGCTGCACGCCGACCGGAACCACCCGGCGGTCATCATTGTCGAGGAAGGCATGCGCGAAGGCATGCAGATCGAAAGCGCCGGCATCAGCACGGAGAACAAGATCCGCCTGCTGGATGCGCTCTCCGCGACCGGCCTGCGGAACATCGTGGTGGGCTCCTTCGTGAGCCCCAAGTGGGTTCCGCAGATGGCGCACGTCGAGGAGGTCATCGACGGGTTCACCCCCGCCGAGGGCGTCCGCTACACCGCCCTGGCGCTCAACGCCAAGGGAGCCGAGCGCCGCGCCGCGTTCGCCCCGAAGATCTCCGGGCCGGACCCGTCCGTCGGGCAGACCCGCATCCACCTGGACGACGTCTTCGTCAAGCGCAACACCGCCCGCAGCCTCGAGGACGAGGTCGACGCGGTCCCGGAAACCATCCAGCGCGCGGTCGCCAACGGCGCCACCGAGGCGCAGGTCGCGATCAACGCCTGCTGGGGCTCCAACTGGATCGGCGAGATCTCCGAGGACACCCGCATGGAGTACCTGCGGCTGCAGATCGACGCGTGGGAGGCCGCCGGCATCCCGGTGACCCGCATCCAGTTCGGCGACCCGATGAGCTGGAACACCCCGGCCGCCATGCGCTCCCAGATCCGCCGGGTCCTGGAGACCTGGCCGCGGATCACCAACTTCCAGCTGCACCTGCACAACGGCCGCGGCATGGCGCCGCTGAGCGCGTACGCGGCCTTCACGGAACTGGACTCCCGCCACACGCTGGTGGTCGACACCGCCATCGGCGGCCTGGGCGGCTGCCCCTACTGCGGCAACGGACGGGCCACCCGCATGATCCCGACCGAGGACTTCGTGCACTTCCTCGAGAGTGAGGGCGTGGACACCGGCGTCGACCTGCGCGCGCTCATTGAGGCCGCGCTGCTCGCCGAGGAGGTGGTCGGCCACGAACTCTGGGGCCACGTCTCCAAGGTGGGCCCGCGCCCCTACGGAACGGACGTCTACGCGATGGACATGCCGTTCATCGAGACCTTCGACCAGGCCCAGCACTTCCGGCTGGGCCCGGACACCTACGCCGGCGCGCTGGCGCCCTGGAAACAGGCCGTCACCAGCGCCGCCCGCGACGACTTCGAACGCTCCCTGCTCGCCCTGGACGGGCAGTTCGCACAGACAGGAGAGACCGCATGAGCACCCCCTTTACCATGCCCGGCCAAGGTTCGCTCACCGGACTGCGGGTCATCGAGATCAGCACGTCCGTGGCCGCCCCCTTCGGCGGCCAGATCCTGGGCGACCTCGGCGCCGAGGTCATCAAGATCGAGCGCCACGCCGGGGACGACACCCGCAAGTGGGCGCCGCCGTCGTGGAACGGCGAGTCGATCGCCTTCATGTCCTTCAACCGCAACAAGAAGTCCGTGGTCCTGGACTACAAGGACGCCGAGGGCAAGAAGGTCCTCGAGGACCTCATCGCGGGCGCCGACGTCCTGATCCAGAACCTGCGCCCGGGCGCCCTGGCCAAGGCCGGGTTCACCTGGGAGCACGTCCACGCGCTGAACCCGCGGCTGATCTACTGCGAGATGTCCGGCTACGGGCACACCGGCCCGCGCGCCATGCAGCCGGCCTACGATCCGCTGCTCCAGGCGTTCTCCGGCATCGTTTCCATGACCGGGGACGACGGCGGGTCCCCGGCCCGGGTGCCGGTCTCCCTGCTGGACATGGGCACCGGCATGTGGATGGCCCTGTCCGTGTTCGAGGCGCTGCGCCGCCGCGACACCACCGGCGAAGGCTGCCACGTGCAGAACTCGCTGCTGCAGACCGCCCTGACCTGGATCACCTCGCCCCTGATCGGCGCAGCGGCCGGGAACCCGCCGCCCAAGCGCCTCGGCTCCGGCTTCCGCGGGGTGGTCCCCTACGGCGCCTTCCCGACGGCGGACGGCCACGTCTTCATCTCCGCCGGGAACGACCACATCTGGCGCCGCCTGCTCGGGGCCATCGAGGCGACGGACCTGGACGAGCGCGAGGGCTTCTCCACCAACCCGGAGCGCAACCTCCGCCGGGCGGAGGTCATCCAGGCACTCTCGGAGCGCACCTCGCGCTTCACGCTGGCGGAGATCGTCCCCCGCCTGATCGAGGCGAAGGTCCCGCACTCCCCGGTGAACACCGTGGACAAGGTGTACGCGGACGAGCAGGTCAAGGCCATCGGGATGATGCAGCCGCTGCCACACCCCGCCGTCGAGGACCTCGAGGTGGTCAACCTGCCGATGACCTTCAACGGGGAGTACCCCACGCTGGCCACCACCCCGCCGGAGCTGGGCCAGGACACCGTGGCGGTGCTGGAATCCCTGGGCCGGACTTCCGAGCAGATCGACCGGCTGCTGGCGGACAACGTGGTGGCCCAGGCCCCCGACGAAGTCCCCGCGGTCCGGGCATGACCGGGTTCCCGCAGGTCAGCATCATCGAGCAGGGCATGCGCGAGGGCATGCAGATCGAAAGCGCCGCCATCCCGGTGGCGGAGAAGATCCGCCTGCTGGATGCGCTGTCCGCCACGGGCCTGGAGAACATCGTGGTCGGCTCCTTCGTGAGCCCCCGGTGGGTCCCGCAGATGGCCAACATCGAGGAGATCATCAACGGGTTCACCCCCGTGGAGGGGGTCAACTACACGGCCCTGGTCCTGAACCAGCGCGGCATCGAGCGGCGGGCCCGGTTCATGCCCCCGCTGTCCCCGCCCTCGAAGGTCGGCACCTCGCGCGTGCACGTGTGCGACGTCTTCGTCCAGCGCAACGCCGGACGCACGATCGCCCAGGAGATCGAGATGCTCCCGGCACAGATCGAGGCGCAGGTGAAGGCCGGCGCCACGGAGGCGATGGTCGCCGTCAACGCCGCCTGGGGCTCGAACTGGCTCGGAGAGTTCAGCGAGGACCAGCGGATGGAAACCATCCAGCTCCAGATGGACGCGTGGGCCGCGGCGGGGGTCCCGACCACCGGGATCCTCTTCGGCGACCCGATGAGCTGGAACACCCCCGGCGCCATGGAATCCCAGATCCGGCGGGTCCTGCGCGAATGGCCCCAGGTCACCACGATCAACCTGCACCTGCACAACGGCCGCGGCATGGCCCCGATCAGCGCCTACGTCGCCATGAAGGAACTCGACGAGCGCCACCGGCTCATCGTGGACACGGCCATCGGCGGCCTCGGCGGCTGCCCCTACGGGGGCAACGGGCGGCTGAGCAAGATGATCCCGACCGAGGACTTCGTGCACATGCTCGAGGGCGAGGGGATCCAAACCGGCGTCGACCTGGCCGCCCTGATCGAATGCGTCGTGATGGCGGAGGGGATCGTCGGCCACGAGCTTTGGGGCCACGTCTCCCAGGCCGGCCCGCGCCCCTACGGCGCGGACGCCTACCCGATGGACATGCCGTTCGTGGAGACGGCCGAGGAGGCCCAGCACTTCCGGCTGGGCCCGGAGACCTACGCCGGATGTCTGGCCCCGTGGAAGCAGGACATCACGTCCGCCGCCCGCGACGAGTTCGAGGCCCGCCTCGCCGAGCACGCCGGAGCCCACGGTGGCTAGCGTGTCCGCCGGGTCCTCGCTGGCCGGGCTGCGCGTCGTGGAGATCGGCACGTCCGTGGCCGCTCCGTACGGCGCCCAGGTCCTCGGGGACCTCGGAGCGGAGGTCATTAAGGTGGAGCGCCACGGGACCGGCGACGACGCGCGGCAGTGGCTGCCCCCGGAGTGGGAGGGACGCTCGGTGGCCTTCCTGTCCTTCAACCGGAACAAGAAGTCCGTCGTCCTGGACTACAAGACCGGTCGCGGCAGGGAACTGCTGGAGGAACTGGTCGCCTCCGCCGACGTCCTGATCCAGAACCTGCGTCCGGGATCGCTGGCCAAGGCCGGCTTCACCTGGGAGCGCCTGCGGGAGCTGAACCCGCGGCTGATCTACTGCGAGATGTCCGGCTACGGGCACACAGGCCCGCGCGCCGGGCAGCCGGCCTACGACCCGATGGTCCAGGCCTACTCCGGGATCGTGTCCATCACCGGCGGCGAGGACGGCGACCCGGCCCGGGTGCCCGTCTCGCTGCTGGACATGGGCACGGGCATGTGGGCCGTCGTCGGGATCTACGAGGCGCTGCGCCGCCGCGACGCCACCGGCCGCGGCAGCCACGTCCAGCCCTCGCTGCTGCAGACCGCCCTGACGTGGCTGACCGCCCCGCTGATGGGGGTGGCCGCCGGAGGGGCGGCCCCGAAGCGGCTGGGCTCCGGCTACCGGGCCACCGTGCCCAGCGGCGCGTTCCCGACCTCCGACGGCCACGTGTTCCTGCAGGCCGGGAACAACGACACCTGGCACCGGCTGCTGGAGGCCCTGGACGCCCGGGAGCTCCGGGACCGGGAGGGCTTCGGGTCCAATGCGGACCGCGTGCGCCACCGGAACCCGGTCAACGTGGCGCTGTCCCAGCACACCGTCAAGTTCACCACCGCCGAGGTCCTGGACCGGCTGGGGCCCACGCTGGTCCCGCACTCGGCGGTCCACACCGTCGACCAGGCGCTCGAGGACGAGCAGGTCCGGGCGATCGGCCAGATCGTCCCGCTGGAGCACCCCGGGATCCCCGGGTTCCGCGTCGTCAACCTGCCGTTGACGTTCGACGGCGGCTACCCGCCGCACCAGGGCGCCCCGCCCGAACTGGGCGCCGACACCCGCTCCGTCCTCGCCTCGCTGGGGCTGGGGGAGCAGGACATCGATTCGCTGTTCGCGGACGGCACCGCCGCCGGCCGCGGGACACCCGACGCGGTCAAGCACTAGACAAGCCAAAGCACCAGACAAGCCAGAGCATTTAGAAAAGCCAGAGCACCACGGAAGGAGACCCGGCCATGAGCACCGAGGTCACTGAGAACAACCCCGCCGAGACCCCCGACCACAGCGACGAGGTCCTCTACGAGGTCCGCGGCCACGCCGCCTGGATCACCATCAACCGCCCGCACCGCCGCAACGCGATGGCCCGCCGCACCGTGCAGCAGCTCACCGAGGCGTTCGTCGAGGCCGGCGAGGACCCGGACGTCTACGCCGTCGTCATCACCGGCACCGGCGACAAGGCGTTCTGCGCGGGCGGGGACATGAAGGAGATGGACGACCTCGCCCGCTCCGGCCGCCAGATCCACGTGCCCATGACCGGCACCTACCGCGCGCTCTTCGAGGTCATGCTGGAGACCTACAAGCCGGTCATCGCCGCGCTCAACGGGCACGCGATCGCCGGCGGCTGCGAGATCGCCCTCTCCGCCGACGTCCGCATCGGCGTCGAGGGCGCCACGATCGGCCTCACCGAGGCCCGCCGCGGCATGGGCGCCAACCTCGGCTCCGTGCTGCTGCCGCGCCTGCTGCCGCGCGCCGTCGCCATGGACCTGCTCTACACCGCCCGCACCATCCCGATGGAGGAGGCCAAGGAGATCGGCCTGGTCAACCGGGTGGTCCCGCGCGAATCCTTCGGCGCGGAGGTGCAGAAGTACGTCGACGAGATCCTCGCGAACTCGCCGGTCACGCTGCGCCGTTACAAGGAGATGGCCACCAAGAGCTGGGGCCTGCCGCTGCCCAGCGCCCTGCGCCTGAACGTGGGCCCCAACCCGTACCTGAGCGAGGACCGCGTCGAGGGTGTCCGCGCCTTCCTGGAGAAGCGCGCCCCCGAATGGAAGAACCGGTAGCCGTTCCCGCCGTCGTCCGCTGTTTTCCGCCCCGTGGCCGGCGCCCCGCGCGCCGGCCACTGCCCCCGAACCCCAGCAGGAGAAACCCATGAGCTTCCTCGACCCCGCGCTCTGGAGCGGCAAGGTCCACACCGGCACCTGGACCGCGGGCGCCGCCGGCACCCTCGCCGTGCGCGAATCCGCCACCGGTGAGGTCCTCGGCGAGATCGGCGTCGCCTCCGGCGACCAGGCCCGCGCCGCCGCAGCCACCGCGGCCGCCGCGCAGCGCGGCTGGGCCGCGCTGAAGCCCGCCGAACGCGCAGCGGTGCTGCGCCGCGCCGCCGCGCTCTTCGAGGAGCACGCCGCGGAGATCGAGGACTGGATCGTGCGCGAATCCGGCGGCACCCGCACCAAGGCGCGCACCGAGATCGCCGCGGCCATCGCCGAATGCCACGAGGCCGCCGCGCTGCCCACCCATCCGCACGGCGAGGTGCTCACCTCCAACAAGGACCGCTGGTCGATCGCGCGCCGCCGCCCCGCCGGCGTCGTCACCGTGATCGCGCCCTTCAACTTCCCGCTCACGCTGTCCATCCGCTCCGTGGCGCCGGCGCTGGGGCTCGGAAACGCCGTGCTGCTCAAGCCGGACCCGCGCACCTCGGTGAGCGGCGGCGTCGTGCTCCAGCGGGTCTTCGACGCGGCCGGCCTGCCCGCCGGCGTCCTGCAGACCCTGCCCGGCGGCGCCGACGTGGGCGAGGCCGTCGTAGCCGCGCCCGAGGTGCGGATCATCTCCTTCACCGGTTCGACGCCGGCCGGCCGGCGCGTGGGCGAGGCCGCGGCCCGGCACCTGAAGCGGGCGCACCTGGAACTGGGCGGCAACAACGCGATCGTGGTGCTGCCCGGCGCCGACGTGCAGCGCGCCGCCTCCGCCGGCGCCTTCGGCTCCTTCCTGCACCAGGGCCAGATCTGCATGGCCGCCGGCCGGCACCTGGTCCACGAGTCCCTCCACGACGAGTACGTGGCCGCGCTGGCGGCCAAGGCCGACGCGCTGCGCGTGGGCGACCCGTTCCGCGAGGACGTCCAGCTGGGCCCGATCATCGACGAGCGCCAGCTCAAGAACATCGACGGGATCGTGCAGGACACGGTCCTGGCCGGGGCCGAGGTGGCCGCCGGCGGCACCCACGACGGGCCGTTCTACCGCCCCACCGTGCTCACCGGCATCCGGCGCGGCATGCGGGCCTGGGAGGAGGAGATCTTCGGTCCGGTTGCCCCGGTGCTGGCGTTCTCCGACGTGGCGGAGGCCGCGGAACTGGTCAACGCCAGCGAGTTCGGGCTGTCCGTGGGCATCCTCGGCGAGGTGGGCGCGGCGATGGGGCTGGCCGACCTGATCGGCACGGGCAAGGTGCACATCAACGAGCAGACCGTGTCCGACGAGGCCAACGCCCCGTTCGGCGGCACCGGGGCCTCCGGCACCGGGTCGCGCTTCGGCGGGGCCGCGGCCAACCTGGAGGCGTTCACGGAAACCCAGTGGGTCACCCTGCGCCCGGAGATCGAGCAGTACCCGTTCTAGGCGGTGCGGAAACTGTTCCGTCTGCCGCAACGGAACCGGCGGTCCCGCGACCGGGCCGTGGTTCGATGGAGCTCGATTCAATGGAGCTGGGTTCGATGGAACGTGGATCCAGCAAGTGTCACAGGAGGTGCCATGGCCCGCGCCGCTGCGGAGGATGACGGCAAGCGCTCCGTCCTGGGACGCGCCTTCGAGATCCTGGACTGCTTCTCCGGGGGCGCGGAGATGACGGTGGCCGGGATCTGCGAGGAGACCGGCCTGCCCCCGGCGACGGTGCACCGCATGCTCGCCGCCCTGGTCAGCTGGGAGGGGGTGGAGCGGCTGTCCCACGGCCGCTACCGCTTGGGCATGCGCATCTGGCGCCTGGGCATCGGCGCCCCGCAGGTGCGCCGGCTGCGCGAGCTCGCCCAGCCGTACCTCGTGGACCTGCACGTGGCGACCCGCGGCACCGTCTACCTCGGCGTGCGCGACGGCACCGACGGCCTCTTCGCCGACCGCATCACCCGCGTCAAGGCCACTGAGGGCTCCGCGCGCGCCACCCGCCGGCTGCCTCTGCACCGCACCGGCGGGGGACGGGTGCTGCTCGCCTACAGCCCCGACGCCTGGAACGAGCTGTGCCGGATGGGCGAGCGCGACGCCGGCCTGGCCGGCCTGCTGCCCACCCTGCGGGCCGACCTCGCCGAGATCCGCCACACCGGCGCCGCCGTCTCCCGCGACGACGGCCTGCCCGGGCGCACCTCGGTCGCGGCCCCGGTGTTCGGGGACGACGGCGGGATCGTCGCCTCCGTGGCGGTCGCGTTCCCCGACTCGCGGATCCCCGTCCCGCAGACGATCCTCCCGCGCGTGGTCGCCGCCGCCCGCGGCATCAGCGCCGACCTGGCCAAGGCCGGAGGCCGCTGACCCCCTCCGAATTCTGACGTGTAAGTGCGGGTCCCGGCCCGAATTGTGATGCGTTTGTGTGGGTGTGGGCAGGAATTATGGCGCGTTAGTGCGGGTTCTGGCCCGAATTCTGACGCGTAAGTGCGGTTGTCGGAAGGATCTGTGCCGTGTTTCCCTGGGCGGCCGCGGAACCGTAGGCGGTCCGTTTCCCAGCGGAATTTTGTTACCTCCCGGGCAGTCGCCACGGGATTTTGCTACCTCGCGGTGGGTGTTTTCCGGAAAGTGCGCACGTTCGGCGGGTGGTTTCACAATCCTGCCGCCTTGGGGAGGTGTTCCCCGGCCCGTTGCTGCCGGCCTTCCCCCCGGCCAAGCCCGCGGATCCGGCGTCGTACCTGAATCGCTTCCTTTGCCTTACCCGCGAACCGTGTCCGCAGCGCCCGAGTGGGGTGAGCAGAATTCCCCAAACACCCACCGGGAGGTAGCAAAATCTCGCCGTGACTGCCCGGGAGGTAACAAAATTCCTGGAGGACCCGCACTTACGCGTCAGAATTCGGCAGGGGACTCAGGCGACGGGAGTGCGGAGCGCGTCGGCGACCAGGCCCCGAAACCAGTCAGCCTCGGGGGAGGGCAGCTGGCGCCGGACCGTGTAGAGCGCGACCTCGGACACCGGGACGGCGAACGGCAGCTCGAACACCCGCAGCTGGCCCTGCGCGACGAAGCGCTGCGCGTACGACTCCGGGGCGAAGGAAAGCAGCTCCGTCTGCGCCAGGATCCCGGCCAGCCCCGCGAAGCTCGGCAGCCGCACCGCCATCCGGCGCTTGACGCCCAGTTCCCGGATCCGCAGGTCCACCGCCTGGTGGCCCGTCTCCGCGGCGACGCCCACGTGCAGTTCCGCCTCGAACTCCTCCACCGTGGGACGCTCGCCGATGCGTGGGTGCCCCGTCCCGCACACGCCCACGTAGGGCTGGGTGAAAAGCAGCTCGCGCACCAGATCCGGCCCGTCCAGCAGGGGAGTGCAGACCACGGCGTCGGCCCGGCCCAGGCGCAGCGCGTCGGCCGCCGCCGGCAGGTTCAGCGATTCCAGCTCGACGGCGATGCCGGGGGCCTCCGCGGCCAGCCGGCGGAGCACGCGCGGCAGCAGCCCGGTGATGCCCACGTCCGTCATGTGCAGCCGGAAGGTCCGCGTGGAGGTGGCCGGGTCGAAGCCGGCCGCCTGCCCCATGACCCCGTCCATGCCCTCGAGCAGTTCGCGCAGCCGCGGGTACAGCTCGTCGGCCAGCCGGGTGGGCACCAGCCGCTGCTGCCGGCGGACGAAGAGCCGGTCCCCGAACCGGTTGCGCAGCTTTCCCAGCGCGTAGCTGACCGAGGGCTGGGTGATGAACAGCTGCTGCGCCGCCTCCGTCACCGACCGGGTCTCGTAGACCAGCACGAAGATGCGGACCATGCCGATGTCGTAGTCGCTCACGTCCTCCAATATAGATCTTCTCTATGGAACAATCCATAGTTTTTATTTGTCCTATGGAACGCGTTCCGCTTAGCTTGACGTGAGCTGCGACACTCCCGGCTCCTTCCCCGTTTTCCTAAGGAACCACCATGACGACGATCCGCGAAGCCACCTACGACCTGCTGCGCAGCAACGGCATGCGCACCGTGTTCGGCAACCCCGGGTCCAACGAGCTGCTTTTCCTGAAGGACTTTCCGGAGGACTTCGAGTACGTGCTGGGCCTGCACGAGGGCGCCGTCGTCGCCATGGCCGACGGCTACGCCCAGGCCACCGGCCGGCCCACCCTGGTCAACCTGCACGCCGCCGCCGGCACCGGCAACGGCATGGGCGTGCTGACCAACTCCGTCTACTCGCACTCCCCGCTGGTGATCACCGCCGGCCAGCAGGTCCGCGACACCGTGGGCCAGGAGGTCATGCTCGCCAACATGGACGCCGCCCAGCTGCCCCGGCCCCTGGCGAAATGGAGCGCCGAACCGCTGGCCGCGACCGACGTCCCGCGCACCATCTCCCAGGCCATCCACATGGCCACGCTGCCGGCGCCGGGCCCGGTCTACGTCTCCGTGCCCTACGACGACTGGGAGCGCGAGGCCGACCCGAACACCCACTACCTCGCCAAGCGCACCGTCAGCGCCGCCGCCGCGCTCGCGCCGGAGCAGCTCGCCGAAATCGCCGAGGCCATCGATGCGGCCAAGAACCCGGTCCTGGTCCTCGGCCCGGACGTCGACGCCGAACGCGCCAACGCGCACGCGGTCGCCCTCGCCGAACGCCTTGGCTGCCCGGTGTGGATCGCCCCGTCCCCGGCCCGCTGCCCGTTCCCGAACACCCACCCGCTGTTCCGCGGCGTGCTCCCGGCGAACGTCGCGTCCATCAACGAACTGCTCTCCGGGCATGACCTGGTGCTGGTCGCCGGCGCCCCGGTCTTCCGCTACCACCACCACCGCCCGGGTCGCTTCCTGGCCGAGGGCACCGAGCTGATCCACCTCTCCAACGACCCCTCCGAGGTGGCCCGCGCACCCTTCGGCCGCGCGTACCTGGCCCCGGTCGGGGACGGCCTGGCCCGCCTCGCGGCCGCCGTCGCTCCCCGCGTCGTCACACCCGGCACGGGCAGCACGACGGCGGCAGGGCAGGCGGGCGCGTCCCGCGCCCAGGCGCCGGCCGGCGTCGACCGCGCGGACCGACTGCACCCGGACACGGTCTTCCGCACCATCGCCGAGCACGCGCCCGAGGGCGTGGTCTACGTCAACGAATCCACTTCCACCGCCGACTCCTTCTGGAACAACGCGGTCCTCGAGGGCCAAGGCTCCTTCTACTCCCCGGCCTCGGGGGGCCTGGGCTTTGGGCTGCCCGCCGCCGTCGGGGTCCAGCTCGCCCACCCGGACCGCCGCGTCGTGGCCACCATCGGCGACGGCTCGGCCAACTTCGGCATCACCGGCCTGTGGACCGCCGCCCAGTACGGCATCCCGGTGGTGTTCGTGATCCTGAACAACGGCACCTACGGCGCCTTGCGCCGCTTCACCCGAGCCCTGGACGCGGGGGAGACCCCCGGACTGGACGTGCCGCGCATCGACTTCGTCCACCTGGCCAACGGCTACGGCGTCGCCGCCGAGGCGGTGGACACGGCCGAGGAACTGCGCGCCGCGCTCCAGAAGGCCTTCGCCGGCAATGTGCCCGTGCTCATCGAGGCCCGCACCTACTTCGAATAGGCAGGCCGCCGCTGCCGCGGCCCCACGACACCATCCGCGAAACGAGGGTAACGCCATGAAAATCGTCATTGAGAACCTGCAACTGAGGTACGGCAAGTTCACCGCCATCGAGAACCTGAACCTGGAGATCGGGGACGGCGAATCGGTGGTGCTGCTGGGCAAGTCCGGCTGCGGCAAGACCAGCACCATGCGCTGCATCGCCGGGCTGGAGGAGCCCACCGCGGGCCGCATCACCATCGGCGACACCGTGGTGTTCGACGCCGAGGCCGGCATCAACCTGCCTCCCAACAAGCGCAACGTGGGCATGGTCTTCCAGTCCTACGCCGTGTGGCCGCACATGACGGTCTTCCAGAACGTCGCCTACTCGCTGAAGCTGCAGAAACTGCCGGCCGCGGAGATCAAGCAGCGCGTCACGGAGGTCCTGGCGCTGGTGGGCCTGCAGGAGTTCGCCCAGCGCGGCGCCTCGCTGCTGTCCGGCGGCCAGATGCAGCGCGTTGCCTTGGCCCGGTCGCTGGTCATGCGCCCCTCCGTGCTGATGCTCGACGAGCCGCTGTCCAACCTGGATGCCCGGCTGCGCGACAACCTGCGCGTGGAGCTTCGCGAAATCCAGCTGAAGCTCGGCCTGACCACCGTGTACGTCACCCACGACCAGCAGGAGGCGTTCGCCCTGGCCGACCGCATCGCCCTGATGCAGGGAGGCCGGATCGTCCAGATGGGCGGGCCGACCGACATCTACGATGCGCCGGTCAGCGCCTCGATCGCCCACTTCCTGGGTGTTTCCAACGTCTTCGACTGCCAGGCCAGCCTGGACGGCGACGGCCAGGTCACTGCCAAGGTCGCGGGCACCGACGTGCCGGTGCGCTCCACCCAGCGGACGCTGGCCGGGGGCAAGGACCTGAAGCTGTGCATCCGCTCCGAGGACTTCGCGCTGTCCCGCGCCCCGCACGGCGGCGCCAACGAATGGGCCGGAACCGTGCGCGTCACCGGCTTCCAGGGCAGCAGCGTCCGCTACGCGGTGGAGCTTCAGGACGGTTCCGAACTGGACATCTTCGCCCCCACCAAGGGCGCCGAGCGATTCGGGATCGGCGACCGCCTCTGGGCCACCGTGGCTCCGGAGAACGTGCAGGTCCTGCCCGCCGAGGTCCCCGCCGGCCACAACATCGATGCCCGCCTGCCGGAGAACAATGCACGTCTGGAGGAGGTGGGCGCATGACGCAGATCCTGGACCGTCCCGAGGCCAAGCACCTGGCCCCCTCCCCGTCCCCCGGCAACGGCGGACGCCGCCTGCGTGGCAGGATCCGCAAGGAAATCCCCGCGCTGGTGATCCTGGCCGCGCTGGCCGTCCTGGTCGTCATGCCGATGATCCTGGTCCTGGTCGCCGCGATGTCCACCGAGGTTCCCCGTCCCGGCAACGCCGGGCTGGGCTCCTTCACGTGGGAAAACCTCGGGTTCCTCGCCACCGCGGAAGCCACCAAGGGGCTGTGGAACTCCCTGCTGATCGGCTTGAGCGCCTCGGTGATCGCGCTGGTGGTCGGCGCCCTGCTGGCCTTCATCTGCTCCCGCACCGACGCCCCGCTGCGCAAGTTCATCTTCATCATCGGCATGGCTCCGGTGTTCGTTCCGGCGCTGGTCGGGGCCTTGGCCTGGTCCATGCTGGCCTCGCCGAACGCCGGCTTCGCCAACATCCTGCTCAAGGACCTGGGGCTGGACCTGACCATCAACATCTACAGCATGGGCGGCCTGATCTTCGTGCTCGGGCTGTTCTACGCCCCGTACGTCTTCATGCTGGTGCACAGCTCCCTGTCGATGATGAACGCCGACCTGGAGGAGGCCGCCGCCGTGCACGGGGCCTCGCTGCCCCGGATGTTCCGCACCGTCACCATGCCGCTGGCCATGCCCGCGCTGCTCGGCTCCGGCATCCTGGTGTTCGCGTTGAGCATGGAGAACTTCCCGGTCGCCGCGGTGCTGGGCAACCCCGCGGGCATCGACACCCTGCCGACCTACATCTTCCGCCTGATGTCCTCGGCCCCGGCCCAGGCCAACGCGGCCGCCGGCATCGCCATCCTGCTCACCGCGGGCCTGGTGATCATCACCGTGGCCCAGCAGTGGATCGTCAACCGGCGCAAGTTCACCACCATGACCGGCAAGGGCGCCCGCCCCCGCCAGATCCCGCTGCGCGCCTGGCGGTGGCCGGCCACCATCTTCGCGCTGGTGTACTTCGCGCTCTCCGTCGCGCTGCCGATGCTGGCCCTGCTGCTGGCGGCCACCCAGGACTCCCCGTACCTGACCAGCATGGGCCAGCTGTTCGACGGCGGCCTCACGCTGGAGCGCATCCTCGAGGTCGCCTCGGCTCCCGACTTCCTCACGTCCCTGACCAACTCGGTGATCGTGGCCGTCGTCGCGGCCCTGGCCGGCACCACGCTGAACTTCGCCAGCTCCTACATCCGCTACCGCACCACCAGCCGCCTGGGCGGCCTGCTGGAGCAGATCTCCACCGCACCGCTGGCGATCCCCTCGATCGTCCTGGGCATGGGCATCCTCTGGACCTGGCTGAGCCTGCCGATGCCGGTCTACGGCACCCTGGCGATCCTGATGATCGCCTGCATGTCGGTGGCGCTGCCGCAGGGCTACCGCTCCATCTCCTCCTCGATGCTGCAGCTGCACAGCGACCTCGAGGACAGCGCGGTCATGCTGGGCGCCAAGCGCTCCCGGGCCATCGTGAACGTGACCGTCCCGCTCATGCGCGTGGGCATCGTGTCAACGGTCCTGCTCCTGCTCATGCTGGCGATGCGCGAGCTGTCCGCCTCGCTGTTCCTCTTCACCTCCAACACCCGCATCCTCTCGATCCTGGTCTACGACAAGTTCGAGAACGGCCAGACCACCACCGCGGCCGCGATCAGCGTGCTGTTCGTGATCGTGATCGCCGCCCTGGCCATCACCGCGCAGCTGCTCGGCAGCCGGGACAAGCAGAACAAGTCCCTGAACGAGGCCTCCGACTCGGGGAAGAACTCCCTCTAGCCCGCACCACGAAAGGTTCGAACGATGAAGTTCCAGAAGATCGCGCTTCCCGGCATCGCCCTGATGCTGACGGCATCCCTGGCCGCCTGCGGCGGCTCCACCGAAACGGGCGGGGGCGTGCTCAGCGCCTCCGCGGCGGTGGACACCGCCAACGGCCTGGTCATCGACGGCGAAACCATCGCCGACAAGGACACCTACGAGACCGCCAAGACCCAGACCCTGAGCCTGTACTCGAGCTACCAGGAGTCGGCCGAGCAGGCCTACCTGGAGGCCTTCACCGCGGACACCGGCATCAAGGTCGAGCTGATGCGCCTGGTGCCGGCCCGCCTGTCCGAGCGCGTGCTCTCCGAACAGGGCGCCGGCAAGCTGACCGCGGACGTGATCCGCACCTCCGACTACGACATCGTCGACAACTTCAGCAAGAGCGGGGTGTTTGCGCCCTACGTGGTGCCGGGCACCGAGGACCTGGACGAGGTGGTCATCCAGGACGGCAACTTCTCCCGCGTGCTTAACGTGGTCCAGACCTTCGGCTACAACACCCAGCTGGTCTCCCCGGAGGATGCCCCGAAGTCCTGGGCAGACCTGGCCGACGAGAAGTGGAAGGGCAAGATGGGCATCTCCCAGGGCCTCTCCGGCGGCTCGGTCGCCGCGCTGAACCGCTTCGTGGCCACCGAGCTGGAGGAAGGCTACTGGGACAAGGTCGCCGCGCTTGAGCCGACGGTCTACGACGGCGCCGGCGAGAAGCTGACCGCGCTGGCCCGCGGCGAGGTCTCCGTCGCCACCACCGGCTCGGCCTCGGTCAACGTCGCCGTCACCGAGGACAAGGCCCCGATGGAGTACGTGGTCCCCGAGGAGGGCCTGGTCACCTTCGACTACTACCTCGGGACCACCGCCTCCTCGAAGAACGTGGAGGCCGCCAAGGTCTTCATGAACTACAACTTCTCCAAGCGCGGCCAGAGCCTGTTCGCCGAACTGGGCGACTACGCCGTCCGCGCCGACGTGCCGGCCCCGACCGCCCTCGGCCGCGCGCTGCCGGCCCTGGACTCCGGCCAGGTGTGGCGCATGCCGCTGAGCGACGCGGCGAAGCAGTCCGCGGACGCCGCCGTCTGGCAGAAGGCCTTCGGCCGCTAGGAAATTCGGCCGCTGACACCCGCAGGCCCCGTGGCCCCGCACCGGCAACCGGTGCGGGGCCACGGGCGCTTATGGGGCATAGCCGGTTAACGGTTCCGTGTGTGTTTTTTTTGGGGGGGGCACGACGCCGGCGCGCGCCGCCGCCGTCGAACTCGCCGCCGTCGTGCCCGCCTGCCGCGCCCATCCGCCGAACCCGCCCGCCGTCGAACCGCCCGCCGTCGAACTCCGGGCTGACCTCGGGCGCCGCGGACCGGGCAAATTCCATCCGGTGATCGGGCGGCGCCCGGTGTTTCGGAGAACGAAACCGCGGTTTTGGGTGTTCTGCGCCACACCCCCTTAATGGAGGGAGAGCGCGGACCGCCGCGCATTCCCAGACCATCCCGGACCGGCCCCTGCGGCCGCCAGGACAGGAGCCCCCGTGAGCCTTTCATCCCCGAAGGCCCCCGGCGCCACGGCGCCGGACCAACCCGTCCAGACCGGGTTCATCCATTCCCTGCGCGCGCTCAAGCACCGCGACTTCGCGATCTTCTGGATCGGCGCGATCCTGACCAACACCGGCAAGTTCATCACCACGCTGGCCGTGCCGATGGTCATCTACCAGATGACCGGGTCGGCGACGATGGTGGGCCTGGTGGCCACCTTCCAGTACGTCCCGGGCGTCATCATGGGCCCGATCGGCGGCTCGCTGGCCGACAAGCTGAACCGGCGCAAGGTCATCATCTTCGCCCAGATCGGCATGATGCTCTCCACCTTCGCGATGTTCCTGGCCTGGAACGCCGGGGTCCGCGAACCCTACGCCATCCTGTGGCTGGTCGCCCTGATCGCCGTGTTCAACGGCATGACGCTGCCCGGCTGGGCCGCCTTCATCAACGACCTGGTGCCGCGCTCGGACCTGATGTCCGGCGTCACCCTGAACTCGCTGCAGGGCAACATCTCCAAGGCCATGGGCCCGGCCATCGCCGGCGCCATCATCGCCAGCGTGGGCGTCAACTGGGCGTTCCTGTGCTCGGCCCTGTCCTTCCTGTTCGTGCTCACCGCCCTGTTCCTGCTGCGCACCGTGCCGATCTCCTTCAGCTCGCACGTCCAGGGCAACATCCTGAAGCAGAACATCGACGCCGGCGCCTACATCTGGCTCAAGAAGGGCATCTTCGTCGCGATCCTGCTCTCCGTCCTGATCGGCCTGCTGGGCAACCCGATCTACTCCCTGACGGTGGTCCTGGGCAAGGACGTCTACGGCGTGGACGCCGGGGGCGTGGGCGCGCTGAGCCTGGCGCTGGGCCTGGGCGCGATCTTCTCCGCCCCGCTGGTGGCCGGGCTGCACGATCGGCTCAAGATGTCCCAGATGATCGGCGGTTCGGTGGTCGTCTACGGCCTTGGCCTGACAGTGATCGGCCTTACCGATTCCTTCGTGGTCGCGATGGTGGCCCTGGTCGCCATCGGGGTGGCGGCCCTGGGCGCGCTGGCCTCGATCAACACCGCGATCCAGCTGATGGTGGCCACCCACTTCCGCGGCCGGGTCCTGGGCCTGCGCCACGTGGTCTACACACTGTCCTTCCCGGTGGGCGGGCTGCTGACGGGTTGGCTTGCGGACCTGCACGGGGTGCAGACCTCGATCCTGGCGTGTGGAATCGTCATGATCGTCGTGCCGATCATCCTCTACGCGGTCCCCGGCAGCGTCCGCATGGTGCGCCTGAACGACCCGCATGACGACCAGATCGAACGCCTCGAGGCCAGCCGCGCCGCCTAAGTACACCCAGTCCGCGGAAAAGTGCTGCGTAAGTGCGGGTCCCTTCCCGAAAAGTGGCGTGTTTGTGCGGGTGCCGGCTCGAATTGTGCGCCGGGTGCGCGACGAACAGCAGAACGACGCCGGAAGGCCGGTTCCGTGGCTACGGAACCGGCCTTCCGGCGTCGCGCATTATTTCGGAAACACCGGCTCCAAGCGAGCAAGATTCCGGGAGGACTGCCCCGAAGGTAGCAAAATCCTGTGGAGCGGCCCGGGCGCGAAGGCCTCCCTCAAGGGCCGGGGACGCGGAAACGCTGCGGGCGCGGCGCCTGCCGGCGCGACGGCGCAACTCCTTGGGCGCAACTCAGAATCGGCCCAAATAGGCCCTCTCAAGCTGACATGCGGTTAATAATGCGCAAAAGATCCGCAAATGGGGGAATATGAACACATGCCGAAAATTCGCATATCCGAAGCAGCCCGTTTCCTGGGGGTCAGCGACGACACCGTCCGGCGCTGGACCGAGAACGGCATCCTGACCCCGCTGAAGGACGACTCCGGCCGGCTGGCCGTGGATGGCCTGGAACTGGCCCAGCTTGCCCGGAACCAGGCGCAGCTGCCCGAGGATCCCACGCGGGTGGGGTCCTCTGCCCGCAACCGTTTCGTGGGCCTGGTCACCGGCATCACGGCCGACAAGGTCATGGCGCAGGTGGAACTGCAGTGCGGGCCGTTCCGCGTCGTCTCGCTCATGAGCAGCGAGGCGGTCAGGGAACTCGGCCTGGAGCTCGGGTCCGTGGCCACCGCCGTGGTCAAGGCCACCACCGTCATCATCGAAACGCCCCAAGGAAAGAGCATCGTATGAGGGTTACCCGCACGAACATCGCGGCCCTGCTAGTCGCCGGCGCCCTGGCGGCAGGCCTGGCAGGCTGCGGCTCCGGCACGCCCGGCGCAAGCGAAAGCCCTTCCGCGACGTCCGGGCTCTCCGGCACGGTGACCGTGTTCGCCGCCGCGTCCCTGAAGGACACCTTCACCGAAATCGCCGCCGGCTTCGAGGCCGACCACCCCGGCACCAAGGTCACGCTGAACTTCGCGGGATCCTCGGACCTGGTCACCCAGATCAGCCAGGGCGCGCCGGCGGACGTGTTCGCCTCGGCGGACACCAAGAACATGGACAAGCTCACCGACGCGCAGCTCATCGAAGGGACGCCGGCCAACTTCGCGACCAACGTTCTGGAGATCGCGGTCCCGCCGGCCAACCCCGCCTCGATCGCCTCCTTCGCCGACCTGGCCAAGCCGGACGTGAAGGTCGTCGTCTGCGCCCCGCAGGTGCCCTGCGGTGCCGCGACCGAAACCGTCGAGCAGGCCACCGGCACCATCCTGACCCCGGTCAGCGAGGAATCCTCCGTCACCGACGTGCTCGGCAAGGTCACCTCCGGCGAAGCGGACGCCGGCCTGGTCTACGTCACCGACGTCAAGGCCGCCGGCAACAAGGTCAAGGGCATCGAGTTCCCCGAGTCCGGCCAGGCCGTGAACACCTACCCGATCGGAACCGTCGGCACCAGCGAGAACAAGGAACTGGCGGAGGCCTTCATTGACGCGGTCACCGGCAGCGAGGGCCAGAAGGTCCTGGCCGATGCCGGCTTCGGCGCCCCGTAGGGACGGCATGGCGCCACACCGCGGAACCGGATACACCGGCATCCCGCCCTGGATCTACGCCCTCGCGGCAGCAGGCGGACTCTTCGTCCTGCTGCCGCTGGCGGCCATGGTGGCCAAGGTCAATTGGGCCCAGTTCTTTCCCCTGATCACCTCGGAGTCATCCCTTACCGCCCTGGGCCTGAGCCTGCGCACCTCCGCGGCCAGCACGGCGCTCTGCGTCGTCCTCGGCGTGCCGCTGGCGCTCGTGCTGGCCCGCGGCAGCTTTCCGGGCCAGCGCCTGCTGCGCGCGTTCGTGCTCCTGCCCCTCGTGCTGCCACCGGTGGTTGGCGGCATCGCGCTGCTCTACACCTTCGGCCGCCAAGGACTCCTGGGGCGCAGCCTCGAGGTGGCGGGCATCCAGATCGCCTTCTCCACCACCGCCGTCGTTCTCGCCCAAACGTTCGTCGCCCTGCCCTTCCTGGTCGTCAGCCTCGAAGGAGCCCTGCGCACGGCCGGCACCAAGTACGAGGCGGTGGCCGCCACGCTCGGCGCGCGGCCGACCACCGTGCTGCGCCGCGTCAGCATTCCGCTCGTCCTGCCCGGACTTGCCTCGGGCGCCGTGCTCTCCTTCGCCCGCTGCCTGGGTGAATTCGGGGCGACGCTCACCTTCGCCGGCAGCCTTCAGGGCGTCACACGGACCCTGCCGCTGGAGATCTACCTGCAGCGCGAAACCGACGCCGACGCCGCCGTCGCGCTCTCCCTGGTCCTGGTCGCCGTGGCCGTCGCCGTCGTCGGACTCGCCTACCGGGGCCCCCGCCCAGCCCCGGCGCGGGCCAGGCCCGCACCGGAAAGTCCGGCCCAAGAAAGTCCGGCACCGGAAAGGACGCTGCGGTGACCTTCCAGCTGGACGCAACCCTTGCCGCACGCGGCTTCGACGTCTCCCTCAGCGTCGGACCGGACGAGACCCTTGCCGTCCTTGGACCCAACGGTGCGGGCAAGTCGACGTTGTTGGCGATCATCGCCGGCCTGCTGCGCCCCGACGCCGGCAAGGCATCCATCGGCGACAAGGTCCTCTTCGACCTGGCGGCCGGCAGGAACCTATGGACGGCTCCGCATGCCCGGGGCACGGCCCTGCTGGCCCAGGAGGCGCTCCTGTTCCCGCACCTCAGCACCCTGGACAACGTGGCGTTCGGGCCCCGCAGCGCCGGCGCCTCCCGCCCCGCCGCCCGGGAAACGGCACGGCGCTGGCTCGACGAGGTCGACGCCGGATCCCTCGCCGCACGGCGGCCCGGACAGCTCTCCGGCGGGCAGGCCCAGCGCGTTGCCGTGGCCCGCGCCCTGGCCGCGGATCCCGAGCTGCTGTTGCTCGACGAGCCGATGGCCGCCCTGGACATCCATGCGGCCCCGCTGCTTCGGCGGCTCCTCAAACGCGTCCTCGCCGGCCGCCGGGCCATCATCATCACCCACGACATCTTGGACGCCCTCATGCTGGCAGACAGGGTGATCGTCCTCGAGGACGGGCGGATCAGCGAGGCGGGCCCCACCCGCGAAGTCCTGGAAAAACCCCGCAGCCGGTTCGCCGCCGGCCTGGCCGGACTGAACCTCATGGCCGGTACCGCCACCGCGGCCGGCCTCACCACCGCCCAGGGCTGGGCCGTGGCGGGCCGCCTGGACGACACCGTTGGCCCCGGCCAGGACGCCGTGGCGGTCTTTCCGCCCTCCGCGGTGTCCGTGTTCCTCACCGAGGAGCACGGCAGCCCCCGGAACTCGTTCCCGGTGACCATCACGGACCTGGAACCGCACGGCGACCAGATCCGCGTGCGCGCCGGGGGCCTGGCCGCAGACATCACCCCGTCCGCGTCGGCCGACCTTGGCCTCGCCCCCGGAATGGCCGTCCACTTCGTCATCAAGGCCGCCGCCATCGGCGTCCATCCGTCCTAGGCGTGCGCTCCGGTCCCGGTTCGGTTGCGGGGGCCTTTGAGGACCAGGGCGGTGGCGATTCCCGCCAATGCCCCCAGGAGCGTTTCCAGGCCGCGGTCCATGATCAGGGATCCCGGATCGGCGGGAGCGGCCAGCTGCGTCATGATCAGGATCAGGGGCGTGAAGAAGACCAGGGCCAGGCCGTAGTGGCGGGCCATGTACAGCTCGGTGGGGAACTGGAACGCGATGACCAGCAGCGCCAGGACGGTGGCGCCCGGGTCCGCGAACAGGACGATCGCGGTCACGCCGAGCCCCGCGAAGGTGCCCAGGATCCGGTGGATGCCGCGGTAGACCCGGCGCGTGGTTCCCTCGACGGCCAGCGGCACCGCCGCCGCGGCCATGGCCCAGTGCGGATGCCCGATGCCGGCCAGCAGTCCGATGGTGCCGGCGGCCGCGACGGCCACCAGGTAGCGGGAGGCCTGGGTCGTCGCGGCGGCCAGTCGCGGGCCGCGCAACGGGGGAACCTGCCGGGCCGCTCCCGGCGCCCACCGGCGCGTGCGGGCCCATCCGGCGCATCCCACCAGGACCGAAAACGCCGCAGAGCCGGCGGCGATCAGCAGGGCAGCCCCGGGGGCGACGCTGAGGGGGACCGAGGCGCAGGCGCCGAGGGCGAAGATGCTGAAGAACGGTCCGGCCGGCCGCAGCCCCGCGCGGTCGGCTCCCAGGGAGGCCAGCGCGGCGAAGGCCGCCTCGGTTGCCACCAGGGCCCAGGGGTCCACGCGCTGGGCGGAGAGCAGGATGCCCGTTCCCACCCCGGCCAGCAGGAGGCAGGCCGCCTGCAGCTGGTGCCTCAGGCGCAGCTGGTGGGATTCGGCCCTGCCGTACATCGCCGTGAAGGCCCCGAACACGGCGTAGATGATCAGATCCGTCCGGCCCAGGAGCAGCAGGGCGAGGGAGGGAACGGCCACGCTTAGCGCCACCCGGAACGCGGCCAGGTGGTCGTTCTGCGCCGGGGCCAGGGCAAACAGGGCCCGGGCATGGGTCAGTGCGCTCTGCAAGGTTGCCACCGCCCTTCCGGTCCTCCGCGCCGTCCCGGGACGGTTCTCTGGCACCCAATTTACCGCCGGCGCAGCCCCGCGGACCCGTCCTGTAGGCAGCGTCACGCCGCCTCGCCTCGCGCGGAAAAGTGCTGCGTAAGTGCGGGTCCCTTCCCGAAAAGTGGCGTGTTTGTGCGGGTGCCGGCTCGAATTGTGCGCCGGGTGCGCGACGAACAGCAGAACGACGCCGGAAGGCCGGTTCCGTGGCTACGGAACCGGCCTTCCGGCGTCGCGCATTATTTCGGAAACACCGGCTCCAAGCGAGCAAGATTCCGGGAGGGCTGCCCCGGAGGTAGCAAAATCCTGCGGATGGGGCGGCCGTCCGGGCTGCGGATGGACGGGTGGATGCGGCGGGTGAAACGGGCTAGGAGCGGGTGAGGAAGCCGGTGACCAGGTGCTCGAAGTGGTCCTTCTTCTCGAACGGAACCCAAAGGCCGGCGTCGTCGTAGATGTGCGCCTCGGCGCGCGGCAGGCCGGAGAGGAACTGGAAGGCGCCCTCGACGCCCTGCAGGCGGTTGCCGCGGCCCCAGACCACCAGCGTCTCGGCGGCCACCTCGGGCAGGTAGGCCAGCACGTCCTCGCGGCCCGGCGCGGTGGCGCCGATGCTCTGCTGGCCGTCCAGGCCCAGCCGGCGCACGCTCTCGTTGTAGCGTTCGTCCAGGATCTCCTCGGTGATCAGGCCCGGATCGTGGACGGTCAGTTCCAGGTAGGCGCGCATCTTTTCCCGGCTGGGACCGCTGCCGCGGTTGTAGGCCTGAATCGCTTTGATGCCCTCGGAGGGTGCGGGGGAGAGGTGCGCGCGGCTGCCGGGAGGACCCACCAGGACCACCTTGCCCACGCGCTCGGGGAACAGCGCGGCCAGGGCGACGGCGACGGCGCCACCGGTGGCCATGCCCACAACGTGCACCTTCTCGATGCCGCGGGCTTCGAGGTCCGCGTCGAAGGCCGCGGCCAGCCGCCGGTACTGCGGGCCGCCGTCGGCCGGCAGGGAGTCGGAGGCGCCGTGGCCGGGAAGGTCGGCGATGAGCGTGCGGAAGGTGCGGGAGAAGCCGTCCAGGTTCTGGCCGAAGTTGGCCTTGCCGGTGGCTCCCGGAGCGGCCCCGTGCAGCAGCAGCAGGGCGGGGCCGGAGCCGGCCTCGTCGACGTGGATCATGGGGTCCTTTCCAACGGTGTGCCGGGGCGCGGGAGCGCTCCGGGAGCGAATTGTGTTGACCGTATGCCACGCGGGGACGGGGACCGCGCAAAGCGTTCCGTGACGTGAAACGGCCGCCGGACGCCGCGATTCCGGCCCCGGGCCGGTGGTGGGGGCCGTTCTGGGATTTGGAACGATTTGGTTCCGGCAAGGGCAAATCGGGGGCCCAATGGTGATGTGCCTCACCGCCGCGGACCCCGGTCCGGCGGGCGGGGCTCCAGAAGCCCGGCGGGGGATCCGCCGGAATCCCCGCACGAAGGAGAGACAAGCCCCATGCCAGCTGCCGTGAAGAGCCTTGGATACGCCATCATCGACACCACCGACCTGGACGCCTGGGAGGAGTTCGGCGCCGGCCTGCTCGGCTTGCAGGTGGCCGTCAAGACCGCCGACCGCCTCGAGTTCCGGGCTGACCAGAAGGAATACCGCCTGGTGGTCAACAAGGCCGGCCGCGACGGCGTTTCCGTCCTTGGCTGGGAGGTCGGCGGCGCCGCGGAGCTCGCCGAACTCTCCGCCCGCGTCGAGGCCGCCGGCTACGCGGTCAAGCAGCTCGACAAGGAGGCCGCCAAGGCCCGCCGCATCACCGCCGGTGCCGTGTTCACCGACCCGGACGGGCTGGTGGCCCTGGAACTGCACTACGGCCTGCGCGAGGCCACCGACCGGTTCGTCTCCCCGGCCGGGGCCGGCTTCGTCACCGGCACCGGCGGGCTCGGGCACGTCTTCCAGTCCGTCGTCGACTGGGAGGCCTACAACCACCTGTACTTCGAGGTCCTGGGCTTCAGGCTCTCCGACCACATCGAACGCGAAATCGGCGGCGAGGTCTTCGACCTGACGTTCACCCACTGCAACGAGCGCCACCACTCCTTCGCCTTCGCCTCGCTCCCGGGAGTGGGCTCGGCGATCGGGCACCTGATGCTGGAGGTGGACGAACTCGACGTCATTGGCCGCGCCTGGGACAAGGTCCTGGAGGAGGACGCCGCGCCGATCCTCTCGACGCTGGGCAAGCACACCAACGACAAGATGGTCTCCTTCTACGTCCGCACCCCGTCCAACTTCGGCCTGGAGTTCGGCACCGGCGGCATCACCATCGACGAGGACACGTGGACCCCGACCCGGTACTCGGCCGCCCACTACTGGGGCCACTCCCGCGTGGTCCCGGTGGATCCGGCCGACGCCGCCGACAACTCCTAACCCACCCGATCCGCAGCCGGGATCCAAACCCCCGGGCGGCGGGCATTTCACGAACGGATACGACAATGACCGACACCCTGAACGAGACCGCGGCGGCCGCGACCGAAGACGTCCTCACCCGCATCGAGGCGCTGGCCGACTACTTCGCCGCCAACGGCCGTGCCAACGAGAACGCCGGACGCCTCACCGACGGCGTTGCCTCCCGGCTCAAGGACACCGGGGTGATGCGCATGCTCCAGCCCAAGCGCTTCGGCGGCATGGAATCGCACCCGGTGGACTTCATGAAGGCCGTGATCGCCGCCGGCTCCGCGGACGCGGCGACCGGCTGGGTGGCCGGCGTCGTGGGCGTGCACCCGCATGAGCTCGCCCTGGCCGACCTGCGCCTGCAGGAGGAGATCTGGGGTCAGGACCAGGACACCTGGGTGGCCTCCCCGTACGCGCCGATGGGGGTGGGCCGTCCGGTGGAGGGCGGGTACATCTTCAACGGGCACTGGAAGTTCTCCTCCGGCACCGACCACTGCCAGTGGGTCATGATCGGCGGGTTCGTCGCCAACCCGGACGGCACCCCGAACAAGGACGATGTCCGCCACTTCTGCCTCCCGCGCGCCGACTACGAGATCCTGCAGGATTCGTGGGACGTGATGGGGCTGCGCGGCACCGGGTCCAAGGACCTGGTGGTCAAGGACGTCTTCGTGCCCGATTACCGGGTGATCGCGCAGGATGACATCATCGCCGGCACCGCCGGGCGCGCGCTGGGGCTGGACAACCCGCTCTACTCGATCCCGCGCCACGTGATGTTTTCCGGCGCGATCGCCACCGGCACCCTGGCCATCGCCCAGGGCGCCCTGGGCGCGGCGCTGGCGTTCAACTCCACCCGCGTGCAGCGCGGCGGGGTGAAGGCCTCCACGGACACCTTCCAGCTGCAGGCGGTCGGCAAGGCCGCCGCTGACATCCAGTCCAGCATCTCCCACGTCCTGGGCGACTTCGCGCGCGTCTATGACTACGCCGCCTCCGGCAAGGTGGTTCCGCTGGACATGCGCCTGGAGGTGCGCCGCAACCAGGCCCGCGCCACGCACCGTGCGCTGGCGGCGGTCGATGACCTGTTCCTGCACGCCGGGGGAGGTTCCCTGCAGATGGACCAGCCGTTGCAGCGCTTCTGGCGGGACATGCACGCGGGCATGAACCACATCGTCAACGTGGCCGAACCGGCCTACGGCAACTGGGCCCTGGACCACTTCGGCCACGAGCTGCCCGCCGGGGCACGCGCCTAGGGCCGAACGGTTCCGGGCGGCCTACCGGAACGGATGATGGCGGCCGGGGCGGCCGGGGAACCCCGTTGCGGGCCTCGGCCGCCTCGCTGCGTCCAAGCGCGGTTGCGTCCAAGCGCGGTTGCGTCCGGGCGCGGTTCCCGGCGGACGCGCCGGGCGTGCAACGTGGATGCAACGGTGACACCTGTAGCGTAAGTCACGATAGCGGGGTCGCATCGATGCGGATGGGGGCGTCATCGACCACGATGCCCGGGCAGGCTAGGACCAGTCCTAACCCGAACGGAAAAGGGGCAGATCATGGAGACCAGAAGCAACTTCCTCCCGCCGGAGGCCGCGCCCGAGGGCTTGGACCCGGGCGCCAAGGTGGTGGCCCGCGACGGGCACGGCACCCACCTGCACGGACGCGTGGACGAGGCCTCCGCCGGGCTGGGCGTGGTGTGGGTGCGGGATGACGCCATTGGGGAACGCCGCCTCTTCCTGCTCGAAGAGGTGGAACAGGACGCCTGAGGCCCCCGTCGGGCCGGCCTTGGCACCGCGTTCCGGCGGGGCGCCCCCTTCCGCCGGGGCAACAGCGCACAATTCGGGTGGGCACCCGCAGAAACGCGTCACTTTTCGGGCGGCACCCGCACTTGCGCGTCACTTTTCGTGAGGGGCGGCGGCACGACGGCGGTGCCCCGCCGTCGTGCCGCTGCCTGTCCTACCCTGCCGCCTGGCCTGCGCCGGTGCTCGCCCTATGCCTGGGCGTGCTGGTCCGTGGTGAGCAGTGGGGCGAAGAATGCTGCGAGTTCGGCGGTCGCGTTCAGGGGCA
>NZ_BAABEO010000001.1:0-192385 GCF_039540195.1 Arthrobacter ginkgonis | reverse complement strand
GACGCCTCGCCCTCGACCCCGAAGCGACCGCAGCACTGAGGGCAAGCATGGCCCAGGTGTAACGGCCGCTCCATAGCAGGAAACAGGCCCCGGTGGTGGGGACCGTCGCGAGACCGGTCCCCACCACCGGGGCCTCACCCGTCCCGACCCGGAGCGACAGGGAACCGGGCCAGCCGCACCGCCAGATGCAGCGCCGCCATGCGCTGCGTGCCGCAGGGGTCCCCTCCTACGAGGCCAAAGATCCTGGCCAACCACTTGTGCAGCGTCCGGCGCTCCCAGGCAAAGCGTGGCGGCCGTGGCAGGGAATGGAGAAGGCCCTCGGATCAGCCGGGGGCCTTCTCCTCCATGCCCGGCCCCGGCGAAGCCACCGTACGCACCTATGTCTCGCATCCGGTGGGTAGCAAGACAGTTTGTCGAGACACTCACTGATGAAGACCGCCGGGCCCTGCACGCCGTTTATCGGCACTCCCGCGGGCCAACGAGCCGAGCCCGGTTCAGGCCCGGTGCCGGATCCTTGCCGGATGCGAGGGAGCCGAGCACGATGGACGGACATGTCCACGACAACGATCTACACCGTCGGGCACTCGACCCTCGCCCTCGAGGACTTCGTCGCGCTGCTCAAGGCCCACGGCATCAGGAACCTCGTCGACGTCCGCACCGTGCCCACGTCCCGCCACAACCCGCAATTCAACCAGGACAACCTCGCCGGTGGCCTCCGGGAGGCCGGGCTGACCTACCGCCACGTGGCCGCTCTCGGCGGGCTGCGGCACTCGCGCAAGGACAGCGAGAACACCGCGTGGCGCAACACGTCCTTTCGCGGGTATGCGGACTACATGCAGACGCCCGAATTCGCCGAGGCGGTCGAGGACCTCGCCGAACGCGCACACACCAACGACCTGGCGATCATGTGCGCCGAGGCGGTGCCTTGGCGCTGCCACCGCTCCCTCATCGGTGACGCGCTCCTGGTGCGCAGCGTCCAGGTGCTGGACATCATGTCCCCCACCTCGGCCAAGCCACACACCATGACCTCCTTCGCCAAAGTCCAAGGGAAGCGGATCACGTATCCGGAACAGTAATCGTCCGCCCCGAAGCCCCAAGGTCCCTGCCGACGGTTGCATGCAGCACAATGCGCACTGCCTCCGCCGTGGTCCTTGCCGCCACCAGAGGCCGCTTCCACGGACCGGACCCGTACGTTTTCCGTCCAACCAGACCTCAGGACAGACGCCGGAAATCACCCGACCCGAACTTCACATAAATCGGCAACACCATCTGGATGTAGGTCAGGCCCACAGGATCGTCGAGCAACTCGTTGATCGATGTCTGCCCCTCCAACTCTCGGGCCCCATCCATTTCCATGGACCGACTATAAGCACGGCCAAACACCCACCACCTCCAGACACGACCCCTGGACCCGATCCTGAAGCCAGAAGAGCCTCCGTGCCTGTCAACGCGCATCGGCAGTACCAAAACCGACCCACGGCCGCTACCTGTGCGCACGGGGACCCACGTACGGACAGGATCGCCAGGGCGAGGACTGGGACGCGATGCTCATCCCAACGTCCTCAATTGCCCGCGGCGGATACGGCCGTCGGCTCAACGAGACGGTACCGCCGGCTGCGGGCCACGTCGCGTGCGGACCGCAAGGCCGGCGCAGAGGATGACTGCGAGGCCGCCGATGATGGTGGCCCACGTGAGGTTCTCGCCCAGCAGGAGCGCGGACCAGCCAATGCTCAGTGCGGGCTGGACGAGTTGGATCTGGCTGACCTGGGCCATGGGGCCGATGGCCAGGCCGCGGTACCAGGCGAAGAAGCCGAGAAACATGCTCACGACGCCGAGGTAGCCAAAGGCGGCCCACTGCACCATCGTGCCGGACGGCGGCTGCTGGCTGATCGAGAGGGCCGTCAGGAAAACCATCAGGGGCGATGCGAGGACCAGTGCCCAGGACACGGTCTGCCAGGCCCCCAGCTCGCGTGCCAGCAGGCCGCCTTCGGCATATCCGAGGGCCGCTGCCACCACCGCTCCAAGGAGCAGCAGATCCGCCCAGCCCACCTGACCGAAGCCACCCGACTGCGAGAAGGCGAAGGCGATCGCGGCAACGGCACCCACACCCGTCACAACCCAAAATGCTGTCGGGGGATGCTCACGCCCGCGCAGGACCGCTGCGGTGGCCGTCGCTGCCGGCAGCAGGGCAATGACGACCGCCCCGTGGCTGGCGGGCACGGTCGTCAGCGCGAACGAGGTCAGGAGCGGAAAGCCGATGACGATCCCACCGGCAACCACCGCCAGGCGCGCCCGCTGGACGCCGCGGGGAAGGCGCTGCCGGGTGAGAACGAGGGCGAAACCGGCGAGAACCGCGGCCACGACCGCGCGGCCCGAGCCGATGAACAGCGGCGCGAGTCCTTCGACCGCCACGCGGGTGAACGGCACGGTGAATGAAAAGGCCGCTACTCCGACGAGTCCCCACCCCAGGCCCGAAGCCGGCCCGAACGATACCGGTCCGCGAATAATGATAGTAGCGATACTATTGTATCTCATGAACAACGATAGCAGTTCCCGGATTGCGGCACGGCTCAGGGAATGGATCGCCGGCGCCGCACCCGGAGCCCGGCTGCCATCCACGCGCTCGCTCGTGGCCGAGTACCAAGCCAGCCCGGTGACGGTGCAGAAGGCCCTCCAGACCCTCGCCACGCAGGGGCTCATCGAGAGCCGGCCCGGTGTCGGCACGTTCGTGCGGGCCGCCCGGACAGCGCGGCCGTCGGACTACGGCTGGCAGACGGCCGCGCTGCGTTCGCCCCGGGCACCTCTTCGCCCGATCCCCGCTGCGATGCGCAGCACACCGAACGATGTCATCGCGTTCCATTCCGGCTACCCGGACAGGGAACTGTTGCCCGAACGCCTGGTGCGTGCCGCGCTCACCAGGGCAGCCCGGGGCGACGCGGCCCTGTCGCGTCCGCCCGCCGCGGGATTGCCGGAACTGCAGTCCTGGTTCGCGCACGAACTGCGCACCTCGACCCCGGACGGCATCGCCCCGCCCGCGCCCAGCGACGTTGTTGTGCTGCCCGGAAGCCAGAGCGGACTCAGCTCCATCTTCCGCGCGCTGGTTGGGGCCGGACAGCCCCTGCTGATGGA
Organism: Arthrobacter ginkgonis; assembly: GCF_039540195.1. Taxonomy (NCBI): domain Bacteria; kingdom Bacillati; phylum Actinomycetota; class Actinomycetes; order Micrococcales; family Micrococcaceae; genus Arthrobacter; species Arthrobacter ginkgonis. The sequence goes on along the minus strand of NZ_BAABEO010000001.1, from coordinate 189,256 downwards.
ATCCCCGACCTACTGGGGAGCCATCCTGGCCGCGGCCCAGGCCGGTATCCGGGTGGTCCCGGTGCCCAGCGGGTCCGAGGGCCCGGACCCTGAAGGTCTGGCACGGGCCTTCGAGGAGACCGGCGCACGGCTGTTCTACGCACAGCCGAACTACGCGAACCCGACGGGTGCGCAATGGGCCGCCCGGCGCGGCGAACAGGTGCTGGACGTGGTGCGCGCCCATGGCGCGTTCCTCGTGGAGGACGACTGGGCCCACGACTTCGGCATCAGCACCAACCCCGTGCCCCTTGCTGCCCGCGACGGTTCCGGCCACGTCGTCTACCTGCGCTCACTGACCAAGAGCGTGTCCCCGGCCATCCGCATCGCCGCGGTCATCGCCCGCGGCCCGGCGCGCGAACGCATCCTCGCCGACCACGGAGCCGGATCCATGTACGTCAGCGGCCTGCTCCAAGCCGCGGCACTCGATGTCGTCACGCAGCCCGCCTGGCAGACCCACCTGCGCGGCCTGCGCCACCAGCTCCAGGCACGCCGCGATCTGCTGATAACCAGCCTGCGCCAGCACGCCCCGCAGGCCCACATTGCCCATGTGCCGAAGGGAGGACTGAACCTCTGGGCACGCCTGCCCGACGGCACCGACCTCGAACAGCTCACCCGTGACTGCGAGGCCCAGGGCGTCATCATCGCCGCCGGCACCGAATGGTTCCCCGCCGAACCCGCAGGCCCGTTCCTCCGACTCAACTACGCCGGCCCCAACCCCGGCGCCTTCCCCGACGGCGCGCGCATCCTCGGCCGCTCGCTCCAACGCAACAGCCGCACAGAAAACTAGCCCGACCAGACACGCAACCAGCCCTACCGGGACCGTGCAGGCATCGAGGGTTACCAGGCACTGACTGGACTACCTCTACCCCCTGGAACGCCTGACTCCACCCCGTCAGGACGAGCCCGCCCAACCCTTGAACAGCCCCCCAAGCAGGTGGATTCTGGCACTCTGCGGCGGCATACCGTGACCACACGGTGCCGGTGGCGACCGATAACGGGAATGCTCGCCGCTGCTCCCGCGACGCCACCACCGGCCGGAAGACCGTCCTGCAACCGAAGGGATGCAAGACGGTTTGTCGAGACACTTCCGTTTGGTGGGCGCGAGCCGGTGCCATCCGGCTCGCGCCGCCGGCCGGCACGGCGTTCCACTCGGGGGCTAGACACGGAAACAACCCCAGGAGAACCACCAGCACAAGTCGCCCAGCGCTCGGCAGCCCACCATCTAGACTTTCCGAGAAGGAAAATCTATTGTTTCCAACATGGAAAACGTTCCGGCATCCACCGATGATGCGGCCGCCCGCCAATCCCTCGAGCAGCTCTCGCGCGACCGCGCCCGCGCATCCTCCGCCGCACGCGCACCGTGGTGGTACCACGCCGTCGTCAGCATCGCCCTGGCCGCGTTCATTCTCGCGTTCGGACTCCAAGGCGGGGCCTTCACGGCGGCGATCTCCCTGAGCGCGACCGTGGCCGTCCTCGCCTGGGTCCTTCGCCCCCGGGTGACGAAAACCCAGGCGGATCCCTGGTCGGAACCGGCAAACCTGCGCACCGGGCTGACCCAAACGCTCGCCGCTCTCATCGTCGGCGGGGCCGGCGTCGCCATCCACGCCGCCACGGGGCTCGGTTGGGTGCTTTGGACAGCGGCCGCCCTGGCCGCCGCCCTGTACTTCCTGCTCGCCACCCGCATGGAGTCCGCACTCGCCGCATCGATCCGGGCCGGGAAAAAATGACCGAGACGCCCCTCCCCCCAGTGCTGGACGAGACCATCCACAGCCCATACCGCCTGCGGATCTGCAGCCTCCTCCATCAGTTGGGGACCACGGAATACCAGTTCCTCCGCGACTCCCTCGAGGTGAGCCCCTCGGTCCTGAGCAAGCACCTCAAGAAACTCGAGGATGCCGGCTACGTGGAACTGAGCAAAAAGACGGTAAACACCCGCCCCCACACCTGGGCAACCCTCACGGCTTCCGGTTCCCTCGCCTTCCGCTCACACCTTGCCTACCTGCAACAACTCGTCCAAGCGAACATCGACCGATGACCACGGCCTCCCGGCAGGACCAGATGCCGAACCGGTCCGCGAGCACCATGAATGTCTCGCATCCGAAAGGGATGCAAGACGGCGCGATGAAACGCGAAGGCCGTCCCGGAAATCCGCGGCAAGGGGCGAATGTGGTCGCTTCGTGTCCGCATTTTGTGATCGTGCGGTGTCGCACCAGCCCCTTGGAGGGAGTGGCTACTCAAGTGGTGGGGCGTTTTCCTCATGGAGGTCGATGATGTTTTCCTCGATGCCTGCCAGGAAGCTTTTCCCCAACTGGGAGAGCGTCAGTTCCTTGCGTCGGGCACCGGTGCGGGGCGCTGGCACGTCTTTTGTCGCAATGAGGGCTGCGTCTTCCAGGCGGCGGATGGTCCGATACAGCCCGTGCTCCGTCAGTCGCCAACCAGTGGTGCGTTGCACTTGGATCGCGAGTTCCGCGACCGTGATTGGTTCGTTGTTGAGGATGTGGCGTAGAACGACCGGCGTGAGCATGGCCTTTTTGTAGGTCTCGACCCAGGAGTCGACCCGGCCTTGCAGCCACTCCGACGTCTCATCGGGATGGCGCGAGGACATCATCAATCCTCCCAGCCCCTGCCAAGGATTGCTCCGAGAAGGTGAACCATCAGCCCCAGTCCCCACAGGGCGCTCATACCAAGGGTGACTCCGAACCACGGGGTCGACAGAAGTAGCCCTGCCGCCGCCTCGAACCCCTGGCCGCCAGAGGTGATGAGCACCTGAACGAGGCCGTGCAGATTGAACGACGTCGTCACGGCCGCGAAAGCGGACGCGTGCACGATCGCGATACCGAATCGAACCCGCAGCAGCGTCCGATACCAATGACGCACCCACACCGCAATGCCCAGGGCAACGATTCCGGTCAAAATTCCTGAATACAGGCCCGGCACGCCACCTTCCACGATAATCACGATCTGCACGACCAGCATCGCTGCGGTCAGTACAAGCACGAAGGGGAGGATGAGCGAACGAGCATTCACGAGGTCCGCACGAGCAACAGTCATACAGGTACTATCCCTTAGGTACACTACCTGTGGCAACCCTCGGTCATGGATAGCCACAAGCCGGTTCGCAGTAGGGCTACTCAATGAGCGGGGCAGCCCATTGGACGGCCCCTCACCGGAAGCGGGCAGGATGATAACATCTAATGCCTGGTCCGCGACCGGCGCTAATTAGTGATCGACTTCCAACGGGAAGGCGATCTCCTACACCGCGATCAGGTGGCGCTCCGCCCGATTAAATGCTCGGTATAGATGCCCAACCGCAACACCCCTGACGTCTCGCAACGGGTGGGTTGCAAGCCGCATTGTCGAGACAGTGCCGACGAAGCATCTTCCGCGGGCCGGCCGCGCTGGATCCGGCTTCTTCTGTCTCCTCTAAGACTTGCCACCCCCGCACCCACCTGTGCACGGCAAAAGCGCACCCGCTCCGCCGTTTTTCCCGCACACGAAGTGGACACCGGGACCCACCCGACCGCCTGCGCACCGCCGCCAGGTCACCACCGCGCCAGGAGGTCACCATCGGCGACCGGCGGCCATGCACAGCCTCTGGAAGGCGCGGGCACTGAACACGCATATCCCAGGAGACATTCACAGGCTGCCGGGAGAATCACCCTGTCCGGGCATCCGACAACGGCGTCCCGGATCCCCGCCCTGGCCCCGGTGGGCCTGCACGGGAAGGAGGGCCGTGTTTTCGGGGAATATGCCCATGGATTTGAATTTCCCCAAGAATCCAGTGGCGCAAGTCACATCCTCTATGTAGAGTAAAACGCGTGATTGGGGGAGGCCCGGTGAGGACGCCCCGGTCCACAGCGAAAACGCAGCCGGCCAGCAACGTAGCTGGGCGGTTGGCACACCCACAGGAAATGGGTGGGTCGAAGGGATGTTGTTCCTGACGCAGATGCTCCTGCGCGTTGGCAGGTGAGCGGTCCGCAAGGATCCTCGAACCGGCCAACACGCAGGAGGAACTATGGAACCGCCCACTGCGCCCACCACAAAGCCCGCCGGCCACCCCGGCGGGCTTTGTCATGCCACCCCGGCCACGGGCAGGAAACGTGCGCCCAGGCCGGGATGCCATGACCCCAGCCCCTCCGGACCCCCAGGGGCCTTCATCGGCGGGACGGCGAGCCCGCGGTCCGCGGATCCGAACGACTCGTCGTCGAGGACGAGAGGGATGGACCGGGTCGGCTCGTGGCGTTCCGGGCGGACGGGCCGGAGGGGCGGCTGCGGGCTCTCACCGGACCGGCACAGGGCACCACTCTCCACCGCGCGTCGGCGATGCTTGACGGGTAGACCCGGCAAGCCCCGAGCATCCCCCTTTTCCGGGAACCAAGATCGCAAGTGCCGGCGTGCAACCGGAGGGATGCAAGACGGTCCGTCGAGACGGGAGGGCCGTCTCTGTGAGTGTTGGTTGGAAACGGCGGTTGGTTCACATGTTCAAATGGCGGCCCCGAACGTAGACGCCAGACCGTGCCGTGTGGTGCGGGACAATCCGGGCTTCGATGTCGGAGCAAGCCGCCATGATCAAACGCGGTTTGACCGCCCAACAAAAGTGAAAGGCCAGAGGCCCGAAATAGGGAACGCACGGGCACCGGGTGGGCACTTTCCCGGGCGGGTCAAACGCTCCGATGCCGCGGGGCGGTGCAGCGTTGCCAATTGCCCTGCACGTTCGCATCGCCCGGTCCACCACGGCGGTGCACCTTAGGCGGGACTTTGGCCTCCGTGCAGACCTTTCACCATCCGGGAGGCTGTGGTTCCATGGGCCCATCAAGGACCGCGCTATCCCGGCGAACCTGCCGGGAGGGTGCCACAGGAGGCGACATGTCCAGCCCCACCACGATCCCGCACTCCGCAGGCCTAACAGGTGGCCAGCGATGAGTTCTCCCAACAGCGGCAACACCGAGACGGAGCCGTTCAACCAAAAACTCGCCCTCCTGCTGGCCATGGCAATGTTCGTGCTCGTCGTCGACACCTCAATCATGAACGTCTCCATCTCCGCCGTGGTGCACGACATCGGCGCGACCGTCAGCGGACTCCAGTCGACGATTGCGCTCGAGGCGCTGGTGTCCGCGGCCTTCATCCTGATCGGCGGCAAGGTCGGCGACCTGATCGGGCGCAAGCGCGCCTACGTGATCGGCCTGTGCTGCTACGCGCTCGGGGCGCTGGCGATGACGCTGGCCCAGACCCTGCTCCCGATCATCATCTTCTGGGCGATCATCGGCGGCCTGGGTGCCTCGTTGCTGCTGCCGTCCATGCAGTCCCTCATCCACGGGAACTTCGAGGGCGAGGCCCAGAAACGGGTCTACGCCCTGGTCGGGGCCTCGGCGGCGATCGCCGCCGCCGTCGGGCCGCTGCTGGGCGGGTTCATCACCACGTTCCTGTCCTGGCGTATCGCCTTCCTGCTGGAGGTCCTCATCATCGCGGTCGTGCTTTTGGGCATCAAGCTCGTCCACGACGTCCCCTACCTGGGACCCCGGGAACTGGACCTCGTCGGATCGCTGCTGTCCATCGTGGGCATGGGCGGCATCGTGCTCGGCATCCTGGTCTGGCAGGAGGGCGGCGAAGCGGTGGGCGTGCTCCTGGCCGTGGGGGCCTTCGGGCTGGGCGGGCTGGTCTACTGGCTCCTGCGGCGCAAGCGCCGCCACAAGCCGACGCTGCTGGACCCGGATCTGTTCCGATCGCACGCCTTCCGGTTTGGCGCCACGGGGCAGATGCTCCAGCAGATCGCCCTGGGCGGCACCATGATCGTGCTGCCCATCTACCTCCAGATGGTGCTCGGATACAACGCCATGCAGTCTGGATTGTCGATCGCCCCGCTCTCGCTGACCATGTTCGGAATCGCCATACTCGCCGGCAAGAAGAGCGGGACGCGGCGTCCGGCCAGCCTCATCAGGTGGGGCTTCCTGCTCCTGATGGTGGGCCTGCTGGTGCTCGTGCCGATCGTGCCGCGCGCAGACTCCGGCTGGTGGCTCCTGGTCCCGCTGATCATCGCCGGCTGCGGGCTCGGGCTGCTGGTGTCGCAGCTGAACAACTACACCCTCTCCCCTATCTCGGACGAGCGGGTCAGCGAGGCCGCCAGCGTGAACTCGGCCGCCGGCTCGTTCGGCCTCTCGTTCGGACTCGCTTTTGCCGGCGGCATCATGCTGGCGGCACTGTCGATCATCTTCACGTCCATGGCCACGTCAAGCACGGTGCTGCCGCCGGACGAACAGCAGCAAGTCGCCCAGGTGCTCGAAGACGACGCCCAAGTGGTGAGCAATGCGCAACTCGAGGAACTCCTCGCCACCCAGCCGGAGGAGTACCAGGACGAGATCATCCGCATCAACACGGAGGCGCGACCCCTTGCCCTGCAGATCGCGCTGTTCATTCCGATCCTCGCCGGCCTGGCCGGCCTGCTCACCTCGTTCCGCATGATGCGGCTTCCGGATCCCACGCCCTCCGGCACCGGGGAGGGCACGGTCCTGGGCTGAGTTCTCGTGTGCCGAACGCGTTGCGAGGGTCCGCGCAAGGTGCCGCGTACGGATGCGCAGCGCCCTACGCGCAGGCCCATGGGACCTTTCGACGCTCCACACCGACTGTGGATGAGTTCAATCCGGGGTCCGGCGACCACCGGGTGGCTTTCACCCGGAGCGGGTGATGCGCGGGAGATCTGGCTGAACCCGCCGGGCTTCGGATGCCAGGTTCCATTCAACCCACTTTCCCTGGATGCGCGAACGCCTCGCGGGAAATCTCGGCTCCGGCCACTAACCAGGCAGGAGCGAGGGCCGGCGGCACCCGAGTCTTGGACCGGCCTTCCACCCCCTCCTCCCCGGACGAATCATGGAGCCAACCGGCCCCGCGATGGCAGGAGGCACCATGGACAGCGGAACGCAGCCGCGCATCGTCGTGGGCGTCGACGGCTCCGCCTCCTCGATCGAAGCCCTCAGGCAGGCCCAGCGGATCGCCCGGGGGCTCGGAGCCCGCATCGAGGCCACCGCCTGCTGGGAAGCGCCCAGAATGTCCGATCAATACGAGCTCATGGGCATCGGCGACTTCGAAAAGCGTGCCCGCCAAATCCTCGTCGAAGCGCTCACCGCCGCCTACGGCCCCGACCGCCCAAGCAACGTCAGCGCCCACCTGCGCCAAGGCAACCCCCGTCCCCAACTCATCGAAGCCAGCAAGGACGCCGACATCCTCGTTCTCGGACGCCGCGGGCACGGAGGCTTTCCCGGACTGCTGCTCGGTTCCGTCAGTTCGGCCTGCATCGCCCGCGCCCACTGTCCCGTGCTCGTCGTCCACGCCCCGCCGGGAACGCCCCAACACCAGGCCCCGGCAGCGCCCGTGGCCCTTCCCGAGGACTAGTGCGAACCCGCCGTTCGGCTGCGATCGAGGAGAACGACGTCCGTCCCTGCAGTCGCGGATGCAAGACGTTTTGTCGAGACAGTGAGTCCGCTCTGTGACTATGAACTTCGTATGGTGGCCATTTCCGTCGGGAAAACCGCCATTTCCAGCTATCAGTTGCATGGCAGGAGCCATCGAACGCGTCATGGGGCCCGGCGCAACACCCCAAGCCGCCGGCCCGGGGTGTTGCGCCGGGCCCAGCAGTTGCCTGGTTCAGCAGTTGTCCGGCCCGGCAGCTGACGGGTTCAGTAGCTGGCCGGTGTGCTCCCGTCCGTGCCGGCGTCGCCGGTGAAGCGGGCGGCCAGGGCCTCGGTGCCGCGGGCCAGCAGGGCGACGTCGGCGCCCACGCCCACGAAGTCCGCCCCGGCGGCCATGTAGCGGCGGGCCTCCGTTTTCGCCTTACCCGTCTGATCGGCGCAGGTAGCCGTTCCTCGGTGCGGGCGCGTGGATATGGGTCGCCGCCCGACAACAAGCAGATCGACCGGCAGATACTGGTCAATGGCGGCGAAAGCCCTGCCCGAGTGCTGCGTGCACCTTGCGAGCCTAGGGCCCTGCATCAGTTCCTCATATGCACCCGGATAGTGTGCAGGACTCGGCGTTGTAATCCTCTGATGATCGGGCCGCCCAACCAGATCAACGGGACAGCCCAGGGGTGTGCTCCAATGGCCAGCGTCCAGGTGAGGCGGGAGCCGGAGGGCGTGGGCTCGATGACCCAGTCCTCCGCCACATTTCGGAGGCCGGGAAGAGACGCCTCCAGACCGCTGAACGAAAATCGCTGCCCCTCGATCCAGCGGAAGAACCGCTCACGGACAGTGAACACTACCCCCAGCGTGACCTCGCGTACGGTCCCTACGCCCAACGGCGGCGGACCCCAGCGGAGGCCGGTCCACACCGGTACCCAGTAGACCAAATCGTAGCCGGTGGTCACGTCCCAGATCCGCTCGGCAGGGGCCGTGGTCTCCACGGACTGCTCGTAGCGAAAGGGCGCGGACTTCAGGAAAGCGTCATCACTCTCGGCGAGGGGAAACCAATGCCGAGAGACGAGTGCCATTGTTCCCTCCTCCCGGCGCGCCGTCTTGCAACAACGGATAGCAGCCCTGTGATTCAGCCAGCAGCCATGGGCTGCCACAGCGCGATCGCGCTGTGGCACTTCTAAAACACTGTCTTGAACGCATACGCCCCACCATCCAGGCCTTGAACGACGAGGACGAAAGACATTGGTAATTTGTGACCAATAGCTGTTGAAACTTCCTTGCGGCTGCTCACGGCGGGGGCAGGTTGCCGGGTCCATCGCGCCCAGGGACCCGTACACGTGCCGGCATCCAGGCTGCTTCTTTCCGCCTTACTGCTGCGCCATCAGTCGGGCTACTTCGGCGTCGTCGTCGCGGATCAGCTCGCCCGACACCTCGACTGTGACCGAGTGGATCGTGCCCGTGAACGTGAACGGCGGCTGATAGCTCTTGGTTGCCGAGGCGCCAAAGTCGTAGCCGCAGCTAAGGCCCTCGAGCTCGAAGAGGAGCGGTGTGGTGTACGGGAAGTCTGCGTTTCCGACGAGTCTGCCGTCGATGTAGAGCTGGGCGCGTCCGGGCGTCCCTCTGCCCAGCTTGAAGTCAGGCTGACCGGTGGGCTCGAACTCGTAGCGAACGGCATGCCGTCCCGGACGTAGCGGTTCGGACGAGGAAACCTCGAACTGTTCGCGTCCGACATAGTTGTACACGTACCGCAGGCGTCCGTCGTCCACGAAGAAGGTGTAGCCGCCGGCATCTCCACCCTGCGCGATGAGAACGCCACTTGCGCCGTCAGCCGGAATCTCGACGTCGGCCTCGATGGAGTGGGGCCGATTGTAAATGGGTGGCGCCGCGAAGGCCGGGACCAACGAGGTGTGCGGTCGATAGACGAAGCGGGTGCGGGGCCTCGATGTCTGCGGACGCTCCGTCGCCAGACGTGCCTGTAGCGAGCCGTCCAGCGGCAGTACCTTGTACTTCTCGGCTTCCTCCCACCACAGGGCAATCAGGTCGCGCAGCTGCTCGGGGTGCTCGGCAGCGACGTTGGATGACTCTGTGGGATCCTCGTTGATGTCGTAGAGCTCCCATCCGCTCGCGTCGAGCCGCTCGAGGACCTCCGGCGTGATCGGCTCACCCATCCGGCGACCCATGGCAGCGGCCTCAGTGAAATTCGGCCCCGGCCAGGGACACACCGCCCGCCACCCGTCGTGGTAGATCGCCCTGTGACCGAACATCTCAAAGTACTGCGTCGTGTGGCCGGTCGGCGCATCCGCCGCGTCGAAGGAACTGGCGAAGCTGACCCCTTCGATCGGCGCCTGGGCGACTCCACGTACGGCGGCCGGCGGCTCAACACCAAGGGCGTCGAGAACGGTCGGCACCAGGTCGATCGCGTGGGCGTACTGGCCGCGGACTTCGCCGCGGGCCCCGATCCTCGCCGGCCAGGCGACGACGAACGGGTCGGTCGCCCCGCCACGGTACGTCTCACGCTTCCATCGCCGGAACGGCGTGTTGCCCGCCCAGGTCCAACCCCACGCGTAGTGGTTGTACGTCCGCGTTCCACCCAGCTCGTCGATCATGGCAAGGTTATCGTCGAAGTTCTCGGGGACCCGATTGAAGAACAGCATCTCGTTGAAGGAGCCCGTCACGCCACCTTCGGCCGAGGCGCCGTTGTCTGAGATGACCATAATCAGCGTGTTCTCGAGCTCGCCGATCTGTTCGATAGTGTCCAGCACGCGCCCGAGGTGGTGGTCCGCGTGCGAGACGAAACCCGCGTAGACCTCCATCATGCGGGCGTACAACCGACGCTCGTCGCCGCTCAGCGAGTTCCACTCCGGGACATCAGGGTCACGTGGCGATAGTTCGGCGTCGGCCGGGAACAGGCCGATCTTCTTTTGCTGGGCGAACACCGTTTCGCGGTAGGAGTCCCAACCTTCGTCGAACCTACCGCGGTAGCGGTCGGCCCAGTCCTTCGGCACGTGGTGCGGGGCGTGTCCCGCCCCGGGGGCGTAGTACATAAAGAACGGCTTCTCCGGCGCGTTGGCCTCGCTGTCCAGGATCATCTTGATCGCCTGGTCCGCCAGGTCCTCGCTCAGGTGGTAACCGTCCTCGGGCAGCCGCGGCTGGCGAACCTGCGCGTTGTCCTGGGTGAGGTCGGGATACCACTGGTTGGTTTCGCCGCCAAGGAAGCCGTAGTAGCGCTCGAATCCTCGCCCAAGAGGCCGGCGGTGGAACGGTCCGGCCGGGGAGTTGTCCTCCGTCGGCGACAGATGCCACTTGCCCACACAGAACGTGTTGTAGCCGTGATCGATCAACATCTCGGGCAGCATGCCATTCTCGAACGGCATCCGGCCGTCGTAGCCAGGGAAGCCGGTTGCCAACTCCATGATGGAGGCGACTCCGTTGGAGTGATGGTTGCGGCCGGTCAGGATGCACGACCGGCTCGGTGAACATAACGCAGTCGTGTGCATGTTCGCGTACCGCAGGCCGCTCGCCGCGACACGGTCGATGTTCGGTGTCTCAACCAGTCCACCGAAGCAGGAGAGCTGTCCATAGCCCACGTCGTCGAGCACGACGAGCAGCACGTTCGGTGCTCCTTCGGGAGCCCGTTGAGGAGCGGGCCAAGCCGCCTCCGACTCCTCGACCGTCCGCCCGGCCACGCCTGGAAACCGGTCACCTGGCTTGTACTCCCTGATTGACATGGGACTCCCCCTGGGTGGTCGCTTCGATGGCTCGCCATTCACTCTGCCCCGCCCCATCGACCTCCGCCTCACCCGAAAGGAATGAACCTGAAGGCCGTGGGCGCCGGTTACGCGTCCGCGTCCACTTCACCCAACGCTTCATGAATGAACATGGTCGAGGCCGTCTTGGGCACTGCCCGGCTGCCGGGCCATCCTCCGCGGCAATTCAAGACCGTCCGCGACCTCGCGGGCCCCCATCCGCCGGTTCATCGACAACGACATCGCCGACTGCCGCCATTCGCCGGGACCACGGCCGACCAAATCGTCAAGAAGGCGAAACGTCCCAAGACGCCAGAGAGGGGGCCCAAACACTCCACGGGTCGGCGGACCAGGCCCAGGCGGGCGGGAGATTCCGCTGCCGGGTCGCCTGGACGGCTCCCGGGGCATCGACTGATCGGTTACGGCGTGGCGCCCGAGGAACACCTGTCCCAGTGGACTTCGGGCGGCATCTGGAACGATGCCGCGGTAGCGGGTAGCATCCGCTCAAGCCATGGCGCGCGGCAACCGGGTCCTCACCTGCCGGAACAGCGGGCCATGCGAACGGGAAGGATAACGCCCGGTATGCCTGTCACGACGACGATGTTGCATGTTCCGGCCGGTGAGTTCCTGATGGGATCGGACGAGTTCTACGCCGACGAGGGACCCCCACATCGGGTCCGCGTACCGGCCTTCGAGCTGGATGAGCGTCCCGTCACCAACGCGGAATTCGCCGTGTTTGTTGCGGCAACAGGTTACCTGACGGTGGCCGAGCGGCCGCTGGACCCGGCGGAATTTCCCGGCCTTTCGCCCCAGGACCTGGCCCCGGGCGGGTTGGTTTTCACGCCTTCATCCGGGCCGGTGGATCTGGGCGACTGGAGACAGTGGTGGCGCTGGGTCCCTGGCGCGTGCTGGCACCAGCCGCTGGGCCCCGGATCCTCAATCCAAGGCAGGGAAGACCATCCGGCCGTGCAGGTGTCCTTCGCGGATGCCGGCGCATATGCGACCTGGGCCGGCAAACGGCTGCCGGACGAAGCCGAATGGGAATTTGCGGCCAGGGGCGGACTATCCGACGCGTTCACCTATGCGTGGGGAAACGAGGCCAGCCCGGGCGGTGTGCTCATGGCCAACACCTGGCAGGGGCGTTTCCCGTACCTCCATACGGGCGCGAACGGGTGGAAGGGGACATCCCCGGTCGGGACGTTCCCCCCGAACGGGTACGGGCTCTTCGACATGATCGGAAACGTGTGGGAGTGGACCAGAAGCTACTATTCGGCCCGCCACGACACAGACGCCGGAGCAGGGACTCACCACCGGGTAGGCGGGTGCGCATGTACTCCGCACCGGGATAAGGCCGCCGAAAGCGCGGAGCCCGGGTCCGGGATCCCGCGCCGCGTACTCAAGGGAGGCTCGCACCTGTGCGCTCCGGAGTACTGCCTGCGCTACCGCCCGGCAGCGCGCTCCCCACAGGCCGAGGACACGGCAACCTCGCATATCGGCTTCCGGTGCGCACGTTCCCTGACCCCGGATCAGTAATCCGGGAGAAGCCGGGGACGCCCCAGGAAGCCCATTTTTTGGAATCCATCCGGACGGCAGGGTGGGAAAGCACACGATCGAGAGCAGGATCCGCATGATAGCGGCGGCGACGATACTGACAATCATCATCGTCTGGAGCGCGTTCTCCGGGCCGCTAGACCGGCGCGGGGTCACCTCGGCCCTCTTCTTCACCGCCGCTGGCGCGTTCGTCGGCGCGTCGGCCCTCGGCTTCCTCGAAATCTCCATGAAGTCCGCAGTGGTCGAGCGGGTGGCCGAGGTCGCGCTCGTCCTGCTCCTGTTCAGCGACGCCACCCGACTGGATCTTCGTTTGCTCCGCCGTGAGCTCGGGTGGCCGAGCCGCCTCCTGCTGATCGGCCTACCGCTCACCATGCTCGCCGGGACAGGGGTCGGCGTGCTCATCTTCCCCGGAATGGCGATCGCATCCGTAGTTCTGCTCTCGATGATGCTGGCCTCAACCGACGCAGCCCTCGGCCAGAAGGTCGTCTCCGACACGGCCGTGCCGGCCCGCGTGCGGCAGGCGCTCGACGTAGAGAGCGGCCTCAACGACGGCCTCGCCGTGCCCTTCTTCCTCGTCGCACTCGAGATCGCCAACGCCGAGCTCGAAACCGGCGTCACCTGGGCCGTCGCCAGCAACATGGCTGCCCAGATCGGCTGGGGACTCACCGGCGGACTCACCGCGGGGATCCTGGGCGGCCTGCTGGTCCGCGCCGCCAACCGGCGCACGTGGATCAGCCCCGAGTGGCGACAGGTCGCGCCATTGGGGGTGGCGCTTCTGGCCTACACCATCGCCTTGATGCTCGGCGGCAGCGGCTTCATCGCCGCCTTCGCCGGCGGCATCGCGTTCGGGAGCGTCTCGGGCACACGCAGTTCGCTCACCAATCTGTTCACAGAAGAGACGGGCGGCTTCCTCGCCGCCGTAACGTGGATCGGGTTCGGAGCGCTGGCCTTCATCCTAGCCATCCCGCACATCACCTGGCAGGTGATCCTCTATGCCGTGCTCAGCTTGACGCTGGTGCGCATGATTCCCGTGGCGATCGCCTTCGCGGGCCGGGGAGTGAGGCGTCCGACGGTGGCGTTCATCGGCTGGTTCGGCCCACGCGGGCTCGCCTCGCTCGTGTTCGCGCTGCTCGCTCTCGAGCGCGGTGTCCCAGACGGTGAGGTCGTCCTCACGACCGTCGTTGTCACCGTCGCCCTCAGCGTCGTCCTTCACGGCCTGACCTCGGTCCCGTTGGTCGCCGCCTACCACCGCTGGTACGAGGTCCACGCGGCCGAGCATCCGGCGGCGGAGGAGACTATGCCAGCGACGGTGCCTCGCCAGCGACGACGGATTCCCGGCTCCGATCCGGCCAAATGATCGAAGCAGCCGGTGGTCGGCCGGTATGCGCTCATCGCGGCCAGTGTCGCCGCCTACCAAGCGGGGGCCGCCACGCGGATGCCGATACTCGGAGCGTCGTTCAGCGGAGCTCCTCGACCAGCCCGGTGATGATGCCGTCGGGGCCGCGGACGTAGCAGTACCGGTAGATGTCCCCGTACTGCGTCACCTCGCCCACGAGTTTCGGCGCCATGGGCGCGCAGGCGGTCGAGGACGTTCGTCGACGGCGTCCTCGATGAACGTGAGGCGAGGGATGCCCGGGGCGTTGATCGGCGCCCCCGGCGCAATGCTGGGGTCCACCGGCGTGTGGAACGTCGACAGCTCGACCCGGCCGTGGCCGTCCGGGATCCGCACGACGGCGATGGCCGCTCCGACGCCATCCAGCCCGACGAGCTGGCACCCATCCACCCTCGGCTGCTGGCTCGCCCTCCAGTTCCAGGCCCAGTTCGACGAAGAACGCGATAGCAGCCGTGGAGACCTTGTCTTCAGCCGCCTCAGTGGCGCCCACCCCGTCCATAGGGACGTTCTTGCTGGCCTTGACCAGATCGTCGTAAGTCTTCACGACCTGATCCCGTGCCGAATCGAGCTGACCCACCGGGCCCCCGCTTAAGCGTCTGCTTGAATCTTCTCAGGGTTCGTCAATGGCCTTGGCAGCAGTGCGCGGCTGCGAAACGTTATCCTGCGCTTTCACCCGGCGCGGGTGAGGCGCTGCACCTCACCGGGGGCACAGGATGGAACTGCGGCGGTCCGTCGGATTGCCTTGTACCCAATGAGAAACGGAGGTCATCAGTATGGCTGAGGCACTGGATGAACTAGGGCCGGTGGACTGGCTCGTCGTGGAGTTCCCTGGGCCCGACTTCGGCAAGGGCCAGATCGCCCCGTTCCTGGAGGACCTGGTCAAGCGTGACCTCATCAGGGTGCTCGACATGGTATTCCTGAGGAAAACCGACGATGGCACGCTCGAGACGGCCGAAATATCCGACCTCGACCCGAGCGAGCTCGGCGAGGTGCGCACGGCCGAGGCAGACCTGGCCATGGTGCTCTCTGAGCAGGACGTCATTGACTTGGCCGAGACGATCGAGCCGGGCCACTCCGCTGCGGTGCTCGTCTGGGAAAACCTGTGGGCGGCTCCGTTCGGCGCGGCCGTCCGCAAGGCCGGCGGCCAGCTCGTGGCCAGCGGCCGGATCCCGACCCAGGCCGTCATCGCCGCCGTCGAGGCCGACGCCGCAGAAGCAAAGGAAGGATCCTGACATGCCACTGGCAGCACGACGCAGGCGCCGGACCGCCGCCGCCGTCGGCGGGGCCGTTGTTGTCGCCCACGGGATGAACCGTCGCGGCGACCGCCGGGACGACCGACGGGACGACCGCGACGACCGCCGCGACGACCGCCGCGACGACCGCCGCGACTGACACCCCCGACTGAGACACCACAGAGCCGGCTCCCGGCTCCCGCAGGTGCGCATGACCCTTCCGGGGTCATGCGCACCCACCCGATGCACCTCCGTCGAGGCCTTAGGAAAGGTCAGCCCATCAATGGTCCGGCCCGAAACGTTGATCACATGCTGAGCGCGGACGCACGGCAGATGCGGGAACGCAGAAGGCACCATCGACCCGGCTAATGGCACTATCGGTCCCGGCGGTCCTGACCGGTGTGGTCTCGGCATTCGTCCTGTACGCGATGGACACGCTCTCCCGTGCCCTTGAAATCCTGATTTGGAAGAGCCTGCCGGCGGCGCCTGGCGTCGATCCTGGTTCCGACGGTGAATCTTTGGGGTCCCCCGCCTGACCGGACTGGCCGTGGGCCTCGCGGTGTGGCTGGTACCGGGCCGTGGCGGCCGTAACACGGCCACGACCGAACCCCTCGCTCCGCCGCAGAAGATCGCCACGTTGCCGAGCCCTGCTGGTGACCGTCCGGATCGCGAATACACCGCGCAACTGACCAGTCCAATTGTGCGAGACGACAACAAGGACTCTCCGACTAGGCCCTCGGAATGATCCAAGCGTAAATCGGCCACCAGTTACATCAGGGCTGCCTTGCAAGCGGTGGGATGCAAGACGGTTTTGTCGAGACACTGGTGAAGCACCTCCAGTCGCGTCGCGCCGATCCGCGAATCCCGTCGTTCGTTCGTCCCGGGACCCGCCACACCCAGCCATACGCAATACCCGCCCCGTGGGGTATCAACCTCAGTCATCCTCCCTGCGTTGGCCGCACGTGGGCACTGACCCGATCCCCGGGAGGTGCAGCGTTCCTGGCCCCATCATCCCCGCGCAGCGGCTTTGCACTCCCCTAGTATTTCGATCATGACCACGCATCGCCCCGGCCGGGAGGCCCGCCAGCAGCGGCTCGCCACCCGCCGCGGGCGACGCCGAGCCCAGGACCCGCAGTGGCCTGCCCCAGACGAGGAAGTGCTCCGGTATGCGCGCGGACTGCGGCGCGCCGCAGCGGCCGCCCTGCTCGTGGTGCTGCCCGTCCTCGGCTGGGCCTTCGCCGAGTGCATCATCGCCAGCGAACGGGCCGACGCCCTGGCCGTCGCCACCCAACCGCACCACACCGCCACGCTCATTGACGTCAGCCGGATGGTCCGGGGCGGGGACACCTATACCGTCGAATACCAGGGCCGCGAGTATGAACTCGCCAACGGCTACCCGCTCGACGACACGATCGGCGCACCGGTCCAGATCGTCTTCCGCGCCGACGACCCCGACTGGGCCATCGGCGTCACCAAGTCCTCCTACTGGGCACCGGACCCCGGCGCCGACACGTTTTTCCGCACCGCGATGGTGGCGACAGGCATCGTCTTCGCCGCCTGGCGCACATGGAAGCTGCTGCCCGATGACTGGGAACGACTCGCCGCCTTCCGGGGCGGAGCGTGAGGCGGGCCCGGTGGCCCGACCGGATCCTCACGATCCTCGCCGCACGGACCGCGCCCGCGTCTCCCGGCAGACCGGAGTCCGGTCTCCGATCGGGGCAGGGTCCTTGACGAACGGGGTAGCGTAAAGATCGACCCGTTGACAGGAGGAGATCACATGGTTGGCGAAGGATTGACATATCTTGTTGACTTCATTGGGGCCATGCGTAACGCTAGGACCGGCGACATGGTGTTGGCCAAGGTCCACGAGTCGGCCCCAGGCGTCCGCATCACGTACGACGTGAGGGCCCGAACGCCCGAGGGGACCTTCGAACTCGTCTCGGATGACAATTTCAGGATGTCCTACCGACCAGCGGAGGGCATCCTGCTCGGTTCCGAAGGTAGCGAAACACCCCGCCAGGACCGGCGGCCGCACTTCCCCATGACCCCGCCGGTGCTGGCCATGTTTAGCCCCTTGGATCTGCCGATCTGGGGTGGGCCGCGGGACAACAGACGCGTCGTGTCCGCAGAGCCGGACGGGCCGGGCCGCATTCGGCTGATACTCGGCCCCCTTGAGGGCCCCGAGGACCCGCTTCTCGGTGGCTACGCCGTGGTGGACCTGGAACTGGGTGTCGTTCTTGAAATGCGCTACGGCGACCGCGACTATGTCACCACCGATATCAGAACCGCCTCGTGGATGCCGTCCTTTTGACGCATCATTCACCGCTCTAGGGGAGGGGCGCCGCGCCCCTCCCCTAGCTTACGGATCCAGCTCTACCAGCCAGCCTCCTTGCCGTTTGGGTACTTGCAGACGACCGTCTCGTAGCACTGGAAGCGCGGCATCTGCACGTTGCCGGCGATATTGAACTTCTTGTTCGCCTCCCGGTCGTTCATTTTCATGTTGTACACGTTCTGGTAGTACTTGGCGGCTCCCTTGTTGTTGTAAAGGTTGACCGTTTCAGACCATGTGTTGGAGGAATAAACGGTCTGTCGGAAGCTGGTCTGATCAACGACTTCGTCCACCGACAGCCGCAGATGCTTCTTGAGGTCCACCGACGCCTCGAATGCGATCTGCTTCGGCTGAAGCGGAGAATTCGTCGCCTTGAAAGTGGATTTCCTTTCCGCGCCAACATCGGAACGGAGCGTCAGCTTGGAGCTCCTCATCCAGAGGGTGACACCCGCCGATGTCTTCTGCCCCCAATAGATCGTTGTTTCTCCGGTCGCCTGGTACGTCCCGTTGACAATTGTCGTGGCGTTCGTGGACAGGTCCCCACCCCACCTGAGGGAGGCCGCCTCGAAACCTTCATCTGTTTCTGGTGGGCTCGGCACATCGTATTCAGCTTCCATGAAGACGGTGGGGGCGAGCTCCGCGTACTCTTCGGGGTCGACTCCGGTCAGGTCGACCACTTCCCCGTCGTCAGTGTCCATGCTGACGATCGTGTCGTCACCCCCATCGCTCTGTACGGTCACGCTGGCCAGATTGTCGAGGCATACGAAATCAATACCCTCCCCCGTATCCTGCACCGCCTCGACAACCGTCTCCGTAACGGCGAGTTCATCCAGGCCCGCTTCACAGGAGATTGGAAGTGCGGTGCTTGGCGGTACGTCCGGCTCTTCGGAGGCAATTGCAGGCCCCGCGGCGACGAGACTCGTGACGAGGAACAATGCCGCAGTTGCTGCAGCCGGGCGTGTTCTGATGATGCGAGTTACCAAGTGGATCCCCTATCCATGGTGACGGGCCAACCCTTCGACATGCGGCGAAATGTGCCGCTGACCACACGCTATGCAATCTCTCCTGCGCAAAGAAGGTTTTTGCCGATCGATTGAAAAATATTCACTTCAGGTAGCATTTACGACCCGCGGATTGCTCTGCCACATCAGAGCAATGCAAGAGCGCAGACATAAACGCGCGCCCAAAGCAGGGCACCATACGGAACCCGGAGAATCCGCCACCCGGAGCCCCTTGGTGCCCCTTCCCCGCGCGAACGAGCACAACTGCCAACCACAGCTGTGATTTAGCCACCAAAGGAAGTCGGTGGTCATGACTTGCAATTGCCTGGAACCGTCTTGCATCCGAGGGGATGCACGACGCTCTTGTCGAGACACTCACCCGCTTGCGGATGTAGGGAACGGGGCCATGTCTACGCGCTTCCCATTCAAAGCAGGTTGTTTCTGGAGAATGGGTGGATGGTGAGACGACAGAAGAAGCGCAACCTGGACGCGGCCCTGGAAAGGTCGTTCGCGGAACAGGTGCCGGTGGACGTATGGCACGAGGCCGATGGCGAACCGATGGGAGCCGCGGTGCTCGGCTTGGGCCGCAAATGGGTTCTCTTCGCCCTGCTCGTCGATGGTGTCCTGCCCAACGGCCACCGGGTGGTGCGGCGCCGGACGATTCGTCGTGCCAAGGTGTCGCCGCTCATGAATGCGCATTTGCGTGATCTGGGCGTCGTACCGCTGCCCGTTCCGGAACCGGCGATCAATCTTGGCCGCACCCGGGACGTTCTCGACTCCGTCTCCGCGGGCCACCGGGCCTTCTCGGTCCACCGCGACGAGATCTCCCCGAACACCTACCTAATGGGATCACCTATCGAATGGTGCCGGCGCTCGTTCTGGTTCCTGACCGTGGACCCGAAGGCCCGATGGGAACGAACAATGACCAGGATCAGGCTCCGCGACGTCACCCAGGTGGCCTTCGGCAGCGCCTACGAGACCGCCATCCTCGCTACGGCCGGCCCCCTGCCGGAACGATCGAACCCCTCGTAGCGGAGGAAATCGAGCGAGCCCGAGCGATCTTCTGCCCGTCCGCGCCCTTGAGCGTCGGGGAGTTGCCTCTGTTGGGAGACCGACATGCTGGATCCTTTCAGCGGGCCTCCGCTCCGCTGAATGGATAGGGTTCAACCATGATGTTCTCCTACCCCTGCTGGATTCGGTTCCAAGGACGGACGCTGGGCCTGATCTGGCAATCCGAGGATGGGACCGGGGATTCCGACGAGGACACCGACCGCTTTCTGACGGATGGCGGAAGAATCGTGTCCGCGAGCACCGTGGAGGATCTGTTGGCCCTGGCCGGCAGGCATGGCCTTGAGTTGGAAACCGCTATTGATCCGGAATGCGGCATCGACACTCCCCAGGACCTGGACGGGTTGGAGGCGCTGCTTGAACTGGCGGTATCGGATGACACCTGCGCCCAGCTGCTGAACGCCTGGAACCTGTTCGCAGACATTGCCCGCAGCGTTGGCGCCACCCTCGATGACCGCGGCCCGAAGGCCTCCAAGTGCTACGACAAGGTCTTCTACGGCAACAACCTGGAATGCATCACGCCTGCCGGCGAACACTACAGCCCGGACTTCAGCGCCTCCGAGCAGCGTCTGATAGCGGAAATCCTCAACCGCGGCCGGACCATCCTAGCCAGCCGTCTCCAGGTCGATCCCGAAACGGAGCACACCCCGGAGCAGCCCCACCGGAACCAATGATGCACCGGGCAGATAACGGCGTGTCCCCGACGGGACGCCCATCATCTAAACCAGCCCCCCTCGCGACCGGATCCCGTCAAGGGATCCTTGATGAAATGGGCGGCGGCTTCTGCACAGTCACCATCGGCGGAAAGTAGGTCCTGCAACCGGAGGAATGCAAGACGGTTTGTCGAGACAGTAGGCCTGCGTCAGGAATCCGCGTGCCGACCGTATTGAATCGCAGCCGATAAGTGGCGGTGTTTTCGCAGTGCCCCACGACAGGAAGGGGACATGCGTACAGGCCCATCGTGGGACTGCCCGGATCCTGTGTGCCCTTGCAGGCTGTGGCCTTCTGGCTCTTCTCGGGTTGTGGTTTTTCAGCCGCTTGATGTTGGGGGCAGAGGTGGAGGCCGGCGTACAGAGATTCCGCTTCATCACGGCGTCTGCGCTCCTCCTGCCCGCAGTCGTGCTTGCGTTCATGACCGTGCGACCGGTTTGGACTCCCCAGATTGCCGCACCGGCCGCCAAGTACCAGGTTCCCGCGCTTCTTGCGGGCTTGTGGTTCGTCATGGTCTTTCCTCTGGCGCTCGTGCTGGGCGTCTAACACCACGAGCCGCCTGCCAGGATCGTCCGCTTCCCGATGGGCCGCATTAGTGTTCGAAGCTGACCTCGACTGCAGGCGGCCAGAACAGTCTCGCAACCGAAGGGATGCAAGACGGTTTGTCGAGACAGAAGGTCGGTGTGTGGATTGCAGCAGTATGTGGCGGTGTTTTTTGTGACGCTATCTGTCGGTAGGGGACTGCCGGATGGTCAGGGGTCGTTGTTCTTCGATTGAACGGGGGTGAGCGTTCGACTGTCGTGAGGTGTGGCTGGGCAGAGCAATACGGACTGCCAAGAGAGCCTTGGCAGTCCGTGACCTATTGCTTTGCCGTCTGTAGCTCGGGCGCCTGGATGGTGGCTTCCTCGGGTAGGTTCCACTTACTCATGCCGGTGATCGTTACCGCCGCCGTGATCGCGGCTGCGACGAAGACGGGCACGCTGAGGTGTAGGTGCATCAGCCCGGTTCCCGCTGTGGCGCCGGCAAAGAGCACGGCCACTGCTGCGAATCGTCGGTTCCATAAGCGGCTTCCGGAGCCAAAGAAGGATTCCCCGGCCAGTGATGCGAGGGTTGAGGTGACGACTACTGTCGTCATGTCTTTGACGGCCAGGAAACGGGCGATCAAGGCTTGGGAGCCCATTTGCACGGCGATGGCGCAGGCCATGGCGACCCGGATCCACTCGGGATGGGTGTCCGTTTGCGTGAGAACAACTCCGGCGACGGAGAGCATTACCGTGCCGATGCCAAGAAGGACCGTTACGCGCACGTTCCAGCCCGAGGACCGGCGCTTGAGAACGGCTCCGGCGACCGCGGCTCCCAGCACGAACGCCACCAGTGCCAGGGCCGGCCCCAGGACGGGTAGGCCGTTGCCGCCGGCAGCGGCCATTCCGAGGATGACGATGTTGCCGGTCATGTTTCCGGTGAAGATGCGGTCCAGTCCGAGGTAGCCGACGGCATCCAGGGCGCCGGTGACGAAGGTTAGGGCCATCATCAACGACAGACGCATCCGGGCGTTTCGTTTCTCCTTCAGCATTCGCGACTGCTTTGTTCGGGCTGTATTGCGCGGTGCATCAGTTTCCTGCCCATGCGGCGCCGTCGCTGCGGGGGTCGGCACCGGCTTCGAGGGAGCCGTCGGCGTTCAGCCGGGCCACCATGGAGTGCCCTGCGTTGCTGTCGAGGTCCTTGCCTTCGGTGACGGTCATGGTGGTCTCGCGGATTTGTGCTGCCCGGCCGGTTTCCAGGGAGGGTTCGATCATGATCCGGTCGTTGCTGCTTCCGGCTTCGAGTCCTCCAACGATGAAGCGTGGTGCCGCAACCATCCGGAGGGGGCTGAGGCCTTCCAGGGAGCGCAGGATGAGTTGGGTGTGGATTTGGGACTGGGCCTTTCCGCCCATGGTGCCGTGGGCGGAAAGGGTGCCGTTTTCGTGCTCGACAATGACCGGGACGAGCGTGTGTGCGGGCCGCTTGCCCGGCTGCAGCAGGTTGGGCGAGGTCGGGTCCAGGGTGAAGAACGCGGCCCTGTTGTGCAGGACGAGCCCTGTGTCGGGTTCAAGCAGCTGTGATCCGAAGGAGTGGAAGACTGATTGGATCAAGGACACCGCCGTTCCGTCAGCAGAGACCGCTGCGACACCGACGGTGTCCCCGCCGGGCCGGGGCGTGTGGGCGAAGTGCGGACGCCCCTTGCCGGCCAGGCTGTTCTGTGCGGATGCGAGAGCACGGTGCAGGGCTTCATCGGAAAGTTCGGCCTCGACATCGACTTCGACAAAGCGGGGGTCGGCCAGTTGGTTGTCCCGTAGTGCATCGGAGCTGTAGAAGAGTTCGGCCAGCAGCCCCGCGTTCACGGTCGAGGGATCATCGGTGTGGGCGAACACGGCGCCGAGGTTCCTGAGCATGGTGTAGCCCTGGGAGTTCGGGGCTGCCGTGGACACGGTCAACGGCCCGAAGGAACGTGTCAGGGCCGGTTCGATGCTGGGCCTGTGGTTGGCAAGGTCTTGTTCGGTGACGGGGACACCCAGGGATTTCAACCCATCGGCCAGCCGGGTGGCGACGGAGCCCCGGTACATCGAGTCAAGTCCCTCATGGGCAAGTTGCGAAAGGGTTTCCGCCAGTGCGCTCTGAATGACGATGTCCCCGGCACGGCGTGGAGTGCCGTCCACGAAGAACATCGACTTCATCCCTTCGTCCTGCAGAAGCGTGGCCTTGTCCAGTTCGATGGCTTCGGCCAGTCCGGGGCTGACTGTCATCCCGTCCCGGGCCAGACGGATGGCGGGGGCGAGGACGTCTGCCGCCGGCAGTGACCCGCCGTGCTCGAGCAGGGCGGCCCAGCCGGAGACGGCGCCGGGAACCGAAACGGTCAGCGGCCCCAGAATCGGCATGTTCCCGCCCGTCCGGGCCAGAGCAGCCTGGGCTTCGGGGGCCGACCCGTAGGCGCCGGATGCGTTGACGCACACCTGTTGCCCGTCCGGCTTGCGGACCAACGCGATGACGTCCCCTCCGACACTGCACATGTGCGGGTAAACGACGGTCAGCACCGCGGCTGCGGCGACGGCTGCGTCTATGGCGTTTCCCCCGGCAGCGGTTACTTCCCGGGCAGCTTCCACAGCCGCGAAATGGGGGGCGGCGATGGCGACGCGCTGGGTGTTGGAGGGGATGGTGTTCATTGAATGACTCCAGTTATGTCTTGCTCGGTGAATGAGGGTGGAGGGGACCTACAGCGCGGGAACCTTGCGGTTCAGCGCACGGTAGACGAGGTAAAGGCCGACGGCTGCTGCGAGCGAGCCGAGACCGACGACAGAGAAGAAGAAGCCTTCGTTTTCGGGTGAATATGCCTGGGCGATGAACCCGGACAATGTCGAGCCGCCTGCCATGGTCAGGAAGTACAGCGAGGTCATCTGGGCCGAGGCCGCCCTGGGGGCCAGTCGCGCGGTCAGCGACAAGGCGGTCGGGACCACGACGATCTCCGCGACGCCGAACAGGACCATGGCGATGAGTACGACCAGGACGCTGTTGACCGGGCCAGTGGTCTGGCCCATGAACGCGAAGCTGAGCAAGGTGAGGGACATGCAGGCGATTCCGGCAACCACTTTCTTTCCCGACTCAGGCTGGGCGGTGCCCATCTTGGCCCAGATGGCCGCGAACACCGGGGCAATCAGCGTCGCGAACAGGCCTTCCAGGGTGATGATCAGAGCGGGGGGAAGGGTGAGGTCACCAATGGTCAGATTGACCCGGGTGTCCATGTAGAGCGCCAGGGTTGTGAAGAGCTGGAACAGCAGTGTCCAAAACAGCAGACTGCTGAGAAAAACCGGAATGTAGGTGTGCACCATGAGGCGTTCGGCCCGATCCACTTTCCGCGAGGACAGCAAGACAGCGAAGTAGGCCAGTGCCGCCACGAGGACGATGACGGTGACGAGAGTGTCGATGTTCTCAAAGTTAATGAACCCCGTGACAGTTCCAGTAACCAAGGCCGCCGCACCGACGACCGCGATCAGGGCGGCCCGCGCCCGCATCTGGCGGGGAAGGGGGTTCGGGACGGTACGGGTTACGGCGGGCAGGCGCTTCATGCCGAACACATACTGGACCAAGCCAAGTCCCATGCCGACGGCAGCTGCCGAGAAGGCAACGTGGAAGCCAAACTCCGGCTGAAGGAAACCGGTCAACAGCGGTCCGAGGAAGGCGCCGATCGAGATGCCCGTGTAGTAGATGGAGTAACCGACATCGCGCCGCGAATCCTCCCGGGAGTAGAGCTCTCCCACCATGGAGGTGGTGTTCACTTTCAAACCACCCGTACCCAGAACAATGAGCAGCAAACCCGCCATCAGGCCAGCGATGCCGGGGAGAACAGCCAAGGCTATGTGCCCCAGCATGATCAGGATGCCGCCCACGAGAACCAAGGTCCTGGGAGCAAGGAGGCGGTCCGCCAGCCACCCCCCGAGCATCTGGGAAATGTAAACGACCCCGCCGTAGGCTCCGGCGATACCCAGGGCAACAGGAGTAGCTATCCCCAGGCCCCCTTCGCTGAGGGAGTAGTAGAGGTAATAGGCGAGGATGACCTGAAGACCGTAAAAACTGAACCGCTCCCACATTTCAGTGGCCGAGAGCGTAAGCAGCCCCTTGGGCTGGGAAAAGAGCGACGGACGCGAAGCGGGAACCTCTTCGTTCTCACGTTCGGCTGCCGGTGCCGCAAAATCCTTGGTGGACATGAGCAAACCTTTCAGAACGGGGCGCCAACCGGGAAGTGTGACGGTCAACACAGCAATCATGTTTTTCTGGTAGGACCAAAATGTCAACGAAGAAAGGGCCTCCCAACCAATCATCCCAAGTAATCAAAGGCTTCTCTGGTATTTTGGTAGGACCAGATGAAGGAGTTGCGGTGACTGTTTGGGATGAAATCAACGTGTCCGGGGCAACGGTGCCCGAGCGGCTCAGTGAGCGCTTGGCCCGCCTGATTGAAAGCGGGCGGATCGCCTCCGGTTCAAAGCTTCCCAGCGAGCGTCATCTGACTGAGATACTCGGCGCGTCGAGAATCTCGGTGAGGCAGGCCCTTCAGGACCTCGAGATGCGAGGCTACCTGTCCAGCCGGCCACGGTCCGGATGGACAGTCAACTCAGCCGAGGACCGGGCGCTGGAGGGCAGCATCTTTGGAAACATGAGCCAGAAACAACGGACGATCCGTGAAGTCATGGACCTTCGCAGCGTCATCGAACCACCCATCTCCGAGCGGGCAGCGGTTCGGCACTCGGCCCGGGAGCTCGCCTCCTTGGAAGAGCCGCTTCTGGCGTCGGAGCAGGAACTGCTGAAATCCTCGCCGTCGCCTTCGGCCTTGCAGCGGTACGACGTCGAATTCCACTCCGCGATCGCGCGCGTGACCCACAACCCGTTGCTGATCCGCCTCGTGGATGAGACCCACGGGTGGATGGCCCCGACGCGCCAGACCACCTTTCAGACAGCCCAGAGGATGAAGCAGTCCGTCACCGCCCACAGGATGATCTTCACGGCAATCCAGTCAAGGAATCCTGCAGCCGCCCGCAACGCCATGCAGGAACATCTGCGGGAAATCCTTGTGGCAATCGATCCCTTGACGGAGCAATAACGGCCAAGCGACAACCACATTTCGAATCCGACCCGCAGGCATCCCTCACCGGGATGCAAAAGGACTCCGTTTACCACCTCGGCGCGCCCCTCCGCCAAGACGAAGTTCAGATGGTTGTGGACGCGAACCGCTGAACACACCTCGGGAGGGCCTGATCCCGAGCCTCGCTATTGGATGCCACGGATCCGGTTGTCGTAAGACAACAGCTTGTAGAAATGCACCCCACGCACTGACCCGCGGGAGGCATTCGCAGGGCGATCGCAACCAGCGCCCGTGGGCAGCGCGAGATCTTCCTGGGGGATCCGGATGCCTCGCCATGATCACAGCCATACCCGGGCCCACTCGGGTGTCTTGCAACCGGTGGGATGCAAGACACTCTGTCGAGACAGTAGGGCTGTCCCGGAAGTTTGCCAGGTTAGCTGTTTGTTTTGACGTTTGGTTGTGGAGTGCGCAGCTTTTCGGTCAGGGATAGTTTCACCGTCGGCCACTCGCTCTCAATGATGGAGAACACCACGACGTCGCGCATGGTTCCGTCCCGCCACAGGTCGTGGTTGCGCAGCACCCCGTCCTGCTTGGCTCCGAGCGCGGCGACGGCCCGCCGGGAGCGCTGGTTGTGCCAGTGGGTGCGGAATTCCACGGCAATGCAGTCCAGCGCGTCGAAGGCATGGGTGAGCTGCAGCAGCTTCACCCCGGTATTGAGGCCGGTGCCCTGGGCACTGGGGGCGATCCAAGTGGAACCGATCTCCAGACGCCGGTGGTCGGGACGGATACTGAGGAAGGTCGTCATCCCGACCGCCCGGCCATCGCTGGCCCGACGGATCGCCCACGGGACGATCTGGCCGGCGTCGTGCTTGGCCAACCGGTTCTCGATCTCCGCACTCATCCCCTCCGGGAAGGGCGGGCGGGTGTACCAGACCTTGTGGAGGTCGTTCTCGGCGACCGCCTCCGCCAACTCCGTGGCATGCTCCAGCGCCAGCGGTTCCAGTGTGGCCAAGGCACCGGTCAGCGTGGGGATCGAGAGGAAGTCCACCCCCTCAGCCTACAGATCGCCGGTCTTGAGGCGCCGCGTTCCCCGGTTGGTCGGCCGCGGCCCGCCCGTCGCCGGCGGCGAATCCCGCACCCGACGTGCCCTACAGCTCGCAGTCGCGGCAGTAGGCGGTGCCGTCCTTCTCGCGCACCAACTGGGACCGGTGGCGCACGGTGAAGCACGAGCCGCAGACGAACTCGTCCTCGCCCTGCGGGATCACCGCAACGACCAGCTCATCGTTGACGATGGCTCCGGGCAGTTCGAGCCCGTCCACGTCCTCGGCGACGTCGAGTTCCTCGACGACCGTACGGGCCGTCGGCGCCGCCATGCTCCGGACGCTCTTGTACGTCTCCTCGCTCTGCTCGGCCACTTCGGGGCGTGCCGCGTCATAGTCCTGTGCCATATGTCCTGTTCCTCGATTGCGGGTTCTGCCCCGCAACCCTAAGGCATCCGCGCCCCACGCTCACGCGGAACCCGCGATCCACCGACCGTCAGCACCGTCGACCAGCCGGGAGACCTTGCGTGAGGATCCAGCTCCCTCCCTCAAGAACGGTCACGCCGAACCTGCTCGCAAGCGCCTTGCCAGCGACGGGCAGCAGGGCACCAGACAGCAAGTTCCCGGAAGGCCGAGGGTAGGCTGGTCCGACTCCCACCCCGCCCGAAAGGCCGCCATGCCCCCCGACCCCCTGTTCATGAACCCGTTGGCCGGAGAGGCCCCGCCGGTCAGCCCGGCATCCCGCGAAACCGTCGCTCCCCCAGCCGTGTTCACCGCTCCCCCGGCGCCCGAAGGATTTGACGAAGCGTTACCGGAAGCAGAGATCCCGTTCCGTCCGCAACCGTCCAGGAAGCAACCACCCGGCCAGCGGCGCGCCGGACAGCGCACCAGCGGTCAGGGCCGAAACCACGGACGAGGCAACGGCCGCGACCAGCGGACCAACTAGCTCCAGGAAAGCAGGAGCCACCCCCGCCGTCCCGCCACCAGCGAGCCGCCCCGCGATGCTCAATCGCAGCACGCGAAAGTCAGCGCGGCCCCTCGCCCGCGCCTTGCAACCGGTGGGATGCGAGACGTTCTTGTCGAGACGCTCTCTGAGCCGCGGCGATGGGCGGTTCGCCCAAGGGCGTGGCGGTGGCCTAGCCTCGACTTTAGGGTGCCACCCGGATAGGGATCCTGACCGCCAAGGGAGCCGACTGCCTCCAAGTACGGGAACCGGAGTTCCCTCGCTAGCTGACGATAGAAACGGAAGAATTCTTGGAACATTGCCGCTGATGGCTCTCATCGTGGCGCTGGTCGCGACCGTTTGGCTGCTCATGGCCAGCCGATACGACCCCCAAGAGGGAAAAGTGGATATCGGGTCAATCTTTTACGCCTATTCAGTCCTGTTGGTGTTCCCTGCATTTGCCGCATGGCAGCTGGCCCTGATGTTGGGCTGGGACCCGCTTTTGCTCACGGCGGCGTGGATGGCCGCGGGCAGCCTCAGCTTCTTCGCCGCAACCGCGGGGCATCCTTCCCGGTTTGCCCTTTTTGTGGAGGCTCAGGTCTCGATGGGCAGCCGATTCGCATGGGACCCGGATTATCGTGAGCGGGCAGAGCGACGGAACAGCCTCGTCAAATACTTTTGGCGCTGGCTCTTGGTCCTGCCTTTGGCAGGGGCCGCAGCTCTAACGGTCGGATACGCGGCAGGAGCCGACACGGGCGTGGGGATCTTGGGATGAAAACACTTGTACGTCGGCTGACCAGCTGGCACTCGCTGGTGCTCACCGCGGCACTGGTCCTGGCCACCCTCACCCTGTCCGTCTGGTTCACCGGGCTCCGCACGGCTGCGGCCGTGGCGTCGTATGCCTTGGCGTTCATTCACTTCTGCGGGTCCGGATGGCTGTGGAGGGCCTACACGTACGGCAACGGCGATTACGACTCCCCCGACGCATGGGTCCCCGGAGGACTGTCCAAGAGCATGTTCATGCTGGCCGGCTTCCTCGTCCTTCTGGCTGCGTCCCTGGCCATCACCATCATCGACATCGAGCAAGGCTGCCCCTCCGCGCTGACCTCCGAGCCGGGGCTGTGCTCGTGATGAGGAACCGGCGGTTCCACCCTAAGCCTCCGGCGCATTGAAGGAGCCTCGAGCGGGGCACACGAGGCCCGACCAGCCCCCGATGGCCGCCCATCTCAATAGCCAATAGCGTCTTGAGAGATCTGACCGCGGCCGTTCTCCCCTAGGTTCGAACGCCGCAGGGCATACTGACTCCATGGCGATAGATCAACACCGGACCCTCGGCGTGAGATGGGTGGAAGAGGAGAAGTATGTCGACCTCCTGATCGACGGGAAGTCCGTCCTTGAACTGATTCCCGAGGTTGCTGACAGGATCACACCCCTTGCGAACCGGTGGCTTCGCGAGCCGGTGCTGGAGAGTGCCGCGGCCCTGCTGGGACAGAGAGAAACTAACGCTCCCCTGGGCCCCGGCCAGATCGAACTGGCCGTGTGCTCGCAGTGCGGAGATCTCGGATGCGGCGCCATCATCGCGCGCATCACCGTGACTGGCACGGAAGTCGCTTGGGAGGACGTCCGGTGGACGTTGGACCGAGAAAATGAGTTCGACGAGCTGCCCGACCCGGAGCCCCTTGCCCAGGCGTTCCCCGAGCGCATCGTGTTCGACAAGAAGCAGTACGAAGCGGCCCTGAACTCCGCCCTGGAGATGCTTGCACCTGGACCGTGGCGTGTTCCTCCTCCGTCAGAGCTCCGCTTTCGGCGCCTCCGGCGGCTGCTTGGCCTCGCCCGTTAAAGGCAGCCGGTCTTCACGGTGCCCGGTTTTCGCGCAGGCAGCCGATGATCTGCAAGTTCCTCAGTCCGGGGTGCGGATCATCGACTGCGGACACCTCGATCCCGCTCGACCGGCCGTCGTCATGCCACAGCAGAACCTGAACCAGGTCCGAAGCCGCGGCAGGGTCCACCTCGAAGGCCAGCGGGCGCTCGGTGCCCTCGGGAAGCAGGGGCACATCCCCTGCCACCTCCAGATCGAAGCACACGCCGCAGAACGCCCAGCCTTTGGTCCGGCTCGCCGCGAACTGCGCCTCAAGGATAGGGGCGAGGCCGCCCGCGTGGGCGATGAGTTGGCCGAAAATGTGAAGCTGTTCCGGCGTCGGTGTGTTCATGATTCCACCCTAGAAGGCCTGCCTCGGGCAGGATGACGGCCTGCCTTGAGATCGACCGTCGGAACCGGACACCGGAAAGGGTGGTTCGTCTCCCACATCGAAATCGTGCGGGACGAAGACGGAGACTGAACCACCGGCCAGTACGTGCATCGGACGGCTGCGAGCCGACCGCACTTCCGTCACCGACCCCCGGACGGGCAGCGCGCGCGATCCTACTTGGCCCACAACCTCGTGAACCGGTTCCGCAGCCAATTCGGCCATATTGCGGCTTCCGGCGTCTCCCGGCGCCACCCCGGGCGATTGATGAACCGCTCCGCGTCGGCCAGCGCTGCGTCGTACTCGGCACGGCCGAACACCAGTACCTGCGGCAAGAGCGATTCTGGATCGTCGGGACCGGGCTCCTCGTCGTCCTCCTCGTCGTCCCCGGCCCAGTGCGGCTGCCGCCACACGACCGTGTCCGCGTCCATGTCCACGTAGACCGCAAGGTTCCCGCACCCCCGGTCGCCGCACGCCCCGCAGACCGCGATCTCCAGCTCCCCCTCCAGAAGCCTCTCGTCGCGGCCATCGAACACCCCGCGGTACCTGGACAGCCACCCGCGAGCCGCTGCCCGCCTGAACCGGCGCGCAAACGGGGAAACACCCCATTGTTTTTGCGGGTCAACGATGTCGATGACCGCGCGCCCATCGATCACCAAATCCACAGCCTGGTCGGAAGCGTTCCAGCGCGCCGCGATCGAGGCCGGAGGGATGTGCCGGGTGTCCATTTCGCCAGTGTGCCACAGGCCAACCAGGCGTCCTCGCCGCAGGAAGTGCCCCGTCTTCCGGGGCCGGAACGGGCGGAAGGATCAGCCCTACGGCTAGGGAACCACCCAGTGGTTCCGGCCGAGGCGCCATTCAAGGCCGTCCACCTCGATCACCAGAACCGCGACCGTGCCCCGGCGGAACAGCCGCCGCCGCCGTTCGATACGCCCCTCCCCCTGCAGGTAGGCGCGCACGACAAGGCAGAGCCTTCGAAGCTCGTCAGCCTTTTCCTGTTCCGCATCGTCGTAGTCGAAGAGGACGGTCTGG
Organism: Arthrobacter ginkgonis; assembly: GCF_039540195.1. Taxonomy (NCBI): domain Bacteria; kingdom Bacillati; phylum Actinomycetota; class Actinomycetes; order Micrococcales; family Micrococcaceae; genus Arthrobacter; species Arthrobacter ginkgonis. The sequence continues at coordinate 157,914 of NZ_BAABEO010000001.1, read as the reverse complement.
ACCTCCAGCTCGGGGACGAAGGCGTCCACCCACTCGTAGCTGGCCCGGATGATGGCCGTGCGGCCCTCATCGAACCGGCAGGCCACGCGGACCCTGTGTAGCTGAGGATCCTCCCTGGAGGTCGCGTCCTCCACGGTGAAGTTTCCGTCGAACACCTCGGCGATGACCCGATGGAGCATGGCTTTGATGTCGATGGTCACGACAACAGTCTCCCAGCCGCTTCCGGCCGTAGCGTGAAGGCCGGCGGCGAAGCAATCGAGAAAGGGCACTCAAGCCAGTAGCCGACGCTGCCACCAGCCAAAAGTGTGTCTTGCAACGGACGGGCGGTTTCAAAGGGTCGTCGCAACGGACGGTTTTGGTGGGTTCAAGAGTAGCTTCTGGAGTGCTACGGCGGGCGTGACGCCGCCGAGGATTTTCCGGGGTCGCTGGTTGAGTTCGGTGGCGACCTCGAGGAGGCGTCCCGGGCCGTGGAGGTTGAGGTTCGTGCCCTTGGGGAAGTACTGGCGCAGCAGAGGACGCCGCCAACAAAACGGCGGCATGATTCCCGGGACGGTTCATGCCCCACGCACAACCGATCAAGGAACACCCACTTCCGGATACAGTGGAAACGCTACCGACCCACACCCCCAAGCGTTATTCCGGCCAGTCCTTGACCGGAAAGTCCGACTGATGCGCAATCCTCGATGCGCTGATACCCACCGGCCGATACTCCCGGCAACCCCAGACGCAGTCCAGGAGCAGAAATGACAACGTTCATACTCGTTCCCGGTGCCGGCGGCGACGCCGGCTACTGGGACTGGCTGGTACCGCATCTTCTCCGCAGGGGACATGCCGCGATCGCGGTGGATCTGCCAGCTGCAGATGACACCGCAGGCCTATCGGCGTACGCCAACGTGATCGAAGCCGCTGCCGACGGCCACGAAACCGTCACGCTCGTGGCCCAATCGATGGGCGGCTTCACCGCACCACTGGTCGCTGCCCGCCGCCCCGTGGCGGAAATCGTGCTGATCAACGCGATGATCCCCAAACCCGGGGAAACCGGCCAAGACTGGTGGGCGAACACCGGCCACCAAAAGGCGCACGCCGCCAAGGCACGAGCGGACGGACGCGACCCCACGGGGGCCTTCGACCCCATCGCAGAGTTCTTCCACGACGTGCCCGACAACGTCATACAGGAGGTGCTCAGCCGGGGCGAGCCCCGCCAGTCAAACCGACCATTCGCCGACCCCTGGCCGCTCACCGCCTGGCCCAGCGTGCCGACCCGCATCGCCGCCGGAGCAGACGACCGGTTCTTCCCGCTGACATTCCAACAGCACGTGGCACAAGACCGGCTGGGCCTCCCCATCGATGTACTCCCCGGCGGCCACCTGATCGCGCTCAGCCAACCAGAGCGACTGGCAACATATCTCCTAGACGAAGTAGCGCCCAGCAGCCGTGATGGAACAGGTCCATAAGCCAGCAGAAGCATTCAGTGAGACCGGGCCGCCTTAGGCACTTCACCGACGACGTCAACCGCACCCGCCGCGCCAACCACCGCCGGTACCTGCCTCACCGGCTGCAGACACGAGAAATCGAGGAAGCCGCGAACAGGCCACGCACCGCCTGCGCAAGCCTGCTACCCGCAAGCGAAAGCCGCCCGCCACCGGAAAAACGGCGAACCGCTTCCTGCCCCGCCCCGCCCCGGAGCAGGAGACCCCCCGCCCCGACAACTCGATGACCACCGACTGCCCGCCCACGGCGGTGTCCGCGATCCGGCGCCGATACCGGCTGTGCGCCCGCCGCGACGATCCGCCACCGTTCACGAAATTCGTGCCAGAACCAAACGACGTCAACAGTCACGGACTTGAGGGATCGCGTCGCAGCGAAACGTCGGGCAGGATGGTAACGACCGACGTCCGCCCAGCCTTGGAGTAACGGTGCCCTTCTTCGATGGGGTCTCGGGCCCCGTGTACTACCGGCACTGGGACGCGGCCTCGCCCACGGCCGCGGTGGTCTTCCTGCACGGCTTCGGCGAGCACACCGGGGTCTACCACCGGTTCGGCGCGGCCCTGAACCAGGCGGACATCGACCTGTGGGCGCTGGACGAAATCGGGCACGGCCTTACCGGAGGCCAGCGCGGTGAAATCGAGAGCATCGATGCGCTGGTCTCCAACGGCCAGCGACTCACCGACCTCGCCGCGCAGGCCGGCCTGCCGCTGGTCATCGCGGGGCACTCGCTGGGAGCGGTGGCGGCCACGATCACCACCCTGCGCCACCCCGACCGCTACCGCGCGGCCGTGCTGACCGGCGCCACTCTGAGCATGCCGCGGTGGTTCGCCGACCTCGAGGGCGCCGGCGACGCGTTTGCCCTCGACCTGGACGACCTCTCCGGGGACCCGTTCTACCGGGACTCCCTGGAGAACGACCCGCTCGCCTTCACGGAAGCCGACATCGTCGACGTGCTCCGCAGGGCCCTGCCACCCGCATGGGCCGAGATCGACGAGACGATCGGCCACCTCAGGATTCCCGTCCTCGCCCTCAACGGTTCGGAGGACGCCGTCGCGCCCGTTGCGGACGTGGCCGCCGTCGCCGCCCGGTCCGCGCAGATCCGCACCCTGGTGTTCGAGGGCATGAAGCACGACATCCTCAACGAGACGGCGCACCGCGAGGTCGCCGCAGCCATCACCGCGTTCGTCAGGAGCGCGGCTGGTTGAAGGACCCGCCCGGGGAACCTGCCCGCGAGGTCGACTTATCCGCGACATCGTGGGCGTCTCGTAACCCGTGGGTAGCAAGACACTTTGTCGAGACACTCTTGTGAATCGCGGTGATAAGTGGCCTAGTTTTCGCAGGGCGGATTCCAGTGATCGTCACAACACCCGGGTGAGGGAGTTGCCATGGTCGGTCGGGGAGGAAGCCTTTACCTGAGCAGCCAAAACGACTCCACAGGGCAGAGAGTCCACTTCGGATCCTCAGACCCCGCGTTGCGGACCTCCACGCTGCGCCGGAACCCGCGCTCCACCCAGCGGCTCCTGGAAAACATCAACGACCAGGCGGCGGCGACATCGAACCGCCGGCCGATCGGCGTTCGGCGTTCGGCGTTCGGACAAGGAAAGCGTCCGGGCAGAATTTGCGCTGCCGAGCCTCGGGCAGGTGCGCCGCGGGCCCTCCGGGCTGATGGAGGACCCGAATCCGGAAGGCACAACCCCCTGAGTTCGGTGAAGAGCCCAGCGCGTTGACGATTGGCTGCGCCGGGGCCACAATCGCAGTGTCAAGGCGGACGAGATGCTGCATGGCTTGGTGAACGGGACAACAGCCTGGCCAGGCGATTCCCGAACGTTCCACGCGTGAGCTTTGATGGGTGCTTCCGTGAGGGGCGCAGCACCCTCGATGCTCGCTCGATATGTACCTAAGCAGCCACGCTGATGGAGCAGGAGCCAGGGCGCGTCAGCGCGCTCAGCCGGGACTGACCCAGGCAACTGCTGCCGGTGTGACGGTGGCGGTTCCGGACGCCAAAGGGAGGTCGCCGAGCATGGCGGAGAAGAAGGTCAAGCACCCGAGCGTCGAGGAACGTGCATCCCAGGGCAAGGGATACCGCGAGAAGACGCCCGTCGCCAGCCACACGGGCTGGGTTCCCGCTTCCGACCGGCCCGATCCGGTGGCGCTCCTTGAGGAACAGAACCAGACCCGGGAACAGGACCTCGTGCCGGTGCGTCACGGCCGGATGCTGGTCTCGCCGTTCACGTTCTACCGGGGTGCGGCCAAGATCATGGCCGCCGACCTGAAGGACACGCCGCGGGCCGGCTTGGACTGCCAACTCTGTGGGGACGCCCACCTGTCCAACTTTGGCGTGTTCGCCTCGCCGGAGCGGAACCTGCTGTTTGACCTGAACGACTTCGACGAGACACTTCCGGGGCCCTTCGAGTACGACGTCAAGCGGATGGCCGCGAGCTTCACCATCGCCGCTCGGAGCAACGCGTTCACCAAGGACCAAACACGTGACGTGACACTCACCGCGGTTCGGGCCTACCGCGAAGCGATGGCCCAGTTCGCGCAAATGCGCACCCTGGACATCTGGTACGCCCGCCTGTCCGAGGAGCAGCTGGTGGAGGCCATCGATCTGGCAGTGGCATCCCAAAAGGGCAAGGCCCTCAAGAAGGCAGCCCATGGCATGGGACAGACGGCGCGACAGAACGTCGCAAAGGCCCGCACTCGGGACAGCCTGCAGGCACTGTCCAAGCTCGCCGAGCTCGCGGACGGGAGGTACCGAATCGTCAGTCAGCCACCGATCGTCATTCCCGTCCGGGACCTGGGAGATTCGTACGGGATGTCTGGCGATGAGGTTGAGCACGCGGTTCGTGAGCAGTTCCGGTCCTACCGGGCCACGCTGCCGGAGGACCGGCGTCACCTGCTCGAGCGCTTCGAAGTCATCGACGTCGCCCGCAAGGTCGTGGGCGTCGGCAGTGTCGGTGCGCGGGCATTCATCGCCTTGCTCCAGGGGCGCGATCAACAGGATCCGCTGTTCCTCCAGGTCAAGGAGGCCACGCGATCGGTGCTCGAGGACCACTTGCCGAAGAGCAGGTTCAGCCAGCCGGGCGAGCGGGTGGTGCAGGGGCAGCGGATGATGCAGGCCGCGAGCGACATCTTCCTGGGGTGGACCAAGGGCGTGCAGGACAACCGGTACCTGTATTGGCGCCAACTGCGGGACATGAAGGGCTCGGCCGTCGTGGAAGGGATGCAGCCGTTCGGCATGACGTTCTATGCCAACGCATGCGGCTGGACGCTGGCACGAGCGCACGCCCGATCAGGTGACCCGATCGCGATTGCCGCCTATCTCGGCAAGAGTGACAAATTCGACGTCTCGATCACCGATTTCTCCGGGCGGTACGCGGACCAGAACGACAAGGACTATCAGGCCTTCGCCGACGCGGTTCGGACCGGCCGCCTGGAAGCAACCGACGGCGTCTAGGTCCAAAGCTTCAGGGCCGGGGACTGTCCCCGAACAGATGTGCCGGGTTGCGCTGGCGGCGGTTCGCGTTCCCAAAAACAAAGGATCAAAGAAGGGCCGAATCGAGAAGCCCCGGGGCAAATCGCTCCCTACGGCTGTGGAGTTCAGCGCTTCGTGGCGGCTTTCTGTGATCGCTCGGTGTCGCCAATCGGCGATATCGGGGAAGCTCGCGCGGCTTTGACGACGTCACCCTCGACCGGAAGCGAGTCTTGCAACCGGTGGGATGCAAGACATTTTTGTCGAGACACTCTCGGTTCCTTGCGTGACCGGCCCGCAAGCTGCGGGCAGAGCCTCACACAGAGCGCACCACCCAGTGGCTTGGGTGGTGGACAGCGCGGCAAGGCCGCCGCGCCGCGCACTCTCGCCGACAGCTCCCCGCGACTACACCCGGGGCGGGTCTAGTTGCCGGTGAGGTCGGTGTAGAGCTTGTGGACGCGGGCCTTGATGTCGTCGCGGAGCAGGCGCATGCGTTCCATGCCTTCGATGCCGCGTGTCGAGGGTTCGTCCGTTTCCCAGATTTCGAAGCGGGTGCCCTCGCGGGGTTCGAGCTTGGCTTCGGTGCCCAGGACGATGACGGCGTCCACGGTGTCCAGGACCTCGTCGGTGACGGGTTTGGGGTGTTCGCCGGTGATGTCGATGCCGAGTTCGGACAGGGACTCCACGGCCTGGGGGTTCAGCGAGGTGCCGGGGTTGGTGCCGGCGGAGTGGACGGTGACGGTGCCGGCGGCGAGCTGGTTCATCAGGGCTGCGGCGAGCTGGGACTTGCCGCCGTTCTTTTTGCAGACGAACAGGACGCTGGGCTTTTGGGTGTTCGGGCTCATGCGGTGGGTTCTTCCTGGTGGGTTGAGGCGGGCTGGGTGAGCAGGGAGGCGGTGAGCGTCTTGATCCGGTCGTGGAGTTCGTCGCGGATGATCCGCACGGCCGCGACGGGCAGTCCGGCCGGGTCGGCCAGATCCCAGTCCTCGTAGCGCTTGCCCGGGTAGATCGGGCAGGAGTCCCTGCAGCCCATGGTGATGACGACGTCGGAGGCGCGCACCACATCATCGGTGAGGGGCTTGGGGTAGTCCCGGGTGAGGTCCAGGCCCATTTCGGACATGGCAGCGACGACGGCGGGGTCCAGGTCGGCCGCCGGCATCGAGCCGGCAGAGCGGACTCGGATCCTGCCCTTGGCCTCGACGTTCAGCAGCGCCGCGGCCATCTGGGACCGGCCGGCGTTGTGCACGCAGACGAACAACACTTCGGGGACCTCGGACGCGACCGCGCCCTTGGACTTGGCGAGGGCGTTGAGCCGGTCGGTGGCGCAGTGTTCGGTGATGGCGGGCAGGTGCGCACTGACCTTCGCGGTGCGGGCCAGGGCGGTGTAGGACTCGAAGACGTAGCGTTCGACGGTTTCGGCGGCGAAGATCCCGCCGAACCTCTCGGCGAGGCGGGCTCTGATGCTGCGCAGCAGTTCGGTGTTGTCCTGCAGGCCCAGGCTGGTTTCACGATTCTCGGTCATGACGGCACTCCAAGGTTCGGCGGGCGGCGGGTCAGTGGTCGCCGGAGCGGCCGTGGGCCAGTCCGGTGGGGAAGCCGACCAGCACCGGTTCCGGGGCCGGGCAGCAACCCGCCTCCGCGGAAGGTGCTGCGGCGGCTGCCGTGGCCGTGGCGGGGACGTCGCAGCTGGTGCCGGCGCCGGCGGAGCAGACGCCGGTCTCGGGCAGTTCCAGGTGGACGGTGTCGGCGGCTGCCCGGTCCCCGGCCAGGGCCGCGGCGACGGAGCGGACCTGCTCGTAGCCGGTGGCCAGCAGGAACGTCGGTGCCCGGCCGTAGGACTTCATGCCCACGATGTAGAAGTCCTGCTCCGGGTGGGCCAGCAGCCTGGCCCCGTGCGGGGCGACGGTGCCGCAGGAGTGGAATTCCGGGTCGATCAGCGGGCCCAGTTCCCGCGGGGCCTCCACCGCCGGATCCAGGTCGAGGCGGAGCTCGCGCAGGATGTCCAGGTCCGGGCGGAAGCCCGTGCAGGGCACCACGACGTCGGCGTCCAGGACGCGCCCGTCCGTGGCCGCCACGCTCACGTGCGCGTCCAGGGTGGTGAGCGAGGTGATGCCGAAGCCGGTGTGCAGTTCGATGGTGCCGGCCTGAACGAGGCGGCGGAGCCGGAAGCCGAGCTGGCCGCGGGCGGGAAGCCCGTCGGCATCTCCTCCGCCGTAGGCCTTCTCCGCGGACGTGCCGCGGACCGCCCACAGGATCCGGGTCCCGGGAGCCTCCTTGGCGAGGTCGGCGAGGCTGATGAGGGTGTTGGCCGCCGAATGCCCGGCGCCCACGACCAGGGCCCGGCGGCCGGCAAACGATTCACGGTCCCGGCCGGTGACGTCGGGAAGGGGCGAGGAGATCCGCTCCGCCGCGGTGTCCTCGCCGAGGGCGGGTAGGCCCGAGGTGCCCAGGGGGTTGCGGGTGGACCAGGTGCCGGAGGCGTCGATGACGCCGGCCACCGTGTGGTCGCGGGTTTCGCCGTCCGCGTGTTCGACCCGGACCGTGAAGGGGGTGGCCTCGTGGTGGCGGGAGTGGGTCTTGTCCAGGCCGGCGCGGGTCACGGAGACGACGCGGGCCCCGGTCGTCAGGCGGGAACTGACCTCGGGCAGCGTGGCCAGGGGTGTCAGGTAGTGGTCGATCAGGTCGCCGCCGTAGGGCAGCGCGGTGAGCCGGGGCGATGCCCAGCCCGTGCCCTCGAGCAGGCGCACGGCGGCCGCGTCCAGGTTGTACCGCCAGGGGGAGAACAGCCGAACGTGGCGCCACTGCTCGATCGCCGCTCCCGCCGTGGGGCCGGCTTCGAAGATGAGCGGCTCCAGGCCGCGCTCGAGCAGGTGGGCGGCGGCGGCCAGTCCCACGGGGCCGGCGCCGATCACGACGATGGGGAGGTTGTTCAATGACTCCATGCTGTCCTCTTCGTTCTTCCGTAGGTGTGGCGGTTCGTGCGGGAGGGGCCTGCCGGTCCGCAGGGGCCGGCAGGCCGGAAAGGTCAGCAGCAGTCCTGGCTGGTCAGCAGCAGTCCTGATCGTCGTCGCAGCAACCCGAGTCGCTGCAGCATCCGGTTCTCATCCGGCTCACCCCCTTTCCTTCTGATGGGGTTTAGGCGTGGGTGGGTTCCTCCACCAGCGCGGTGGCGATGCTGTCCGCGTCCTCCAGCGCGGCGAGGTAGCGTTCGGCGTCCAGGGCCGCAGCGCAGCCGGTGCCGGCGGCGGTAATGGCCTGGCGGTACCGGTGGTCCACGGCGTCCCCGCAGGCGAACACGCCGGTGAGGTTGGTGACCGTGGTCGGGGAATCGACCTTGATGTATCCCTCGGCGTCCAGCTCCACCTGGCCGTTGACCAGGTCGGTGCGCGGAAGGTGCCCGATGGCGACGAAGATGCCGGTGGCGGCTTGGGTGCGGGTTTCCCCGGTGAGGGTGTCGGTCAGGGTCACGGCGGTGACCTTGGACTCGCCGTGGATGGCGGTGACGGCCGAGTTCCAGGCGAAGGTGATCTTTGGGTTGTCCTTGGCGCGCTGGGCCATGATGCGCGAGGCCCGCAGCTCGTTCTTGCGGACGACGACGGTGACGGATTTGGCGAAGCGGGTCAGGAAGGTCGCTTCCTCCATCGCCGAATCCCCGCCCCCGACGACGAGGATGTCCTGGTCGCGGAAGAAGAAGCCGTCGCAGGTGGCGCACCAGGACAGGCCGTGGCCGCTGAACGTCTTCTCCTCCGGCAGACCGAGTTCCTTGTATGCGGAGCCGGTGGCGAGGATGAGCGCCGGGGCCTCGTGGGTTTCACCGGCGCCGGTAACCACGCGCTTGAGGTGCCCGGTGAGCGCCACCTCGGTGACGTCGTCGAACACCACCTGCGCGCCGAACCGTTCGGCCTGCTGCTGCAGGCCCTCCATCAGCTCCGGGCCCTGGATGCCGGCGGGGAAGCCGGGGAAGTTCTCCACTTCGGTGGTGTTCATCAGCGCGCCTCCCGCGGTGACGGAACCGGCCAGGACCAGCGGGGCAAGGCCGGCGCGGGCGGCGTAGATCGCTGCGGTGTATCCGGCGGGGCCGGAGCCGATGATGATCAGCTGGTGGGTGCTCACGGGGATCTCCTGGGGAAGCGGGGGGTGATACTTGGCGGGTGCTACTTGGCAGCGGGGACGAGGGAGGCGATCAGGTCCTCGATGCGGGTCCTGATCTGATCGCGGATCGGGCGCACGGAGTCGACGCCCTTGCCGGCCGGGTCCTCCAGGACCCAGTCCTCGTAGCGCTTGCCCGGGAAGTACGGGCACTCGTCCCCGCACCCCATGGTGATCACCACGTCGGATTCCTGCACGGCCTCGGTGGTCAGGACCTTCGGAACTTCCGCGGCCATGTCGATGCCCACCTCGGCCATGGCCTCCACGGCGGCCGGGTTGATGCGCTCGGCCGGCTGCGAGCCGGCGGAACGAACCTCGATCCGGCCCTCGGCCAGCGTGGTGAGGAACGCGGCGGCCATCTGGGAACGGCCGGCGTTGTGGACGCAGACGAACAGGACGGAGGGCTTCTTGGTGGTCTCGGTGCTCACGGGTTTTCTCCTGGGACTCGGTTCGGGTGTCGGGTCTGATGCGGGTGTGCGGCCGACCCGTCGCTGCACCGAATGATATTGATGTTCGTCGATGCAAGGAGTATCGAACAGGACATTGATGATTGTCAATATTCGGGGTCGGAGGGTGGGCGGCGGCCGCCTCGGCGGGGTCAGGCGGCGTGCAAACGGGGAGCGAGGTCGTGGATGCGGCGGGAAATGTCCTCGAAGGCGTCCTCGAAGGCCTCCGGGGTGTTCGGTCGCAGAGGATCCGGGACCGACCAGTGGATGCCTCCCAGGTCCGTGAGCTCCTCGTGGGCGTTGTCGCAGACCGTGACGATGAAGTCGCCCTCCGCCGCCACCTCGGCCAGCCGGCGCGGGGTCGGCTGCCCGAGGTTGAGGCCGTGGCGCTGCGCGACCTCGATGGCCCCCGAGGCGACCCGCTCCGCGGGGTGGGTGCCCGCCGAGGCCGAGGGAATCTCGCTGGCGCGCCGCCAGAGGGCGGTGGCCAGCTGGGACCTGGCACTGTTGCGCGTGCAGATGAACAGGACGCGGCGCACCGCGTGTTCGCGCCCCGGGGCCAGCCCCTCCAAGGCCCCCGCGGCGAGTCGGACATAGCTGCGCCGCCTGTCGGCCTCGGAGCGGTGGCGGACGGCCAGGCCCGCGCCCTCGAGCGTGCGCAGGTGGTGGGAGAGCAGGTTCGAGGCAATGCCCAGCTCGGCCTGCAGTTCGGTCGGCGAGTAGTCGCCCAGGGTCAGCAGGTCGATGATCCGCAGCCGCGCGGGGTCGGCGAGGGCGGCGTGCTTCGCGACCCGCGCCCGGAATCCGTCAATTCGCTCAATATCCATTGATTCAATTTTGACTGAGTTAATTTCTTGGGTCAAGCTGGTTCCCATGACTTCACCCCAGCCGCCGCTGTGGCGCCGCGCCGTCGCCGAACTGCTCGGCACCTGCCTGCTCGTGACCATCGTCGTCGGCTCCGGGATCGCCGCGCAGCAGCTCTCCCCGAACGACACGGGCCTGCAGCTGCTCCAGAACAGCACCGCCACGGTGCTGGGCCTGACGGTGCTGATCCTGGTGCTCGGGCCGGTCAGCGGGGCCCACTTCAACCCGGTGGTCTCCCTCATCGACTGGATCCTGGGCCGGCGCAGCGGTTCCGGGCTGACCCTGCCGGACCTCGGCGTCTACGTGGTCGCCCAGACCGTGGGCGCAATCGGGGGCAGCGTGCTCGCCAACGCCATGTTCGAGGTGGGAACCTCCCTCTCCACCAAGGACCGCGCGACCCCGGGACACCTGCTCGGCGAGGTCGTCGCCACCGCCGGGCTCATCCTGCTCATCTTCGCCCTCGCGGCCACCTCCCGCGGCGTCCTCGCCGCCCCGGCCGTGGGCGCCTACATCGGCGCCGCGTACTGGTTCGCGTCCTCGACCTCGTTCGCCAACCCCGCCGTCACGGTCGGGCGCATCTTCAGCGACACCTTCGCCGGCATCGCACCGGCCTCCGTTCCCGCCTTCGTCGCGGCGCAGGTGGTCGGCGCCGTCGTCGGCCTGGGCCTGCTCCTGCTCCTGTTCCCCCTCGCGGCCCGCGCCGCGGACGACGTCGTCCTCCCCCACGGCTCCGGAACCGCCGGCCCGTAAGCCTCCGGCACCCGGTCTCAAACGGAGCCGCCCCGGCCCAAGGCCCGGGCGGCCCGTTCATTGATGAATGTCGATATGTGGGCATAATGGGTACATGAACTCGCTGCCCGTCCTCCAGCCCACCACGGACGAGACCTGCTGCGCCCCCGCGGGAGCCCCCGCCCTGGGCGCCGAGGAGGCCAGGCAAAAGGCCCTGGTCTTCAAGGCCCTCGCCGATCCGAACCGGCTGCGGCTGCTCTCCATCGTCAAGGCCGAGCCTGATGGCGAATCCTGCGTGTGCGACCTGAGCGGGCCGCTGGACCTGAGCCAACCCACCGTGTCCCACCACCTGAAGATCCTGGTGGAGGCGGGCCTGCTGCACCGCGAAAAACGCGGCACCTGGGCCTACTTCTCCCTGGTTCCCGGAGCGCTGGACGACGTCGCCGGCATCCTCGCCGCGCTGTAATCACGCGCTGCAACCATGCGCGAGCGGCCCGGCATCACCGTCCGGGCTCGTCGATGGTTTCCCTCGGGGAGTCTACGAGATCCTCCGTGGTGATCAGGTGGCGCGCTCCGAACCCGTCCTCGCGGACCCATGCCGCGCCCATATCGGGCGCGGTTTGTTCCACCTTGCCGCTGATCCGCCTTCCGCCGGACTCCATGGCTGTTACGTGGTCGCCTTCGTGCAGGCGACGGGCTGAATTTCCGTTCATCGCTTAGCCTCCCTCGGACAAACCCGTTCTCGTCCCTCGATTCTCCGCGGCTCCGATGACGGCCGGGTTAAGTGCCCGATAAGAACACATTCCGGACGCCTGCGCCGCTTTCCCGCCCAGCCGGTCCGGGGCCGTGCGTTCACCCGGCGGCAACCCCGGGCAGCTAGGCTCCACCCGACGGGGAGGAGGACGGGATGACGGCGCTGGCAGCAATCGCAGGCGTGGGGTCCGCGCTGGTTGCCGGCTTCTACGCCGCCTTCACGTTCACGGTCATGCCCGCGCTGCGACGGCGCCCCGCCCAGGACGCGGCCGCCACCATGGTCTCCATCAACGAACAAGCCGTGCGGCCGCCCTTCATGATCCTGTTCTTCGGAACCGCCCTGGCCTGCGCAGGCGCCCTGGCGGAACAGGCCGTCAACCCGGGCACGGACTCGCCCCTGCGGATCTTGGGCTCCGTTGCCTATCTCGCGGGATGGTTCGCAACGATGGCCATCAACGTTCCCCTCAACGGCCGGCTGGCGCGCTCCAAGATCGAATGGACCGAATTCGACCGCTCCTGGAGCCGAGCCAACCTTTTGCGCGCGGTCCTCTCCGCAGTCGGGTCCATCGCCCTCCTGGCCCCTCTCTGAACGTGGCGGAATGGGCCACCAACCGCCGTCCGCGGGGACAGCTGCCCGGCCTGCCCGGGTGAACTGGTCGCCGACGCAGGCGTCGACGGCGATCGGAAGGCCAGCGATAAACGCCGCACATGGCAGGGCTATTCGGACGGGGGCACCCGAGTTCCGGGCCGACCTTCCACCACCTCCTCCCCGGGGCGCATTATGGAGCCAACCGGCCCCGCGACGGCAGGAGGCCCCATGGACAACGGAACGCCACCGCGCATCGTCGTGGGCGTGGACGGATCCGCTTCCTCGATCGAGGCCCTCAAACAGGCCCAGCGGATCGCCCAAGGGCTCGGAGCCCACATCGAGGCCACCGCCTGCTGGGAAGCGCCCCGCATGGAAGAGGAATACGCAGCCATGGGCATCAAGGGCTTCGAAGAACGCGCCCAACGAACCCTCAACGAAGCACTCACCGCCGCCTACGGCCCGGACCTGCCCGGCAACGTTAGCCCCAAGCTCCAGGAAGGCAGCCCGCGTCCGACCCTCATCGAGGCCAGCAAAAATGCCGTCATGCTCGTTCTCGGCCGGCGCGGCCACGGCGGCTTCCACGGCCTGCTGATCGGTTCCGTCAGCTCGGCCTGCATCGCTCGCGCCCACTGCCCCGTGCTCGTCGTCCATGCCCTGCCGGGAACGTCCAAACACCAGGCCCCGGCAGCGCCCGCGGCCCTTCCCGAGGACTAGATCGGTCCCCCGCCGGGCTGCCATCGAGGAAAACGACGTCCCAACTGCGGAATACTAAAAGTTACACACCTCTGAGCCTGGCAAGTCAGTCTCCGATTCTTCGATGACGTCAATAATCTTTTTCCTAGTGGCAACGGACTTTGTTGCATCCGAGGCCTATCGCAAGAGACACAGAGCACCCCCGGCGGGGGTCAGCGGGTCTCAGCGGTTGCGGCGACGGACGGCTCCGGAGAGCACCGTGGCGAAACCGCACCAGGCGACGTAAGGAACGAGCGCCAGCACGACCGTTCGGCCCGCGGCTGCGGCACGGCGGAGCCAGGTCCGGTTCACCTCTGCCCTCCCGGGCCCAGCATCAGATTCTGCTGGCCTGTCTTGCGTGTGCGGGTCCATGGCCAGGTAATCAACGCCCACAGGGCGAGTACGACGACCAGTTCGACCGCCAGGTACCAGGGCCAAGGGCCCATCAGGTCCAGCGCCGAGGGATTGACCGGTTTGGCATTCAGGAAACCATAGTTGGTGCCGGCCGCGACGTTGAAGCAGAACACCACAACAGCCCAGCCGAGGGTGCACGCGACCGCAGTGCGGAAGGCGGCCCAGTCCGGCCGCAGACCCAAGCCCCAGGTCAGGTAGACAGCCGCCCATACGACGAGGGCATGCTGAAGCCAAAAGTCGATGAAGGCGAGGTCCGGGAATCCCGGACGCACCGCCGGGGTGATCATGGCCTGCGGGTTGAGGGTTAAACCCCAGTAATAGGTCAGCGCGAAGGCCCAACGGGAACGCGTCCACAGCGCATACACCGCCACCATCCACGTCAGGTCCGAAACGTGCAGCGGCAGCGACAAGTCGATGTTCCACCGTGCCGGCAACATTCGGACAATCAGCATGGTGCCCGCATAGGCCAGCAACACGATGGCGAAACCACGGGCGAGACTTTCCTCTGCCCGGGTACCCCGGAGAGCACGGCCCAGCCACACCAAAAGCACCGCACCGGCGGCAACCAGCAGCAGAATCAACCAGTGCGAAAAACCCAAGGGGATGAAGGTCCGCTCGATGGTCAGCCCAGTCATCCGCTCCAGCTCGGCGCCCGGAAACATTCGCTGCGCCGGCCCCGTCTCCGATGCAGCCATCCCACCATCCTCGACCAGCATCTGCTCCCCTCCAACTATCACGAGCCAGTCGACAGCACCGGCGCTGCGGGCACCCCGGCGTCCACACCAGCATAGTGATCCCACCTGCAGCGCCTGCATGTGCCGCCAATCAAATCGGCAAGAACGCCGCCACTTATCTGGCGGCGTTCTTTGACCGCTCGGTGTCACTGGTCACCGATGACGAAGATGCTTGGGGCGGCTTCTGCGAGGGCACCATCGAACGGAAGTGTGTCTTGCAACGGACGGGATGCAAGACAGTCCGGCGAGACACTTTTCATCCCGTTATGATTCTCTATTGGTTCTTGGCAGGTCAGGTATCCGCTGTCGGGCTCGGTGTTGACCTGTCGTGGTGTGACCCATCATCTTTCTGACCGTTGGGATTCCAGGGTGTCTTCACGTCGACGTGTTGTCCGCGGCCGGAATTTCATCCCGTACACCTGCCCGTATCACTCCATGGAGGACATGGAAGAAGATCGCGGCGAAGACCGCGCAGAGCGCCAACCCGGTGGCATTACCCACGATCGAAGGCTGGTGCCCGACAGGCCGACGAGGCGGCGACCTCCGCGGACCGCGCCGGCCCATTGCCCGGATGCGGGATCCGATGTCTGAGGGATCGGCCGCTCACTTGGCGCGTACGTGACAGCGGCATCTGGAGCTATTGTTCGGCGGCCGTTCCGGCAATGCGTCGCAGGATCGCCAGGTTGTTCTCCAGCGCCTGGTCCCCGGCGCCGGTGCTGGCGACCCAGGTCCGCACACGCCGCCCCGACTGGCGCTTGTCGATGGTGATGAAGCCGGCTCCGGCCAGCGCGGTCAGGTTCTGCGACAGGCTTGAGTCGGAAAGGTCGACGGCATCGCGCAAAACACTGAATTCGCACTCGTCCACGGATCGGAGATAGCCCATGATCGAGAACCGCACCGGCGAGTGGATCAGCGCATCCAACTCATGGCGCGCGTGCTTCATCGTACCCCGTCCCTCCGCGGCGCGAAGCGGACGGCCACCACCATAAAAGGCACCGACGCAAGGGCGGAACAGACGAGGCCCAGGCCAAGATGATCGATGTCGCGCCCTATCGCCGCGACCAGCGCGTTCAGGACAAACCAGCAGCCAGCCGCCACGCCGAACGCCCTCTTGCCGCCGCGGGGTGTCACCCCGCTCCTGGCCATCAGCCAGACAAGCCCGATCGCCAGAGCGAACACGGCCGTCGTCACGACAAATCGCGCGGGCCATCCCCACGGAACGACGGTTCCGCCGGGGATGGCGAGCAAACCGGCAGCGAGACAGGCCCAGGAGAACCATCGCGAATCGGACCGCGCACGCTGTCGCGCTGCTGCGGCGGCATGGAGCGAATCGGCAGCGGTTCCGTGATCGGCCATGTCCTTAGTTTACGCATGCTAAAGCACATTATTCTTCTGCATCTTGCTTGCCGCCGCCCCTCGCTCCTGCCTCGATGCCCGGGGGTCCCCCGTGGGGGATCACAGCTACGAATCCAACCGCCACCCCTTGACTCCAGCCACAGGAAGACCGCCCGCCGGTGTCCCACAACCGGTGGCTCTCAAGGCAATTTGTCGAGACACTCTCGCAGGCCACCCACTCCGACACGGGGCAAGCCCAACGCACTCGCATCTCCGGCCCGGACATCATGGTGCGGTGCCGGCGGGATCCTAGGTGCCAGGCTGCGGCAATCAGTCGCCGTCGCCGTCGCAGTCCCAGGTCATGGGCGCGGACGGCGCAGGCTCCGCCACCCCCATATAGGTGCATCCCTGCCCGGTGCCGCCCGCCCGCAGCATGGGGAGGCTCTTCTCGAATTCGGGCACGTCAGGCACCTCGGTGGTAAAGGACTCCACATACACT
The DNA here is from genome assembly GCF_039540195.1 of Arthrobacter ginkgonis. Taxonomy (NCBI): domain Bacteria; kingdom Bacillati; phylum Actinomycetota; class Actinomycetes; order Micrococcales; family Micrococcaceae; genus Arthrobacter; species Arthrobacter ginkgonis. The sequence goes on along the minus strand of NZ_BAABEO010000001.1, from coordinate 141,710 downwards.
CCGGGCTGAGCCGCGCCGCGTTCACTCGACGGAACCCACGACGCCGGGTCGGTACCCACCTGCTGCAGGCGGTCCACATGGATGGATACAGGCTGTCCGCTGCCACTCTCGAGTGATTCCACGCCCGCCTCCTGCTCGTACGTGGTTTCAGTGTAGGTACCGGCACTTGGGCCACGAAAGCCCCTTGGTCCACGGGTAGTTCGATCGGAGCCGGGCGATGGCCGGCAAGACCGCCACCCTGAGGTTGAAGCACAAAGACACCACTGTCTCGCAACGGACGGGATGCAAGACAGTCCGGCGAGACACTTTTCAGCCCTTGAAAATTCAAGGGGCCGACTGTCTTGCCACCATGTCTTGCAACCTCCAGCTAGGATTGGTGTCATGAACATCGGTTGCAAGACACTTTCGGGGTGCACGTGGGAAAACTGATCGGCTACGCCCGAGTCTCCACCCGCGCCCAGGACGCGGACCGGCAGACCAGGGACCTGATTGCCGCCGGAGTCCGCCAGGACGACCTCTACATCGACCACGGCGTCAGCGGTGCCCGCGCCACCCGGCCCGCCTTCGACCGGGCCCTGGCCGCCCTCCACGAAGGCGACACCCTGGTCATCACCACCCTGGACCGGCTCGGCCGCTCCACCGTGAACCTGCTCGGCCTCGCCGAACAGCTCAAGACCCGGGGCATCAACCTGCGCGTGCTCAACCTCGGCGGAAGCAACGTGGACACCGGCACCCCCATGGGATCCATGGTCTTCACCGTCATGGCCGCCCTGGCCCAAATGGAACTGGACATCAAACGCGAACGCGTCACCGACTCCGTCACCAAGCGCCGCGCCGCCGGCCAGGACCTCGGCGGACGCCGCCCCGCCTTCACCGACAACCAGATCGAAAACGCCCGCCGCCTCATCGACGCCGGCCAACCCGCCACCCACGTCGCCCGCGACCTCGGCATGTCCCGCGCCACCCTCTACCGCCGCATCGCCGACCTCGACGCCCGCCAATGGGTCAAAACCCAACGGGAATGACCTCCTTGGTCCTCGCCACTTCGGGCCGCACTCATCCCTGATTGGAGAGGTCAAAATCCGTTCATCCCCCTCAGTTGCGAGAGGACGGGTTCCGCACTCGACCTGCGACGGAACCAACCAAGTTCGGACGCCAGAACTAGTCGGGTCAAAATCGATCGATTGGGACTGCTGAAGGTTGGATTCACAGCGTGAGCTGCTCAAGGGATTGATTGCCCCGTGAAGAATGAGTCTCAGGCTGCTTGGGATGGGTTCTGGCGGTGCCGCTCGTGCTCGATCGGGGCGCGGCAGTCCAGGCCCGAATGACGGCCAGGACGGTGCCGGTGTCCCCGGCGGGGAGTTCATCGCCGAGGAGATCATCGCCCAGGTCATCCCGCAGGCCGAGGGCGACTTCACCTGCTACTCCTGCTTCCTGGTCCGGCCCCGGCCGCTGGCCGTGCTTGGATGCCAGCCCTGATCCTCCTTCCCGACGGTGAGCAGCGCCTGAAATGGATACGCCCGGTCGGGAACCAGCCGCGGGCAGTCAGCGTTATCTATTCGTAATGTTCCCTGACTGAATTGCGTGTGAATATGCCTGCAGAATCCGATACCGAAGACAAGCCGAAACCGTTCCTCGGACTGAGTGGCACACAGACCATTGGCTCGGCTTTGGCCGCGGTGACCTCTGCCCTGGTGGGGTCCTTTCTGGGCGTTGCCGGGACGCTGATCGGCGCCGCACTCGGCTCGATCGTTGCCACAGTGGGCGGCGCTCTCTATGCGCGAACACTCAGTTCGGCCACCACCGTGGCCTTGCAGAGAATCCCCCTGCGAGGCAGGGGCGCACTGTCCGCCGACGACGGCGACGCGCTGGCCGCCAGCGCTCCCGCCGAGAGCGACGAGCCTCGAGCCAACCGTGTGAGGTGGCAGTTCACTCCCAAGACCTGGATCAAGATCGGGGCGGCCAGTGCTGCCGCATTCGTTATCGCAATGGTCGGCATCACTGCTGTCGAGTTCGGGACCCATCAGCCCATCTCCAGCCTTGTCTCGTCGACGTCGAGCATCGACGGCGGTGCGACCGGGCCCACGACAACGCTGGGCAAGGCATTGAGCGGCAAGCCGGCCGTCCCGGACGAAACAGAAGAAACAGACGAAACGACCAAGGACGTCGAGGAAGCTCCTGAGCAGGTCGAGGAAGGCGCCAACGGAGAAGATGGCCCGGCTACGGACGGCAGTAGCCCCAATGGCGGGAACGGCAACTCGGCCGGAACCGAGGAGCCGGGAGCGGACACATCAAGCGACACCCCGCCAGCGGACCTCGCCCCCGAAACCGAACAGAGCCCCGAGCCTGACTCCGAGACCGAACAGAGCCCGGAGCCTGTCCCCGAGACCGAACAGAGCCCGGAGCCGGAGGTGTCCTCGGACTCGGGAACGGCCGAGCAGCCCGCGCCGTGATGGCGAAGGTACCAGGTCCAGGCATTCTTGGGCGGCCCTGAAACACGGCTTCGTATCGTCCTCTCGACGGTGCGCCGGAGGGATTCGAGGCGCTTCACCCGGACCCGACCAGTCCACCTCGCTTCAGCCAGAACACCGAACCGCGCACCATTCACTCACTTACTCAAACGAGTGAACGGTTTGAGAACGGGAAGGCCCGCACCCCAGGGTGCGGGCCTTCCTTGGTTTTCCCGATTCGCCGCGCCTTCAAACCTCTCCCAGACCATCAACCGATACCTCAACCTGTCAGGTTGAAGTCCAAGGGATTCGGAAACACTCGTCCATGAATGACCAATTCGACCCTAACCTGACGGACTTGGCATGAGGTTTCTGACGTCAGGCTGAGGTAAATCCAAACATGAGGTCAGGACGTCCCGACCAGAGGCGTGGGCGATTCCATGGGTGCCGTCGACTGGGCCGAAGTCCTGGTTCATGCTTTCCTTGATCAACACAGCTTCGCTGGGGGTTTGCATGGATCACCGGCCCGTTCCGGCACGAGTGCTTCAGGGTGTGGCATTCGCGCTCGCCATCGCTGCCAGCCTCGCCGTCCTGTTCCTTCCCCTGTACACCTCGGAAACAATTTCAGCAGGATCGAGGGACCCGGATAGCCGCAGGGTAACCGAACAGCTGACCCTGCTTGAGGTCAACGGCCCGGCGATCTTCGTGCCGCTGCTGATCCCGGTACTCCTGACGGGGCTTCCCCTGCTGCTCCGTGGGAAAGCATGGAGGGGCCTGTCCCTCGCGGCAACCGTTCTGCTGGCGGTCTTCGCCGTGCTCGGCCTGGCGTCCATCGGCTGGTTCTACCTGCCGGCCCTGTTCGCCTCGGCCGGCGCCCTCCTGGTCCGGCCGGCAAAGCGACCACCCCCGACTTCCTGAGGCACGGCAGGGCCTGCAGTCCCCGGCAAACCGGGGTTGCCCCTTGGGGTGGCATGCTGGTTGGGAGCCCCAAGGAGACGATGCATGACGAAGACCCCCGATGCCGCAGTGCGCCCGGACGCCCGTCCCGGAGTGCCCGATTCCGTGCTGCGCTCGATCGGCTTCTTGGCCTTCTTCGACCGATTCGCCACCCCGCCGATCCTGGTGGTCCTCGCGGCCAGCACCGCCCTCACGCTGGGCCAGGCCGTTGGGCTCGTCGCCGTCTACTCGCTGCTCTACGCGGTCGGCCAACCGATCTGGGGGCTGCTCAGCGACCGGTTCGGCCGGCTGACGGTCCTGCGCTTGGCTCTGGCGGGGGCGATGATCGGCGCCGCGGCCAGCACCCTGTTCACCACGTACGGTCCGCTGCTGGCGGCCCGCGCGTTCACGGGGCTGATGTTCGGTGCGCTGTATCCAACGCTGCTGACCCTGCTCGGCGACACCCGCACCGGCATCGACCGCGCCCGCGGGCTGTCCGACCTGCAGATCTACTCCTCGCTGGGCACTACGCTGGCGACGCTGGGCGCCGGGGCGCTGGCCGTCTTCGTCGACTGGCGGTTGGTGTTCGCCCTGCCGGCGCTGGGGTGCCTGGCGATCCTGGTCGCGCTGCGCGGCGCCTCCTCCCCGCCCCGGACCGGCCGCGGGTTCGCCCTGCGCAAGGCCTTCACCGGCTCGGCGGTGGCCGTGTACCTGCTGGCCATGCTCGAAGGCTCCGTGCTCAACGGCGCAATCACCTACATCGTCCCCGCCCTGCAGGCCGAGGGGGTCGGCATCGGCCTGGCCGGCATCCTCGGCACCGGCTACGCGCTCGGGGTGATTGCCGGGGCGCGGACCATGCGCCGCCTCGTCCACGGCTTCACCCGCACCCAGCTGATCGCCGGCGGCGGCGCGGTACTGGTCGCCGCGTTCGTGGTTTCCGCGCTCTGGGCCTCCCCTGCCTCCTTTACCGCCACCGCGACGCTGATCGGCGCGGCCAACGCCATCCTGCACTCCTCGATGCAGGGGTGGGCGACCGACGTCGCGCCCGAGGCGCGGGCCACGACCGTGTCCCTGTTCGCCGGCTCGCTGTTCCTGGGCGCCTCGCTGGGCACCTTCGCCACCGCCGGCCTGGCCGAAACCGGCAGCTTCGGGACGATCTTCGGCTACGGAGCGCTGGTCAGCGTGGTCCTCACCATCGCCGCGACCCGCGGCCACGCCGTCTGGCACCGCCGGCGCAGCTGACCAAGCCGCCGCAGCACGACGTCGGCACCACGCCCGCTGCCGACGTCGTGCTGCGGCTCCCTTCGGCCGGCCCGGGGGCCGGCCGAAGGCTATGCCACCAAATGGAGGCGCTGCAGGAAACCGAGCTTGACGTTCTTCGGCCGCTGCATCTCCCCGTGCCATGCGCCCAGGACGACGACGGCCCCTGCGAAGACCGGAATTATCCATTGCAGGAATTTCAGCTGATTCTGGGCCTTGGCGAGCTCGGGGCTGGAGCTGGGACCGGGCTCGGTGGCGCCTTCCGCCCCCTCCTCGGCCAGTTGCCCGACCTTGCGTCCCAGCAGGCCGGCATACAGGGTCAGGGCCGCCCCGGTCACGGTGACCCCGGCCTTGATCCAGGTCCACCTCATGACGCCTTCCTGTCCGGCGTAGCGGGCCTTGTTGTCAACCAGAATGGGGCCGAGGGACGCGAGGTGGGCGCCGAAGGCGGCTGCCTGGACAGGCGCCCATTTCTTCCATCCATAGCTGGAGAGCAGTGTCCTTTCGGTGGTATTGGCGGCTTTTGACGCGGCGCCGTTGAGGCCGATGGCGCCCATCAAGGAACCACCGAACCAGGTGGCCGCACTGAGATCGTGGACGGAACGGGCTATCAAGTTTCCGGACATGGAGCGCCCTGCCTTTCGCTGGTTTGGCAGCCGGACCAGCCACAGGCCGGACCGGACCACGGGCCACCCACTCTGCCCCGGACCGGAGGAGAGGTAAAGGGCTGGCGTCCCGCGGGCCCGAACTTTCAGACGGCACTCAGGATTCGACCGGCGCCTGAAGCTTCGTCGACTCGCGGACCCCGCCCGGCCATGGGCTAGGGTCGTTTCAATGAGGAACGTAGCAGCATTTGTCTTACTGTCCGTGCTGGCTGCGGGTCTTCTCACCGGGTGCGGGATCAGCCTCCCCGCCGACCCCGAGAGGACCCTGGACCGGGTCCGTGACGGGCAGCTGCGGGTCGGGGTCTCCACCAACGCTCCGTGGACCGAAACCCCTGACGGGGCCGAGCCGGCCGGCATCGAACCGAACCTCGTGCGCGGGTTCGCGGCCACGCTCAACGCGCGGATCCAGTGGTCGGAAGGCGGGGAACAGAAGCTCGTGGACGAGCTCGAGCGCGGCAACCTTGACCTCGTCGTGGGCGGCCTGACCAAGGACACCCCGTGGTCGGAGAAGGTCGCCGTCACGGCCCCCTACGCGGAGGTCGAGGACGGGCACGGCGAAACGCACAAGCACGTCATGGCCACGCGGCCGGGCGAAAACGCCTTCCTCGTCGAACTCGAGGACTTCCTGGCCGAGCACAAGCCGGAGGTCCAACCGTGAGCATCCGGTTCGGCAGGACGGAGCTGCCCGAACGCCAGGCCCAGAGCCTGAAGAAGGCTATCCGCTTCGAGTGGTTCTCCCTCGGCTTCCTCGCCGTGTTCATCGCCCTGGTGTTCCTGGTGATGGGTAATTCGCAGGCCATGAAGGCCGCATGGATCGAGGATCTGCTCTCCCTGGCCCCGCCCCTCGCGTTCCTCCTCGCGGTGCGCATCGTCAACAGGCCGCCCACCAGGAAGTACCCCTACGGCCACCACCGCTCCGTCGGCGTGGCCCACCTGGTCGCGGGCGTCGCCCTTTTCACCATGGGCGCCTTCCTGGTCTTCGATTCGGCCTCCGGCCTGTTCACGGCCGAACACCCCTCCATCGGCTCCGTGCAGCTGTTCGGGCACACCGTCTGGCTGGGGTGGCTGATGATGGGCGTGATGGCGCTGAGCATCCCCCTGCCGATCTATCTGGGCCGGGTGAAGATGTCGCTGGCGAAGGAGCTGCATGACAAGGTCCTGTACGCGGACGCGGACATGAACAAGGCGGACTGGATGACCGCGGTCGGCACGATCGTCGGCGTCGCCGGCATCGGCGTCGGCCTGTGGTGGACGGATTCCGCCGCCGCCCTGCTCATCGCCGCCAGCATCCTGCGCGACGGGGTCAAGAACATGGGGGCCGCGATCACCGACCTCATGGATACCCGAGCCACCACCTTCGACAGCGGGGAGCCCCACCCCCTCTCGGCCAAGATCGACGGGCATCTGCGGTCCCTGCCGTGGGTCCAGGAGGCCGGCTCCCGCACCCGGGACCAGGGACACGTCCTTCACGTCGAGTCCTTCATCGTCCCCCGGGACGGCCGCGGCCCCTCGTTGGAAGAGCTCGAGGCGGCCCGGGACGCGTGCATCGACCTCGACTGGAAGGTCCAGGACATCGTCCTGGTCCCGGTCACCGAACTTCCCCGGGAAGTTGGAGGCAGCAGCAGCGACCACCAGTCCGAGCGCAACCGCTAGGGGTTCCGCCCGGCACCCGGGACCACGGCGTCGTCCCCGCCTCCCGTGCGGATCGGGCACGACGGCGGGTGCGCCGCGCGCAGGAAGGCTAGGCCTCTCCGCGGGAGCGTTCGAAGCCGGTGAGCTTGTGGCTGCCGTCGCAGAACGGCTTCCTGGCCGAGGCGCCGCAGCGGCACAGGGCCACCGTCCCGCGTCCGGGTTCGATGAGCCGGCCCTCGGCGTCGCGCAGTTCGATCTCCCCGCGGACCAGCAGCGGCCCCTGCGGGCAGACGGTGATTTCGGTGCTGCGGATTTCAGTGGTGCCGATTTCGGTGTTTTCGGAAGCGCTCATGGCCTCGCCCCTTTCTCGGTTGCCAGGAGGCGGAGGGAACGTTCGGGCGAGGCGGCGTCCTGGATCCGGGAGCCGCCGTAGGGGACGCCTCCGGCCGCGCGCAGAGCCAGGGCGGACCACGCGGTGACCGCCCGCTCGGCGACCCACAAGGGAGCCCACGCGGGCGCCGAGGCCCCGAACGCCGTGGTTCCGCCGTTCCGCCGGCGCCCGGCCGCGGCGACGCCGATGCAGGCGGCGGTCCAGAGCAGGTAGCCGGCGGGGCGCCGGGACTGCAGCAGCAGCGCCGGCAGCAATGCCAACTCGGCGGCGAGCCGGGCGGGCTGGGCCTGGGAGTCGTAGGCCTGGCGCACCCTTTGGGACCAGAAGTGCCGGGCGGTCGGCGGGATGCGGGCGACGAACACGTCGTCGGCCCGCTCCTCGCGACCGCCGCGGGCCCGCACGGTCCGGATGAGTTCCAGGTTCTCGAACAGGACGTCCTGCCGGTAGCCGTCCGGCAGGCTGGAGCGGCGCAGCGCCAGCGTCCCCGGGTAGTCGGAGGCGAACGCCCGGTTGACTAGGATGCGGGCCGTGTCCCAGCGGGCGTGCCACGGCAGCGGGCTGTAGTAGTTCTGCGGCCGCACCAGGTCCGCGTCCCGGAGCCGGTCCACCACCTGGCGCAGGGAGCGGCGGCTGTAGCGGACGTCGTCGTCGGCGATCACCACCAGCTCGTGCCGGGCCAGCCGCAACCCGGTCATCGCGCCCACCGCCTTGCCGTTGTACCCCTCACCGCGGGGCGCGTCCGGCCGCACGTGGCGCAGCCACGTCCCCCACAGGCGCGCGTGGCGCTCGAACACCGGAGCGGGCGAGCCGTCGACGACGGTGACATCGACCGAGCGGACCAGCCGGCGCAGGTAGCGGGTGAGCTCCTCGTCCCGCCGGTTGTCCATCCAGCGCACCGGCAGCACGTATTCGACGCCGGCGCCCGGCCCGTTTTCGGTCGGCGCGCCGTCCCTTGTCCGGGTCATGCGGCCTCCGGGGCGGGCAGCGCCGCGAGCAGCGAGGAGCGCCCCTCCTGCCAGGCGCCGAGCTGCCAGGCCCCGACGAGTTCGTCGAGCAGGCACACCGCCGCCGCACCGAAGAAGACGTCGGAGGCCAGCCGCGGATCGGACTCCACCAGGCCTCCGGCGAGGTCGCGGCCGGCGATCTGCTCGTGGACCGCGTCCGCCTCCACGTGCTCGTCGAAGTAGTCAGTGACGGGGGATTCGAAGCCCAGCCGGCGGAAACCCCGGGCGTACTTGGCGTTGGGGATGGAGGAGGTCATCTCGTAGATGGCCAGGTGCCCCACGATGGCTCCGCGCAGCCGGCGCTGCAGCCCGAACAGGCTCATGGCGTTGACCGAGGCGAGCGTGATCGCCGGGAGCAGGTCCACGTAGCGCCCGAAGGCCGGGTCCAGGCCGGCGCCCTCCATGGTCCGGGCGAACAGCTCGGAGTGCATCCGTCCGGCCCGTCCTCCGCCGTACTCGTCGGCCTGGATTTCCACCATGGCAGACTTGGCTCGGCCAGGCAGCCGGGGGATCGCCCAGGTGTGCGGGTCGGCCTCCTTGAGCTGGTAGATGGACTTGTGGACCAGGAACTCGCGGACCTGGTCCAGAGTGGCCTTCCGGGCCACGAAGTCGGACACGGAGGGTCCGTCCCCGCCCTCGGACATCCGGAACAGGGCCTCGGCGACACCCTGCGCGCTGGAGATGGTCCGGTCTTCGAACTCGGCGCCCGCTGCCTCAATGCCTCCGACCTTAATGCCACTACGCAGCCGGTCCTCGAAGGCGGACTCGATCCGGGAGCGCACGGCCAACAGCGCGGGGTGCCATTCCCAGCGGTCGTCCACGCCTTCGATCCCGGAGTAGTGCAGTTCGTAGAGGCAGAGCAGCGCCAGCTGCAGGTCGTCGTCGTACAGGATGTCGTCCGTGGCGCGCAGCGCCGCATCCACCGCCGACTCCAGCGTCGGCAAGGGGGCGTCGAAGTCGTTGCGGCCCAGCGCGGCGAGCAGTTCGGCGGAGACGGGGCCGCGGGTGGCCGGTACGTGCAAGGGGTCCTCCTCTGTCCAGGGGGGCCAGCCCGGCATCACCTTTGATCGGCTGCCGGGCAGCCGGACAGATCGGCCCGCCGAGCTCACGGTCCCGTACCGCCCACCCTTCTCCCCGCACCCGGGCATGTCAAGGGTGTGAAGCAGTCCCTTGATTTCGCTTCGGCCAGAGAGCGGGAAGTGCCGCAGGCTTTTGGCCATGGCGCCGACCCCGGTGGAGCCAGTCCGCCAGGGGTTCGGCGCGTGCGCCTTGCCTACCGGTCGCCGGCGAGGGTCCGCATCGCTTCGGCCAGCGTTTTGAAGGCACCGGCGAAGTATCCGTCGGCCCTACGGGCCTCGAACCGCGCGTCGTCGGCCTTCCGCACGTCGCCGAGGACCAGGTCCCGGCTCCGGTCCCGCACGATGAACCTGTCCGCTCCCTCGGGCACCGCATCCAGGTCTCCGATACTCACCGTTTGCTGATCGTTCATTGGTCGCTTCTCCTTTCCCAACCCGGAGTACAACCACCGGGTACACCACTATGTTCCAACGCGCCGCCAACGGGGCTCCCCGACACGGAGTTGCCGCCCTCGGCCGGCGCCCAGGGCCCGGCCGAGGGGATGTCGCTGCGGTCGCGACCCCGCGCGGCAGAGGGCCGGCCCCGGTGCACGCCGGCGGGATCCGCGAAAAGGGGAGGGCGCATCAGAAGGGCCAAAATCCGGGCGGACACCTCTCGGGAATACGTGTGAGCGGCAGCATAGGAACCCATAAATGTTTGACAAAATCAGTGACGACCGGAACTCTTGGTACGTGGAAACGGACCTCATCCCCGGCGACGTCCCCTCCGGGCTGTATTGGAGGGTCAAGGGCTCCTTCGTCGCGTACCTGACATCGATGGCGGACGGAACCTGCGCGATCTCCGACGGCGCCGACGTCGACGCCACCGGCCTGTTCCGGTTCCCCGCAGCCGCCGCGGCAAACCCGGGGCCGGACGCCTGGACGCTCCGCTTCGGAGGAACCGTCCGCTTCAGCGGCCACTTCGGCGCGCTCGCCATCACCGTCGACCGCCCCGCGGTCGAACTGACGCCCGCGGGCGGGTCACTGTCCGCCGCCACCGGGAAACCGGACGACCGGCGGATCCAGCTGGCCACGCTGCGGCCGGCCGCCCCGGCCCGGATCGGGGAAACGCTCCTATGGCCGCCCCTGGTCCCGATCCTGACCGGCGAGGGCAGCGAACTGTTCGGCGGAGCGTACCCGCCCGGCCTGGAGCTCGACCCCCTCACCATCGCCGTCGGGGCCGCATCCGTCGAGGCCGCCAGCATGAAGGCCGCGGGATGAAACGCTCCCCGAACCGCCACGGCCACCCCCGACGTATGGTGGTGGTCCCATGAAGAATCCCGCTCCGCCCGGCACGGCCCCGGCGCCCGCCGACGCGTCTCGGCTGCCCCGCCCCCACACCGGCAAGGACTCGCAGCACATCCTCGTGAGCCTCCTTGGCGACTACTGGTACGCCCGCTCGGAGCCGCTCCCCTCTGCGGCCCTGGTGAGCCTGCTGGCCGAGTTCGGCGCCAACGAGATGGCCTCCCGCCAGGCCATGCGCCGGCTCACGGCCGCCGGCCTGCTGACCCAGTCGAAGCAGGGCCGCACCACCTTCTACGGCATTCCCTCGCCGATCGTCCAGGACCAGCTGCAACGGCTGGACCGCGCCATCAAGTTCGGCGCCGACTTCACGGACTGGGACGGGCAGTGGACGGTGGTCAGCTACTCGATCCCGGAGACGGAACGGGACACGCGGAGGCACCTGCGCAACGGGCTGAAGGCCCTGCATTTCGGCGTTCTCCAAGACGGCATGTGGATCAGCCCCCGCAACCTGGAAGCCGAGGCGCTCGCCCTGCTCGACGAACTCCACGTGGGCCGGGGGCACGTGATGCGAGCCCGGTGGCGGGGGCGTTTGGAGACCCCCGACGCCCTTGCGCAGGCCTTCGATTTGGAGAGCCTCGCGGCGGCCTACGAGGACTTCATCGCCCGGCACCAGGAGACCCTGCGCCAGGTGACCACGGCTGCCGTGGAACCGTCCCAGGCGCTGATCCGCCGGACCATGCTCACCAGCGAATGGCTGGCGTTCCGGAGCATCGATCCCGAACTGCCCGCCGAACTGCTGCCGCCCAACTGGCCGCGGCCGCGCGCCCGGACGCTTTTCATGGCCATCTACGACGCGCTGGCGCCCAACGCCGTCCTGCGCTTCCGGCAGATCATCGCCGGCCACGACGAGCAGCTCGCCCAACTGGCCCAGCCCCACTCCCCCTGGGGCGGCACCGCCATCTAGGACCGGCCACCGGGCCCGCGAACAACCCCACACCGGCCAGCAATCAAAGGAGATCCGCCATGCCGACAGCATCAACGGGGGGCTCCGAACAGACCCTCACGGCCGGGGAGGCCCTTCCGTCCGAACCCACGATCATGTACGTGATCAAGCAGCTCGAAGCCGGCATCCGCAGCGCCCTGGACGAGGTGCTTCGCCCCACCGGGGTCACGGCGCTGCAGTACACCGCCCTGACCGCCCTGCAGCGGCGGCCGGACATGACCCAGTCCGACCTGGCCCGGTTCTCCTTCATGCGCCCGCAGTCGGCCGCCGACCTGGTCTCCGCCCTGTCCCAGCGCGGCTTCATCTCCCGGCGCGAGGACCCGGCCCGGCGCCGGCGGCTGATCATTTCCCTCACGCCCGCAGGCCAGGCCTTCCTCACCGAGCACGCGGCGCGGATCGCCGCGATCGAGGACCGGATGCTGGACGGCCTGGACGGCACGGAGCGGAGTGCACTGCTCGGCGCGCTGCGCACGTGCCGCAACAACATCCGGCTCCACTCCCCGCAGTTCCGGATCCCGTAACGCCCCGCGGCCCCGCCCCTCCCTGGGGACCTCCCTTACCGACCCCTCGGGCGGAAAATACGCGACAAATTTACGTCCGGGCGAACCGTTGACAATCGTTTTTCCCCGTGTGACTCTCTTTATCAGGTTTCCTGAGATAACGATGGAGTTCACTCGTGGCAAGAGCACTAACCCTCGAACTGGCGGAGCGCGTGGCCGCCCTGGGCGCTGCGCCCCTTCCGGCCGCCGCGCTGTCCGCGGCATCGCTGTCGCTGCTCGACGCCGTGGGCGTCACCCTGGCCGCCTCGACCCTGGCCGACGGGGTGGCCCCGTTCGCCGAGCTGGTCGCCGAGGAGGCCGCCGCGGGCCGCAGCACCGTGCTCGGGACCGGACTGCGGACCTCCGCCGCCGCGGCCGCCTTCGCCAACGGCGCCGCGGCCCACGCGCTCGACTTCGAGGACGCCGTGGACGGGCTGGCCGCACACCCCAACGCCCAGGTGATTCCCGTGGTGCTCGCCCTGGCCGAACACCACGACGCCAGCGGAGCGGAGGCCCTGGCCGCCATCGCGATCGGCTGCGACATCACCTGCCGCATCGCGGCGGTGTCCGGGGACCGGCTCGCCCAGCGCGGCTGGTATCCCCCGCCGCTGGCCGGGGCCATCGGCGCCACGTTCGCCGGCGGACTGATCGCCGGCCTCCCGCCCGCGCAGCTGGTGGACGCTGTCACCTTCACCCTGTCCCAGATGTCGGCAAGCGGCGAAATCAAGAACAGCCCCGACTCGCACATGCGGGCCGTCCGGGACGCCTTCGCCTGCCACGCCGCCGTCCGCGGCGTCGAACTGGCCGCGCGCGGACTGCGCGGCTTCGCCGCCCCGCTGGAGGGCAAGGCGGGCTTCTTCGCCGCCTACGCGGGCCTGGCCGCGGACGACGCCGAGGCCCTCCTCGACGGGTTCGGCGAAACCTTCTGGGGCCCGAAGGTCAGCTTCAAGCCCTGGCCGAGCTGCCGCGGCACCCACGCCTTCGTCGACGCGGCGCTGCGCCTGCGCGAGCACGTCGAGGTGGAACGCATCCGCTCGATCGAGCTCAGCGGGGCCCCCGTCAACACCATGCTCGCCGAGCCGCTGGCGGCCAAGCGCGCTCCCCGTCTGGCGATCGACGCGAAGTTCAGCCTCCCCTACACGGTGGCGCTGGCCCTGGTGGACGGAGACATCACCCTGGCGTCCTTCACCCCCGAGCAGCTGCGCCGCCCGGACCTGCTCGCCGTCGCCGAGAAGGTCTCCTTCACCGTGGACCCCAACCGCGACCGTCCGGAACACATGACCTCCGGACTCACCACCCTGCACCTGGACGACGGCCAGACGGTCGTCCTGGACGTCGACCGGCCGCGCGGCAGCGCCGAATCGCCCCTGGACGCCGCGGCGCTCACCGCCAAGTTCATCGACAACTCCGCCCATTCCGCACGGCCCATCGCGGACCCCGAGGAGCTGGCCGCTGACCTGCTGCAGCTGCGCCACCGGCCGTCCGTCCGGGACGTCATCGACCGCCACTTCGCCTCCGCCAACGCCTCCGTGAAAGGAAGCTCCACCCATGCCCGTTGAAATGGCCTTCGTCGGAGACGTCATGCTCTCCGCCCCGAACCCCGAGCGCTACTTCGCGCCCAGCCGCGACATCCTCCGGTCCAGCGACATCGCGATCGGACAGCTCGAGTGGCCGCACACGGACCGCGGGCAGGTCTGCGTCGTCGACATCCCGGCCCCCGCCAACCCGCCGGCCTTCCTGGACAGCGTCGCCGATTGCGGCTTTGCCGTCATGACGATGGCCAGCAACCACATGTTCGACCAGGGGCCCCACGGCATCGGCGACTCGATGGCCGCGCTGCGGGAGCGCGGCATCGAGCACACCGGGGCGGGCATGACCATCGCCGAGGCCCGGCGGCCCGCGATCGTCGAACGCGACGGAATCCGCTTCGGCTTCCTCAGCTACAACGCCGTGGGGCCGCGCGAATCGTGGGCGACCACCGTCAAGGCCGGCGTCGCCCCGATCCGGATCATCAACCACTACGAACTCGACATCGCCTCCCCCGGCAGCGCGCCCGCGGAATTCACCAGCCTCGATCCCGAGTCGCTGGCCGCGATGGAACTGGACATCGCCGCCCTGAAGGAGGAGGCCGACGTCGTCTGCGTGAGCCTGCACAAGGGCATGGGCTTCGTCCACGCGCGGCTGGCCCTCTACGAGCAGCCGCTGGCCCACGCCGCCGTCGACGCGGGCGCCGACGTCGTCATCGGGCACCACGCCCACATCCTGCGCGGCGTCGAGGTGTACCGCGATCGTCCCATCTTCCACGGCATCAACCACTTCGTCGCCGCCTACACGGAGGAGTCTGACCCGCTGGGGCACCACGGGAAACGGCCCCGACCCAAGAACGCGCCGAGCCTGGATTTCTTCCGCCCGGACCCCGGGCGGGCCCCCTTCCCGTTCCCGCGCGACTCGCGGCACACCATGATCGCCCGGGTCGTCGCGGACCGGGACGGGATCGTCGAGGCCGGGTTCATCCCCTGCCTGATCGACACCGACGCCATCCCCGTCCCCGTGGACGGCGACGCGGCCCAGGAGTCCATCGACTACGTCGAGACCATCACCCGGGACGCGGGGCTCGACGCCACCTTCATCCGCCGCGGCCGCCACGTCAACTTCCTGGAGCGCTGACGTGCGCCGCCACTCCAGAGAGGCCCAGAGGCCATGACCCAGATCATCCTCCGCCGGCTCCTGTCCGGCATTCCGCTGCTGCTGGGCGTCTCCTTCGTGACGTTCATCCTGATCGGGGTCGCCCCCGGCGACGCGGCCATGATCCTGGCCGGCGCCGAAGCCACCCCCGCCGAGTACCAGGCGCTCCGGCAGGAGCTCGGGCTGAACGAACCCCTCCTGCTGCAGTACTGGCACTGGCTGGTCAACGCGGTCCAGGGCGACATGGGCAAGTCCATCGTCAACGGCCAGGACGTGGTCCAAAGCCTCAACGAGCGGCTCGGCGTGACCCTGTCCATCGTCATTCCCTCGGTTGCGATCTCCGCGTTCCTCGGTGTCCTGGTCGGCTGCATCAGCGCCCACCGCGGCCGCTGGCTGGGCCGGACCGTCGACTTCGCGGCCGTCTTCGGCAGCGCCCTCCCGAACTTCTGGATCGCCCTGATCGTCGTGACCCTGCTCGCGGTCACGTTCCCGATCTTCCCCGCGATCGGCTACGTCAGCCCCACGGTCTCCCTCAGCGGATGGGCCACGTCGATCACGCTGCCCGTGCTCAGCATGGTGATCGGCGGCTTCGCCGGCATCGCGAAGCAGACCCGCGACGCCATGCTGACCGGCCTCTCCGCCGAATACACGCTGGCCCACCGAGCCGACGGCGTGCGCGAAGGCACGATCGTCTACTGGCACACGCTGCGTAACTCGGCAGCCCCCATCCTGGCCATCATCGGGCTGAACTTCGTCGGGTCCCTTGGCGGAACCGTCCTGATCGAGAAGATCTTCGGCCTGCCCGGGCTGGGCGGGATCGCCGTCAGCGCCACCTCCCAACGGGACATCACCACCATCCAGGGCGTCGTGGTCTACTTCGCCATCCTGGCTGTCCTCGTCAATCTGGTCCTTGACCTGACCTACCGCCGCCTCAACCCGAAGGTGCAGGTGAAGTGAGCATGTCCACCACACAAACCACCACCCCGGCGGCCACCGAGGCGGCACCCGGCGCCTCCGTGGCCGCACCCCAACCCGCCGGCGAGCGCCGCCCCGGATTCTTCCTGCGGTACCTGCGCAAGGGCGCCGCCGTCGCAGCGGCCCTCTTCCTGATCGCGCTCGCCGCCGCCTGCTTCCTGGCGCCGTGGATCGCGCCCTACGCCTCCGACGCCACGGACTTCGCCGCTGCGAGCCAGGGCCCTTCCGCCGCCCACTGGCTGGGGACGGACACCCTGGGCCGGGACGTCTACTCCCGCCTGCTCTACGGCGGCGCCAACACCCTGGGCCCGGCGCTGCTGACTGTCGCCGTCGCCTTCGCCATCGGGGTCCCCGTGGGCATCCTCTCCGGCTTCAAGGCCGGCCGGACCGACCAGGTCGTGAGCTCGATCCTCGACGGCATCATCGCGGTCCCGTCAACGATCTTCCTGCTCGCCGTGCTGGCGGTCTTCCCCCACAACATCGTCATCGCGATGGTGGTCTTCGGCATCCTGATCTCCCCGCCCGTGGCCAAGGTGGTCCGCTCCGCCACGCTCGGCGTCCGGGCCGAGCAGTACATCGACTTCGCCCGCATCAGCGGCATCGGCGACCTGGGCATCATGTGGAAGCACGTCCGGTCCAAGGTCGCCGGCGTGATCGTGGTGCAGATGACCTTGGTGTCCGGCGTGGCCGTGGTGGTGCAGAGCGGCCTGGAGTTCCTCGGCCTGGGGCCCCAGCCCCCGACCGCCACCTGGGGAAACCTGATCAGCGACGCCGCCGAACTCATCCACACGCGCCCCTGGATGCTGGTGCCCACCGGCGGCATCATCACCCTCACCACCCTGGCCCTGTGGTTCGTGGGCGACGGCGTGCGCGACTCCCTCGCCGAGCGGTGGCAGGGCCCGCCGGCGACCAGGCGCAGCGCCCGGGCCCGGAAGCTCGTGGCCAACCAGCGGCTCGCGGCCGCCACCACCGGCGGCGGGGCCTCCCGCCCCAGCGACGCCCTGGTCTCGGTGGACGGGGTGACCGTGAGCTTCGGCCACGGCGCCTCCCGCATCCCCGTGGTCCAGAACGTCGGGTTCGAGGTCGCCGCCGGAGAGACCGTCGCCCTGCTGGGCGAATCCGGGTGCGGCAAGAGCGTCACGGCCCGGGCCGTGGCGGGGCTTCTCCCGCCCAGCGCGCACGTCGACGGCGGCACCGCGGTCTTTGAGGGGAAGACGTACGAGCTGTCCGACGACGGCGACACCCTCCCGCGCGGGAACGGCATCTCGATGATCTTCCAGGAGCCGGTCGCCGCCCTCGATCCGTCCCTGACCGTCGGCACCATCCTGACGAACTCGCTGCGCCGCCATGCCGGCCTGGACCGCAAGGCGGCCAGGGCCAGGGCGCTGGAACTCTTGGCCCAGGTGGACATCCGGGACCCGGAGAACGTGCTGAAGCTCTATCCGCACGAGATTTCCGGCGGCATGGCCCAGCGCGTGTGCATCGCCCGGGCCCTGGCCGCGGACCCCAAGTTCCTGATCGCCGACGAACCGACGACGGCCCTGGACGTGACGGTCCAGGCCGGCGTGCTCAACCTCCTGCGCGAACGCCAGGCCCTGACCGACCTCGCCGTCCTCTTCGTTACCCACGACTGGGGCGTGGTTGCGGACATCGCGGACCGGTGCGTGGTGATGTACGCCGGCGAAGTGGTGGAGGTCGGCACCGTGGATGACCTGTTCGACGACGCGCGCCACCCGTACTCGCGGGCCCTGCTGGAGGCCAACCCCTCCCAGGGCGTTCCCGGGGAACGCCTCGCGGCCCTTCCCGGCCGCGTCCCCAGCCCCAACGCCTGGCCGGAAGGCTGCCGCTTCCAGTCGCGGTGCCCGTTCGCCACGGCGGCCTGCGCCGCCGGTCCCATCCCCCTGACCTCGACCGACGACGGCCGCAAGGTCCGCTGCATCCGCTGGGAGGAACTCCGCCGTGACGCAAACTGACGCTCCGGGCATCACTGCCCTCGACATCCGTGACGTCTCCATCGAGTACGGGCGCGGCAAGCGCCTCAAGCGGGTGGTCCACGGGGTTTCGCTGCGGGTCGGCGTCGGGGAAACCGTCGCCCTGGTGGGCGAATCCGGTTCCGGCAAGACCTCGCTGGCCATGGCGGCCCTGGGGCTCACCCCGATCGCCGAAGGCTCGATCACGGTCAACGGGAAGACGATCGACCCCAGGAACCGCGGCGGCGTGGTCGACGCCGGGGCCCAGGCGGTCTTCCAGAGCCCCTACAGTTCGCTGGACCCCGCCCTGCCGATCTCGGCGATCCTCGCCCAATCGGTGGTGCACCTGAAGCTCTCCCGCCGGGAGGCCGCCAAGCGCTCGCTCGCGGTCCTGGACGAGGTCGGCATCCCGCCGGCCGCCATGGAACGCTACCCGCGGGAGTTCTCCGGCGGGCAGCGCCAGCGCATTGCCATCGCGCGGGCCATGATGCCGCGGCCGCGGCTGATTGTCTGCGACGAACCCACGAGTGCCCTGGACCTGTCGATCCAGGCCCAGGTGGTCAACCTACTGCTGGACCTGCAGGAAGCGCACGGCATCAGCTACCTCGTCATCAGCCACGACCTGGCCCTGATGAAACATCTCGCCACCCGCATGTACGTCATGCTCCGTGGCCGCATTGTCGAGGAGGGCCCGGCGCTGGACATCTACAACGCCCCCTCCGACGCCTACACCCGGGCGCTCATCGACGCCGCGCCGCTGCCCAACCCGGGAGCCCAGCGCCTGCGCCGCGCCCAGGCCGCCGCGGCACGCGCCACCGCCTGAGCCACCTACCTTCACGACCCACCGCATTTCCCAAGCACCACATTTCCACAGCACCGCACTGCCAAATCACCGCACCTTCAGAACACCGCACCTTCGGAAGCAACAGGAGATTCACGATGAAGTGGTCAACCCCTCGGCGGACCGTCGCCGCCCGCACCACCCTCCTCACCGGCCTGGCCGTGGCCAGCCTCGCCCTCGCCGGCTGCGCAGGCGGCGGCGGAACGGCAACGGCCGGCGGTGCCGCCGCCGGCAACGCCGACGTCCTCAACGTCCAGTTCAACGGCCCGCCCATCACGGGCCTGGACCCGGCCAAGTCCGGCGGCGGCGGCTCGCTCATCTACAACACGCCGGCGTACGACTCGCTGATCTTCCGCCAGCCCGACGGCACGCTCGTCCCGGGCCTTGCCACCGAATGGGGCTTCACCAACGACGCGCTGACGAAGTTCGAACTGACGATCCGTGACGGGGTGAAGTTCAGCGACGGAACCGAACTGACCGCCGAGGGCGTCGCCGAGTGGCTGGCCTACTTCAAGGACGCGAAGGCCACCCAGAGCTCCATGCTGGCGGCCATGACCAAGGCGGAGGCCGTCAATGACACCACGGTGCGGATCACCCTGGACTCCCCCAACCCCGACCTGCCGGTGATCCTGTCCCAGCAGTACGCGGCAGGCCTGGTCGCCGCTCCCGCCGGGATGGACAAGCCGGGCTCGCTGGACGCCGCCACGATCGGCACCGGCCCCTACCAGCTCGATCCCGCCGCCACGGTGACGGGCGACCACTACACCTACGTGCCGAACCCCAACTACTGGAACCCCAACGGCATCGTGTACCAGAAGGTCGTCGTCACGGTCGTGTCCGACCCGAACACGGTCGTCTCCGCGCTCTCCTCGGGCCAGCTCGACTTCGCACTGGGCAAGCCGGAGACGGCCGAGGCCGCCGCGAAGGCCGGCGCCGAGGTGCTGGCGGCCCCGGGACGCGTGGTGGGGCTTTACCTCCTGGACCGGGAGGGCACCATGGTCCCGGAGCTCGGCAGTGAGAAGGTCCGCCAGGCCATCAACTACGCGATCGACCGCGCGGGGATCACCACGGCGCTCTACGGCGACGAGTACGCCGATCCGACCTCGCAGATGGGCCTGCCGCTGCAGACCGGCTTCAACGAGGCCCTCGACGGCTACTACGGCTACGACATCGACAAGGCCAAGGCGCTTCTCGCCGAGGCCGGCTACGCCAACGGCTTCACCTTCGAGGTGACGTGCAGCAAGAACCTCAACACCTGCCCGGTGGCCCAGGCGATCGCCAGTTCCGTGGCCGACGCCGGCATCACCATCAAGATCAACGAGGAGTCGGAGATCTCCTCCTTCAACCAGAAGTTCGCCGCCGGCGAGGTTCCCGCGGTGATCTTCCAGAGCAGTGGCCCGGCCTACAACTCCGCCCGCGGCCTGACCCAGCGCGACGTCCTGGCCAACCCGTTCGGCACCGTCGACGAGGAGATCGACGCCCAGTACAAGGTCGTCCAGACCACCACCGACGAGGAGCAGGGCAAGGCCTACTCCGAACTGGTCGAGCTGCTCGCAGAAAAGGCCTGGTTCGCCCCGGTCGTGCGGCCGTACTCGGTCCAGTACGTCAAGGGCGTGGACAACGTGACCATGGAGCCGGAGTTCCCGGGCTACTACTCCCTCATCGATCCGACGGGCAAGTTCACCTGGAAGCCGGCCTCATGACCCACATCGCAACCACCAACTCGGGACGGCTCGAAGGCCACGAGGCCGACGGCGTCATCCGCTTCCTCGGCATCCGCTACGGCGCGCCCACGGGAGGGGCCAACCGGTTCCTCCCGCCCCAGCCCGTGACCCCGTGGACCGGGGTCCGCGCGGCGGACACGCTGGGGCAGATCGCGCCCCAGTTCTCCAGCCCGCGCCGTCCCAGCTCCAGCGAGCCCTCCGAGGACTGCCTGGCGCTGAACGTGTGGACGGCCGGCCTGAACGGCAGCCGCCCGGTGATCGTCTGGATCCACGGCGGAGGCTTCGCGACCGGCAGCGGCTACTCGCCGCAGACCGACGGGGCGGCCCTCGCCCAGCGCGAGGACGTCGTCGTCGTCTCGATCAACCACCGGCTCTCGCTGCCGGGCTTCCTCTACCTGGGCGAGCTCGGCGGCGAGGACTGGGGCCACGAGGCCAACCCGGGCCTGCTGGACCTGGTGGCCGCGCTGCGCTGGGTCCAGGAGAACATCCACGCCTTCGGAGGGGACCCCTCCCGGGTCCTCATCAAGGGGCACTCCGGCGGCGGCGGCAAGGTGGGCAGCCTGCTCTCCAGCCCGCCGGCCCGCGGACTGTTCTCCCGGGCCGCCCTGCACGGCGGCCCGCCCTTCGGGCTCAAGGACCGCGGACGCGCCACCGTCACCGCGCAGCGCGTCCTGGAGGTTTTGGGGCTGCGGTCGGCGGACCGGCAGCGACTCCAGGAGCTGCCGCTGGAACGGATCATGGACGCCCAGAGCCAGCTCGGCGTCGGCTCCGAGCCCACCGAGCACGGGATGCGCTTCGCGCCCGTGATCGGTACGGCCTCGCTGCCGACCATGCCGCAGGACGCCTTCGGGGCCGGAGTGAACGCCGACGTGCCGCTGCTGACGGGCACCTCGGTCGACGAGATGCGCTACGTCTACAACGCGCGCCCGCACTGGCTCGACCCGGCCTTCGACCTGGACGAGGCCACCTTGGAGCGGCTGGTCGCCGCCGGCGTCGACAACGCCGCGGACGCGGGCCTGCTTTTGGACCGCTACCGGGCGGACTACGACGCCGGCCGCAACGTGGACCTGCTCACGGACATCCTCAGCGACCAGTTCCTGGAGCGGACCGCGCGCCTGGCCGACGCCAAGGCCCGCTCCGGGCAGGCCCCGGTGTTCAGCTACCTGTGCACGCTCAACCACTCCCAGCCCAACGGCACCTTCCACGGCGTGCAGATGCCGCTGTTCTTCGGCAACGTCGGGGCCGGGCCCGCGGGCCTGACCGGTCCGGCCTACGACGCGGCGTCGGACGTCCTGCGCCGCATGCTGGCCGCGTTCGCCGCCACCGGCGACCCGAACGACGCCGGCGTGGCCGGCATCGAGTGGCCGGCCTACGATCCGGCACAGCCGAGCCAGCTGGTGTTCGGCGACGACGGCTTCGACGTCACCGACGCGTGGCTGGCCGAGCGCCGCCCCCGGTGGGCGGGCATCACGGCGACCGCCTTCACCGACCCCTGGGGCCGGGCGTTCGAGGCGGCTTCCCGCACGCAAGCCCCGGAGGAGGTGACGGTCGCGTGACACCCACCGCAGCGAATCCGATCGTCGCAACCGCTTCCGGACGCGTGGAGGGCCTGTCCCAAGAGGGCGTCCTGTCCTTCCTGGGGATCCCGTACGCCGGGTCCTGCAGCGGGGAGAACCGCTTCCTGCCGCCGCGCCCGCCGGAGCCTTGGACCGGGGTGCGCACCGCGCACGCCGCCGGCCCCACGGCTCCCCAGCTGGAGCGGCCCCGCCACGGGTCCCACGAGCAGTCCGAGGACTGCCTGGCCCTGAACGTGTGGACCCCCGGGACCACGGGGAAGAAGCCGGTCCTGTTCTGGATGCACGGCGGCGGGTTCTTCACCGGCCGCGGCCTGACCGCGCACACCGACGGGGCCGAGCTCGCCCGCACCGAGGACGTCGTCGTCGTCTCCGTCAACCACCGCCTGGCCCTGCTCGGGTTCCTGTACCTGAGCGAACTGGGCGGGGGCGACTGGGGCTACGAGGCCAACCCGAGCCTGCTGGACCTTGTCGCTGCGCTGGAATGGGTGCGGGACAACATCGCCGGCTTCGGCGGGGACCCGTCCAACGTGACGATCTTCGGGCACTCCGGCGGCGGCGGAAAGGTCTCCGCGATCCTCACCTCGCCCCTGGCCGAGGGCCTGTTCAGCCGCGCCGTGGTGCACGGCGGCCCGCCGTTCGGCTACAAGGACCCCGCACGCGCCACGGAGATCGCGCAGCGGGCCCTGGCGCTGCTGGGGGTCAACGGGAACGACGCCTCCGCCCTGCGGGCGCTCCCCCGCGAGCGCCTCATGGCCGTGCAGGCCCAGCTGGGCGTCGGCGCGGAGCCGACCGACCACGGCATGCTCTTCGCCCCCGTGGCCGGGACCGCGTCCCTGCCGGCCTTCCCCGAGGAGGCCCTGGCGGCCGGCGTCGCCGCCGGGATCCCGCTGATGACGGGAACGGCCATCGACGAGGCCAGGTTCATCATGGCCGGCCAGCCGCGCTGGCAGGAGCCTGACTTCGACCTCGACGAGGCCACGGTCCTGCGCATCCTCGACGCCGGGTTCAACCACCCGGACGACGCCCGGGCCGTCCTGGACGCCTACCGGGACTCCGGCGGCCCGTACCGGGGTTCGTCCGGCGATTCGGCCCGCCTCCGGCTGCTGGACCTCATGCTGGACATCCTCAGCGACCAGTTCGCGATCCGCACGCACCGCCTGGCCGCGGCGAAGGCCGCCTTCGGCACCGCGCCGGTCTACAGCTACTGGTGCACGCTGGGCCAGGACATGCCGCTGGGCAGCTTCCATGGCACGGAGATGCCTATCTTCTTCCGCAACGTGGGAATGGGCGCGATTCCGGTCGACGAACCCGCGTACCACAAGGCCGCCCCGGTCATGTCCCACGCCCTGGCCACCTTTGCGCGCACGGGCAACCCGAACGACGGCGGTGTGGGCGGATTAGTCTGGCCCGCCTTCGAGCAGGGCGAGCCGGCGCAGTTCCACTTCGGGGACGACGGCTTCGACGTCACCGACCGCTTCGCCCGGGAACGGCTGGAGCGCTGGAGCGGATTCGTCACCACCTCCCGGCAGGACCCCTGGGGACGGGCCATCGGCGAGAGCGGGCGGGCGTGAGCATCGAAAACACCGGCGCCGGGAACATCAGGATCGAGCTTCTCCCGGATCCGGAGCGGGCCTTCGGCGCTGCCCTCCCCTCCCCTGACCGTTATGCCGACCGGCTCGCCGGGCACGGGTACGTCACCGATGAATACCGGTTCGCCGGGGAGGCCTCCGGCGGGCGCTTCGCGACCCGGCTGCTGGTGCGCCGCCCGGCGCCGGAGGCCGCGAGCGGGGTGTGCGTCGTCGAACCCATGCATTTCGGGGGCGGACGCTCGTTCTGGGGGCACGCCCACGAGCAACTGGTCCGGGCGGGGCACGCGTGGGTGGAGGTGGCCTGCCAAACGCACCCGGCCCTCACCTACCTGGTGCCCTCCGACCCGGAGCGCTACGGCTGGGTGTCGCTGCCGGGCCGCACCACCGGGCTGAAGTCCCAGATCGGGCCGGGGATCGACACCCGGGCGGCGTCGGACGCCTTCTCCAGCGAGTGGTGGGCCACCAGTCCGCTGCTCTTTGGGATCCTCGACGCGGCGGTGGATGCGGTGGGCCGCGGACGGCTGGAGAACGTGAGCCCGTCCACCGTGATCTTGGCCGGGGCCTCGCAGTCCGGCGGCGTGGTGCGCCGCTACGCGGAGAAGGTGGCGCGCGGGGAGCTGCCCCGCCGGGTGGACGGGTTCCTGCCCCTGCACAGCGGGGGCCAGCCGCTGCCCGCGGAGCTGTCCGTTCCGACCTACGAGCTCCTGGCCGAGGCGGAGATCGAGTCGGTCCGCTCCGCGGCGGGCCTTCCCGGCCAGGGGCGCGACCTGCTCCACCGCGACTGCGCCAGCCCGTTTTACCGCTTCATAGAGGTGGCCGGGATGGCCCACAACGATGCCCGCTACGCCGTCCCGGACCAGGATCCGCCGGCCCGGTCCCGCTGGAGCAGCTTCCCCCACACGCACGTGGTCCACGCCGCGCTGGAGGGCCTGATCCGGTGGATCCGGGGCGGCGAACCGCCCCTGGACTGCGCTCCCCTGGAGGCCGCACCGGACGGGTCGCTGGCAAGGGACGATTTCGGCCACCCGCGCGGAGGCCTGCAGGTTCCCGCCGTCGAACAGCCCACCGCCCGGATCCACGCCATTTCCTCCGGAAAGTACTGGAACCGGGGCCACGAGTTCCCGCTTCCCGCGGACGAACTCCTGGCCCGCTACGGATCCGCCCAGGGCTACCTCGACGAGGCCGAACGCACCCTGAAGGAACTGGTCGGCCGGGGGCACTACCTGGAGGCCGACGCCCGCCGATGGCTCGGCGAGGCGCGGGAGGACGCGGGCACTTGGACAACGAGTACAGGGAACTAGACCACCAACGAGGCGAAAGAAGGACGGCATGCCCGGACTGAAGATTGTGCACAGGACGCGCACCGAGCGCTCCAACCGCCCGTTCACCAGCGGCTGGGCCGTGGGCGAGGAACACGGCGTGGACCTGGAGGAGGTGGGCTACGTCGAGGACGAGTTCATCGTCTCCGGGACCCAGAACACCTACACCTACGGCGCGGACTGGAGCCGGCAGGTGGCCCAGGCGGACCTGCCCTACACCACTCGCGTACTGGTGCGGCGGCCGGCCGAGGCCTCCGCGGCCAGCGGCGTGGTCGTGGGCGAATCCCTGCATCCGGGATCGGCCAACGATTCGAGCTGGCGCGGGGCGCACCCCTGGATCATCCGCAAGGGACACACCTGGGTGGGGGTCACCACCGCCGCGGGCTGGGCCAGGACCATGGCCGAGTCCATCGACCCTGCCCGCTACGGTGCCCTCTCCCTTCCCGCGAACGGGCTCGGCTGGGGCATCATGTCCGACGTCGTCACCGCCCTGCGCGCGGGAGCCTTCGAGGGCCTGGGCCCCGGCGCGGTGTCCCGCCTGTACCTGACCGGCTGGTCGATGACCGGCACGTTCTGCCGCGTCTTCCTCGGCGACGGGTTCCACGCCGCATCCCGCACCCCCGAGGGCGGGCCCGCGGTGGACGGCTACCTGATCGGAATCTCCTCCGGCGGCTTCCTGGAGGGCGGATACACCCCGCTCAGCGACGGGTGCCCCGTCCTTCCCGAGGACGATCCGCGCCGGACGATCGGCGCGTACGGCGTGCCCGTGATCGAACTGCTCAGCGAGAACGAGTCCGAAACCCACTCCGGCGTGCTGCGCCCCGACTCCGACGACCCCCAGGACCCGTACCGCCTGTACCAGGTGGCCGGTTCCGGGCATTCGTCCTACCGCCCGCGCACCGGATGGCCGGGCGACGAGGTGGCGCTGCGGCACCGGCGCCCCGCCACCCCGATCCGTGAGCAGTGGAGCACCTTCCCGCTTGAATTCGCCGCCCGTGCCGCGTACGAGCACCTGGACCGGTGGGTGGCCGAGGGCACGCCGGCCCCGCGCGCCGAGCGGATTCCCTTCGCGGAAACCGGGCTCCGCGCCCCGTGGCCCGAGGCCCGTCCGCTGGAGCGCGACGCGGACTGCAACGCCGTCGGCGGCGTCCGTTCGACCTACGTCGACGTCCCGGCCGCGACCTACGTGCCGCACAGCACCACGGCGGACGACGCCGACGGCCAGTCGCGCGGGTGGCTGTACCCGCACGTGCTCCCCTTCCCGGACGAGGTCCTCCTGGAACGCTACGGGTCCGCGGAGAACTACCGGAAGCTCGTCGCGCGGCGGGCCGCGGAACTCGTGGGCGAGGGATGGCTCCTGGAGGAGGAGGCCGCGCTGGTGGTGGAGGGGGCAGCGCTGGTGGACGGGGCCAGGGACGTGCGCTTCGACTCCCCCGGCGCCGGCACCAACCAAAGCACCAACGATCCAAACACCATCCAAGAGGTACGGGCATGAGCACCAGAACGATCACCCAGGACTTCGATCCCTCGGCCACCGACGATCCGGTGGACATCCACACGCTCTACCGGGAACTGAGGGAGCGCTGCCCGGTGGCCTACAGCGACGCGTACGGCGGGTTCTGGGCGCTGACCACGTACCCGGAGATCAAGGCGGCGGCGATGGACGACCGGACCTTCATCTCCTCCGTCAAGGCGGTGGTGCCCAGCGATCCGCGCGGACTGCGCAGGCCCCCGCTGAACTTCGACGCGCCGGACCACACCCCGTTCCGCAAGGCGCTGGACGCGACGCTCTCGCGCCGGAGGCTGGAGCGGCTGGAGCCCCGCCTGCGCGAACACGCAGCGGAATCCCTCGAACCGCTGCTCGCCCGCGGCGGCGGCGACATCGCCCAGGAGTTCGGGGCCATCTTCCCCGCCTGGGTGACCACCGAATGGCTCAACCTGGACGCGGAGACCGCACCCGTGCTGGCCGAAACCGCGGCCAGTTGGGTCCGCGCGTGGCGCTCGCAGGACGCCGGCGTCGTCAACGAGATGAGCGGGAAGATGTACGGCATCGCCCGGGCGCTCGTGGCCGACCGGCGGGAGAATCCCCGGCCGGTGGACGAGGACCCGGCCAGCTCCCTGCTGGCCGAGCGGGCCGACGGCCTGCCCCTGGACGAGGAGCAGATCGTCGGGGCCCTGCGGCAGTCGCTGGTGGTGGGGATGGTGGCGCCGCCGATCGTCATCGGGTCCATCGCCGCGCACCTGGGCGAGGACCAGGAACTCCAGGAGAGGCTGCGGCGGAATCCGGAGCTCATTCCGGAAGCACTGGAGGAGTTCCTGCGCCTCTACGCACCGTACCGCGGCTTCGCGCGCACCGTCGTCGAACCGGTAACGGTCCTGGGCCGGGAGATCCTGCCCAACGAGCCGGTCACCCTGACCTACGCGTCCGCCAACCGGGACGCCTCGGTGTTCGAGGACCCGGACGAGTTCAGGCTGGACCGGCCCAACGTCCATGACCACATGGCGTTCGGGCGCGGACGCCACCGGTGCCCGGGTGCCCCCATGGCGCGCCTGCTGTTGTGCATCGCGCTGGAGGAACTGCTGGCCCGGACCACCTCGTTCCGCCGCACCGGCGAGATGGAAGGGGCCAGGATGCCGGAGCTGGGCATCGTTTCCTCGCGCATCGAGCTGGAGCGGGCCTAGCCTGCAGGTCCGTGAGGCGGAGGGCGGGCCGCGGCCCGCCCTCCGCCTCCGCGTTTCCCCGAAAAGGTCCCCCATGGAAGACGGCCAACCACGCCGGATGATGACAAGCATCCTTGACATCCGCGAAAGACCGCCCCACGATGGAGGCATGACAAGCAAGCTTGACAAGAAGGATCGCAGCGAGAGAGACCGCGGCATCTCCCGCGCCTACCACCTCGACTTCTGGCCGGGCATGGCCGGCTATGCGGTGGTGCTCACCGCCGTGCTGCTCTGGGGAGACCTGGACGGCAGCAGCCCCTGGCGATTCCTCTGGGCGGTCCTGCCGGTGATCCCCGCCCTGTGGATGGTGCGGGCCGTCCTGCGCCATGTGCGGCGGATCGACGACTACCAGCGGTTCCTTCTGCTGCAGTCGCTCGGAGGGGGCTTCGCCGTGGCCATGGTCGCCTCCGTGACGGTGGGCTTCCTGGAGATCGCCGGGCTCGGCCTGACGGGAATGGGGTGGATCGTCTACGGCGCGGGAATGCTGGGATGGATTGCCACCGGCGCCGTTGTGGGACGGCAATGAACAACCGCCTGAGGGAGCTGCGTGAGGGCCGCGGCTGGACCCAGGGGGCGCTTGCGGACCAGCTCGGCGTTTCGCGGCAGACGGTAAACGCCTTGGAGACGGGCCGCTACGACCCCTCCCTGCCCTTGGCCTTCCGCATTGCCCGCCTCTTCAACCAGCCCATCGAGTCCATTTTCATGCCGCCCGAGGACGAAGAGGGCCCCACCTAATGCGGGCCGGTGTCGCCCCGCTCCCCCGGAGCCGGAGTTCCTGTGCGATTTCCCATCCGGCGCTCAGGTTGTTCGCAGACTCGCTCGCTATCTTTATAAATACCTCACACGGTGCGAGTGATGAGAGTAAGGCCCCAGCCTCCCCCCAAGGCTGGGGCTTCTCTCTTTAATGCCTCGGACCTTAATGCCTTGGACTCTCAGGGCTCGGACGGACCCAACGCAGCGGCCGGCGCCTCTTCGCCGGCGTCGAGCCAGCCCCGCCGGCGAAGAGTCACCAGCGGTTGGCCGTTTCCACCACTTCCGCCGGCGCCTGTTGCCCCGACTCCTCGTAGGCGCGCAGGACCCTGCGCGCCCGCTCCCACTTGAGGCGTTCCTTGGGGCTGTTCTCCACGCGCTGGTCGGCCGGGCCGAAGATCGAAAAGCCCAGGTACTGAAGGCCCCAGCGGAACCTGTAGCCGCGGGTGAGTCCCGTGGTGTCCGCAACGATCGGCAAGGGAGTGTCGGGGTTCATGGTTCTCGTTTCGTCGGCGGCCCCCATAGGGCCCGCGAGCAAGCGTCGGTAGTTACATGGTACGCAAACAATTGGTGCACCAACAAAGACGCTGGTCCGCGGGCACACAACCCCCACCACGCAAAGGTGAGAAGATCGGTAGCGGCAAACACGAGAAAGGATGGGACCGGTGGAGGACGAAAGCATCGACGCCTTGGCGTTGGAACGGCAGGTGTGCTTTGCGCTGTCCGTCGCGTCCCGCAGCGTGGTTGCCGCCTACCGGCCGGTGCTGGAACCGCTCGGGCTGACCCATCCGCAGTACCTGGTCATGCTGGCCCTGTGGGAGAACGCTCCCCTCTCGGTCAAGGAACTGAGCTCCCTGCTGCAGCTGGATCCCGGGACGCTGTCCCCGCTGATCAAGCGCCTCGAGGCCTCGGGCTATGTGGAGCGCAAGCGCAAGCCGGAGGACGAGCGCACCCTCGCCATCGCCCCCACCGAGCGCGGGCGGATCCTGCGCCAGGATGCACTGCAGGTGCCCGTGGAAATGATGCGCCGCCTCGGGATGTCCCGGGAGGAACTAACCCTGCTGCACCAGCTCATGAATCGGCTCATCGTCGCCGCCAAGGCGACCCGCTAGCTGGATATAGGACGCGTCAAGGGTAGATAGGCACGTGAGGGTCGACGCCGGCCTGCCCGGCATGCGGCGGATCTGGCCGTGGCCATCGGGGCACACTAGCCAGAACACCTGCCGGCCCGGCCGGGCGGCCGCGGTCAGAGCCGGCCGACGACGGCGGTGTCCTTGGTCCAGGCGCGGGCCTGGTCGCTGATGGTCAGGCCGAGACCCGGCCGGGTGGGGACGATCATCCGGCCGTCGGCGATCTCGACGCGCTCGTCGAAGAGCGGCTCCAGCCAGTCGAAGTGCTCCACCCAGGCCTCGCGCGGGTAGGCGGCGGCCAGGTGGAGGTGGATCTCCATGACGAAGTGTGGGGCAAGGTCCAGTCCGGCCTGGTCCGCCAGGGTGGCCACGCGCAGGAATTGGGTGATGCCGCCGATGCGCGGGGCGTCCGGCTGCAGGATGTCGGCCGAGCGGGCGGTGATGAGCCGCTCGAGTTCCGGGACGGCGGAGAGCATCTCGCCGGTGGCGATCGGCGTGTCCAGCGAGCGGGCCAGCTCCGCGTGGCCCTCGGCGTCGTACGCGTCCAGAGGTTCCTCGATCCAGGTCAGGCCGAACTCCTCCAGCTTGCGTCCCATGCGCAGGGCGGTGGTGCGGTCCCACTGCTGGTTGGCGTCCACCATCATGGGGACGTCCTCGCCGATGTGCTCGCGCACCCCGGCGACCCGGCGCAGGTCCTCGCGCCCGTCGGGCAGGCCCACCTTGATCTTGATGCCGCCGATCCCCGCCTCCAGCGACTGCGTGGCCTTCTCCTTGACCTCCTCCAGGGTCGAATTGAGGTAGCCGCCGGAGGTGTTGTAGGTCCGCACGGAGTCGCGGTGCGCTCCGAGCAGCTTGGCCAGCGAAAGATCGGCGCGCTTGGCCTTGAGGTCCCACAGGGCCGTGTCGAGCGCGGCGATGGCCTGGGGCGCGACGCCGGAACGGCCCACGGAGGCGCCGGACCAGATGAGCTTGGTGTAGAGCCGGGCGATGTCGTTGGGGTCCTCCCCGATCAGCCCGTCGGCCACCTCCACGGCGTGGGCGTACTGGGCCGGGCCACCCGCGCGCAGGGAGTAGCTGAAGCCCATCCCCTCGCGGCCGTCCTCGGTGGTGATCTCAGCGAAGAGGAAGATCCCCTCGGTCATGGCCTTCTGCCGGCCGGTGAACACCTTCGCATCGGAGATCGGGGTGGAAAGCGGCAAAGTCACGCTGGAGAGCTTGACGCTGCGGATGGCGTCGTGGGAGCGGGTCACGATTCTCCTTCATAGGGGTGCTTCCCAAGCTAGGAAGCGGGAGAACCGTGGTCCAATACCATCCGTGGATCGTCCGATGCGGGATGGGGATCACCCGCCGGCCCTGCCCTTCCCCCAAGCCCCTGCCCCTGCCCACACGAAAGCGGCCGCCCCGCAGGCGCGTTTGCCTGCGGGGCGGCCGGTGGACATCAACGTGCCGCCGAGGCGGGCTGCGCTGGTGCGGACTGCGCTGGTGCGGACTGCTCTTGGAAGGCCGGCACGACATGCTCGATGAAGAGCTCCAGCGAGCGCTTCTTTTCCTCGTGGGTCAGGCTGTTGTCGGACCAGAGGCTGAACTCGGTGACGCCCAGTGCCTCGTAGTGGCGCAGACGCTCGATCACCTCATCGGGCGTCCCGATCATCGCCGTTTCATGGAGGGACTCCGGCGTGAACTCGGGCCGCCCGTCGAACTTCTCGGCAGGGCTGGGCTCGAGGAAGCCGTTCTTCGGAGTGGTCTTGTTTCCGAACCAGGCATCAAACGTCCGGTAGAACTTCTGGACGCCCTCGGCCGGACGCCGCCATCCGTCGGGCTCGTCCGCGGGGTGGACGTGCGTGTGGCGGAGCACCATGAGGTCCGGGCGGGGGACGCCGGGGTTGTTCTCCACGGCGGTGTCGAACTTGTGCGCCAGGTCCTCGACCTCCTCGTCGCCCTTCATGAGCGGCGTGACCATCACGTTGCAGCCGTTGGCGACGGCGAACTCGTGCGAGGAGATGTCGCGGGCGGCGATCCACATGGGCGGGGTCGGCCTTTGGATGGGCTTGGGGACGCTGGTCGAGGTCGGGAACTGCCAGACCTCGCCGTCGTGGGCGTAGTCGCCTTCCCAGAGCGCGCGCACGGCCGGCACCATCTCGCGCAGGTGCTTGCCGCCGTCGACCGCGGACATGCCGCCCATGAGGCGGTCGAACTCGAACTGGTAGGCGCCTCGCGCCAGTCCCACTTCCGCCCGGCCGTTGCTGATGACATCCAGGAGCGCCGTTTCGCCGGCCACACGGATCGGGTTCCAGAAGGGGGCGATGATCGTTCCGGCACCCAGGCGGATCTTCGACGTGCGTGCAGCCAGGTAGGCGAGCTGGGGCATGGGACTGGGAGAGATGGTGTACTCCATCGAGTGGTGCTCACCAATCCAGACGGTGCTGAAGCCGCCCGCCTCCGCGATGAGCGCGAGTTCCGTCAGGTTCTCGAAGCATTCGCGATGTGAGACGCTCTCGTCCCAGCGCTCCATGTGGACGAAGAGGGAAAAGCGCATTAGTGGCTCCTGTATTCTGCGGTGGTTTCGACCGGCGCTGCGCGGGTGGGTGCACCCGCCTGGGCTGCGGCCTGCCGTTCGGCGATGGTCTGGTCCGCCTTGGACCAGTGGGTGGTGGGGACCTCGCGGATGATCACCGTGGTGTTCTCCGGGAGCGCGCCCACGGACTCCTCCGCGGCGCGGTGGAGGGCCGCGACGAGGGCCCGCAACTGCTCGGGACTGCGCCCCTCGGCGATGGATACGTCAATCAGCGGCATGGGGGCTCTCCTTTAGCTGCGCATGATGAAGGGATCGGCGACCGGCCCCTCATCGATGTTGATCCACACGCTCTTCAGGCGCGTGTACTCGTGCATGGACTCGAGGCCGTGCTCGATCCCGACGCCGCTGTTTTTGAACCCCTGGCGCGGGGACATCGGGGACATGGCGCGGTAGGTGTTGACCCAGATGGTGCCCGCCTCCAGGCGCCGGGCCATGCGGTGGGCGCGGGAGAGGTTCTGCGTCCACACGCCGGCGGCGAGGCCGTACTGCGTGTCGTTGGCCAGCGCCAGGACCTCGTCCTCGGTGTCGAAGGGCATGATGGCCGCCACGGGTCCGAAGATTTCCTCGCGGGTGACGCGCATGTCGTTGTTGACGTCGGTCAGCACGGTGGGTGCGTAGAAGTAGCCGGGCAGTGCGACGTCGGGACGGCACCCGCCGGTGAGCACGGTGGCCCCTTCGGAGACGCCCAGTTCCACGTAGGAGTTCACCTTCTGCTGCTGGGCGTCGAAGGCGAGCGGGCCCAGCTCCGTGGCCTCGAGCATCGGGTCGCCGATGACGATGCTGCGGGCCCGTTCGGCGACCTTCTCCAGCAGCTCGTCGTAGACGGAGCGGTGGGCGAAGACACGGCTGCCGGCGATGCACGTCTGTCCGGCGGCGGCGAAGATGCCGGCGATGACGCCCATGGCGGCGTTGTCCACGTTGGCGTCGTCGAAGACGATGTTCGGGCTCTTGCCGCCCAGTTCCAGGGTGCAGCCGATGAAGCGCGCGGCCGCCGAGGACGCGATGGAGGATCCCGTGGCGGTCGATCCGGTGAAGGAGATCTTGGCCAGCTTCGGGTGGTCCACCAGGGGCGCGCCCGCCTCGACCCCGTAGCCGGTAACCACGTTGATCACGCCGTCCGGGAATCCGGCCTCGGTGGCGAGTTCGGCCAGGCGCAGGACGGTCCGGGAGGTGTATTCGGAGGGCTTGATGACCAGCGTGTTGCCGGCCGCGAGGGCCGGGGCGAGCTTGGAGGTGGTCAGGGTCAGCGGCGAGTTCCAGGGGGTGATCGCTCCGACGACGCCGAGCGGCTCGCGCTGGGTGTAGTTGAGCACCTGGATGTTGCTGGTGGGGATCTGGCTGCCCTGGACCTTGTCGGCCAGCCCGGCGTAGTAGTAGAGGTACTCGGGCAGGGTGGTCAGCTGGGCGCGCATTTCGCGCAGGAGCTTGCCGTTGTCCTGGGTCTCCATCCGGGCCAGTTCCTCGGCGTGCTCCACCACCAGGTCGCCCAGGCGGCGCAGCAGGTGCCCGCGCTTGGTCGCCGAGAGGTCGCGCCACAGCGGGTTGTCGAAGGCCTGGCCGGCCGCCTCGACGGCTGCGTCCACGTCCTCCTTCGTGCCGCGGGCGGCCTCGTAGAGGACCTCCAGCGTGGCAGGGTTGGAGCTGGGGAAGTATTCGCCGCGGATCGGGGCCGCGGTGCGGCCGTTGATGAAGTGGTCGTAGCGCTCACTCATGGTTTTCTCGGCTCGATTCTTCGATGAAGCGGTGGATGGTCAGGGCGAGCTCGCGCGGCTGCTCGACGGGCAGCATGTGCCGCGCCCCGGGAACGATGACCGTCCTGGAGTTGGGGATCGCGCGGCCGAGCCGGCGGGACATCTCCGGCGTCGAACCGGGGTCCAATTCGCCGGTGACCGCCAGGGACGGGAGGCAGATGCGGCCGAGTTCGGGGCCGATCTCGGCATCGGCGGTCGCGAAGACCTCGTAGGCGTACAGGTAGGACTCCTCGACGTTCGCCAGCAGGGTGTCCCGCGTTCCCGCCACGGTCCCGCCGTCGACCCCGGAATCTTCCGGGTACCAGCGCCCGATGGACGCCTCGACGCTTCCGGGGAAGTCATGGCGGGCGTTCTCCAGCCGGCTCCGCACGGACGCCGCCTCCTGCGGGGTGCGCGAACACACGGAGCTGACGCTGGTCAGGGAGGCGACCAACTCGGGCGTGTGCAGGGCCAGGTGCTGGGCGATCAGCGCGCCCAGGGAGAAGCCCACCACGTGCGCCGGGCCGGGCATCCGTTCCGCGACGTCCGCGGCGAGTCCGGCCAGGGTGGCCGGGCCGGTGAGCGGCGGCTGGCCGCCGTGCCCGGGCAGGTCCAGTGCGACGACGGGACGGTCGGTGAGCGCGGCGAGTTCCGCCTGGAGGGGCTCCCACATGGTGTGGTCCAGCCCCACGCCGTGGAGCAGGACGATCGGCAGGGGCTGGACCATGGTCACTGCTCGGTGCTCAGCGGGGCCAGGCGCTGCTGCGGGCGTCCCTGCGCCGCGGCGGCCAGCGCGATGACGATCTCGCCGGGGTGCGGGGCGTCGGCGAGCCGGACCTCGATGCTCTGGTGGTGCGAGCGGATGGTGGCGTCGGTGATGTGCTTGAGCGGGATGTCGAAGACGATTCCGGCCGGTCCGCGCTTCTCCACCGCCGGCAGCAGCGTGGTGGCGTAGGCGGCCTTGCGGAAGTGGTCGCCGAACTTGAGGGTGTGGATCAGGGCCGAACCGTGCTCGATCTCCCCCTCGAGGCCGACGATGGCGGCCTTGCCGTACGCCTCGACGGTGGTGCCGAGCGCTTCGACCACGCGCGGGGCCAGGAGCTCGCCGATGGCGGAGGCCACCTCATCGATGCCGGGGTTCAGGTCCTCGACGAAGCCCTGGCCGTGCCACGGGTTGGGGATGACGGCGGCAACGACGGCGACGCGCGCCGCGGGTTCGACCGGACGGCCACCTTCCAGGAGGGTTTCTTCGACGATGGTGTAGATCTTGCGCGGGGTGCTCATGCGTTTGCTCCTTCAAGAATGGCGGACGTAACGGTCGGATCGGTGCTGCGGTCCCCGATCCGCGGATGCGGACGCGGGCCGGTGGAGGCGGCTGCGGCGATGACGATCTCGTCGGCGCGGGGACCGTCGCCGATGCGGGTGGTGATGGTTTGGTAGTGGCTGCGGGTGGCGGCTGCGGTCTTGTGCCACATCGGGATGACCAGCGGCTGGCCGGCCTCCGCGCGGTCGTCGGCGAAGCAGAGGATCGAGCTGCCCTCGAGGAACTCGCGGACCAGGTTCCCGAAGTAGGGGGTGTGGATCAGCGCGGCGCCGTGCTCGATCTCCCCGGCGGTGCCGACGATGGCGGCCTTGCCGAAGGCCTCGATGCGCTCCGCTCCCCCGAGGCCCTCGATGAGGCGGTCGCTCAGCACGCGGGCCAACTGCGGGGCCACGCTTTCCGAGCCGGAGGCGAGGTCGGCCGAGGGCCCGCTTCCGGTCCAGGGGTTGGCCAGGACGGCCGCGGCGGCGGCGCGCACGGCCGGCACGGCCGGCTCCTGCCCGTTCTCCAGGAAGGTTTCCTCCTGGTAGTAGACGATCTTGCGGATCCCGGGGGTCTGGGCGGCGGTCATGCCAGGCCCTGGAAGATGGAGAAGCGCATGGTTGTCCTTTCGCGCCGGGCGGGGCCGGCAGCCGTGGTGCTGGGGAAGTTCCGGAAGGTTCTAGGAAAGGGTGTGGTCCGACGCCGTCCGGGCGTCGGAGAGCAGTTCGCGGGACGAGGCGTAGACGTGGTTGCGCATGGCGGCCTCGGCGCCGAAGTGGTCCTTGGCGCGGATCATCGCCAGGACCGCCCGGTGCTCCGCAGTCGATGAGGTGATCCGTCCCGGGTGCTCGGCCGTGCGCAGGACCAGCCGGTGGTAGGCGAGCTGGTTCATCAGCCGGTCGTAGTGCTCCACCAGCTTGCTGTTGTCGGATCCGAGGATGAGCGTGCGGTGGAACTCGTGGACCAGCTCGGCGTACCGGGCCGCGTCCTGGTGGGCCGCGGCCTGGTCCGACTCCTCGACGTTGCGTTCCAGGATCTCGAGTTCGGGAACCGGTCCGCGCCGGGCCAGCAGGCCGGCCGCCATCCCCTCAAGGCATTCCTTGAGCTGGAAGAGCTCCACGATCTCCCGGCGGGTGGGTTCGCGGACGAACGTGCCCACCTTCGGGCGGATCTCCACCAGTCCCTCGTGCTGCAGTTGCTTGAGCGTTTCCCGGATGGGGGTGCGGCTCACCTCGAACTCCTGCGCGAGGAGCACCTCGGAGACCGGAGCCCCGGGCGGAAAGCGCCCACTCAGGACCAGGTTCCTCACCCGGTCCAGGAGGGCGCCCTCGGAATCGCTGGCATCCTTGGTCAGGTTCTCGACGGCTTCTTGCATACAACAAACCGTAGGGGCAGCCCTCGCTGTGCGTCAAGACACATGGTCGAAATACGCCGGAAAACCGCCGAAACAGGGAGTTTGAGGGGAATTTCCCCCAAACCATTGACCGGAGCCTGTGATGGGCATTACGTTTTTGTGCCATGCAACAGCAACTCGAAAAGAGCCTCACATCCACTTGGCACAGCGCCTGGGACTGCGGCGAAGTGGCCGCCCTCACCGAGGCCGTCACCCCCGGCTACGTCCGCATCAGCCGGGCCAGCGGGCAGAGCAGCACCCTGGAGCAGCTACAGGAGGAGATCCTCGCCGTACGGGCAGGCTTCCCCGACCTGGTCACCACGATCGAATCGATCGTCGTGCAGGGAGACACCGCCGCCGTCTTCTGGACGAGCACCGGAACCCACACCCAGCCGTACCTCGGCGTCCCGGCCACCCAGCGCCGGGTCGAGACCCGCGGTTGCAACCACCTGACCCTGGTCGACGGGCGCATCGATCGCGAGGAGGTGACCTGGGACGGTTCGGAACTGCTGCACAGCCTGGGGGTCCGCCACCTCAGCGATGCCTTGGAGCACCCGGGCGAGGTCGTCGTGCACGACCTGACCGGCGACGAGCCCGATCCCCAGGTCATGAAGGGCTTCAACCGCCAGTTCATCACCGGCGTGACGGTCGTGACGACGCAGTCCGACGGCGAGCCCAAGGGCCTGGCGGTCAACTCCTACGCCTCCGTCTCGCTCGAGCCGCCGCTGGTGATGGTCTGCATCCAGAAGACCTCTTCCACCTACCCCGCCCTGTTCTCGGCCACCCACCTGGGGATCAACATCCTCGGCACCGGGCAGCGCGAGACCGTGGCGACGTTCGCCTCCAAGGAGCCGGACAAGTTCGCGCAGGTCGATTGGCACGCCGGCCCGCACGGCAGCCCGCTCATCGACGGCTCGCCGGCGTCGTTGGAAGCCGAAATCCGCGAACGGTTCCAAGCCAAGACGCACACCGTCTTCATCTGCCGCGTCCGTCACGCGGAAGTCACCGAGGCCAGCCCGATCGTTTACAAAGCCGGCCGCTTCTACGACAGCGACGACCTCACCCAGCTGTGAAGCCCGTCCGGAGCGCCCCAAGGCGCCTCCGACGACAAGAACCGGAGAACATCGTGGTCCAACAACTCGACCCACCCGTCCAGCCCCGCACCCGCCTGAAGAAGACGTCCTCCTCGAAGACGCCTTCCCCGAACCGTCCCGGCGCGGTCTTCGCGGTGTCGGTGGGCCTGATTGCCGCTTTCGTCCTCTGGGCCGCAGTCTCCCCGACCAGCCTCGGCGACACCATGACCAACACCATGAACTGGGTCGCCGGATCCTTGGGCTGGGCCTACCTCGTCGTTCCGCTGATGTGCATCGGCCTGCTGATCTACCTCTCGCTCAGCCGGTACGGGGATATCCGGCTCGGCTCGAACACCAGCCGGCCCGAGTACAGCACCCGGGCGTGGCTGGCCATGATCCTTTCGGCGGTGATGGGCATCGGCCTGGTCAGCTACGGCGTCGCGGAGCCCATGTCCCACTTCATGGTCCCGCCGCACGCCTCGGCCGAGCCGGAGACGATGGACGCGGCGGTGCGCGCGCTCCAGTTCAGCTTCTTCCACTGGGGACCGCACGCGTGGGCCATCTTCGGGGTCTTCGGGCTGGCCATCGGCTACTCCACCCACCGCAAGGGCCGTCCCGGCCTGGTCTCCCCCATGCTCCGGCCCGTCCTGGGCAAGCTCGTGGACGGGTGGTTCGGCAAGGCGATCGACGTCTTCGCCATCATCGCCACCCTCTTCGGGACCACCACCTCCCTGGGGCTGGGCGCCTCGCAGATCAACGAGGGCCTGGGCCGCGTCTTCGGCCTGCCCAACGGCCTGCCCGTGCAGATCGTCATCATCGCCGTGATCACGGTCCTATTCACCCTCTCCGCCCTCTCCGGCGTCAACAAGGGCATCCGGTACATCAGCGAGATCACCATGGGCCTGTCGGTGATCCTGGCGATCTACGTCTTCGTCGCCGGGCCCACCAGCTTCATCTCCAACCTGTTCTTCCGCTCCGTGGGACAGTACGCCAACGACTTCTTCTCCATGAGCCTCATCACCCCGTCCACCGGGGATGAGCTGCAGTGGATGCAGTGGTGGACGTACTTCATGATGGCGTGGTGGCTGAGCTGGGGCGCCTTCGTGGGCGTGTTCCTGGCCAAGATCTCCAAGGGCCGCACCGTGCGCCAGTTCGTCGCCGGCGTCCTGGGCGTGCCCAGCCTGGTCTTCTTCATCTGGTTCACGATCTTCGGCGGCTCCGCGATCAAGATGGACATGGGCGGCGCCGGCATCGGCGAGGCGACCACGGCCAACATCAACTCGGCGTTCTTCGCCATGCTGGACCAGCTCCCGCTGCCGCAGGTCACCGCCGTCGTCACCGTCATCCTGGTCGCCCTGTTCTTCATCTCCGGAGCAGACGCCAACACCTACGTGCTGAGCATGCTCTCCTCGAAGGGCACCCTGACCCCGAGCAGGCCCGTTCTGACCCTGTGGGGCGTGCTCACCGGCACCTGCTCCGTCCTGCTCCTCGTCGTCGGAGGCCTGGTGGCGCTCCAACAGGCGGCCATGCTCTCGGCCCTTCCCTTCACACTGATCGTGGCGCTGCTCGGCATCTCCCTGATCAAGGAAACGCGGGCGGATCCGGAGTTCAAGCTCCTCCGCCACGCGAAGCTGGCCGAGCTGCAGGAAGCGGAACTGCGCGCCGAACGCCCAGAAAGCGTGAAGTAGAGCGGCCGCTTCCGCGCCCGCCCCGGCCTGCCCGTCGACCCTAATGTCGGCGGGCCGGCCGTGCGCTGGCGGCCCGTTCCTTTGGAGGGCGTCTTTTTCCTTGCACGTGCCTAGTCAGCGCCCATAGGCTGGAGGGGTCCCATCTGGGCGATTATGAATACCGAAGGGCTTGCAAGTGGCAACTGGAACAGTGAAGTGGTTCAACTCCGAAAAGGGCTTTGGATTCATCGCCCCCGACGACGGATCCGATGACGTCTTCGCGCACTACTCGGCGATCTCATCCAGCGGATACCGGTCGCTCGAAGAGGGCCAGAAGGTCGAGTTCGACGTGGTGCAGGGCAACAAGGGCCTGCAGGCGGAGAACATCCGCCCGCTCTAATCGGGCACCCGAGCCGGGGCAACTCCCACGTGATACACAGGGATCTTGCAGACTGGCTCTCTAGTGTTGAAAGCACCTGAAAAGGTGCGAGTGATGAAGAAGGCCCCAGCTTCCCCCCAGGCTGGGGCCTTCGCTCGTCTCTGCACCCGTGTAAGGCCGGGAACGGCGCGAGGATGCGCCGCGCGGAGGTCTCCTCTCCGCTGGATGGGCAGGGTTCACCCGTGGTGCTTTCCCACCCGTACTGGATTCGGTTCCCAAGCCGGGTTTGGATAGCCCCGGTGGGACGGCTATTTCTGGTCCCACTCCAAGACCCGCCGGGCAACTTGTGACGGCCCCACCGTGACCACGTCCTCTGCAGGGAGTGCCGAGACGATGGAATTCTTTGACGAGATCTGCCGCTTGATCTGCTCAAGCTCTTCTTTGAGCAGATCAACGGTGGCACGGTATTTTTCGAAGGCCGCCGCTCGGCGCCTGGCCCGGACGAAACTGATGACGGCGGCGAGAAGGGCAAGCGGGAAGGACACCAGCAGGGCCGAGCCGGACGCGGCAAGGAAGTCCAGCGCTACGGGAACTGCCTGCTTGAATGCCAGGAACTCGTTCACCCCACCGACCACTGCGTTCAGAGCGGAGTCCAGGGGGACCAGATACTGCCCCACGAGAGGCGTCCCGGCAAACGACGGAGCGCTCAGCGGCGGTTCTCCCCCTGCGGACCAGCGCGAATCACCGAAATGGAACAGGACGTAGATCCCGGCACCCGCGTTGAGGGCCGCGAAGAGCAGGACGGAGCCAAGCGCGGTCCAATGCAGCCTGCGCCACTGCCAGACGCCGGCCACCAGCGCGAAGACGGCGGCCGCAGCCCAAGAAAAGATGTGGAGTTCGTCGCGGCTCATGCCGCCCAGTAGATCCAAGGTATTCCCCGCCCCTTTTAAAGTTCGTATCAATGTTTGCCCCGGCCCCAGGCGAGCCCCTCCCGGTCATCCCCGGGCATGCCGCGGCTGTTACTGGCGCAGACCGCTGAAGTCGGCATGTGTCCGCGACGCTAGGTTCCCGTAGGTGTAGCGAGTATCAGGCCGCTGCCGGAGCGTCGGGCTGACGCCTCTCAGCCAGTTCTCCGCCGCCGGAGGCGATTCCACGCTTCAGGGCCGGGGGGGACGCTCACGGTGCGTCGCACTCCCCGGCCCCGACCGCTCCCGCTAGTCGCGCAGCGGGACGCCCTTGGCGTCGGCCCGGAACACCTGCGCGCCGCAGAGGATCATGATGCCCTCGACGAATCCCCACAGGGCCACCAGTCCGAAGGTGAAGATGCCCACGACGACGGTCAGCAGCAGCTGAATCACGCCGATGGTGGTGTAGCCCAGGTAGAACCGGTGGATGCCCAGGCCGCCGAGGAAGATGCCGAGCAGGCCGGCCACCAGCTTCGACTTCTGCTCGGAAGGCAGCTGGTAGTTCGGATACGGTTGTCCGTAGCCCTGCGGCGGCACCTGCTGCACCGGGCCCGGCTGGTACGGCGCCTGCTGCTGGTGCGGGTACTGGGGCGGCTGCTTTTGGTAGGGGTCCTGCGGCACCCCTGCCGGGTATTGCGGCTGCGGATTATCCGAATTGTTCTCTGACATGGTTTCCCCCCGGATGCGAGCGATGTTGAGTGGCCGCATTTCGGCCAAGCCACAGCCTAACCCCGCTGATGGTCCGCAACGGGGCAGCCCAGAGGGCGAGCGCGCCCCGAGCCGGGCAATACCCACCTCGCACCCCGGGATTTTTCAGGCTGGCCCTCTAGCGTTGAAAACACCTCCAAAAGGTGCGAGTGATGAGAAGGCCCCAGCTTCCCCCAAGCTGGGGCCTTCGCCCGTTTGGGTTCTCCCGTTTAAGGGCCGGACAGCCTTCCGGCGCGGGGCGCGCGTCACATTTCGGCAGATGCCGGGATCCGGCGTCGAATTCTGTTTGCCGCTGGCGCACGCCAGTCGGGATCGAAGTGGAATGATGCCCTCGGGGCATCGAACCATATCTGTTCACTCTTGGACGCGCATCGCGGAGTGTGAGTAAGGTTCCGGATGGCTGTGGTACCCGGCACATGTATGGGTGCCCCAGTTCACCAGCTCCCCTATTTCCGAAGGATCCCCGTATGCGGCCTGTAGACGTCAACGCATTGGACGTTGCCTCAGCCACCAAGAAGTTCTTCTCCAGGGTTCTGCCCATCATGCTGGTCATGTTGGTCTGCAACCAGTTGAACCGCTCGAACATCGGCTACGCCCAGGAGCACTTGCAGGCCGACGTCGGCATCGGCGCCGCCGCGTACGGATTCGGCGCCGGTCTGTTCTTCATCGCCTACGCGATCTTCGAACTCCCCAGCAACATGATGATGGAGAAGTTCGGGGCCAAGGTGTGGCTGGCCAGGATCATGGTGAGCTGGGGCTTCATCGCCTTCCTCATGTCCTTCGTGCAGAACGAGACCATGTTCTACGTGCTCCGGTTCCTTCTGGGCGCCGCCGAGGCCGGCTTCTTCCCGGCCGTCATCTTCTACTTCTCCCGCTGGGTTCCGGCGGGCCAGCGCGGACGCGCCACCGCGCTGTTCATCGCGGGCTCCTCCATCGCCGCCGCGATCTCGGGACCGGTCGCCGGCGGCCTGCTGACCCTGGACGACGCCTTGGGCCTCCACGGCTGGCAGTGGCTGTTCGGCATCGAGGGCATCCTCTCCATCGTCGTCGGCATCATCGTCTTCTTCCTGCTCGATTCGAAGATCGCCGACGCCCGCTGGCTCTCCGCGGCTGAGAAGACCGCGCTCAGCGCCACCATCGACGCCGAGGACGCGACCCACACGGTGAAGGACGGCGCCAAGGTCAACCGCTGGAAGATGCTTCTCAACCCGCAGATCCTGGTGCTGTGCCTGATCTACTTCTCCATCCAGCTCTCGATCTACGCCAACACCTTCTGGCTCCCGAGCATCGTGCGCCAGATTCCGGGCACCACCGACCTGTCCGTCGGCTTCCTCTCCTCCATCCCGTGGGTCTGCGCCGTGATCGCCATGTACTTCGCCGGCAAGCTGCAGGACAAGGCCCGCTCCAAGCGTCCGCTGCTGGTCGTCGCCCTGCTGGTCGCCGCCGGCGGCACCTACGCCGCCGCCGTTGCCTCCCCCGTGCTGGCACTGGTGTTCCTGGCCGTCGCCGCTATGGGCTTCAAGAGCGCCTCCCCGCTGTTCTGGACCATCCCGCAGTCCGGCCTGCACCCCATGGTCCTCGCCCCGGCCATCGCCATCATCAACTCCCTGGGCAACCTGGGCGGCTTCGTGGCCCCGTTCGGCTTCGGCATCATCAAGGAGCAGACCGGCAGCGTCATCCCCGGCCTGTTCGGCCTCGCCGCTGTCTCGGTCCTGGCCGCCGTGCTGGTGTACTTCCTGCGCGAACGCCAGCGTCCGACGCCGGAAATCGCCGAGGAGACCGCACCGGCGGGCAAGCTCCGCGAGAGCCACGCCTGACCCCACGCCTCCCACGAACCAACCGGCCGGCCCCCGCACCCTAGACTCGCGGGCGCCGGCCGGTTGCCTTTAACCGGAAAGCTAGGCGCCGCTGCAACCGCGTCCTACGGACGCGCTGGACCGCCTTCCCTTGGGCGCCTTGATCACCGGCCTTGATGGTCGCCTGGGGCAAGATCCTTCTCGGCCGTGTCCTGATCGACGGCGCCCAGCTTCCTGCCACGCTGTTCATGCCAACGTATGGCCCGGTATCGCATGCGCTGGGCACGGGTGGCCTTATCCGACGCCCGGTCGTTCGGGTCAAGGGGGTCCTCCCCCAGCACCGGGTCGGGCCCGGCTTGGTACCGGGTGCTCCACACCTGCACCACCGCCCAGCCAACGGCCGTGTAGGGCACCGCGAGGATGGCTCCGAAGATGCCGCCGACGA
Source organism: Arthrobacter ginkgonis (assembly GCF_039540195.1). Lineage (NCBI taxonomy): Bacteria > Bacillati > Actinomycetota > Actinomycetes > Micrococcales > Micrococcaceae > Arthrobacter > Arthrobacter ginkgonis. Next base: position 98,155 of record NZ_BAABEO010000001.1, on the reverse strand, counting down.
TGGTGCCGACCGTCAGGGCCAGCAACACGACCAGGGCGTGGAGACTGAGCGTGCGGCCCATGACGATGGGCTGCAGCAAGTCCCCCTCGAGCTGGTTGACCAGAACCACGATGCCGACGACGATCAGGGCCTGGACGGGGCCGTTGGTCACCAGCGCCACGAGGGCGGCGAGCAGGCCCGCGACCGTTGCGCCCACGATGGGTATGAAGGCGCCGATGAAGACGATCACTGCCAAGGGCAGCGCCAAGGGGACTCCGACGATCGCCAGTCCGATGCCGATCAGCACCGCGTCGACCAAGGCGATGAGGGCGGTGCCACGGACGTAGCCCCCGAGGATCTGGGCGGACCGGTCCACGGACTCGGCAAGCTTGGCCCGGCGTTCGCCACGGAACCAGCGCAGCGTGAAGTTCCACATGCGGTGCCCGTCCTTGAGGAAGAAGAACAGGATCACCACCATCAGCGTCGCACCGGTCAGAAACTCGGTGGCCGCGCCGAGGCCGGTGAGGGCATTGGTCGCGATATTTTGCGTGAGGCCGCCGCCGGCAACAAATTCAGTGAGTTGGCGGGCGGCCGCATCCACGGTGCTGGCATCGACGGGCAAGGGGCCGGATGCGATCCACGCTTGCAACTCGTTCCAGCCCTCAAGGGCGGAGGCGACCAGGGAGTTCCACTCGTTGCGGACGGCCATCACCACCCAGGCCACCATCCCTCCGACCACCAGAAGGATGCCTAGGAAGGCGACGACGGTCGCCCAGAGGTGGCTCCACCCCTTGGCCGTCAGCCATCTCACCAAGGGCGAGACCGCCGAGGCGAGGATCAACGCCACCAGGACGGCGATCACCACGACCTTGACCTGCAGGAGCAGCCAGATCGCCCCGGCCGCGCCCAAAGCGATGAGAATGGTCTGGCCCGTGCGGGAGCCGGCGCGGCCAAAGGCGTCCGCCCATGGGCCGACGGCCGGCGCGACGGATCGGGCGACCTGTTCAAGTCCTCCCGCGGCGTCCGTTTCCTCGTGCGCTGGTTTCATGACAGGTCCTGCCTCCGTTGCATAGTTTCCAGCAGTACGCCTTCCAACCTAGGAACCCGGAGAGAGATTAGGCAAGGCGTGCTCATGCGGCCGAGAAGGCTTGCGCCGGAACGGCAGTGCACGATGGCGTTGACCGTCGACACCAGAACCGAGCAGTCGACGACGGCGGTACTGGACCGCCGCCGTCGACTGTTCCGGGCCACCCATCCGGTTGGCGCTAGACGGCGAGCGCCCAGCCCGAAGCGGTATGTTGTGCCACGTCACTGGTCAGAATGCGCAAGTTGCACTCGGTCCGCCGGCCGTCGGCAGGTCCGGGCAGGGACTTCGCATCGGCGCACTCCTGCAGCTCGTCGAGAACTTCGGGTTGCGTGCTGGCGGCGGTCAGATCGACGGTGATGTCGAACCCAGGGGCGAGCGAATTGGCTCGATGCGCCAAGGAGTACAGCGCTTGGACGTTGCGGGCGTCCACGCTGCCGCGGACGACGATCTTTGCGGAGGCGCCTTCAAGGTCGACGCCGACCTTCACGTCAAGCTTGCCGTTCATGCTGCCTTGCCTCCCTCTTCCGGATGCGACACCGCAGCGAAGCGGCCCTTGGCTCCCTGCTGCGACGCGCGGGTCCGACCGGAGGAGCGCTTCCGCAACTTGGGCTCGTATTTCCCCAAGCGCTGGCGCCGCTCGCTCGGCACCAGCCGGAGATACCGGGGATGGGCAAGGATGTGGCTCCTGGCCTCGTGGCAGAGCGGCAGGACAGCCAGCCGCCTGTGGCAGGCCTCGCCCAAGGCCTCTTGGACAAGCCGATCTGCCACATCCACGCCCTGCCCGCGGCGGTCCACGTCCACTTCCAGCAGCCACATTTGGCCGTCCCTGATCTGGTAGTGCAGGGATCCTGCCACCTCTCCCTCGACGTAGGCGATGAACTGGGAGGCTTCGAAGTCATTGCGGATTGCCTGCATGTGTTTCTCCTCATCGTTGCACCCTGCCCCTCAAAGAGGCTGGCTAGACCAAGGGTTGCCGTTCTCCCCGGCCGGGAAAACGACAGTCGCTTACCTTTCTAAAATCTGGAATCAGAACGCTGTTTACGCATAGGACCAATGAGTTAAACAAATCATGTCAAAGGATTTGAAGCAAGTCATTCGGATAATTAGGCATGCCAAGGTGGCTGTTTCTTCGAGGCAGGATCGCCCCGAATGGGGATTGCAACGGAAGGGCGTTTCGTCCGTGGCCAGGGATATGTACGCTTGGGCCGGCCCCCGCCCGTCATGCGCTCAGGAACTGGCGGCTAATGCTCCCTCTGGGGCGCTTCGATGTCGGAGACATGCACCATCTGACGAAGCCCGCAGTTCGCGTCGACCACCCAGACAAGCCCCTGCTCGGGGCTGACCTCATCGACGAATGCAGGGGTGTAACGCTGTCCAACGCGGCAGAAGAAGTCGACTCTTTCCCCGGGACTCCAAGGATGAGCTGAAAGGTCGTTCATGGCATCTCCTTCCGCCATTCCTCCATGCGGCTGGTCTCGGTCATCATTTGTGCACGTCGCTGCGCTCGTAGACCAGCTCGCCGCCGACAACAGTTGCCGTTACACGCAGGTCTCGAATCCCTGCCGGATCGACGTTCAGGATGTCGTCGCTCAGCACGGCGAAGTCGGCGAGCTGACCGACGGCGATGCGTCCTCTCTCGGCTTCCGCGCCTATCGCATAGGCGGAGCCGTAGGTGTACGCAGTGAGTGCCTCTTCCACGGTCACCCGTTCGTGGAATCCGAATTCCCTCCCGGCGCTGGTGACGCGGTTCACCAGATCGTGGATCGATACCAAGGGGTTCGCGTCGGACACCGGGGAGTCGGTGGATCCTGGCACGACCATGCCCGCGTCGAGCAGTGAGCGCATCCGGTAGGTGCCCGCGGAGCGCTCAGGGCCGATGGAGTCGAGGATTCCATCTCCGAAGTCGGAGATGAACACGCCCTGGGGCACCGGGATCACGCCGAGGGAAGCACACCGGTGCACCTGCTCGTTGGTCGCGATCGCGAAGTGCTCAATCCGGTGCCTGACCGTGCGCGGCAGCTCGCGCTGGGCGTGTTCCACCGCATCGAGCACGTGGTCGATGGCCCGGTCCCCGATGGCGTGCGTGGCCACGGTCCACCCGGCCCGGTGGTAGGAGACGATGGCTTCGCGCAGTTCGTTGGGTGGCAGCTGCAGCACGCCGAAGTTGTCCGGTTCCCCGCAGTAGCACTCGTGCACCGCGGCGGAGCGCCCAATCAGCGATCCGTCGGAGAGGATTTTCACCGGACCGATCCGCAGGCGTTCGTCCCCGAAGCCGGTCCGGATTCCCCAGTCCAGCGTTTGCCATCCTGCGGGCCCGGCGCCGATCGGATGGAGGGCAGAGTGGAACGGCATGACCGTCATCCTCGGTTTGAGGACTTCATCGGCCACGGCCGCGAGATAGTGGTGCATGGCGACGCCGCCACTCATCTTGCCGTCGACGATGACTCCGGGTTCGGTGATGCTTGTTAGCCCGTAGGCCAGCGCCTGGTCGCTGCCGAGTTTGAGGTGGCGGGCGATGTCCGCGTCCGTGAACGATCCGGCGATGTTACGTATCGGCGCCATCGCCGTTTCCTGCAAGAGGCCCTGCGCCCGCCCGTGGGCATCCCTGAAGACCCGGCCTCCGTCAATGTCCGGATAGCCTTCGCGGCCCGCATAGCCGGCAAGTTCGAAGGCGCGGGTGCTCGCCACGACCATGTGTCCGGAGACGTGCTCAAGCATGCAGGGCCGGCCGCCGACGGCACGGTCGATGTCCTCAGCGGTTGGATGCTGACCGCCGAAGAACGTCTGGTCGTATCCGCTCGCGAGGACCCACGCGTCCTGGGGAAGCTCCTTCGCGCGCCGTTCCAGAGCCGCGTACACCTCCTCCAGTGTCGCTGCCCGCGAGGGTCTCACATCGACGGTGGACAGCCGCAGGCCAGTGAAGGCGAGGTGGTGGTGCGCATCGTGCAGCCCCGGCACGATCCGGGCACCACCGAGATCGATTTCCCGTTCGGCGTTGATCCCCTCGAGGTCATCGATGGCGATGATGCGGCCCTGATGGACCGCTACGGATGCCGCCGCCGGGCGCTGCGGGTCACCTGTCCAAAAGAGTCCATTCCTGTAAACGGCATCAATCCGCACGGCAATCCTTCCTCTCGCTCATGTTCTCCTTCCCCGGGCTGTCCTGGGAGTCCCGGGGCATCAGACGTGCTGTTTGATCGGGGCGTCGGTTGTGGCCCCTCTTGTCCTGCGGCTCATCGCCCAGACAGCCAGGAGCGTGGCCGTGACCAGGACGGCGTAGAAGACGGCAACGCCCCAGGGGCCGAAGCCGTTGAGGACCGACTGGGCGATCAGGGGCGTCGAGCCGCCGATGATGGATGCGCACAGCCCGTTGGCCAGGGCAACGCCCGTGAAACGGATGTTGGCCGGGAAGGCGTCCGCAAGGAAGCTCGCCAGCATGGCGTAGTAGCCCGCACCGCCGAGCGTAGTGACGCAGAGCATGAGGACAAGGAACACGATGTTGCCGCTGAGGATCGCCAGGAACAGCGGAACGACGGCAGCCAGGTTAAGCAGGATCGCCAGGAGCATCACGCGCGTGCGTCCGATCCTGCCGGCGATGACGGCCGCAATGGGCTGCCAGATGAACTGCACGATCGCGATGATGAACAGGGCATTCAGGATTTGCTGCCGCGGCATGCCCAGTTCGGTGGTGGTCCACGAAAGCAGGAAGGTGTTGTTGAAGAAGGCTGCAGCGATCCCGAGGATCGAGGCGCCGACTCCCAGCCAGACCAGTGCCGGGGCGGTCTTGAACACCGTCACCACCGGGACCTTGACGACTTCGTGGTGCTGCTTGGCTTCCAGGAATTCGTGCGACTCCTCGACCTTGGAGCGGATGATCAAGCCGACGATCACGAGGACCGCCGAAAAGAGGAACGGGATGCGCCAACCCCAAGCCAGGAATGCTTCGTCGGGCAGGGATCCAACCATCATGAACATGATGGTGGCCAGGATCGAACCGGCCGGAGACCCCTGCTGAACCCACGTCCCGGCCATGGTCTTCTTGCTCTCTTCGGCGCTCTCGGTGGCCATCAGCGTGGCGCCCGCCCACTCCCCGCCAACGGCCAGCCCCTGGGCGGCGCGCAAGACAACGAGCAGGACCGGTGCCGCAACTCCGATTTGCGCGTAGGTCGGCAGGACGCCGATCAGGGCGGTGGCACCTCCCATGAGGAACAGCGTGGCCACCAGGACGTTCTTGCGGCCCAACCGGTCGCCGAGATGCCCGAAGACTATGCCTCCCAGGGGGCGCGCGAGGAACCCTACCCAAAAAGTGGCGAAGGAGGCCAACACCCCGGCCGCCGGCGAAACGTCCGGGTAAAAGACCTTCCCGAACACCAGCGCTGCGGCGGTACCGAAGATGAAGAAGTCGTACCACTCAATCGCGGTCCCCACGAAAGCGCCGACGGTCGCCCGCCGGCGCCGCTGTCCCTGCAGGACCGAATCCACTGTGGCCATAATTTCCTCCGAGGATGTACGCATGCCATATATCAACTGCTTCCACCCTGCGGCTCGGCAGACCCTGCTGTCCAAGACCTAAAAACGAAAGGATCCATGCCGAAACCTCATACACTCCCAAGAACTTCCAACGGCTTCGGCGGCTGCCGCTGCCGGGCCCCGGCGGCGCCAGCCGCCGCCGCGGAAACAACGGCATACCCGGCGTCCAAAGCCACCCTCCAGCCGGACTGGGTTTCATGCCGTGGAGGCATGGACAGTGCAGGCTTTTGATCTTGGACAGTCCCCCGCCTCCGGCTCGACACTGAGGAGCTAGGACAACCCGGCCCTTGCCGCTGAAAGGAATCCCATGACCGTCCCGTTGGACACGGCCTTGAGCTACCAGTGCTTTCTCTCCGACCGCGTCAGGGCTGCGAAGCCCTCGGAGGTCCGGAAGGTATTCCGTGCCGCCCAGCGCCCCGGGATGATCTCCTTCGCCAACGGCGCTCCCTATCTGGGAGGGTTGCCTTTCGACCGGCTCGCGGAGGACGCCCAGCGGATCCTCCAGAGCCGTGCCGCGGAGGCTTTCCAGTATGGTGCCAGCGACGGTGTTCCCGAGCTGCGGGCCCATATCGTCGACATCATGCGGCTGGAAGGGATCGAAGCCGACGCGGCGGACGCCGTCGTCACCGCCGGCTCCCAGCAGGCGTTGGACATCGCCGCGCGCATCACGATCAACCCCGGTGACGTGGTTTTCGCCGAGGGCCCTTCGTACGCCGGAGGCATGGCGGTCTTCACCAGCTATGAAGCGGAGATCGTCCATGTCCCCTCCGACGCCGACGGGCTCATTCCCGCGGAGTTGGAACGGCTCAGCGCGGAGGTTCGGGCGGCCGGCAAGACCGCCAAGGGGCTCTACACCATCCCGAACTTCCAGAACCCCGGTGGGGTGAACCTCTCCGTGGAACGTCGAGGCGAGGTCGGCCGGATCTGCCGCGACCAGGGACTGCTGATCTTCGAGGACAACCCCTACGGCCTGCTGGGATTCGAGGGACAGACGCTGCCGGCCATCCAACCGCAGTTCCCGGACATCACCTTCTACTTCGGCTCCTTCTCGAAGATGTTCGCCCCAGGCCTTCGCCTCGGGTGGGTGCTGCCGCCGGCTGCGTTCCGCGGGGAACTGGTCAAGGCCTCCGAGACCGCCCAGCTCAACCCCTCGGTCTTCACCCAGCTGCTTATGAGCGCCTATCTGGACGATCCGGCCTGGCGGGACACTCTGGACACCTACCGCGCCCTGTACCGCGAGAAGTACCAGACGCTCGTCGAAACCCTCTCCGCGGTCATGCCCGCCGGCACCGCGTGGAACGCACCCACCGGGGGGTTCTACCTGTGGATCACGCTCCCCGAGGGCCTGGACGCCGAGCAGCTGGTGTACGAGTGCATCGAGCGCGGGGCGGTGTACGTCCCCGGGACCGCCTTCTACACGGATGGCCAAGGCCGCAACAAGATGCGCATGTCCTTCTGCCTGCCAACCCTCGAGCAGATACGCCAGGGAGCGGCGATCATCGGCGAGGTCTTCCGGGAAGCCCTGGCTTCCCGGTAGCACGCTGCGCCCTGCTCCACGGGCATGCTCCGCCTGCCCCGCTTCCCCGGCTGCCACCGTGGAAGCGGGGCTTTTCCACATTTCAGGTGCACGGGGAACCCGGCCCGTCGCTTTTCTGACACGGTCCAACTCCGGATGTCCCAGCCCGCCGCGGGGTTTCTCCGGCCCCGCACCAGAAGACCGCGCAGCGGCTAACGCACCGGCGGTTAACGCACCGGGGGCTTCCCGCCACGGAATTCCAACGGATCCGTGCGGGAAGCCCCCGGTGCTCCGGCTCGAAAAGGGAAGCCGATGCGCTGTGCCGTGCCTTCCTACTTCTTGACGCGGATGAGCTTGCGGTTGACGAACTCGTCCATGCCGTATTTGCCCAGCTCGCGGCCCACGCCGGAGCGTTTGATGCCGCCGAAGGGCAACTCGGCCGAGGTGCCGCCGGGTTCGTTGATGAACACCATGCCGGCCTCGATCTGGCCGGCGATGCGCAGCGCCTTCTCCTCGTCGTCCGTGTGGATCGAGGAGCCCAGGCCGAACGGGGTGTCGTTGGCCAGGCGGACCGCTTCCTCTTCGGAGGTGGCCTTGAAAACCATGGCGACCGGGCCGAACAGTTCCTGGTGGAACACGTTCATCTCGGGGGTGACGTTCGTCAGCACGGTGGGCCGGAAGTAGGCGGAGCCCTCATCGAGCTTCGAGCCGCCGGTGCGGGCCACGGCGCCTTCAGCGATTGCGGCCTTCACCTGCCTGTCCAGGTTGTCCGCGGCGGCCTGCGAGGATAGCGGGCCCAGGAAGGTTTTCGGGTCCGTCGGGTCGCCCGGCTCGATGGCCTGCAGGGCGCCGGCGAATTTCTCGACGAACTCGTCGTAGATGTCCTCCATGACCACGAACCGCTTGGAGGCGTTGCAGGCCTGGCCGCCATTGACCATGCGGCCGAACACGGCGCGGCCCACGGCCTCGTCGACGTTCTTGGTGTCCAGCAGGATGAACGGATCGGACCCGCCCAGTTCGAGGACGACCTTCTTGAGGTTGCGGCCGGCGATCTCGGCGACGGCGGATCCTGCGCGCTCGGAACCGGTCAGCGAAACGCCCTGCACGCGCGGGTCGGCGATGACGTCGGCGATCTGCTCGTTGGTCGCGAAGATGTTGACGTAGGCGCCATCCGGGGCGCCGGCGTCCGTGAAGATCCGTTCCATGGCCAACGCCGACTCCGGGCACTGCGGGGCGTGCTTGAGAAGGACGGAATTGCCGTTCATGAGGTTGGGGGCGGCGAAGCGGGCGACCTGGTAGTACGGGTAGTTCCACGGCATGATCCCCAGGATCACCCCCAGGCCCTGCTTGCGGACGGTGGCCGTGCCGCCGGCGGCAACCTCGAGCTCCTCGTCGGCCAGGAACCTGGCGCCGTTGTCGGCGTAGTAGCGGTAGATCGACACACAGATGTCGACCTCGAAGCCGGACTGGAAGATCGGCTTGCCCATTTCGCGGGTGATGATCGCGGCCAGCTCGTCGCGGCGTGCGGCGTAGAGGTCGGCCACGCGGTGCAGCAGCGCCGCGCGGTCCCCGACGGTGGAGAACTTGAAACCGTTGAACGCGGCGTCCGCGGCGGCGATCGCCTCCGCGATTTCAGGGCCCGTGGCCGTGGGGTACTTCTTGACTACCTCGCCGGTGGCGGGGTTCGTCACTGCATAGATGCTCATGCTGCTCCTCGGAAGAAGGTGGGAATCGGTGCCGGAGCTACGGAACCAGGATGTCCTGGTCCACCACGACGTGGATGACCGCGGGCTTGCGGTCGCCAATGACGGCCTTCAGCGCGCGCTCGACGGCGTCGGCCGCCTGGTCGTCGCTGGTGACGGTCTCGCCGTGCCCGCCGAACGCCCGGGCGAAGGCTGCGAAGTCGGGGTTGGACAGCTGTGTTCCCGAAACCCTGCCGGGAAAGTGGGACTCCTGGTGCAAGCGGATGGTGCCGAACTGGCCGTTGTCCATCACGACGGCCAGCAGCGGCGCGCCGGCTTGGGCCGCGGTGGCAAGCTCCTGGCCGTTCATCAGGAACTCGCCGTCGCCGCAGATGGCCACGATGGGCCGCTCCGGCGACTCGAGCGAGGCGGCCACGGCGGCGGGAATCGAGTAGCCCATCGAGCCGTTCCGGGTGCCGAGCTGGGCCGGGTAGCGGTTGGTCGGGATGTAACGCATGGCCCAGCCGCAGTGGTTGCCGGCGCCCATGGTGGTGACCACGTCCTCGGGCAGGCGCTTGGCCAGCTCGGCAACGACGACCGACATGCGCGCCGTGCCCTCGCGGGTGGCCGGAAGCCCGGCGTAGTCCGGCAGCGCGGTGAAGGCCTCGCGGGCGGCACGGCCCGCGGCCCTCCAGGCGTCCCAGTCTGCCGCGCGGCCCAGGTCCAGGCCGGCGACTGCTTCGGTGAAGGCGACCGGTGTGGCGACGATGTGCTCGGTCACGGCCCCGGAGCGGCCGCGCAGCGAGGTGTCGATGGTGACCAGGAAGTTCACGGCGTCGCCGTTCTGGCGAAGGGTGTAGCCGTCGGTGGGGACGTCGGTCGGGACCGTGCCCACGGAAATGAGCACATCGGCTTCGGCGAACATCTCCCCCGGCTTGGCCTCGCGGCCGTAGCCCAGTTCGCCGACGTTGACCGGCGATGTGGCCGGGATGCGGTCGGAGGCGTGCCAATCGTGGACCACCGGAATGTTGTTGGCCTCGGCGAACGTGGCGATGGCCGCGGCGGCCTCGGGGGTCCAACGCTGGCCCCCGACGAAGATCAGGGGCTTCTGGGCACCCTGCAGCGCGGCGGTCAGGGAGCCGAGCTGCGCGGCGGAGACGGCGCCTTCGGACACCTTGATGGGCTGGTGCAGTCTGCCGGTGAAGCGGTGGGTGATGACGTCCTCGGGCAGGCCGACGACGACGGGACCGGGACGGCCCGACTTGGCGGCGAAGAACGCCTCCGCTACCACTTCCGAGGCGCGGGAGGCCTCGTCCAGGACGAAGACACGCTTGGTCTGGGTGCCGAACCAGGAGTTCGGGTCGAACTCCTGGAAGGACTCGCGCATGCGGTCCGCGACGGGGATCAGGCCAACGAAGAGCACCATCGGGGTGCCGTCCTGCCAGGCGCTGTGCAGCGCAACGTAGGCATTGGCGGCGCCGGGTCCGCGGGTGACCATGGCGACGCCGGGTTCGCCGGTGAACTTGCCGTGGGCCTCGGCCATGTAGGCGGCGCCGCCTTCCTGGCGGGTGACCACGTTTTCGATGTCGGCGCCGTGCAGTCCGTCAAGCACGGCGAGATAGCTCTCGCCGGGAACGGAAAAGACGCGCTTGACGCCGTGGAGGGCGAGCGAGTCGACGATCGCCTGGCCGGCGTGCTGGGGCTTGGTCATGGATGTGCTCCTGGAGGTGAAGGGCAAGGGACGGACGGGAGGGACTAGAAGGCGCCGGCGGCCAACCGGCCGCCGACGACGGTCGCGGTCACGGAGACGTCGCGGATCTTTTCGGGGGCGACGCGGAAGAGGTCATCGGACAGGACCGCGAAGTCGGCGAGCTTGCCGGGGACCAGCGCGCCCTTGTCCCGCTCCTGGTGGACGGCATAGGCGCTGCCCACGGTGTAGGAACGCACGGCCTGCTCGACCGTGATCCGCTCTTCGGGGGCGAAGTCCGCCCCGGAGGCGGTCGTCCGGTTGACCAGGGAGTGGATGTTGAAGATCGGGTCGGCACCGACCACGGGGGCGTCCGTGCTGGCGGGGATCTCGATCCCCGCGTCGAGGAACGCCTTGACCCGGTAGGTCATTCGCGTCCGGTCGCCCATCACCCGCGCCACGCCGTCGCCGAGGTCGTGGATGAAGGTGCCTTGGGGGACGGGAACCAGTCCGAGTCGCGCGATGCGCTCGACCTGCGCGTCGGAGGCGACCGAGACGTGCTCGATGCGGTGCCGTGCGTCGGGCCGCGGCGCGAGCGCCTGCGCCTCCTCGACGATGTCCATGACGACGTCCAGCGCCGCGTCGCCGATGGCGTGCATTGCCAGCTGCCAGCCGGCCAGATGGGCACCGAGCAGCCGCTCGCGCAAGGTGTCTTCGGGGAACTGGAGCAGGCCGCGGTTTCCGGGCTCGCCGTCGTACTCGCAGCACATGTAGGCGCTGCGCCCGATCATCGACCCGTCGGAGAGCACCTTGGTGGGGCCCACCCGCAGGAAGTCGTCTCCCATGCCCGATCGCAGGCCCAGGTCGAGTCCGTACAGCGGATGGCCGTCCACCGCCGCCTCCCCGATGCGGTGGAGGGTGGTCAGGTACGGCATGACCGTGGCACGCACCCCCAGCTGGCCGCGGTCGCGGGCGATCTGGAACCCGGCGAGGTCGAACAGCGACATGCCGATGTGGTCCGGGGCGCCGATGCCGGGCTCCGTGATCGAGGTGATGCCAAGCCGCAGCACGGCTTCGGAGCCGGCGCCGACAAGCCCCGCGACGTCCTCCGCATTCTTGGCGGGGATGTGGTCCTGGACCAGTGCACGGGCCGTTTCCTGCAGCAGTCCATAGGCCCGGCCCTCGGAATCCGCCGGCACGGCGCCACCCTCGGGCACCGGCACGTTGAGCCGGCCGGGGAAGCCCGCCAGTTCGAAGGCGGCCGTGTTGGCGACGCCCATGTGGCGGGAGTTGTGGACAAGGTAGACCGGGTGGCCGTGGCTGACGGCGTCGAGTTGCTCCGCGGTGGGGTGCCGGTCGTTGAGGTAGTTCTGGTTGTATCCCGCTCCTACCACCCAGGCCCCGGGAGCGGCCTGGGCAGCGAAGTTCCCGACGGCGGCCAGCAGTTCGTCCATGGTGTCCACCACGCCGGGACGCAGGTCCACCTGAAGGGCGGCCTCACCGATGTGGCTCAGGTGGCAGTGGGCGTCATTGAAGCCGGGAACGACGACGGCGCCTCCGAGGTCGATCGTGTCGGCGAAGGCGCTGGGGGGCAGCCCGTCATCGAGCGAGACGATGCGGCCCTGGTGCACTCCCACGGCCGACGCCGTTGGCCGTGAGTGGTCTTGCGTGTGGAACGTGCCATTGATGAACAGGGTGTCGAGCATGGGTGCCTTCCGCGGTCGGATCCTGTGATTCAGTATCCGAAGGAGCGCCTCATGCTGTCTAATACATAATAAGTCCGCTCAGCATGCCGGAAAGGCATGGTTTGCGGTGAATGCCGCGTTGACGGCATGTCCGCGGGGAGTCCGTTCCCTCCAAGGGTTTCAGGGGGAAGGGCGTTCGCCCGTCACAGGGGGGCGGTGCAACGCAAGATCGGCGGCGATCCGTCCGGCCAGCCCGCGGAGCGTCGACTCGGCGTAATGCCCGGGCAGCCAAGCCATGTGCAGGGACAGGGCCAGCGGCGGCGTGGTGCCTCCCGCCGGCGGAGGCGGCTCGATCGCCAGGCCCCAGACGTCGAAGGAGGCCAGTTCCGTGCTCACGCCGACGCCGTGGCCGGCCGAGGCCAAGGCCAGGATCGTCGGCCCGTCGTCGCACTCGTTGTACTCCCCGAGCGCCAGGCCCTGGGCGAGCAGGGCGTCGTCGAGCAGGTGCCGCGAGACGCTGTGGTGCGAGGGCAGCACCAGCGGCTCGCCCACCAGCTCGGACAGTCCGACGCTGCGACGCCTCTCGTGGGCCCACCGGTGCCCTGCGTGGACGTAAGCCTTCAGGTTGATTTCCCCGAGCTTGACGGACACGAGGCCGGCGCCGGGCGGCTTGGGGGTGACGATGAAGTCCGTTCCGTGCAGCAGCGTGTCCTCGAGTTCGAAGTGGCCGACGTCCCGGGTGAGGATCGCAGGGTCCTCGGGGGTGGTGGAGGCGACGAACGCCGCCAGGAAGCCTCGGATCGAGGCGGCGGTGGCGGCGCAGGAAAGCCTTCGCACGCTTCCGGTGCGCAGTGCCTCGACCGCCTCCTGGGTGTCCCGGGTTTGGGCCATGAGCCGCTGCGCCATCGGGACGAAGGCACGTCCGGAAGGCGTCAGCACCAGGCGGTTGCCGCGGGTCTCGAACAGGCTCAGCTTCAGTTCGCGCTCGAGCGTTTTGATCTGGCGGCTGAGCGCGGGTTGCGCGATGTGCAGGCTTTCGGCGGCACCGGTGATGGTTCCCGCCTCGACCACGGCCAAGAAATACTGCAATCGTCGGAAATTCACGCTTCATCATACCCGGACGGCATGGCAAGACGGCGGGGAAGGCAAAATCCGCCCTGCCTCCGCGCGCCCCGCAGGCGCCGCGACGGAGTTCCGAAGTGTCCCTCCGAACTCAGCCCAGGGAAACCGGGGGAACGACAACGCGGCCGTCCGCCGTCCCGTCCGCGCGGATGATCCAGCCGAGGCGCTTGCGCGATCCCAGCAGCAGGGAAGTCTCCAGGATCTCGATGCCGGGGGCGAGCCGCTCAATGTTCCGCTCGGCCGCGAAGAGGTCGTTGGCCGAGGGCAGCCACATGGTCAGCAGGAAATTCGCGCGGCCGGTCGTCGACACGATCATCCGCATGTTCAAGCCGCTCGAGAGGGCCTTCGCCGCGGCCGTGTGCTCGGACATCGGCAGCCGCGTGAACCATTGGACCGTCACCGGGAAGCCCGAGGCGGGTTGCGCCATGTCGCATCGAAGCGACACCGTGTCGCTGGCCAACACCCGGGACAGTCTGCGCCGCGCGGTTGCGGGGCTGGTACCGGTGACCCGTGCGACTTCCGCGGCGCTGCACCTGCCGTCCCGTTGGAGCAGTTCGATGACCGGTCCGTGCTCCGGGCCCAGCCGAACGTGGGGATCCCTACGGACCTGCTCGCGGTGGATCGCTTGCGCCGCCTCCACCTGCCGGCGGTCCAGGGACTGGAGCCGCCAATTCGACGCGGGCGAGTGCATGGCCACCGAGACCATCGATGACAGGCCCGTCACGCCGTCGAGTTCCGTCAGCTGCGGGTACACGGATTCGACCAAGTGGGCCAGCGATGTGTCCATGATGGTCAGGACAAGGTCGTGGTTGCGTGACAGCACGTCCAGGGACATCACCTCGGGTATCTCCAGCAGCGCCGAGATCACGCGCTCACGCGCTCCGGGGCGGCTGCCGAGCTCAGTGAACGAAAGCACCTGAGGCCGGACGCGTGCCGTGGGCTGGGCCGTCACCCAGGCGATGCCCGCTGCCGTGAGCCGATCCCACCGGGCGGCCAGCACCGTCGCATGGGCTCCCAGGATCTCCGCCGCTTGCGCCCAACTGATCCGGGGTGCGATCTGCAGAAGGTGCACCAGTTCCAGGTCCTTTTCGGGCAGGGTTTCCAGCCCGTCTCCGCTCATGGCGATCCTTTCCAAGCCGTCGTCCCGCCGAGCCGGCAATGGCTGTCCGGGGCCGCACATGTGGGAAAACCGCCGCCGGCCCCGGCGGCGTGGCAGGAACCGCCAGCTGCACGCCCCGCCACGTGCCGGGTGAACGAATCCGCGATCCAGGTCTCCCGTTTTGAGCGTTTCCTGCGATTTTAGTCGAGATTGGTGTTACTCCCCCCACACTGTTTTCCGATGGTTCTCCCTGTGGGAACGCCCCCTTTGCGAATGCGAAAGAAGAACCCCTTGCCTGTTGCCCAGATCCTCGACGACGCCCGCGAACTGCAGGGCGAGCTGGTGCGGCTGCGCCGCGCGCTGCACGAACAGCCAGAACTTGGCCTCGAACTTCCCCGCACCCAGGAAACCGTTCTCGAGGCGCTGTCCGACCTGCCCCTGGAGATCACGTTGGGCCGGGGATTGAATTCAATCGGAGCGGTCCTGCGCGGCACCGCCGGCCGGGACCACGGCAAAAGCGGCGGACACCGTCCTGCGGTCCTGCTGCGTGCCGACATGGACGCCTTGCCCATTCAGGAAGAGTCGGGCCTCGATTTCTCTTCGCGTGTCGACGGCAGGATGCACGCTTGCGGCCACGACCTGCACACCTCCATGCTCGTGGGCGCGGCGCGCCTCCTTGCCGAGCGCCGCCACCACCTCGCCGGGGATGTCGTCTTCATGTTCCAGCCCGGCGAGGAACTGCTCGCCGGTGCGCCCCTGATGATCGAGGAAGGCGTCCTTGAGCTATCGGGCAGGCGCGTGGACTCCGCCTTCGGCATGCACGTCTTCAGTTCGGGTGGCAACACCGGAGGATTCCTCACCCGCCGCGGGGTCATGATGTCGGCCGCCGACGCGCTCTTCGTCAAGGTGCGGGGACGGGGCGGCCACGGTTCCCAACCGCATGCGGCCAAGGACCCGGTGCCGGTGATGGCGGAGATGATCACCGGACTGCAGGCCATGGTCACCCGTCAGTTCGATGCACACGATCCGGTCATCGCATCCGTCGGAATGGTCAGGGCCGGCGAGGCCATCAACGTCATCCCGGACACCGCGGAGTTCGGCGCGAGCCTGCGCATGTACTCCGACGCCTCGCGCGAGCGAATGCAGCAGGCGGTGCCGCGCCTCCTCAAGGGCATCGCTTCTGCACACGCAGTGGAGGTCGACATCGACTACATCGTCGGGGGCCAGGTGCTCGTCAACGAGGACGACCACACAGCTTTCGCTGAACGCGAGATCGTTGAACTCTTCGGCGAGGACCGCCATGTGGCCATGACCCGGCCGTTGGGCGGGTCCGAGGACTTCGCCGACGTCCTGGCCCAAGTCCCGGGCTCCTTCATCAACCTGGATGCGACCCCGCTCACCGGGGACACCCGGGAGTTCAACCATTCCCCGCGTGCCGTCTTCGACGACTCGGTGCTGGCCAGCGGTGCGGCCCTCTACAGCCACCTTGCCCTGGCCCGGATCGCCCAGCTCGCCTCCACCTGATTCCCTCGCCCGAACCGCCCGCATCTTCCGCTCCCCCACACCACCAAGGACTTCCATGAGCGCACGACTCCATGTCCAGCCCGCAGCGAACGCCCCGGCGCCCGCTGGCTTGCGGGCCACCCCGGCACAACGCCGCACCCTCTTCGCCACCGGCATGGGCAACGCCCTTGAATGGTTCGATTGGGGCATCTATTCCGCCTTCGCGGTCTATTTCGCCACCGAAGTCTTCAATCCCGCCGACCCGGTCGCCGCGCTCCTGGGCGCCATGGCCGTGTTCGCTGTCGGTTTTGTGGCCCGCCCCGTCGGGGGTTGGCTCTTTGGATGGCTCGCCGACCACACCGGCCGCAAGACCTCCATGCTGCTGACCGTCGGACTCGCCTCGTTCGGTTCACTCCTGATCGGGCTCGTGCCCACCTACGGCACCGCCGGAACCTGGGCCGCCGTCGTCCTCCTGACCGCCCGGCTGCTGCAGGGGCTGGCGCACGGCGGCGAGATGCCCTCCGCGCAAACCTACATAGCGGAAACCGCGCCCGCCGCGCGTCGCGGGCTCTGGTCCTCGCTGATCTACGTCTCCGGCACCGGCGGGATCGTCCTCGGCCTGGCCCTGGGAGTGGTGCTGGACGCGATGCTGCCCGCGGAAACCATGCAGGCCTGGGGCTGGCGAATCCCGTTCTTCATCGGAGCCCTCCTGGGCCTTTTCACCCTCATCGGCCGGGCGCGGATGCAGGAAAGCGCCGCGTTCGAAGCCACGAAGTCCTGCCGGGAACCGATGTGGCCCCAGATCCGCGCCAACTGGAGGTCGGCCTTCCGCGTCATCGGGCTCGGCGTGGGAGCAACCGTTTGCTACTACGTCTGGTCGGTTTCCGTGGTCCAGCAGGCAGTGACCATCCACGGCATGCCGCAGGGCACCGCGCTGCTGGCCAGTGTGCTCAGCAACGTCGTGCTCATCCTGAGCCTGCCTTTCTGGGGCAGGTTCTCCGACCGCTTCGGGCGCCGCCCCGCACTCGTGATCGGAACGGGCGTCCCCATCCTGCTCTTCGCCCCGCTCTCAGCCATGGTCGGCGACAGCTTCTGGTCGCTTTTCCTCCCGGCCACGGCCATCTTGCTCGTCATGGGCGCCAACCTGGCCATCGCTCCCGCCGTCTTCGCCGAGATGTTCCCCACCCGCATTCGCACGGTCGGGGTAGCCGTGCCCTACGCGATTGCGGTCTCCATCTTTGGCGGCACCGCTCCTTACCTCCAGTCCTGGAGCACCGTTACGTTCGGACCCGCCGCCTTCACCGTCTACGTCGTCGTTCTGCTGGCCGTCTCCACCCTCGTGGCCTGGAAACTGCCCGAAACCAAGGCCAAGGACCTCACGGCCTGATACGCAGGCTCCGCCTGCCAACTGGAAGGGGTGAGCGGTCCACGGCTGGTTTGCCGTGGACCGCTCACCTCTTCGTGCCTGGGGAGCCTAGTCGAGGCTGAAGCCCGGGCTCCCGGGCACGGAGGCGAGCAGCCTGCGCGTGTACTCGTGCTGCGGGTTCGGGTAGACCCGATCCACGGGGCCGGCCTCCACGATCGATCCGCGGTACATGACCACGACGTCGTCGCACACCTGCTGCACGACCGCCAGGTTGTGGGAGATGAACAGCATGGCGCTGTCCGTTTCGCCCCGCATCGACTGCAGCAACCTAATGATCTCGGCCTGCACCGACACGTCCAACGCCGAGGTGATCTCGTCCGCGATGACCAGCTTCGGGTCCAGGATCAGCGCGCGGGCGATCGCGACGCGCTGGCGCTGGCCGCCGGAGAACTGGTGCGGGTACTTGTCCAGACTCTTCGGGTCCAGCTTGACCTGGTCCAGGGCGGCGGCGATGCGCTCGCGGTGCCGCTTGGGGTCGGCGCGGTGCGGGTCCAGGGCCTCGGCCAGCGTCTGGCCGATGGTGCGGCGCGGGCTGAGCGAGGCGTACGGGTCCTGCGGGACGTACTGCACCTCGCGGCGCATCGCGGTCCGTTCGGCCCCCTGGACCGTGGACAGGTCCCGGGTGCCGATCCGCACGGTGCCGCCGCTGGGTTTGTTGATGCCCACCAGGGTCTTGCCGAGGGTGGATTTGCCGGACCCGGATTCGCCGACCAGGCCGACCACGCGGCCGTCCGGAATCTCCAGGTCCACGCCGTGCAGCACCTCGGTGTGCCCGAACGTGACGGTCAGGCCCTCCACGGAGGCTGCGGGCGCGCGGGCCGCCCCGCGGGCCGCTGGCGCCTGGCTGGTGGCGTCCATGGTGTTCATCGCGTGTTACCTTCCTGGAGCATGCTGCCTTCCTGGAACGCGGATCCTGCGCCGACCGTGGCCGGGGCGAGGTCGAGCGTCGGGATCGCCGCGAGCAGCGACTGGGTGTACGGGTGGGTGACGTCGCGGTGCCGCAGCTGGGCCGCGGTCAGGCGCTCGACGATCAGGCCGTGCTGCATGACCAGCACGGTGTCGCACAGCTCCTCGACGACGGCGAGGTCGTGGGAAATGAACAGCATGGCCGTGCCCTCGTGCCGGTGGATGCGCCGGAACTGGCGCAGCACCTCGGCCTGGACGGTGACGTCGAGCGCGGTCGTCGGTTCGTCGGCGATGAGCAGCTTGGGCTTGGTCGCCATGGAGGCGGCGATCATGGCGCGCTGGCGCATGCCGCCGGAGAGTTCGTGCGGGTGCTGGCGCAGACGCTGCTGCGGCTGGGTGATCTCCACCGAAGCCAACGCCTCGGCCATCTTGCGCCGGGCCTGGCCCCTCCCCATCTTCAGGTGGGTGCGCAAGACCTCGGTGAGCTGGCCGCCCAGGCGCAGGGACGGGTTGAACGTCGATCCCGGGTCCTGGTAGATGATCCCGACGTCCTGGGCGAGCCGGGATTTGTTCGGCCGCGCCAGGAGGTTCATGTCCCCGATCCGCAGGGTGTCGGCGCGGACGTCGAGTTCGTCGGACGGCAGGCCCGCGACGCACATGGCCGTGAGGGACTTGCCGGAGCCGGACTCGCCGACCAGCGCGACTACCTCGCCGGGTTCGATCCCGAAGGAGACCCCCTTGACCAGTTCCGGGCCGCCGGGGAGGGCGATCCGCAGGTTTTCCACACGCACCAGCGCGGTGTCGCCGGCCGGGACGGTCACGGTTGGGTGGCGCTCGGGCTTGCGGGAGGCGCGGCGCCGCTGCCCGCGGGGGTCCGCGTGGGAGGCCATCGCATCACCGATGAGCATGATGGACAGGCCGGTGAGGACGATCATGGCGGACGGGCCGACGGTGGTCAGCGGCTGGGTGTAGAGGGAGTCCAGGCTGTCGTTGAGCAGGCGGCCGAAGTCGTAGTCCGGGGACTGCACGCCCAGGCCGATGAAGGATAGGGCCGAGATCTCCACGAGCGCCAGGGCGAAGACGGTGGCGGAGAGGATCAGCAGCGGTTCGGCCATGTTCGGCAGCATGTGCCGCAGGGCGATCCGCAACGGACTGACGCCCAGCAGTCGGGCCGTGACCACGTAGTCGCTGTGCGAGATCGAGGAGGCGAGGTTCGCCGTGATCCTGGCGAAGGAGGGGATCCCGGCGATGCCGATGGCGAGGACGGCCGACGTCGGACTGGGCTCCAGGATGGCCGCGATGACCAGGGCGAAGATCAGCGAGGGGTAGGCGACCGCCGTCTCCAGCAGGCGCAGCGCGGCCTCCCGGACCCGGTGGGTGGAGAGCCAGATGGCCAAGCCGATCGTGATGCCGGCCAGCACGGAGATACCCGCGGCGCCGGCGGTCATGGTCAGCGTGAGCCGGGTTGCCGTGAGGGCGCGGGCCAGGATGTCGCGGCCGAAGTCGTCCGTGCCGAGCCAGTGGCCGGAGCTCGGGCCCAGGGCCGCGTCGGCCGTCAGGGTGTCCGCGTCCGCGCGCAGCAGCGGCGGGGCGAGGAGTGCGGTGAGGATCAGGGCGGCCAGGATCAGGACGCCGGCGGTCATGGTCGGGGACCAGAACCGCCGCGTGAGCGGGCTAGGCATCATGGGAGGCACCTCCAAGGTTGCGCGGATCGATGACCGCCAGGACCACATCGACCAGGATGATGATGAGTGTTGCGAGCAGGCCGAGGACCAGGATGATCCCGCGGATCACCGGGTAGTCGCGCTGCAGGATCGCGTTGACGATGCCCTGCCCCAAGCCGGGCCAGGCGAAGACCGTCTCGATGACCACCGCGCCGCCCAACTGCGCGGCGAGGATGAGGCCGGAGAGCGTGAGGGTGGTGGTGATCAGGTTCGGCAGCACGTAGCGCAGGTGGGTGCGGGCAGCGCCCAGCCGCCAGCCGCGGGCGGTGCGGACGTAGTCCTTGTCCAGGACGACGGCGGTTTCCCGCCGCACCACGCGGGCGATCACGCACGCCGGCCCGAACATCAGGCCCGCCGTGGGCAGCACCAGGGAGTCGAACGTGGCCGCGCCGGCGGCCGGAAACCAGCCGAGCGTCACGGCGAAGACGACGACGAGCAGGGTTCCCATGACGTACTGGGGGACGGCGTAGATGAAGCCGGTCACGACGTTGAACCCGTGGTCCAGCCAAGGGAGGCGGCCGCCGCGGGTCAGGATCGCGACGCCCATGCCGACCGGCACGGCGATCAGCAGCACCAGGACGATCGCAAGCAGTGCGATCTGGGCCGTGAACGGGAACCGCGAGAAGATCACCTGGGAAACCTCTTCGCCGCTGATGAAGGAGGTGCCCAGGTCCAGCGTGATGATGCCGCTGAAGTAGGTGAGGAACTGAACGATTAGGGGCTGCTCCAGCCCCAGTTCCTGGCGCATCTGGGCGATCTGGGCGGCGCTTGCGCCGTCGCCGGCGGCCACGGCGGCCGGGTCGCCGGGGATCAGGGGGACGATCAGGAAGGTGACGGCCGTCAGGACGGCGAAGGACAGCAGGAGCCCGCCGAACCGGCGGAGCCCGAACCGCACCCAGGGGTGCTGGGCCGGGCCCCGCCGTCGTCCGGCCCTGAGGCCGGGGGTGCGGCTCGCCTCGGTGGCGATGGTGGTGGTCACGGTCGGTCAGCTCACTTCGTGATGCGCATGGTGCTCTCGTCGCGCTGTCCGTTGAACACGGACACCGCGAACCCTTCACGGGCGGTGGTCTGGGCGACCAGGGAACCGAGCGGGACGGCGTGGGCGTCCTCGACCACGATCCGCTGGATCTCGTTGTAGATGCCGCAGCGCTTGGCTTCGTCCTCCTCGGCCATGGCATCGGCGACGAGGGCCTTCAGCTCCGGGTTCTCGTTGCCGGTCCAGTTCAGGCCGCCATTTTCGGTGCTCGGGCCGATCAGCACCGAGAGTGCGCCGTACATGGTGCCGCCGGCGTTGATGGCGCCCATGAGCGTCATGTCCCACTTTTCGGGCTTCTGCGAATCGGTCGACCAGGTGGCGAGGTCGACGTTGCGCAGTTCGACGTCGGCGCCGGCCTGGCGCATGGCTTCCGAGACGTAGGTGTTGGCGGCGCCGTTGGGACCGAACACCTGCGTGCCCAGGAACTTGATCTTCTCGCCGGTGAGGGCTTGGGCAGCGGCGGCCGGGTCCTGCGGAAGGACGGCGGACGCGTCGGTCACGGCGCAGGGCACCGAGGGGTGCGCGAAGGAGTAGTAGGGCTCGCCCTGGCCGCCGGTCGCGGCCTGGGAGAACGCGTTGCGGTCCACGACTTGGGCGACGGAGCGGCGCATTTCGGCGTCGGTGAACGGCGAACCCTGGCGCTCGTTGAAGAGCGCGAACATGCTGCCGATGGGGAACTTCTCGGCCGTGAAGCCCTTCTGGCCGTCGAACCGGCTCATGTCCTTGCCACGGATGATGGCGATGTCGCGCGTCCCGGTGAGCAGTTCGTTCGCGACGGCACTTGAATTGGCGTTGACCGAGGCGTTGATCGTCGCGGCGGGCACGCCCTCGATGGCCGGCTCGTACTGTGGCCAGGAGCTGTAGTCCTCGCGCAGCTTGAAGGCGTACTTCACGCCGCTCTGCTTTTCGGCGAGCGCGTAGGGGCCGGAGAAGGCGCCGTCGGCGGTGCCGGCATTCAGGCCTTTGGGGTCGGCGAGCCCGTCGGGGCAGACGATGCCGGTGGCGGTCATGCTCAGGCCCTGGAGCATGTCGGCCCAGGGTTCGGTGACGTCGATGGTGACGGTGCCGGCCTCGTCGTCGGCGGTGATGGTGGTCTTGCCCGGGCCGAAGACCAGTTCGCGGAAGTTGGAGTTGGTGTCGGGCGAGGCGAAGTTCCTGAGCGAGTCCGCCACCACGGTGGGGGTGATCCTGGTGCCGTCGGAGCACGTGCCGTTCTCCCCGATGGTGAACACGCCCCGGGTGGGAGTAACTTCCCACGCGGAGGCGAGGTTCGGGACGATCGAGTTGTCGGTTCCGCGGCGCACGAGCGTGTCGAACAGGAGCCGGCTGGCCATGTAGTCGTCGGCGTTGCGGCCCTGCGGCGGGGAGAACGTCGTCGGATCGGCGTTGAACGTGGTGTTGATCGTGTCCGTGGACGCCCCTCCTTCGGGGGCGGAAGCGTTGCCGCTGCCGGTGGTGCAGCCGGCGAGGGCCAGCGTGGCCGTGGTCAGCACGGTGGTGACCGTAGCCCAACGGCGGGCGGCGGGACGGCGGGTCTCGGCACGGTTCATTGCGGTGGTCCTTCGTTCGGTGGGTGACGGGCATCACTCCGGGGAGCGCTCCCAGAAGTATGCGCAGCACAGCACCCACCAAAACAGGACTAAAAAGCTATCGGTTCCATAGCAGAACGGCATGGTAACGCTGTTGGAACATCAGTGGCGCAGCACCGATGATGCGGCGCGCGGGTGGCGGCTGGCCGCATGAAGGCCTCCCCGGCCGGCGTGGGCCGTCCCGGCGCCTGTTGGCGCTTTGAAGCTACGGCAACGGAAGCGGAGCCGCTCCCTAGATGCTGCTGGCGGCCTGCCCCTCCATGGCGCGCTCCCGGAGCGCGTCGGCAACGTTGAGCAGATGCCGCTTCATGGCATCTTCGGCACCATCCGCGTCACCGCCGCAGATGGCATCGATGATTTCCAGGTGTTCAGCCAGCGAGCCGACAGGACCTCCCGAACGCAGGTTGAGCCGAAACTGATGCCGGACCACTTGCCCCTTGAGCCGATGGATCACCGCGGCGGCCGTGCCGTGCTGGCTGATGTCCAGCACGGCTTCATGCAGACGGTTGTTGAGGTCGGAGTAACGGTACAGATCGCCCGTTTCGATGGCCTGGCGCATATCCTCACCCAGGGACTGGAGCATTTGCCGGTCCTCGTCCGTTCGCTTGGCGGCGGCCTGGGCCGCGCACATGGCTTCGAGCGCCGTGCGGACTTCGAGGATTTCGATGGCCTCGGACACCGGAACCGAGCGCACCCGTGCACCGCGGTTCTGGATCCGTTCCACCAGTCCCTCGGTCGCCAATTCGGCCAGCGCGGCCCGCACCGTGGCCCGGCTCGCGTTGTAGGCGGTGCAGATGTCCTGCTCGATGAGCCGCTGGTTCGGCGCCAGGTCTCCGCGTGAAATCGCGTCCCGGAGCCTGGATACGACCGCTTGGGTGTCCGTGAGGCTCTCCGCTGCCACGACTGCTCCTCCGCTGATTATTGACAACCAATTTTGTTGACATTATTGCACGGCCGCAGCGCGGGCAAGCGGAGCAAAGGCGGCCCTACCGCGCCGCCGCCAGCTGACCCTCGGCCGCCAGCATCCGCTCGATCATCCGGCGCACCCACATGCCGCCGGCATCGATGTTCAGGCTGTAGAACTGGTAGTCCGGGTTGGCGTCGATGGCCTCCTGCTGCGCCTTGAGCATCGCCTCGTCCTGGGCGAAGATGCCCGATACCCCCTGCGTGGTCTTCCGGGTGATGGCAGCATCGTTGAGCCGGTAGTTGCGCATGAACGCCCAGAAGTAGTGGCAGCTGCGGTCCGTCTCCGGGGAGATGGTGTTCATGACGAACCCGTTCACGCCCTGGCTGCGGTCCCCCTCCGGGGCGCCGGTGCCGGCCTTGGCCACCCCGACGTCGATGCGGATGGTGGAGGGGTACTGCCACTGGATGATCTGCCAGCGGTCCACCGGACCGGTGTAGTCGGGAAAGCGGTCCCTGAGGTAATTGGCCCAAACCGGCGGAGCGTCGATGTTGTGCATCCAGCGGGAGACGGTGACGGTGTTCTCATCGTGGGTGACCTCGAAGTCGGACTCGCTCAACTCCTCCTGGCCGATGCTGGAGGAATGCACGAACTCCTCGTGGGTCAGGTCCATCAGGTTGTCCAGCACCAGCTGGTAGTTGCACGCGGTATGGATCGTCTCCCCGTCACCGGCCCACTCCGGGCTGTCCATCTGGTGCATGTCAGGGACCAGGTCCGGATCCGCCTTGGCCGGATCCCCCAGCCAGACCCAGACGAAGCGGTAGCGCTCCACCACCGGGAAGGAGGGCACCGTGGCCGAGGGGTTGATCGTCTCCTGCGCCGGCATCGAAGCGCAGCGTCCGGCCGAGTTGTACACGATGCCGTGGTAGGGGCACTGGATCCCGTCCCGTCCCACGGTCTTGCCCATCGACAGCGGGGCCAGCCGGTGCCAGCACGCATCGGCCAGCGCCACCGCCCTGCCATCTTCGGTCCGGTACAGCGCCAGTGGGCGATCCGCGATCCGGCGCGACGTCGGCGTGCGCGTGACCTCGTGGTCCCACGCGGCCACGTACCAGGCATCCAAGGGATGGCCCAGGATCCGGGCCGTCGTCGTTCCACGTACTTCAACTTGCGTCATGATTAGCGCTTTCTACTTGCACGGCCCGCCCGGGGACGGTCCTTAGGCTGTCGCGGGAGTGGAGGACTTCGCCGCGGCGAGCAGCTTTTCCTGCGGATGCATGGCCAGCGCCTCGACCGTGATGCTCTGCCACTGGAAGGTGGGGAGGCCGGACAGGACGTCGTGAAGCTCCGTCACGTCCTCGGCTTCATACCAGCCGACGGCGGTGCGGGTTCCGGGAACCCGCCACAGCCTGCGCAGGATGCCCCGGTCGCGCAGTTGCTGGGCGTACTCCCGCTCCGCCGACTTGATGCGGGCTTCCTCTTCTGCAGCCATCGGGGGCATGTCGTTTTGTTGCCGGACCAGGAATTCCATCGCTTCTCCTTCTAAACGGCCACACGCACGGTGTGCTTCTGGGGCTGCAGCAGGTGTTCTGCCAGCAGTTCTGCGTTCGTCACCATCACTTCGTGGTCCGCATCCAGTTCGGCGACCTGCCAGCCGGCCGTCTCCGCCCGCTGGGCGAAGCGGGTGAACGGTGTCGCCCATCCGGAGCACAACAGGTACTCGCCGGTGAACGGCAGGTCCGACAGGCCATGTTCCACCGCGTCAAGGTAGGTCTTGGCGGGATGGGCCGTCAGGCGGGGCGACAGGTCCGCGATGATCCGCTGGTCGGTGACTCCCAGGTTTTCCAGCGGCCGCGGGTCAATGACCAGGCCGCCGTTCTCGCGGGCCGACTCCAGGTAGTGGGCCGCGGCCCGTTCCGGCAGCAGGTCGATGGCGACCTCGCCTGGCTCCGGCAGGAAGCCGTCGAGGATCACCAGCCGCTTGATCCTGTCCGGGACCAGCGCGGCGGCGCCGGTCGCCACCAGGCCCGCGTAACTGTGACCCACAAGGATGACGTCCCGCAGGTCCTCTGACTCGATGGTGGCCACGACATCCGTCACGTGGGTGCGCAGTCCCGTCTCGGGGGTCAGCAGGTGTGCCCTGTCGCCCAGCCCCGTGAGGGTCGGAGTCAGTACGGTTGCACCCGCGGCTTCCAGCAGCCGCTGGACCGGCCGCCAGCACCACGCTCCGTGCCAGGCGCCGTGGACCAGGACGTAGGTCCCGCCTCCGGCCGTTTCCGGGTTGATGATCTCCGTCATTCTTGACTCCTTTTGGCTAAGGCTTGGGGTTCGAGGTCAGGCCGGGATCAGCGGGCAGGACCGTTGCCGTCGGCGTAGATTTCCTCAACGTGGTGCGAGGCTTCGGGCGCATCGTACGAGGCGCTGTACCGTCCCACCTTGAGCAGGATGATCGCACCCAGGCTCAGGGCCCCGAGGACCAGGAGGTAAAGGGAGATCGGAACCGTGGACCCGTAGGTCGCGAACAGGCTCGTGGCGATCAGCGGCGCAAACCCGCCGCCGAGGATGGAGCCGATCTGGTAGGCAATGGAGGTTCCGCTGTACCTGACGGTGGAGGGGAAGAGCTCGGCAATCATGGCTGCCTGGGGACCGGCCATCAGCGACTGCGCCAGCAGCATGACGGTGAACGCGAGCAGGATCAGGCCCGGGTTTGCGGTGTTGATCAGTCCGAAGAAGGGAAAGGCCCACACGATAACGAGGGCGGCGCCCGCGGTAAAGACCGGCTTCTGGCCGAACCGGTCCGCCAGGACCGCGCCCAGGTAGACCGTGACCAGATGGGCCACGGCTCCAAAAACAATCAACCACAGCATGGTCGGGCGGGAGATCTCCAGGGCAGTGGTTCCGTAGGAGAGCATGTAGACCGAGTAGATGTAGCCGATGGCGGGCGACGCGATCGAGACCGCTCCGGCGAGCATGACCGTCAGCCCGTGCTTGGTGAGGACGGTGCGCAGGGGATTCTTCTCCACCACGTCGCTGCGCTTGGCCTCTTCAAAGGAGGGGGACTCTTCGATTTGGAGCCGCAGGTACAGCGCGACGATGATCAGGGCCCCGCTCAGCAGGAAGGGCACGCGCCAGCCCCAGGCCTGGAACATGTCAGGGGCGAAGAGCGCCGTCACGGCGATGAAGACAAGGTTGGACAGGATGATGCCGGCGGGCAGCCCCATCTGGGGAAACGACCCGTACAGGGCGCGCTTGTTCCGCGGCGAGTATTCGACGGCCATCAGCACGGCACCGCCCCATTCCCCGCCCACGCCCAGGCCCTGCAGGAAGCGGAACGTGACGAGCAACGCGGGGGCAGCCGCACCGATGGCCGCGTAATTCGGCAGCAGGCCGATGGCCACCGTGGCCCCGCCCATCAGGAGCATGGAGATCAACAGCATCGACTTGCGGCCCACCCGGTCG
Organism: Arthrobacter ginkgonis; assembly: GCF_039540195.1. NCBI lineage: Bacteria > Bacillati > Actinomycetota > Actinomycetes > Micrococcales > Micrococcaceae > Arthrobacter > Arthrobacter ginkgonis. Next base: position 71,221 of record NZ_BAABEO010000001.1, on the reverse strand, counting down.
CCGAAATGCCCCATCAGGACGCCGCCGATGGGCCGGGCGATGAAGCCCACGGCAAAGGTGGCAAAAGCGGCCAGCGTGCCGGCCAAGGGGTCCTCTGTCGGGAAGAACTGGGGGCCGAAGATCAGCGCCGCTGCCGCGCCGTAGAGGAAAAAGTCGTACCACTCGATGGCGGTTCCGATGAAACTTGCACCCAGCACCTTCCTCCGCTCCGCGGCGGAGGGAGCAGCACGTCCGGATCCTTGGACTTCGGAGCTTGGAGAAACCATGAGGCCTTCCTTGTGGACTAGTGGAATGGAGACCGCCCGGGCTGGCGGGGCCGCGCTCGCGGGCGACCCTCTCGCCAATGCGCTCGGCGGCGGCAGCGGCCCGCACAGCGTTGTGCCGGAAGCCGCAGGCCTACGCTCTGCCGAAAATCAGTGGGGCAAAAATCGGCGGGCAGGAAACCAGTTGAAGTGGCCCCAACGTATCGACGGTCAACCATGATTGTCAACACTTTTGGATTCATTTACGTCTTCGAGATTATGGCCAAGGGGGTTGACATTGTCTCCGGAAGTGCGAACGATCGAGGCGTAGATTTCGTCAACACACAGGGGTCTTGAATGTCGAAGAGAAGAATGCTCGTCGTCGGCGCCCACAGCGCGGACTTTGTCTGGCGCTCGGCCGGCGTCCTGGCGGCCCACACCCGGGCCGGAGGCGAGGCACTCGTGGTGGCCCTGTCCTACGGCGAACGCGGTGAATCCGGGGAACTCTGGAAGGAGCCGGGACAGACCGAGGAGAACGTCAAACGCATCCGCCACGAAGAAGCCTCCAGCGCGGCGGCCATTCTCGGCGCCGAGTTCCAGGCGTTCGATTTGGGCGACTATCCGCTGGAAATGGGGTCCGTCGGCGTCGGCCGCCTGGCCGAACTGATGCGCGACTTCCAGCCCCACGTCACGCTCACCCACCCGGCGAAGGACCCGTACAACCCCGACCACCCCGTCGCCCACGCGGCCGTGGCGCGGGCCCGGCTGCTGACGGCCGGCGCCGGCGTCGAGAGCGGCTTCCGGACCGCCCCGCCGTCGGAGTTCCTGGCCTTCGAGCCGCACCAGCCCGAACTCTGCGAGTTCACGCCCACGGTCTTCGTCGACATCACGGACGTCTTTGAGCTCAAGAAGCTGGCCATGAAGGAAATGAAGGCCCAGCAGTACCTGCAGGAGTACTACTCCCAGCGGGCCGAACACCGCGGCAACCACGCCCGCAAGGTCACCGGCAACAAGCAGATCCGGCAGGCCGAGGCCTTCCAGCGCCTGCTGCCCAACGTCGTGGGCACACTCTAGGAAGGGATGGCGCAATGAGCGAACAGGACCGGCACATTCTGGAGCTGGCGGGAACGCTGCCGGTTGCCAACATCGGGGACGCGATGGAGCGCCTGAATGTCGTCGACGCCGGCATCGGCCCCGTCTGGCCCGGAGCACGCGTGGTCGGCAGGGCATTCACCGTCATGACGGCCGGCGGCGACAACAAGGCCATCCACGAGGCCCTGGAACACGTCGGCCCCGGCGACGTCCTGGTCGTGAACGGGCAGGGGGCCACCCACCGCGCCCTCATCGGCGAACTGATCGCAGGGAATGCGGCCGCCAAGGGCGTGGTCGGCTTCGTCATCGACGGCGCCATCCGCGACGTCCGCGACCTGGAGGCGATGCGGTTTCCCGTCTTCGCCCGCGCGGTGACACCCGCCGGCCCGTACCGGAACGGCCCGGGCTACCACCAAAAGCCCGTGGCGATCGGCGGCGTCGTGGTCAATCCGGGCGACCTGGTCGTCGCGGACGACGACGGCGTCGCCGTCGTCCCGCGGGATGCGGAAGCGGGCGTCATCGCCCGGGCCGTTGCCAAGCACGAGCAGGAACTGGCGCAGCGGGACGGCATCCCGGCCCCCAGCGTCATTTAGGCAGGATGGCCCCTAGCGGTGCCACTGCTGCATCCAAGTCCGTCTTCGAAAATGTAGACAATTCTGTTGCCGATCCTCGGAGGGTCGGCTAGGTTGTTAGCAACGTCACAGAGCCCGCGCCCGGAGTCGAGCCGATACGCTCTGCGGCCTGTTTTCCGCAGTACATCTTCCACTAAGCGAGATATGCCCAAGACATTCCGGCCCAGCCGGCTAGGAGGGGGAATCATGAGCGCAAAGAACCTGCAGGAAGTCCTGGACGCTTCAGGCAATGCCGTCGACCTGCTGCGCAATTCACAGGTGGGCGCCTACATATACCCGGTGGTCGCCCCGGAGTTCACCAACTGGCGCAGCGAGGTCCGCGCCTGGCGGGACACGGCAGTGCTGTACGACCAGTCGCACCACATGGACAATCTGTTCATCAAGGGCCCGGACGCGCTGCGGCTGATCTCGGACACCGCGGTCAACAGCGTGGCCCAGTTCCCGGTGAACAAGGCCAAGCAGTATGTGCCCACCACCCCGGCCGGGCACGTGATCGGCGACGGCATCCTCTTCCACGAGGCCGAGGACGAGTTCGTCTACGTGGGCCGTTCGCCGGCCGCCAACTGGCTGCTCTTCCACGGCGAAACCGGAGGGTATGACGTGGAGGTCGTCGTGGACCGCCGCTCGCCGTCGCGCCCGATGGGCAAGCCGGTGTCGCGCAAGTACTGGCGGCTGCAGATCCAGGGCCCGAATGCCTGGCCGATCATCGAAAAGCTCAACGGCGGGCCGGTGGAGCAGCTGAAGTTCTTCAGCATGGATTACCTCACCGTGGCCGGTGTGCGGGTGCGCACGCTGCGCCACGGCATGGCAGGGGCCCCGGGCCTGGAGCTGTGGGGGCCGTACGAGTCCTACGACAGGGTCCGCGACGCGGTCCTGGAGGCCGGACGGGAGTTCGGCCTGCTCGCCGTCGGCGCCCGCGCCTATTCCTCGAACACGCTGGAATCCGGGTGGATCCCGTCGCCGCTGCCCGCGATCTATTCCGGGGAGGAACTGCGCCCCTACCGCGAATGGCTGGGGGCGGACAGCTACGAGGCCACCAACGCCGTGGCCGGCAGCTTCGTCTCGAACAACATCGAGGACTACTACCTGACCCCGTGGGAGCTGGGCTACGGTTCGTTCGTCAAGTTCGACCACGACTTCATCGGCCGCGAGGCGCTGGAGAAGATCGATCCGGCCACCCAGCGCCGCAAGGTCACGCTGGCCTGGAACGCCGAGGACATGGCCAAGATCTTCGCGTCCATGTTCGATACCGAGTCCGAGAGCTACAAGTACTTCGACCTGCCGAACGCCAACTACGGTTCCTCGAACTACGACTCGATCATCGACGAAACCGGGACCCAGGTGGGCGTGTCCATGTTCACCGGATACAGCGCCAACGAGAAGCGCGCCCTGTCCCTGGCCACCGTCGCCCCGGAGATCGAGCTGGGCACGGAGGTGCGGGTGGTCTGGGGCGAACCCGACGGCGGCACGCGCAAGACCACCGTGGAGCCGCACCGGCAGCTTGAGGTCCGCGCCATTGTCAGCCCCGCACCGTACTCGGTGACGGCCCGCAAGGAATACCACGCCGGCTGGCGGACCGCACAGGCGGTTTAGTTTCGGTTTTGCCGCCGCACCGGTCCTGCGGCGCGGCAGCAAAGCAATGCAATACGGCAATGCAATAAAGGGATGAAAACACGGAAGAGGTGTTCGGCGATGACAGAGACGACGCAAACGACGGCCCAGGTGGCCACGGGGCTGTTTATCGGGGGTGAGGCCCGGGAGACGCGTGAGACCCTGGCGGTGGCCGATCCGGGCAGGCCCGGATCGGTGGTGGGCCATGCCGCTGCCGCCACCACGCAGGATGTGGAGGACGCGGTCGCGGCGGCGAAGGCAGCGTACCCGGCTTGGGCCGCACTGTCGGCCGAGGAGCGGGCCGGCCTGATGGCCGCGGCCATCGAAGGGATCGCGGAACTGCGCGACGAGGACGCGGAGATCCTGTCGCAGGAGAACGGCAAAGTCCGTTTCGAGGCCTGGGTCGACGCCCTGGTGTTCGAGATCCGCTGGAACCTGGCGCTGGCCCTGGCGGGCGAGGTGGATAAGGCCAAGGTCCTGGACCCGGCCCCGGGGATCCCGGTGAGCACCACCGTGGCCTACCAGCCGCTGGGCGTAGTCTCGGTCATCGTGCCGTTCAACTGGCCGGTGGCGATCCTGGGCGCGGCCCTGCCGCACGCCCTGCTGGCCGGCAACACCGCGATCGTCAAGCCGCCGCCCACCGCTCCGCTGGCCACCACCCGGATCGTGCAGCGGGTGGCCGAAAAGCTGCCGCCGGGAGTGCTCAACGTCGTCACTGGCGCCGACGACCGGATGGGCGCGCTGATCCAGCACCCGGACATCGCCAAGGTCTGCTTCACCGGCAGCGTCCCGGGCGGCAAGCGCATCATGGCAATGGCCTCGGCCTCCCTGACCCGAGTGACGCTCGAACTCGGCGGCAACGACGCGGCCATCTTCCTGGCCGACGCGGTCCTGGACGATACCCACCTGGATCGGCTCTACGCGGCAGTCTTCGACACCACCGGGCAGATCTGCATGAACGCCAAGCGCATCTACGTGCACCGCTCACGGCTGGAGGAACTGACCGCCGGGCTGGCCGCCCGGCTGGAGCGTGCGGTCATCGGCTACGGCCTGGACCCGGCCACCACGATGGGCCCGCTGCACTCCCCGGCGCAGAAGGCGTTCGTTCAGGATCTGATCAACGAGGCCAGGGACGCCGGCGCCGAGGTGCGCGAGTACGGCATGATGCCCTCGGACCCGGACCTGGCCGGCGGGAACTACCTGCGCCCGGCCCTGGTCATCGACCCGGACCCGGGCCTGCGCGTGGTCACCGAGGAACAGTTCGGGCCGGTCATCCCGATCATCCCCTTCGACACCGAGGACCAGGCCATCGCCGCCGCCAACGACACCTGGGGCGGGCTCGGCGGCTCTGTCTGGACCGCGGACCGGGCCGCGGCCAACAGGATCGGCGCGCAGCTGGCCTGTGGCTACGTCTGGGTCAACGACCACGGCGCGACCCGCCTGGACCTGCGCGCCCCCTTCGGCGGCATGAAGGACTCCGGCATGGGCCGCGAACAGGGCCTCGAGGGCCTCCGCGCCTTCCAGGACACCCGTTCCATCGCCCACCTCGACGAAGCCGCCCTCGCGGCATCCGCCCACTAAGCGGCAGTCGTCCACTGGGCAGGCACGGCAAGGTGGCGCGGGCCGAAACCCCGCGCCACCGGCCGGCATGCCGTCATGCGGGGATGTCTGGGCACGGCCGCTGCGCGGCACCGGGCGGGCACGTTATGCGACATATGTCCCGCGGCAGACGGGCCAACCATATGAAGAACCATTTTCGTTGACGATCTAGGGTCGCTAGTAGTGATGCGGCGCACAGTCCGCCCCCAGTGGTGCCGGACCAGCCGCCCCACCGACCCGGAACGGGTCACCCATCGGCCCTAGAGAAAGCCATCATCGTGAGTGTTGAAACCCTGCAGTCCCAGAACGCCGAAAGCCTCGGAGCCGCCATCGGGCGGGCCGGAAACCCGGTCGAGCTCCTGCGCAACTCCGCGTACCGCCCCCATACCTTTCCGGTGGCGGCCGAATTCACGAACTGGCGCTCCGAGCAGGCGGCCTGGCGCGAATCCTGCGCCCTGCTGGACCAGTCCCACCACATGACGGACCTGTTCATCACCGGTCCGGACGCCCTGAAGCTGCTGGCCGATTTCGGCGTCAACAGCTTTGCGAAGTTCGCCCCGGGGCAGGCCAAGCAGTACGTGGCCGTCAACGAGGAGGGCTTCTTCATCGGGGACGCCATCCTTTTCCATCTCGACGACGAGAGCTTCGACCTGGTCGGCCACCACACCGTGCTCAACTGGCTACAGTTCCAGCTGGAGACCGGAAGCTACGACGCCCGCATCGAGCGCGACGACAACTCCTTCGTCCGCGGCCAGGGCCGTTCGCCGAAGCTGTACCGCTACGAACTCCAGGGACCCAACACGGCGGCACTGGTGGAGAAGCTCACCGGCCAGCCGCTGCCCGACGTCCGGTTCTTCCACATGGCCGAATTCACCATTGCCGGGCACCGGGTGCGCGCGCTCCGGCACGGCATGGCCGGCCAGCCCGGGTTCGAGCTTTTCGGCCCCTGGGCCGAAGGCCAGGACGTCCTGGACGCGATCCTGGCGGCGGGCGAGGAGTTCGGCCTCGTCCGGGCCGGAGCCAAGGCCTATTCCACCGCGAATCTGGAATCCGGTTGGATTCCGTCGCCGGTTCCGGCCATCTTCGGCGAGGCCGAGAAGCCGTACCGGGAGTGGTTGGGCGCCGAGTCGCTGGGTTCGCTCGGCGGCAGCCTGGATTCGTCCGACATCACCGACTACTACGTCACCCCCTATGACCTCGGCTACGGCATGGTGGTGAAGTTCGACCACGACTTCCTCGGCCGCACGGCGCTCGAACGGCTCGCAGGGACGCCGCGCCGGAAGAAGGTCACCCTCGTCTGGAACACCGACGACGTCACCAGCGCCATCCGCTCGCTGTACGAGCCGGGCACCCCGGCAAAGTTCATCGACATGCCCAAGGCCCGCTACGCCCTGTTCCAGATGGACAAGGTGCTGCACGACGGCCGGTGGGCCGGCATCTCGATGGATGCCGGCTACATCTCGAACGAACACGTGATGGTGTCCCTGGCGACCGTGGACCTCGACGTCAGCGAGCCCGGCACCGAAGTGAGCGTGCTGTGGGGAGAACAGCCGAACTCCGCCAAGCCTGCCGTGGAAGCCCACCGGCAGGTGGAGATCCGCGCCACCGTGGCTCCGGCGCCCTTTGTCCAGGCGGTCCGCGACTCCTACCGCAACGCGTGACGGCCCGGAGACCGGGCCCCAGTATTGGGAGGTACCGATTTGGAACTGTCTAAGACTGCCCCTTCCCCGCAAAGCAGGCGGGCGCTGGCGGGCCTGGCCGGCAACATCGGCTACGAAGTCATGCCGTTCAAGGGAACGGAGGACAAGGTGCTGGAGCATGTACCCACCTCCGTCCCCCTGACGGTGACCGCCACCGGAGGCAAGGGCATCGACGTGACCCTTGACCTGGTCCTTCGGCTGCGGAGGCACGGATATTCGGTGGCACCCCACCTGCCCGCCCGCCTCTTCAGGGACGACGCCGAACTGTCCGGCGTCGTCGATCAGCTGCGGGAGGCCGACGTCCGGCGGGTATTCATCATCGCCGGAGATGCCCCGCAGCCCGCGGGCCGGTTCCCGGACGCCTATTCCTTGCTGAAGTCGCTGGATTCCCTGGGGCACCATTTCGAGGACGTCGGCATCGGGGGCTATCCCGAGGGCCACGCCACGATCGAGGACCAGGCCCTCGAGTCGGCTCTGGAACAGAAGGCTCCGCTCGCCACGCGGATCCTGACCCAAATCTGCTTCGACGCCAGGACCACCACCGCCTGGGCGGCGGGGATCAAGCAGCGCGGCGTCGAGCTGCCCATTTATGTGGGCATGCCCGGGCCGGTGAGCCGCCAGAAGCTGGTGCGCGTTTCCGCAGGACTCGGGCTGGGACAGTCCGCCCGGTTCCTGCAGAAGCAGCAGAACATGCTGTGGCGCTTCTTCATGCCCGGCGGATACCGCCCCGACAAGCTCATCCGCGGGCTGGCGGCGGCGGTGCCGACGGCGGACACCAACATCCGCGGCTTCCACATCTTCACCTTCAACGACCTGGCCGAGACCGAGGCCTGGCGCCGCAACCTGGTGCAGTCGGTCGCGGAACAGGAGGACCAGTGACCACGGCCGCCACCGAGGAAACGCCACGACAGCGACCGCCGCAGGAATCCTTGGCGACCGCCTCCGGAACGGACTCCGGAAGCAAAGACATCGGCCGGCTGATCGTCCAGGGAACCGACCAGCACGGCATCGTCGCCAGCATCTCGGCACTGCTGTCAGAGGCCGGGGCGAACATCGTGTCGCTGGACCAGCACTCCAGCGACCCCGAAGGCGGCCAGTTCTTCCAGCGGACCGTCTTCAGCCTCCCCCACCTGCCGGCCCGCCTGGAGGAACTGCGGGAGAAACTGGACGCCCGGCTCACCGGTGAACTGGGGCTGTCCTGGCAGCTCGTGGAGGCCCGGCAGCGCAAGCGGGTTGCGGTCTTCGTCTCCAAGTCGGACCATTGCCTGCTGGACCTGCTGTGGCGGCAGCGCCGCGGCGAACTGCCCATGGACATCGTTATGGTGGTCTCCAACCACCCCGACCTCGCCAAGGACGTCCGCCCGTTCGGAATCCCCTACTTCCACGTGCCGGCCTCCGGAGGCAAGGTGGAGGCCGAGCGCCGGCACCTGGAACTGCTGGCCGGCAACGTGGACCTGGTGGTGTTGGCCCGCTACATGCAGATCATCACCGAGGACTTCCTCGAAGCGGTCGGGGTGCCGGTGATCAACATCCACCACTCCTTCCTGCCCGCCTTCATCGGAGCCGGCCCCTACCAGAAGGCCAAGGACCGGGGCGTGAAGCTGATCGGCGCCACCGCCCACTACGTCACCAAGGACCTGGACGAGGGGCCGATCATCGAGCAGGACGCCATCCGGGTCTCCCACCGGGACTCGGCGCAGGATCTGGCCCGCAGCGGGGCCGACGTCGAACGCCGGGTGCTGTCACGGGCCGTCGCCGCCCATTGCGAAGACCGGATCCTCCGGGAGGGCAATACGACTGTTGTTTTCTAGCGAAACAGGACATTTGTCCCGGACGCAGGGCGGCATCCGACGGATGCCGGCACCACGAACGGTTCCTAGAGTCAGAATGTGAGGTGCGCAACACCGCCGCCACGGCGTGCGGGTCGCCCTCATCCCACCAGGCCAGCAAGCCACGCTGCCGAGAAATGGAGTACTGATGCCATCGTCGACGCCGGAGGTGCCAGGGACGTACGTCTTCGACGTTGCCCAGAGCAACCGCGGATATGCACTGAACCGCCTGTGCGGTTCGTTGAAGGACGCGGCCAACCGCGAGCGCTTCAGCGCGGATGAGGCCGCCTATTGCGAGGCATACGGCTTGTCCCCGGAGCAGCGGGAGGCCATTCTCCAGCGCGACTGGACGCGCATGCTGGATCTGGGCGGATCCATCTTCTACGTCTTCAAGCTGGCCGTGCTGGACAAGAAGTCCATGCAGGACCTCGGAGGAATATTTACCGGCATGACGACCGAGGAATTCGTCAAGGCCCTGAACGCAGGAGGACGCAGCTTTGGCTGAATTGATCTGGGGTCTGGCGACCTCCCACGTGCCGTCCATCGGCGCCGCCATGGACAACCACAAGACGGAGGATCCGTACTGGAAGCCGCTGTTCGACGGCTACGGGCCGGCCCGGGAATGGATGGCCGAACACACCCCGGATGTGGCGATCGTCGTCTACAACGACCATGCCAATGCCATCGAGCTCAGCATGACCCCGATGTTCGCCATCGGGACGGCGGACGCGTACAAGGTTGCCGATGAAGGATGGGGCAGCCGCAATGTTCCCCCGGTGGTGGGCGCCCCCGAACTGTCCGAGCACATCCTGGTCAGCCTGGTGGACGAGGGCTTCGACATGACGGTTTGCCAGGAACTGGAGGTCGACCACGGGCTCACCGTTCCGCTCTCGGTCTACTGCCCGGAGCCCGGCGATGCCTGGCCGTGTGCGGTGGTGCCGATCCTGGTCAACGTGATCCAGTACCCCCAGCCCACCGCCGCACGGTGCCTGGCCCTGGGCGAGGCGCTGGGACGGGCCATCCGATCGTTCCCGAAGGACCTCAAGGTTGCCGTCTTCGGGACCGGGGGCATGTCGCATCAGCTGGCCGGTGCCCGCGCCGGCCTGATCAACGAGAAGTTCGACAGGATGTTCCTGGACAAGATCGAGACCGATCCCGCGGCCCTGGCGGCCCTGTCCCGGGAGGACTACATCCGGGAAGCCGGGTCCGAAGGCATCGAACTCATCATGTGGCTGGTCATGCGCGGAGCCCTGGGGCCGGGGATCCGCCGGGTCCACGAGACCTACCATGTGCCGGCGTCGAACACGGCCGCCGCCCTGGCCCTGTTCGAGAACCTGCCCGCCGAGGCCGGCCAGCCATCCGGCGCATCCCCCCGGTAGGGACCGCCCCACCAACGGCACCACGGATGCGGCTCCGGGCCGGCCTTCTCCATCGGCCGGCCCGGAGCCGCATGCTCGCAGCAAAGGAAGGACCCGACCCATGGAACGTGCCGGACTGGAACGTGCCGGACACGACGGCGGCACGGCCGCTGATACCGCGGCCCCGGCAGGCACGGGACGGCTGGCCGGCACCGTAACGGTGGTGACAGGGGCCGCCGGCGGGCTGGGCCGCGCCGTCGCCGAGCGCCTTGCGGCCGAAGGCAGCGCCGTGGCCGCGCTGGATATCAAGGCGCCGTGGTGGTCCGGGCCGGTCCCGCCGGAGGGGATCACGGCCTGGCACTGCGACGTGACCCGGCCGGAGGAGATTCGCGACGTCGTGGGCAAGGTCGCGGAGGCCTTCGGCGGGATCGATATCCTGGTCAACGCCGCCGGCCTGCTGAGCGGACGGGCGAGCCTGCTCGAGGCCACGCCCGAAGACCTCCACCGCTACTTCGCCGTCAATGCCGCCGGCGCGCTGTCCATGGTGCAGGCCTGCCATCCGTACCTGAAGGCCAGCCCGTACCGCGGCCGGATCATCAACGTGGCCTCCAGGACTTTCTTCACCGGCAGCCCGGGCCAGCTGGCGTATGTCGCCAGCAAGGGCGCACTGATCGGCATGACCAGGGTGATGGCCCGCGAACTGGGGCCGGACCGCATCACCGCCAATGCGGTGATGCCCGCCCAGATCGCCACCCCGGGGACCCTCGCCCACTCCTCCGACGACGTCTTTGCCGCCACCATGGCACAGCAGGCCATCCAGGAATTCGTCACCCCCGGACATTTCGCGGGCCTGGTGGCCTACCTGGCCTCGCCGGACGGGGCCCTGGTGACAGGCCAATCCCTGGTGTGCGACGGCGGCGGGCTCCTGCACTGATGGGGCGCCCACGTGCGGGAACCGCGGACCGCGTAATCTCTGAGAGGACGCCGCATCTGCTCGGGCGTGCATTCACCGGTCCGGAAGGAGGAGCCATGATGGGCGCAGCAGGCTCTCCGGAAGCCGAATGGTGGGAACTGGCCCCGGTGGGACTCGCGCGTGTGGATACCACCGGGCGGGTAACGCAGATCAACCAGGCGGGGGCAACCCTGCTCGATCTCGACGGGGACGCCCTGGCTACCCTGGATGGACTGTTCGACGTAGACGAGGCACCGCATGATGCCGCGGGACTCGAGGCGGAACGGCTGGCGTCCTGGCCGGTGGCCCGGTCCGAATCCCGTGAATTGGCGTACCGCGTGCACGGCTACCGGCACGGCTACGTGGTGTCCTTCCGGGACGTGACCATGCGCCGCCAGCAGGAACGCAGGGCAGCCGCCGTGGCCCGCACCGCGGCCCGGGTGGCCTCGGAACGCTCGCTGGCCACCACCCTCAACGCCATGGCCAGCGAAGTGCTGCGGGCCAACGGCCTGGCGGGGGTCCAGATCCTGGCCACCGAGCAGCCCGAGGGGCCGCTGCACGTGATCGGTTCGGCAGGGTTTCCCCCCTCCGACAGCTTCTTTGCCCTGCTGATGGAGTGCCAGCGGCGCGGCGCCACCTTGGGGATGCTCGATGCCCTACGGACCGGAAGGCCCGTGGTGATCCACCACCGCTACGAAGCAGTGATGGCGGATCCGGCGTGGGAGCCGCTCCACGAACTTCTGCGCTCGCCCCGCTGGGACGCGTTTGCCTCGGTGCCGATCCTGGTGCGGGAACGGGCGGTCGGCATCCTCAACGTGTTCTTTGCCCCGGAGCAGAAGGTCGACCACGGGATGATGGAATTCCTGGCCACCATGGCCGACCAGGCGGCCCTGGCCATCGACTACGCCGAACTGCTTGAACGGGAACGCTACGTTGCCCGCCGGGCCGAGCGGCAGCGGCTCGCCCGGGACCTGCATGACTCGGTGGTGCAGCAGGTCTTTTCGATGGGCATGCAGACGCAGGCGCTCAAGGTGCTCGCCGAACGCAGCCCGGGGCCGCAGGCGGAGTCATTCGCGGCCGTCGCGGCCGAACTCGAGGAAATCACGCAGTCGACGCTGCAGGACCTGCGCAGTCTGGTGAACCAGCTCCAGCCGTCGCCGGTCACGGAAAAGGGCCTCGGCGCGGCCCTGCAGACACTGGCGGAGAACACCCGGCGCCGGACCGGAATCGACGTCGGGCTCGCCGTCTCGGACGCCGCGGATGAATTGCGCACCCACCTGCTCGAGGACGTCTATTTCATCGTTGCCGAGGCGGTGCACAACGCGGTCAAGCACTCAGGAGCCGGCTCGATCCGGGTCGATATCGACGGCGGCGGCACCGCCGCCTTGGAGGTCTCGGTCCGTGATGACGGTTCCGGCTGCCCGCCGGGGCCGCCGGACACGGCACCGGGGAGATCCAGCGGACACGGGCTGGCTTCGATGCGCGAGCGCGCCGAGCAATGGGGCGGACAGCTCTCGGTCGACTGGGAACAGGCCGCCGGCACCACTGTCCGCGCGCGCTTCCCGCTGCCGGCAAACAGTCTGGACAAGGAGAACTGATGACCGATCCGGTGCCGACCCTGAAGGTGCTCATTGTTGACGACCACGCGGTGGTCCGCCGGGGCATCAAGGCGTATTTCGAGGTCCTGGAGGACATCGAGGCCGTGGGCGAAGCCAGCGACGGGCAAGAGGCGCTGGAAAAGCTAGCGGACATGTCGGCCCACGGGGAACTGCCCGACGTCGTCCTCCTTGACCTGATGATGCCCCGGCTCGACGGCGTCTCCGCGACGGCGGAAATTACCAGCCGCTACCCCGACGTCAAGGTGGTGGTGCTGACCAGCTTTGGGGAAACCGAGCGCCTGCACACGGTGCTTGAGCACGGAGCCTCCGGCTACCTGCTCAAGGACGCCGGCCCGACGGAGGTGGCCAGCGCCCTCCGCGCCGCCTCGCGCGATGAGGTCTTCATCGATACGGCGGTGGCCAAGCACCTGACCCGGGCCAGGCTGTCCCCGCCCACCGGCATCTCCTCCCTGACCCAGCGCGAACGCACCGTGCTGGCGCTGGTGGGGCAGGGCAGGTCCAACCAGGAGATCGCCAGCGAACTGCGGATCAGCGAACGTACCGCACGCACGCACGTGAGCAACGTGCTGGGCAAACTCAACCTCCGCTCCCGCACCCAGGCCGCCCTGGCCGCCGTCCGCGAGGGGCTGCTCCCCCCGGGCAGCTGACCCGCCACTGGCCAGGTCCGGCTCGTTCGGGTGCGCAAGCCGCCCTACGCGATGAGCGCCGCTGCCATGACCAGCGGCAAGGAGACCACCGAGGCGATGGAGGTGACCATCGTCAGGGTCTTGAAGGTCCCCTGGGTCGAGAGTCCGAGCAGCGCCTTGAACATCCAGAAGAAGTTGCTGTTGACCTGAAGGGCGAACATCGCCCCCGAGGCGATGGCGAGGCCGATGACGAGCGGGGAGACGCTGATCGACGCGAGGACCGGGCCGATGATCCCGGCGGCCGTGATGGCTGCCACCGACACCGACCCGATCGCCAGGTGCAGCACCGCGGCGATGAACCAGGCGAGCAGGATGCTGAGGATGACCGGCGCCGCCGCGTCGGCGGAGAAAAGGCCGGCCAGGATCTCGTCGAGCCCGGTCTCGCCAATGACGGCGCCCAGGGAACCGCCGATGCCGGTGATGAGCAGGATCTCGCCGGTGGTGTGGAAGCCCTCGCCCATGGCCGTGTTCGTTCCCTTCAGGCCCAGGGTGCCCCGGCACAGCAGGTAGGCACCGAGCAGGCCGACGAAGAGCGCGAAGTTGGCGTCGCCGAGGAAGGCGATGAAGTCGTTGGAGAACTGGAACAGCTCGGCGAAGGCACCGAACGCGATCATCACCAGCGGCACGAGGATGGGCAGCAGGCAGACGAACAGCGGGGGCGTCCGGGTGTCCTCCGTGACCAGCTCGGTGGTCTCCAGTTCGATCAGCGCCGGATCCGTCACTTCGTCCCTGTCTGGCTTCCAGTAGTTGCCGCGCAGGAGCAGCCGGAAGATCAACGTCGTCACGAGCGCGGTCACCGGCCCGATCAGGAAGCCGTAGATCAGCCACATGCCCAGCGGGATGTGCAGCAGGCCCGCGATGGAGACCGCGGCCAGTCCCGGGATCACGAAGACGTAGCCGGCGAAGATCCCGGTCCCGAGCGCCCCGGCCATATGCGGCAAGCCGGTCCTGCCGATCAAGGGCCCGGTGGCACGCACCACCGGAGAACCCAACACCACCTGAACGTCCACGTAGATCGAAGGGAAGATCGTCGACATCGCAGCCGCCAACGCGTACGGGAGCCGGCGCGCGCCGACGCCCTTGACGAGTGCCGTCACCATCTTCCGGAAGGCGCCCATCGCATGGAGCATTGCCCCGATGAGCACTCCGAAGCCGATGAGCAGGCCGACCTCGCCCATGATCTCGCCGAAACCGGCGGCGATCGCCACGATCGTCGCCGTGAAACCCACACCGGTTGCCAGGCCGAGGTAGAGCGAGCCGATGATCAGCGAGATCACCGGGTCGACCTTGAACCTGATGATGAGCAGGATGATGAGGACGATGGCTATCACGGTGTGAAGGACGACCATGGCCTGCTCCATCCGGTAGGGGAAGCGGCGAGGTTACCCGGCACCGCCTCCACGTCGATCCCACGCTCTGGTACTGATCGGGCTCCGCCGTGCGACTGTCGACGCCGAGGTTGCCGTTGATACCAAGTACAAACACCCTGCGGTGTTCCCGCAATAGCGGACACCGGGTTCTCGGAGGCGACCTCGTTGACCTGCCTCAGTTGAACTGGCCAGCGGGTAGTGCCAAGGCTCGGCGCTGACTCCTGGAAAACCTCCGCGTGGCAGTGGCGGTGCTCCCGCGACACGTCCAGCACGGTGCAATAGGCAAGGGCCGAGGCAGGTCCAGAGGAGCTAGCCGAACTTCAGATCCAACACCTGTTCGCCAGATGTCCATTTCAGCCCTGGATCAGGGCCCCTGTAGTGGAAAAAGCCCTGCAAGGCCGCCTGTGCAGTTTCAAGGTCGACCACAACCCCGCTGGGGGCATAAGCAGGGCCTGAGGGTATGCGGATCTCGGTTTCGTCCCCTCCTTCGACTGAACCAAGTATCCGCCAGTCGCTCTCCTCCTGGAGTTTTGCGGCGCAGTGCACGATGAAACCCATCACCGGATTTCCTATCGCTTCAAACAATCCTCCGTTGCGCTCAACACGGAAGCGCCCCGACTTGGCGCTGTCCCAAGATGAGAGTTCAGCCAGCGACACTGCCCTTGCACTCTCTGTCCGTGGTTCCTCAGCACCGTTGATTACCCACACGTCACGCGAAATACGTGGCCTGCTCTCGAGTAGTCCCTGGCGAACAACATTACCCACCATCACCCCAATGGCGTTGGCCGGTATCAATACCGGCCATAGCTTGGACCAGGGGCCAGAGAGCTGAGAAAGAAGAGCGCACTCCCCCACGACAAGGACGATGAAAACGACCGCCACCAAATTTTCACGAACCAGACCCCGGACTAAACCGCCCCCCGCAAGACCGAGAAGAAGCAAGGCGACGATCTCCACACCATTCGAACCGTTACGCAGTGACAAAGCAGAGAAGAAAATTCCTGTCGCGAAAACCAGTGCCATGGCTAGGAGAGTCCAAGTCCCTCGCAGAAAGCGAATAAATTGCGACGAATCCTGCGTATCTCTCATATCTTCAATCACCTGTAACTAGAATTTTTGCGCAATCAAATTCGCCCGAACCGAAGCACCAATAGCTGCCGGACGTGGAACCGGTCCGTGGCCGTCGCCCTAAATGTTGTTCAAATCAGCGACGACAGCTCCGGAAGGATACCCAACCCACTCCGATTGGCCGTTGCTGAAGAGTTCCGTGGCCCGATCGATGCACATGTAGGCATCCGAACGCGCGGAATCCTTCTCCGGAAGGAGCGCATCCAGCAATTCTTTCAAGTCCACCCTGCGTTCCTGTCCCGAGGCATCAACAAGCACGAATGACCACCGGTGCGCCAGTCCGAAGAGCCCTGACCGCTTGTACTCGACCGCTCGGAAGAACGTCTTCTGATATGCCACGCGAATTACTTCAAATTCCAAGAAGGTTGCGGATCCTGCCTGTAGCGGTGGCCGGGTGCACGACGTCGGCGAACATCCTCATGCGCGGACATCGCGTGCCGCCCGGCTCGTCCAGGAAGCATTCGACTAGAAGATTGTGAGGCGCGTGCCCAGAGCCTCATTGCCCGTCAGCCACTCAGGGCCAGACGGCGTAGATTCCGGGGTCTTGAAAAAGTCGGAAAGCGCAGCCTCGGCAGAGGGGAGATCGTGAACCACGCGCGAAGGCATCGAACCCTTCAGGTCCCCCATCGGAACCTCCACGGAGTTGTCCGCGGCCTGGTCGGTTCGCACCAACGCCGCCCACGACGCCTCCTTGGAAACGTCGGGATTGCGGTGGCACACCAGCCCCGTTCCCGCACTGCCGGCCACCTCGAAACGCGCTGATCCATGCTCGACGTACACGTGCGCACTTGCGTTCCCGTCCAGGGCCCGCAGCGCGGCACTGGCCACCTTCCGGGCCTCCGCCACGGACGCGAATTCCTGACCGTCCACTTCCCATGCAGCTTCTGCGCCTTTTGCAGCGCGTGCAGCGCTTGCCGTCGGTTTCGTCGCGGCGAGCCTCCATGCCGCGCCCAGGTTGGTTCCGGCGACGAAGGCTCCGATCCAGGCGATACCCGCAGAACCGACCGTGTCCGCATTCATAAAGAGGACCACGCAAACTGCCAGCGCCCCGAATAGACACAGCAGCGACACCCACGCGTGACGCGATCCGAAGCGGAAGAGCCAAATCCCCAGCGCGGTACCGGCGGCCAGGGCCGCGAACGCCTGCCATGGCGCCTCGAGCCGTCCGAAGAGGACGAAGGCAAGCGTCGCGCATAAGAGGACGACGCCAAAAACAAAGTAGCTCATCCCGGACTCGCGCTTGCGGGACCGCCTATTTTTCGTGTTCATCGTTCCTGAAATTTTCCGTCAGACAATGAAGTACGACCAGGGCGGCACACCATTCCTTGCAAATCGTCGAACAGCCCGGATGGTTTCAAGATATGCGTCGGTTCGCTCAATATCCGGAGACCCGTCAGGATGGGCGAAATAAAGGTCCGGGATTCGGCCTGGCCCATTGTCGAGCGAATGAAGGATATTGCGGCAGACCTCAAGTTGTTGCTTCCGGTTCAACCCTTCCTGCAATTCACCCGCGCATTTACGGAACCATGCTGCAGACACGTCTTTTTCAAGCTCGTCCAGATACCCGGACAACTTCAGCAGCAGTGCGACACCCTCATCCAGACTAATGCTTCTCAATTTAGTTCCCATTTATCGATTATGACGCCGTGCTTATAAGACTCAGGGATGAGAACCTGCGGCGTCCCGCCGGGGTATACAGTCCCATCAAGCCCGATCTGGCGCCGTACGGTACCGCTGTACATTGTTGTCCCCTCGGGGAAACTTGCCGTATACCCCATGCTCAGCGGGCTGTATCCAGTGATCTCACCGTTCTTGTTGTACCACTCAGGGAGAATCGCCTTGTCATTCCGCGCCTGGAGAACGGACGTTGGAGCATCGGCCGACCAGAAACTGCCAAAATCCTTTTGGAATCCGGAATCCCCCGCGCGCGACAGAATGCTATCCTCGTGCGAATACCCGGAGCGGTAGAGTCCATACTTGAACGTCTTCATGTCAGCAATTCCGAGCCATTGGGGTTTGTATCCAGTGATTCCCCCGGTGGCTCCACCGATGACGGCTCCCGTACCCGTCGCTTGGATGAATCCACCGGGTGTATGCGGCCCCGGCGACATCGCGTAGCTCGCACCGCCGCTGGCCCCACCCTCAACGGCACCTCCAGCTGCTGCGGTAGCTGCACGAGCCGCCAGACCGGATCCGGACCTCGCCGCGATCATCGCACCCGTACCGGCACCCAGACCGCCGGCGAGGGCGCCGACGGCGGTGTCAACTCCGACTTGGCCCCAATCGACTGAGCCGTTCCCGGCCTTTTGGGTCGCGACAGAGACACCACCGGAAACCAAGGCACCAGCGCCCATCATCAAGGCCAGCCCCGCAGGGCCGCCCACGCCGGTGCACATGAGCGCGATGCCGGCGACGATCGCAGCCCCAGCGACGAGGTATTCCCAGTTGTCTCCGACCCAGTTCCCGGCGGCCGCGAGGGCGCCCCCGGCGGAACCGTCGTAGGCCTTCAGTTCGCCGTCGGTGAGGGGACGCAGGCCCGTGGGGTCCGTGGCGTTCAGCGGGTTGTTGCCGGCGTAGGAATAGGGATTGCCGTCCCAGCCCGCGCCCAGGACCGGGGCGAGTGGGTCGGTGGAGAGGAAGCCGCGGGCGGCGGGATCATAGGCGCGCGCCCCGAGCCATTCCAGGCCCGCGATGTCGACGCCGCCGCTGCCCGTCAAACGGATCCCGGCGGGCAGCACTCCGACCGACCCCGAAACGGCACCTGCCGTTCCGCCGGGAGCGGGAAGGGCGGGGGTGCCGATGACGGCCCAGGGGTCGGTTTGGTCGGTGGGCCGGGCGGCGCGCCAGCCCGGCGCCGTCCACACGTCTCCAACACCGGTGACACCGCCGGGCAGGGAAAGGACCTGCCCGCCGCTGATGCCGGCCAGGGCGGGGATGGGGTTGGCGGTGTCCCACCACACCTCCGCGCCGTCGATGCCGGCGAGCTCGCCCAGGGCGTCCACCCACAGTCCGTGCCGGGAGGTGCCGGCGCCGTCGGCGGTGCGTTCGGTGGTGCCGCTGAGGTGTCCGGTCGGGCCCCAGGCGTACTCGGTCCAGGACCCGTCGGGGCCGATGAGCCGGACACGGCGGCCCAACGCGTCATGGACGTACTCCGTCCGGGACCCGTCGGCGTCGGTGACCGCGAGAAGCTGCCCGGCAGCGTCGTACTCGTACTCCCGCGAACCGGCCGGGGTGCTTTCGCGCACCAGGCGTCCGCCGGCGTCGTACTCCCATTCCGATCCGGCAGGGGGTCCGGCAACTTCCGGCCCTTCGCTCCGGGCCGTGGTGGCGGCCGAGACCATTTGCCCGGCCCCGTCATACCCGTACCGGGTCACGGCACCGGAGCGGGTCAGGCCCGTGATCCGGCCATCGTCGTCCCGGCCAATCATGGTGACCTCGGCCCCGCCCGGAACAGCGCGGTTAACGCGGCTGTGTTCGGACAGGTGCCCGTTGCGGTAGGTCCATTCCTGGACCAGGTCCCCGGCGGTGGCCGAGGTGATCCGCCCCGAGGCATCGTGGGTGAACACGGCCTCACCCAGCAGGGGATTGCCGACCCCGGTGACCCGGCCCGCGGCGTCGCGGGTGTACGCGGTGGTGGTTCCGTTGGCGTCGGTGAAGGCGGTGCGGTGTCCGTCGGCGTCGTACTCCCAGGACAGGCCAAGGCCTGCGCGGGTGCGGGAGGTCAGCAGCCCGCGCCGGTCGAAGCCCAGCTCGTGCTCCACCGCCAGCCCGTCCGGGCCGGTGTGATCGGTGATGATCACGCGGCGGCGGGCCACGTCACGTTCGACGGCGGCGAGCAGCTGCCCGTCGAACGACGTGGAGGATTGCCGGCCGGCCTGGTCGTAGGTCCAGGTGGTGGTGTGCCCGTCCGGGTCGGTCCGGGACAGCAGGCGTCCGGCCGGATCGTAGGTGGCGGTGCTCACCCGTCCGAGCGGGTCGGTCACCGACTCCACCTGGTCCGTTTCGGTGTAGGTGCGTGTGGTCACCCCGCCCATGGGGTCGGTGATGCGGACCAGGCGCCCGCGGACGTCGTACTCGAACCGGGTGCGCCCTCCCACGCCGTTGACGGTCTCTGTCAGTTCCCCGGCGAGGTTGTATTTGAACCGGCGGGTGCCGTACCAGGAATCCTGGGAGAAGGTCAGCCGCCCTGCCTTGTCGTAGCCGTACCGGGACACGCCTTTGCCGGGGGCGCGGTGCAGCACGAGCCGCCCGCACGCGTCGTAGCCAAACGTCTCGACCTCACCGGTGGGCAGCGTCCGCGCGATGACGCGCTGGTCGGCGTCGTAGGCCAGTTCGACGACGGCGCCGAGCGGGTCCGTGGTCCGCCAGGGCCTCCCGCACGCGTCGTACTCGTACCGGGTGAGCGCACCCGTGGGCGAGGTGACCGAGGTGATCCTGCCGGCCACGTCCCGGCCCAGGACCGTCAGGCCGCCCTCGGCGTCGACGAGCTCCACCGGGTTTCCCGCCGCGTCGTAGGACACAAGTTCGGCGGAACCGTCCGCCCCCTGCACCCGGGTGGGGCGCCCGTACTCATCGAAGCTGTACGTCGAGGACGCGAACGCCTCCGTCAGGGTGGACGTGCCGGACCGGCGGTCCGAAGCGGCCTCCGTGCGGACCCCGGTGGGGTCGATGACCGCGGTCAGGGTCCCGACCTTGTCATACTCCCGCACCCAGTCGTGGCCCGCGGGGTCCGTGATGCCGACCAGCCGGGAGAGCGTGTCGTGGGCGAAGCACCACCGGGCACCGTCCGGCAGCACCGCGGCGGTGACGTTGCCGAGTTCGTCGAAGGATCGCTCGACGCTGCGGCCCAGCGGGTCGACGGTTCGGACGAGTTCGCCGTTGGCGGCGTATTCCACTTCGGTCCGGCCGCCGTCCGGGGCGATGAACGCCGTGGTCCGCCCCGCGGAATCGTGCTCGAAGGCCCAGACGGCGCCGTCCGGGTCCTCACGCCGCACCAGCAGCCCGGCGGCATCGTAGCTGAAGCGGGTCTCGGCCCCGGACGGGCTGATCGCCGCGACGGGGCGGCCCGCGTTGTCCCGGACGATCCGTGTGGCATCGCCTGCGGCGTTCCGGGTGGCGACCAGGTCGCCGAACCCGTCATAGGTGAAGTCGACGGCCACGCCGGCGGGGTCCACGACCCGGGTCAGCAGGCCGTTCCGCCATTGCAGTTCGGTGAGCCCGCCCAGCGGATCCCGGATGGCCGAGGGGTCCCTCGAGACGTCATCGGCGTACTCGTAGGAGACCACCGAGCCGGACTCCGTCACCAGAGTGGTGATGCGGTCCTGCCCGTCCCAGCCGTAGGTCAGGTCAGCACCTTCCGGGGTCACGGTCCGGGTCTTCCGGCCCCGCCCGTCGTAGGCGTGCACCGTGACCGCCCCGTCGCGCTCGGTGAAGGAGACCAGGTTGCCGTGCGCGTCGTAGGCCATCGACTGGCGCAGGTCATGGCTGTCCAGGACGCCGACCAGGCGCCCCTTGGCATCGGCGATCCAGGAGTTGGAGCGGGTGCCGTCCTCGTCGGAGACGACGGTGACGCGGCCGGGCAGATACGCGAACCGGGTCCTGCGCCCGTGTTGGGTCACCTGCAGGACAACCCTGCCGTGTTCGTCGTAGGTGTTCTCCGCCTCGAGGACTCCCGCGGCCGAAACTACGGCTTCGATCAGCCCCTGCTCGTTCCACCGGTAGGTTCGCGCCCCCAGTTCGGTCGCCACGCTGGTGAGCCTGCCGGCGTCGTCGTACCCGTACTCCACCCGGCGCCCGTCGGAGGCCCTGACCACCGCGACCCGGCCGTCCACGTACTCGACGTCGAGGAACCGGCCCCGCACGTGGGCCAGCCGCGCCACCGGAACCGCGCTGCCGCCGTCGGCCCCGTTGTCCCCGTTGGCCCCGTTCTCCCGCAGGACGGACACCGTCCGGCCGGGTCCCGCCCCCGCACCGAGCCACGTCCCGGCAAGGCTGTAGGCCCACCAGGCGCCCTGGTTGTCCCGAACCACCAAAACCTCGGCCGTGCCGTCCGGCAGGGAGCCCAACTCCGCAAGGCCTGCCGCGGTTGCGGGCTCGCGGGTGAGCCAGTAGTTCTCTCCCACGCCGCGGGCCCAACGGTCCCCCTCGCGGGGGAAGTCGACCGCGCGGCCGTCGGCCATGATCCAGCGGACGCCCTCGTCCGAGACCGTCAGGCACTGGTCCAGGACCGAGGCCCACCCCGGGCCAAACACCCCCGGCACCTCCAGGCCCGACGCCAGCGAGTTGTACATCCGCGACAGCACCAGGTTCGAACAGGCCCCGGCGAACCCCAGATCCGTTTCCGGCTCGATGAAGTTGCCGGTGGCCGTGTTCACCGGGTCATTGGCGTACCCGCTGGTGGGCATCGCGCCCGCCGCCGTTGGCGGGTCGATGACCAGGGAGGAGCGGCTGGCGCTGACCCCTGCCGCCGCCAAGGCCTCATTCACGGCCGCGTCGGAGAGGGTGGAGACGTTTCCCTCGCCGCCGGCTGCGGCAAACGCGTCAGCGACGGTCACGGCCCACTTGGCGTCGTTCTCGTTGGCCCGCAGGTACGCCCGGTAGGCGGCGATCACTCCCGAAGCGTCGATCGATCCCCAGTAGCAGCGGGACTCGAACGAGGACAGGTGCCCCTCCAGCGTGCCCGGGGCCGAGGCCAACCCGTCATCCAGGCCGCGGGAGTTCGCCGCGAAGGAGCGCAGGTTGGCCGGCCGGGCCGAGGAGGTCCCTCCCCCGTATCCTCCGCCGGGCGGCGGGGTCTCCCGGGAGCCCGTGTGGGCATGGGCCGGGGCAAAAGCGGGGGCCTTCCCCGGCTGGGCGTTCGGCCGTGCTTCCTCGCCGAACAACCAATCGCCGGCCTGCTCAAAAAAGTTCCGGTCGTTGTGCTCGCGGACCCACTCGTTGTTCCGCTCCCGCCGGGTGTCCTCTTCGTGCCCCTCACTAATCATTTGCCCGACGTAACCGGCCACCGTCCGCAGCGCGGACGCCAGAGCGTCCGCGTCGTTCCTGGCCGTGGCGGCGTTGGCCTGGAAGACCTCGGAGAAGTGCCCTTTGAAGTCCTCCTTCGCCGAGGAAACATGGGAGGTTCGCGAGCCCGCGTGCTCCTCAAGCCGTGAGGCCGCCGACTCGAACGCGGACTTCACCTGCCCGGCCACGGCGTAGTCGAACCGGCCGCCATCGGAGGCATCCGAATGCGGCAACAACGGCATCTCAACGAACTCGGTCACGGCCAAAGCCCCCCATGAAAAAACAGGAACAACAAAGAACAACGCGCAGCTAAAGAACAACGCGCAGCGGCCGGGCAAGGCGCGCTCGTCAGAGCGTCACGCCCACCCGGCCCTCACGCAAAAGGCAGGCTCAGGCGCCGCCACCGGCGGAGAAGATGTCCTGCGAGATCTTCTGAAGCTGTCCGCGCAGCTCCTCCAGCTCGTTCTTGGCCTTGTCCAGCGCGGCCTTGGTCTCCGGCCAGGTGGAGCCGCGGAACTGCGCCGCCAGCGGGCCGTCCCACACGTTCGGATCGGACAGAACCCGGCCCTGGGCATCCAGCGCGGAGATCTGGTCGGTGAACCCGCCGTTGATGATCGACTGGACCTGCGAGATCGCAGCCTTTGCTTGCTCGGTGGACAAAACGCGAGACATAGAAATTCCTTCCCCGAAAAACAACCAATTTACCGCCGGGCACATCGCCCCCGGCGATCACACGGTGCCGAGGCTACCAACGCCCGCTAGTACTTCCAACAAAAAGAAATACGATTATGAGCAATTCCACAATACCTGTCACACCGCGTTACCTGTTAATGCCTGATTAGTCCAGTCGACAGTACAACCCAGTAGCATGCTGAGGGCACCGTGAACGGAAGAGGGACAACCATGCCCAGATTGACCACCCCCCAACAGCACATCTCCGGGCTCCGCAGCGCGCCGGGCCGGGTGCTGGGCGCCCTCTTGGTCACCCTGGGGTTGGTTGCAACGACCTCCTGCGCCCCGGCTGCCAAGCCGGAAGCGGTGTCCGGCCCAGTCAAGCTCCTTCAAAGCGTTCGCGTGGGGCTGTCCCCCGCCGCCGCGGTGGAGACGATCGAAGGCACCACCGTCTCCGTGTCCGCGGCCGGGGACTCCGCCGCACAGGACACGACGTACGATCCCGCCCAGGTCGTGGGCGAACTGCCGGTCCGGCTGAGCCTGCAGTACCGGGCCGGGGAGAAGTCGGGTTCTGACCTGGCCGAACTGCAGGGCCACACCGGGCCCGTCGAGATCAACCTGACGCTGGAGAACCTCACGGTCAGGCCCCAAGCCATCGACTACGACGCCGCCGGGCAGGCCCGTACCGACACCGCCCTCGTCGGCGCTCCACTGACCATCGCCGCGTCCACGAAGCTCACCGGCGTCAGCGCTGACGACATCACCGCGGGCTCCGCGGACGGCGCAACCGGCACCAACGGCGTCCTGAGCAGCACCGAGGACGGCGCCGCGATCGTGCAGTGGGCCACCGTGCTGGCTCCGCCGCGTTCCGGCGCGAGCACCACGCTGCGCCTCGTGGCCGACGTCAAGGATTTCCAGGTCCCCACCATCGACGTCGCGGTACAGCCCGGCCTCAACACCGACCTCAGTGCGGACGGCGTGCTTGCCGGAGCGTTCTCCTCCGGCCCGGACTCCGAAATGGAACTGCAGCGCCGGACCATTTCGCTGGTGACCGACGTCAATACAGTGCTGGCCAAGGCCGGATCCACCATCACCGAAGTTCGGCAGAACCTGCAGGAGACCTCCCAGACCCTGGGCGTGAAGACCGCCGGGGAGTTGCGCGACAACTCCCAGGCCCTGGCCGCCACCATGGCCGGCCTGAAGGACCAGCTGGGGACCCTCGGCGCCGACCTCGAGGCGGCAACGACGACGACGCAGTCCACCACCGCCTCCCAGCTCAAGCAGACCGTCGCCGCCGTCGACTCCATGCTCGGCGACACCACCACCAAGCCCGCCACGGCTCCGATCAAGGGTGAGGGCTGCACCGCCGAGGTTCCCAAATCGGGAACGTCGGCCACCGTCTACTCCAGCGTCCTGACCATGGCTTCGCAGCTTGATGCCTACGCGAAGGTCAGCGCAAGCTGCCGGGACACCGTGGCGGGCGCGATCCAAGCCACCATGGGACCCGAGAACCCCACCGCGGAGGAGTGCGCGGAACAGGGCTCCATGACCTGCTCCCTCTACGGCTCCGCGGTGACGATCACCGGGGCGCTCCTGGGCCTGGTGGAGAAGGGCGACGAGATCGTGACCGGCCTCCAGCCGCAGGTGGTCGAGGGTGCCATCAAGGACCACGACGCCGCGGCCGCCACGCTGGAGCAGGCGCGCACCGACGTCGCCGCAATCCTCGAAGGCGCGGACAACGCCGAGGATTACAAAACGGCCCTCGCCACCCTGGACGCGGCGATGAAATCCGCCCGGGCCTCCGTCACCGCGACCCGCGACGCGGCCGATGCGGTCCGCGGCAGCATCGGCGGCCTGCGGCAGCAGCTGACCGACATCGAAGAGACGGCCCAGGGTGCCAAGGGCGAGTTGGGTGACGGCCAACTGCTGAACCGCTCGATGACGCAGCAAACCCAGCGCCTTGCCGACGAGCTGTGCGAGTTGGCCGACGGCGACGATCCCCGCGACGGCCGGCTGTCCGACCAGGACGCGGAGGAGCTGCGGTCCTACCTGACGTCCACTCCCTGCGCGGCCACGGACGATGACGGCAACCCGGCTCCGGAGCTGAACCCGCCGTTCGGGTTCAAGGACCCCCTGGACGCGCGGCTGCAGGCCCAGGCGGCCGCCTGGGACGAGGTCCTCGCGGCCACCGACACCACCGCCCCGGACCAGGCGATCAGCCAGGCCTTGGCCACCCTGGATCAGGCCATCGATGACATCGACGCCAAGCTGGATGCCATCAAGGACGCCACGAAGGAACTCGACCGCGCCGCAACCGGCAAGGCCACAACCACCAAGGGCGAGATCGTGGCCCTCGACGCCGTCCTCCGCGACGCGAGCGACTCCTCGGGCCGGGTCGGCACGACGCTCGCGAAGCTGAAGGTGCAGCAGGACGGGCTGGGCGAGAAGATCAAGCAGGCCCTCGGCGACGTCTCGGCGGAGACCGCGGCGGAGGTCTACGAGACCGTGGACGGGCAGGTGCGCCAGGTCGCCGAAATCGGCGACGCCGGGTCCGACGCCGTGATCACGGCCTTCAACCGCTCCATCTCCGGCCTGACGTCCACCTCGGACGAAGTGGTGAAGGACGCCACCGGCACCGTGGACAAGCAGCGGGACGAACTGCTCGGACAGAGCGATGCCCTGGCCGCGTCCCTGGACAAGAGCACCCAGTCCTCGCTCGCGACCATCGCCACCAGCACCTCCGGCTCCACCCGTGACGTGGAGGGCGCCAACGCCCTCCTGTCCTCGAGCCTCAGCAAGGTGATGCTTGACCTGGGCGACCGGTCGGTGGACGGATCCGGACTGCTCGGCTCCATGGCCACCAGCGCCGCCAAGGCCGGCACCGCCGATTACCAGCTGGCCCTGGCGTCCCAGAACGCCGAGGGGTACGCCAACATCCGCTCCCGGGACGTGGCCGGGCTGCTGCTGCGCCAGGCCCAGTTCAAGGCCTCCCTCACCGCGGCGGACGAACTGCCGCCGTTCCAGCTGCAGGTGCCGGCCGGTGCGACGTCACAGACCCTGTACACGCTGAAGATCGGCGGTGCCGTATGAGCTCGCGCAATCGGCTCATCGCCCTGATCGGCGCGGGGATTGCCATCGTCGTCGCGGCGGTTACCACCGTGTCGGTGACGCTGACCCGACCCCAGACGGCCCCCCGGCCCGATCCGGTGGCCGCGACGGTTCCCGTGGCGCTGAACGCCCAGGGCCTGCCCCAGGACTTCACGGTGGGCATCGTCCTCACCCTGGGCCAGACCGGCGAGCCCGGCTCCGAGTACAACCGCGCGGCGCAGGGCGCGCGCGTCGCCGCGCAGCGCTTCACCCAGGGTGGCGCCGCCGTCGCCCTTTCGGCCGAGAACGACGGCGGCACGGCGGACGGCGCGCGCGCGGCCGTCCGCAAGCTTGCCGAGCAGGGCGCGTCCGGCATCGTGGTCACGACCACGGGAGCGCAGGCCCGGGCCGCGGCGCAAACCGCGCAGGAGCTCGGCCTCCCGGCGATCCTGCCGTACGCCGAGCCGTCTGAGCCGGCGGACACCACCTGGACCACGGGACCCTCGGGCGCGTCCGTCGAGGCCGCCCTTGAAACCGCGTTGGACGGGAAGGGCCGGGTGCTCCTCGTCAACGACGGTGGCCAGGTCCCCGCCTCAGTCCAGATTGCGAAGACCCTGAATCTCAACGGCTTTGAGGATCTGACGGCCCTGGCCCAGGAGGCCGCCGTCCAAACCGGCGACCAGCTGCGCCAGCCGGCCGAGGACGCTCCCGCGGGCGCCAAGCCCACGCGCGTTGCGAAACCCGCGGACGCCGTGATCGTCTCGGCCGCCACCCCGCAGCGGCTGGCCCGGCTGGTCCAGGCCCTGCAGGCCCGCGACGTCTCCGTTCCCCTGGTCCTTCCGGACGGTGCCGGCTCCCCGGCCTTCGCCTCCACCCTCGCCGACCTGGACGGGACCGCTTCCGGGCAGTTGGTCAGCGTTGCCCCGGCTGAAGGCGATGCCACCGCCCTCCAGCAGGACGCCCAGGGGCGCGGCATGTCCGCCTACCTCTCGGCCGTTCGGCTGGCTGCCGGCGACCCGGACATCACCAACCTGACGGGCGATGCCCCGTTTGCCGCAGACGCGTGGGCCGCGGACTCGCGCAGCCACGACGCCGTCGTCGCCCTGGTGCGGGCCGCCGCGGTGGCCGGAAGCGGGGATCCGTCCGAGGTCGGCGCGACCCTGCGCACCCTGGCCATCGGGCCGGGCGAGGGCGCCGCTGGTCCCGCGCTGGACTTTTCACGCCCCGCCGCGCTGACCGCTCAAGTCCGCCCGGTCTACGCTTCCCCCCAGGACCTGGGCCTGCGCCCGGCGGACGAGGACGCTCCGCGGCTGGTCTGGGTGCCCGCGCCGGCCAGTCCCTGACCACCCCACCCCGCAACATCCCACCCCGGAAGGAGCGCCACGGTGCGCGTGCTGATCGACCTGGACGGGCATCGCCTTGAGTGCGAGGTGGCCCACGCCGCACCGGCCACCACGCTGGCGGACCTGGTGGAGGCCGCCGGCGGGCCCCGCCTTGCGCCCGACGAGGCCGTGTTCGTGGACGAGGCCGAGGTGCGCGGTTCCACCCCGGTCTCCGAGCTGGTCCTTTTGGAGGGCAGCCGCATCTCGCGGGCGCCCTGGCGGACTCCGCAGCGCGTCCACGGCTGGAGCGTGACGCTCGCCGGCGGCGAGCGCGTCGGCGTCGTCATTGAGGTCCCGCAGGGGCGCGAGATGCTCATCGGCCGGTCTCCGCACGCGGACCTCAGCCTTCCCACCGAAAGCGCGTCCTGGAACCATTTCCGCCTGCGCCGCGAGGACGACGGACTGCGGGTGGTCGATGCCGGGTCCACGAACGGCACCCTGGTCAACGGCTACAGGATCGGGGACGACGGCGTCCTGGTCACCGAAACGGCCACGGTCACGGCCGGCGGCACGGTGCTCCTGGTGCGCCCGTCGCTGGAGGAGACGCCCGCCCCGGCCCCCGGCAGCCTCCACAACCTCACCCCGGCGGCAACGGCGCCCTTCAACCGGCCGCCCCGTCCCGGGCGGGCCCCGGCGGGCGACTCCCTGGTCCCGCCGTCCCGCAAGGACGTGCCGCCGGCCAACAAGTTCAGCTACATCACCGTGCTGGCGCCCCTGGTCATGGCCGTGGCGATGGTGCTGATCCTGCGGGATCTGCGCTTCGCGATGTTCGCCATGCTCAGTCCGGTGATGGCGGTGGGCATGTGGTTCGAACAGAAGCGCCGCCACGCCAAGGGCCTCAAGGAAGAGGACGAGCGGTTCAGCGGGGCGCTCGAGGACTTCGAGCAGGAGATCCGCACGGCCGCCGAGGCGGAAACCGCCCGCCGCCACCTGACCATTCCCGACCCCGCGACGGTGGTGCGCCGCCCGGCCCTGCCCGCCACGTCCCTGTGGCAGCGCCGGGCGGACGCTGACGACTTCCTGGCCCTGCATGCCGGCACGGGGGACGTCCCGTGGACGCCGGACGTGGACCGAACCGCGGGCTCACGGCCGGACGAACAGGTGAAGGACTCCCTCGCGGCCGCACGCCTGCAGGCCGCACCCGTGCTCGTGGACCTGACCGACGCCGGAGTGGTGGGTTTGGTGGGATCCCGGGAGGGAGCCCTGGCGCTCGCGCGCTCCCTCCTGGCCCAGGCCGCCGTGCACGTGGGCCCCGCGGACCTGACCGTCGGCGTGTTCTGCGACGCCGGACGCGCGGACGAGTGGGAGTGGGCGTCGTGGCTGCCGCACACCCGCCAGGCCGGCAGCAGCACGGGCCAGCAGTGGATGTCCGCGCACCGCGAGACGAGCCTGGCCATGCTGCGCACGCTCAAGGACTCCGTCCAGGAACTCCCGACTCAGGCGCTCCTGGTGGTCCTGGACTCCGAGGTCCTCACGGAGGGCCGGGACGCCCCGGCGCGCGCGCTGCTCGGCATGGGCCGCTCCCTGCCCGGGGTCCACGTCAACCCGCAGCAGCGCCCTCCCCGCGTGGCGGGCATCGTCATCGCCGCCTCGGAGGAGCAGCTGCCGGCCTCCTGCACCACGATCATCAGGGTGGGCGCGGACGCCGCGGCCACCGTGGACCAGCCGGAGGACCTGACGCGCGTGGAGGACGTCATCCTGGCGGGCCTTGACCGGGACGAGGCCCTGCGTTGCGCCATGCGCCTGGCGCGCTTCGACGATCCGGAGCTGAACGTGGCCGGGGCCTCGCTGCCCTCCCTGGTGCGGCTGCCGGGGCTCCTCGGCTACGAACGCCCGGACGCCAGCACGATCCGGCGTCTGTGGCAGGCCCCCACGGGAATCTCCACACCGATCGGCACGGGGGAAAACGGTCAGCTGACCCTGGACCTGGTCAAGGACGGCCCGCACGGCCTGGTGGGCGGGACCACGGGCTCGGGCAAGTCCGAGTTCCTCCGCTCGCTGGTTGCCGGCCTCGCCGCGCGCAACGATCCGACCCGCCTGAACTTCATCCTGGTGGACTTCAAGGGCGGGGCCGCGTTCAAGGCGTGCGAACGCCTCCCGCACACCATCGGCACCATCTCCAACCTGGACGAGCAGCTGGCCGACCGTGCCCTGCGCGCCCTGGAGGCGGAGATGGAGCGCCGGCAGCGGGTCTTCGCGGAAGCCGGCGAGGGCATCGACAACCTGAACGCCTACCTGGCCACCAACCCGGCCGAGCCCATGCCCCGGCTGCTGCTGGTGATCGACGAGTTCGCCATGCTGGCCAAGGACTTCCCGGACGTGCTCAAGGCGCTGGTCAGCGTCGGCGCGGTGGGCCGGACCCTGGGCGTGCACATGATCCTGGCCACGCAGCGCCCGGCGGGCGTGGTCAGTGACGACATCCTCGCGAACACGAACCTCCGGGTGGCGCTGCGCGTGCAGAGCCGCGAGGACTCCACCAACGTCATCGGCGTGCCCGCCGCCTCGGCGATCGGCCGGGCCCAGATGGGCCGCGCCTTCGTGAAGCTGGGCCAGGACGACATCACTCCCGTGCAGACAGCGCTGGTGACCGGACAGGCGCAGCTTGGCGGCGGCCCCGCCGTCGACGTCCGCGAAGTCCGCCAGTTCGGCATCCCCGTGCCCCCGGCGGCGCCGCCCCGGTCCGCGCTGCCGGACGAGAACGACCTGGACCTGCTCATCGACGCGGTGGTGGCCGCCAACGCCGAGGCCGGGTACGCGCCGCCGCGCCAGGTCTGGCCGGAGGCCCTCGGCGAGCGGGTGGAGTTGGAGGGCTTCCTTCCCGGCTCTATCCCCTCCTACGATGGCGACGGCGACGGCGGCGCCCTGGCCGACCCCTCCCCCACCACCCCGGCACCCCCGCTCCTGCCGACGGTGGGCGGCCTCCGCGGTTCGACCGTCCTGGTGACCCTGGTGGACGAGCCCGATCTGCAACGCCAGTCGGCGGACGGGTGGGACATGTCAACGGGGAACCTGCTGCTTATGGGCGTGGCCGGCTCCGGCACCAGCACCACGCTGGCCTCGATCGCGCTGGCCCTGGCCAAGGACGCCGATCCGGCCGAGCTGGACCTGATGGTCCTGGACCTGGGATCCGGTGAGCTCGAGCCGCTCAAGGCCCTGCCGCACACCGTGGCCTACGTGGGAACCGGCGCCGGCGCCAAGGAGCAGCAGGCCCGCTTCCTGCGGCACCTGAACACCGAGCTGGAGAGCCGCCGCGCCGAGCCGCGGGGACGCCGCCACACCGTGGTGCTGCTGGACGGGCTGGCCTCGCTGCGGGACGAGTTCCAGGATTTCGAGGGGCAGGAACTGCTGGCCCTGCTGTACCGGGCCTACGCTGACGGCCCGGCGCTGGGACTGTCCTTCGCGGTCTCCACCACCCGCGCCAAGGCGGTGCCCTCGGCCATGAACGAGGTCACCCTGCAACGGTGGATCTTCCGGCTGGCGGACACCTACGACTACTCCTCCCTCGGCGTGAAGGGCAAGGCGGTTCCCGCTCCGCTTCCCGGCCGCTGCGTGGATCCGCGCACCTCGCTCCAGATGCACGTGGCCACACCCCACATCGGCCTGGAAGCCGCCGTCGACCGGGTGCGCCAGGACTGGGCGCACGCCCCCGCGAAGACCCCCGCCATCAGGCGCCTGCCCTCGACGGTCACGCTGCCGGAACTGGGCGTTCAGCCGCGGCTGACGGAGGAGCCGTGGCTGATCCCGGTGGGACTGCGGGAGGCCGATCTGGCCCCGGCGTTCCTGGAGGTGTACGAGGGCGAGCACGCGCTGATTTCCGGGCCCTCCCGTTCGGGCAAGTCCACCCTGCTGCTGGCCCTGGCCGCCGCGCTGCGCGGCGCCCCCACCTCCCGCGGACCGGCCCAGGTGTGGGGCATCTGCGACCGCCGCTCGCCGCTGGCCAATGCCGACCTGGCCAATACCGTCCTGGATCGCGTGGCGGTGGGCACGGACGACGTGCCGGCCCTGCTGGCCTCCCTGCGCCTGGAGCGCGGTACGGTGTTCCTGCTCATCGATGACGCCGAGCGCTTCGAGGACACCGACCAGTCCATCGCGGGCGTGGTGGCCTCCGGGCAGCCGGGGTTGTGCATCATCGCCGCGGGGCGGGCCGCGGACCTGCGCGGGCTGTACAGCCACTGGACCAAGACGGTCCGCAAGTCCCGCCTGGGCGTGCTCCTGCAGCCCGACATCAATTACGACGGCGAACTGCTGGGCGTCACGCTCCCGCGCAAGGCGCCCGTGGCGCTGACCGCCGGGCGCGGATACCTCGGCGTGGGCGGCCAGGTGGGGCTGATCCAGTCGATGAGTCCCGAAGGCGGCGCCTGACGGCGGGCGCCCGCGGCGCACGGAGGGGCCGGCGCGCCCGGCCTAAAATGAGCCGGTCCTGAACAAACAGATCGAACAACCAGATCGACATCGTTGGAGAACACGGCATGCACTTGGCACAGACGGGTGAGGCGCTGGGAGCGTCCTACCGCTTCGGCGAGCGGGTGGGTTCCGGCGCCGTCGGCGAGGTCTGGACCGTCACCTCGGCCGATGGCCGGCTGCTTGCCGCCAAGGTCCTGCGCCCGGAGCACGCCGAGGACCCCTCGCTCGTGGAACGGTTCGTTCGCGAACGCTCCGTACTGT
Source organism: Arthrobacter ginkgonis (assembly GCF_039540195.1). Classification (NCBI taxonomy): domain Bacteria; kingdom Bacillati; phylum Actinomycetota; class Actinomycetes; order Micrococcales; family Micrococcaceae; genus Arthrobacter; species Arthrobacter ginkgonis. The sequence continues at coordinate 38,595 of NZ_BAABEO010000001.1, read as the reverse complement.
TGGGGCTGCAGGATCCCCGTATTGTCCCGGTGCGGGACATGGTGGTGGAGGGCGCGCGGCTGGCGATCGTTATGGACTACGTCGCGGGGGGCTCGCTGCGGGACGCGGTGAAGGACCTCGGTCCCCTGCCTCCCGCGGCAGCGCTCACCGCCGCCGCCGAAGTCTTCGACGCCCTGGCCTTCGCCCATTCACGCGGGGTGACGCACCGCGACGTCAAGCCGGACAACGTGCTCCTGGCCCGCCCCTTCTCCGAGTGCGGCCCGGGCGACGTGCTGGTTTCCGATTTCGGGATCTCCGACGTGGTGGGCGAGAAGGTCCGCCAGACCACCGGCCTGGTCGGCACCCCGCAGTACATGCCGCCCGAGCTCATCAGCCAGGGCCGGTCCGGCCCGGAAGGCGACGTGTACTCCGCGGGCGTCCTGCTCTACGAGCTCCTCGCCGGACGGACTCCCTTCGCCGGGCCGGGGACCGACTTCACTGTCGCCTACCGCCATGTCTCCTCGCGCCCACCCAGGATTCCGGTGGAGGACGCCGTCTGGGACGTCCTTGAGGCGCTGCTTTCCAAGGATCCCGCCCTGCGGCCAACCGCCCGCGAGGCCGCGTCCACACTCCGGCGCCTCGCGCCCGGCCTGGCAGGCAGTGCCCCACTGGCGCGAGCCGAGGCGCCCGCGGATTTCGACGCCGTCGAACGCCCCGCCACCGTGGTCCGCGGCGGCCTGACGGAGGAGGAGCTTTCAGCCCTCACCGTCCTCTCGCCGGCCGACGGTGGCGCGGTTCCCGAACTCGGGGAGGCCGGCAGCGCCACCATCGTCCGTCCGCTCCCCCGCCGCGACGTGCCGGCCCGGGCGGAGGCCCGGTCCGAGGAGAAGGACGCCACCCCGTTTTGGCGCACCCGCAAGGCGCTGCTCCTGGCCGGCGCCGCGGCCGCCCTGCTGGTCGCGATGGTGGTTGGCTTCGTGGTCCTCGCCCCTGCGGACCGGCGGACGGGCCCGACGGCGGGTGCCGGCGGGCAGGTGTCCGCGCAGCTGCAGGATCCGGCCCTTCCCACCGGCCTGACGGTCTCCCGCACCGCCTCCTACGAGCCGTCCTCGGGCCAGACGCGCCTGTCGGTGACCTACGCGGCGCAGAAGGCGCCGTTGTCCGGTGACTTCCTGGAAGTGATTCCCGGCCTGGCGGAGGGGGACGCGTGCCCGGCGGCCACGTGGGAGGACGCGTCGGCGAGCCGGAACCAGGCCTCGATCACCGGCCTTGACGTCGAGTGCGGCTGGAAGCTCTCCGGGGTGCAGGTCCCGGCGGGAGGGTCCGTGCAGGTGACGGCCAAGGTGTCGGTGCAGCCCGCGGACCAGCAGGCGCTCGATGCGTGGCTGCGCGCCGGATCCCAGGCCACCGCGGCGGCGCTGCAGGACCCGGCCACGAAGGGCACCGCCTATCCGGTCCAGCGCCTCCAGGGCGTTGAGGTGCGCACGCCGGCGCGGGTGGTAACGCCCAGCCCGCTGAAGATCACCCTGGTCCCGGTGTGGGCCGGCGGCGCGGACGAGCTGAACCCGCTCTACGTCAGCCCCGCGTCGGGAAAGCCCTCGCAGATGCTCACCGCGGTGACCGGCGGCGAGGAGGGCCTGCGCTTCTCCGACGGCTGCGGCGGCGCCCTGGCGGTGGACAGTTCCGGGCTGACGGTAACGGCCCTCCAGATCACCCCCCAATGCACCCTGCGCGCCAGCGTCGGAAACTTCACGGACCTGCAGTCCCCGAGCTTCAGCATCACGTCGCGGGAGAACTCTGACGACTAACGTCGCTCAGGGACGTGAAATGGTGCGTAGGAGACCGTTATTAGTAGCTGAATGACTCTGTTGCTCGCTGGCCCGGCGAGACCGGCTAGCTTGCTGATGCCCAACGAAGGCGCCCCAACTGCAAAGGTCCTCACGTCCTGTATCCGATGGATAGCAAGACTCCCTTGTCGAGGCACTTCCGCGCTTAAGCCTGGCTTTGCTCCCTGCCCAGGTCGTACGGAAGAGGCGCAAGGCCAGGATAAAGGCTCTCGACTTCTTCCTCGTCCCATGGCGTGCCTGAGGGTTCCCCATCGGCGATGGTAGACGGACTTTCCGGATAGTCCTCGTACATGTCACGGCCGCCGCTGGCCGCCAGGTACGCTTCTGCGCCGACATAGGCCAGCAGCTCCGCGTCATAGACCGCGTCCCCGCTTTCGAGCCGTCCGTCGGCCAATGCCTGTGGATCCCGCTGCACGGCTTCGTAGTAGGCGCGACCCTGACCGACCACCCAGTTGCGGAAGTATTCGAAGCAGTCGTCCGCACATCCTTCGGTGAGCACGTAGGCCGCACCCCACAGCTCCCATGTGTAGAGGGCAAGATTTTTCGAGACGAACGCGGCGTTGAAGGACGCGACCTGCTCCGGAGGCAGCGCCGCCAGAAGCCCCTCCAGCTCGTCCGCTTGCCGCGCGGTGCTTCCGTCCGAGGCTTCCAGGGAGCGGTCGATGATGTCCCAGAACTGCGCATCCTCCATGGCCTGCAATTCCGGGTCGTCTTCGACGGCCGCTGGGGAAGCAACGGCAGTTTCCCCCGGGCTTGGACCGGCGGCCCCTGCCGGAGGCTGCCCGCCGCAGGCGCCCAGCACCATGCAAAGCGCAGCCAGCACCAGTACCGCGCCGAGTTTAGGGTTCGCGCTCATGCGGTCCGCTCGCGCTCTGTCAGCCAGACGGCGTGGTCCATATGGGTGACCGTCTTACCCAGCCCGGTGCGCTCGTGCGCGGCGGTCAGGACCGTCCGGGCGAGCTTGGAATCCACCTTGACCCGGATGCCCTCGGCATCGGCCACGCGTTGCACGGCACGGATGATCCAGGTGTCCGGTTTCGTGTCCGGGTAGCCAAGCAGCATCCCGAAGTAGTTGTGTGTGACCGGCCCCAGCCCGTGAACGCCAAGGTAAGCATCCCGGTGGGCCTGGTTGCAGTGGTCGTACTCCTGGTGCGTGTAGACGCCCAACTGGCCAAGGTTCCGTGCCGCCTCGAGAACCGCCGAGGCCTTGGAACGGCGGTTCGTTACCCCGTTGCCGAGGATACGGCGCAGCGCTGACTCGGGCAGTTCGAGCAGATTGCGCAGGTCGCGGCCGGCCTCGGCGTGCTCGTCTTGGAAGGCCAGCAGCCGCGCCAGCAGGCCTTTGCCCCGCTTCGTCTTGTAGCGCGTCTGCTTGGAGTAGACCGCGTCAATCAGGGCCATCCCGATCCGGCCCTCCCAGCCCTTCTGATAGACCGCAAACCGGTCCTCCGGGATCAGCCTGACGTCGCGCTCGAACGCGTGGATGAGTGCTTCCATATTTCCCCCATGAAACCGTTCGCCCGCTTGAGACCGAGGCGCACCATTCGGCACTCTACCGGCGCGGAGACAAAGCGGGTGATCGACACCCCGGGTCTACTTACCCCGTCCCAAGCTCCGGCCTCAACCTGGGCCTGCCGTCTTGCAACGGACGGGATGCAAGACAATCGGTCGAGACACAAGCCCGGTCTGAAAAGTCCGCGGAAGTTCAAGGAAGTCCGCAGGGTCGAATGTCTTGCCACCATGCCTCGCAACCCAAGCGTAGGATTCTTGTCATGAACATCGGCTGCAAGACACTCTCGGGGGCCCAGTGGGCAAGGTGATCGGCTACGCGCGCGTTTCGACGAGGGCGCAGGACGCGGACCGGCAGATCAAGGACCTGCTAGGGGCCGGGGTCCGGCGCGATGACCTCCATGTCGACCACGGCGTCAGCGGAGCCCGCGCTACCCGGCCGGCCTTCGACCGGGCCCTGGATGCTTTGCAGGAGGGCGACACCCTGGTCATCACCACCCTGGACCGCCTGGGACGCTCTACCGTGAACCTGCTCGGCCTCGCCGAACAGCTCAGGAGCAGGGGCGTCAACCTGCGCGTGCTCAACCTGGGAGGCGGGAATGTGGACACCGGAACCCTCATGGGGTCCATGGTCTTCACCGTCATGGCAGCCCTGGCCCAAATGGAACTGGACATCAAGCGCGAACGCGTCACCGACTCCGTCGCCAAAAGAAGGGCCGCCGGAGGCGACCTCGGAGGCAGGCGCCCGGCCTTCTCCCACAGCCAGATCGAAAACGCCCGCCGCCTCATCGACGCCGGCCAACCCGCCACCCACGTCGCCCGAGACCTCGGCATGTCCCGTGCCACCCTCTACCGCCGCATCGCCGACCTCGACGCCAAACAATGGCTCGGAACCCAGCAGAAGTGACCCCCTGCCGGGAAGACGATCGAGCGTAGGGATGAAAAGGTTCTTGTCAGGAAAGGTGACCATGGATCACGTCGTGAATTTTCCGCTAGTGGCCATCGAAGAGGATGGGCGTGTCCATTTTCTCGCTGACCCCCCGGCCCTTGCCGAGGTAGAGGAACTGTTCGTCCATGGGGAAATCGACCTGGTCATGGACCTGGCCGGTGAGAGGTACGAATACGAGTACGGCGACGCCCGGGACATGGCACTGCACAGATCCGGGCCCGGTGATGTGACTGCACTGACAAGGACGGTGTGGGACCGTTTCTTCCACCTGTCCCAAAGCCAGCACAAACATGCGCTGCGGGCTTCGCAAAGCGTGAACCCTGAGGTCGTTGCACGCATCCGGGCTGCCCCGAATCCTGACCTCATTCAGGCGTTCCTCATGCGTCCTGGAACTCGATTAACCGCCATCATCCTGGACCACCGCAGCCGGGCGGTTCGTTCCACACGTGTGACTCGCGACGATAAATGGCGGCGTTCTGGCGGCGCTATTTGTCACTTGGGCGACGCTGTTGTTCCTCGCTTGATCGCGCGGTAGGCAATGGATCGAGCGACGCCGAATAGCTCCGCAATCTCGCTCGTGGTGTGCACCCGCCCTGGTGGAGGGTAACGAGGTGGGCCTCTTGGGCTTTCGAAAGCATTGGTTGTTTCCCCCGGAGCCAGCGGGACAGGATCCGACAAGGCCTGCCGGACAGTGTCCCTGCCGATCTGATACCGCTTGGCCGGTCCGCGGATCGACACGCCCTCCACGCGGGCATCTCGGCGGATCTTGGCATACAGCTCCATGCGCACCCTCATCCGGGACCTCCAAAATGATTGCTTTCAACAGATGAAAACAACACTGAAGTGGTCCTGATTCATGCCGTCGCACCGGTCCTGAATCAAACTGCGATAGTCAGTTTCAGCTAGCCTATGGAAGGATACCAAGGTAATTATCTTTTGCCGAAGTAGGAGCACCTATGGAATTATCTAAAACCCGCCGTGCTGCAGAATGGTTGAAGCAATTCGAGGTAGATGATCAAGCAGCAGCCATGACGCTATTAGATAGCGTGCGATTTTTACAAGGTGGCGAAGTAATCACCGGCATTCGACGTTCGATCGAAGAATTACTCGCGGACCGTCAAGAACGCTTTCCCGTAGCTCTCGTTCCAATTATCTCTTCAGAAGACATGATCCGCGAAGACGATATTGACGATGATGCAGAACTAACTACCTTCTGTGGGTTCAACCCCGCGCAGCCAATCGCAAATAACCCTGGCAGTGAAGCCTTGATGGCGCAGCTCATACGCGAAGTCCGCAAGGCATCTCCGTCCACGTCTATTTTCTCCGCGCCATTAACCCTTGAGGAAATGAGGACATCTAAGGTCCACACCCTTTTATGCGTAACTGACTATATCGGATCGGGTCAACAAGTTTTAGATTACGTCGAAACGTGGTGCCGCAACCGAACCATTAGGAGTTGGCGATCGTTTAAGTGGCTTCAAATCGGCGTCATCGCATACGCTGCAACATCCGCTGGGAAAAGTGCAGTCGAGACTAGCCCGCATATAGATTTTCTTAAAGTTACGGAGATCGCCCCGGGCATTAGAGAAATAGAAAACTCCTATCTTGGAGCAAAGGTCAAGGAAGTGTGCCGCATCTATGCGAAGCACGGAAAGGTATGGCCCGCACTTGGATACCGTGGTAGCGCGGGATTATTTGCAAGTTCATTCTCAGTACCCAACAACCTTCCGGCCATTCTTATTAAAAGATCTAAAAGATGGGAACCCTTCTTCGATGGTCGTTCAGTATCAACGAGTCTCTCAGACGAAATTGGGAGCCATGTTCCGGGCGTCAATATTTCGCAGCAACTTCTCGATGCGGGACAAGTTCGGCTTGCAGCACGTCATCGAGACGGGCACATCGATCGTCCATGGCAAATGCATATGATTATGCTCGGCCTTCTGCCTCGCGCTGAGGAGCAACTAGCCCTGGCTCTCGGCTTACACCTACCAGCCGTAAGAGCAATTTTGGTTTCTCTCGAACGTCTGCAGTTGATTGATACCAAAGGTAGGCTCACGTCGGCTGGATACGAAGCGCTAGCATCCCACCGCCGGAAGCCTCGCCGGGCTCCGGCGTTGCTCACCCCCGACCCTTCTCCGTACTATCCTCGCTACAAGAGGTGAGGAGGGATCACTTGCTTAGTGATGAAGCTGCAGCATCGTTGCAGCTCGCTGGAGTGTGGCGTTAAGCCACACTCAAGGATCGTGGCTAACTGTGATCATAGGACGATCTGAGTCTGCGCGTGGGGCTGGATGGAGACATCCTTCCATCGGCGACTCGGGGATTCTCCATCCAGTCCTACGGAACCCTACGGGTCGAAAGGTAAGCCGACGTGATTTCTCCTCACCTCTATCATCAGCAGGGGGTCGATCTTGGGGTTGAGCCATCTGCACTTAAGCGCGCATCGGCGGAAAGAGCTCGATTACGGGCTCAAGGTGCGTATCCGATTCTCTCGCTAGGGCACCTCGCCAGCGAGACAGGTGCTTCGTACAGCTACCTACGGGAAATCGTCAGCAGATCCCGGGACCCATATCGTTCGATCGCGATACCTAAAGCAACCGGGGGCACACGGCCCATCTCGGCGCCCGAGCCAATCCTCATGGACGTACAACGATGGATCTTGCGCAATATCCTCGACAAATTGCCCATGCACCCAGCAAGCTACGCTTATCGTTCGAAGACCTCCATTGTGCAATGTGCATCGCAACATATGGGTGCTCGTTGGTTGGTGAAGATGGATCTACACGATTTCTTCGGCACGGTAGGTGAACAATCGGTGTATCGGGTTTTTCGAAAATTGGGTTACAACAAACTTGTGTCCTTCGAACTTGCACGGATCACGACGCGGACAGAAGATCTCGAACGCGCCCCTTGGCTCGCTGCGAACACTGTGATCGGTAGCTATGCTGTAGCCGGGATGGGAGTCCTTCCGCAAGGCGGACCGACGAGCGGCTCTCTTGCAAATGCTGCCGCAACTCGCCTCGACCAACTCCTGCAGAAATTCTCACTTCAACGCAGTCTGAATTACACTCGCTATTCTGACGATTTGACATTCTCGAGCCTTGACGCCTTCGATCGCCCTACCGCAGAAGCGGTCGTCCAGGAAGTATCGGGTTTGGTTCGGAAAGCTGGTTTCGTTACACACCGGACTAAGACGCGCATTGTTCCGCCTGGTTCACGAAAAGTTGTTCTTGGGCTTTTGGTTGATGATTCTGTGCGTTTGATGCCGGAGCATCGCAGACGTATCGAAGTGCATCTTCGTGGATGCGAGAAATTCGGGCTTGCTAATCACGCCGCCCATCGAAAGTTTGACTCAGTTTTTGCATTTGTCGACCATCTTGCCGGCTGGCTTGCCTTCGCACTTGGAGTCGATAAAGTAGTTGCGCTGAGCTGGTGTCGACGTTTTAATGAAATCCTTGAGCGCGAAGGTTTACCGCCAATGCCTCATTTAGTTTAGGATCTGTGTCACAGTTGGCGTTTGTCCGACTAGCAATTAGGGTCTTTCGCAGTAACGTTTCAGTTCTTGTACTTGGCGCTTTACATCAGGGTCGTCACGCTCAAGCCTGGTAGTCCCCAGCGTAGGCCAAACATTCCCTGCAGCCTGATATCGGCAAAGTTGCTTGAGGTACTAATCGAGCAGCTCATCGGCAAGCGTAGTTCCCGGGGCCAAGGTGGATGAACTGCCGCTGGCACCCGACAAACGGCGCCGGTCTTCCTGGCACACCTCGCGCAGATTCACCGCCTCTCGAATGTCCCGCTACTGACCTGCTCGAACCGGAACGCCCGGGAGCCAGCCCATTCCAGATGGGTCACGGGGTGGCGCTGCCGCCGTCGTGACGATTTGCTGCCTTGGCAAGACTCCATACATGAAGCGACCAGGGAAATGCCTCGAATGCAGAACGACAGTAAGGGGGCGCCTGCTCAGGTAGGGATGTGCGGCCGGGCGTCTCACTAATCAAACGTTAAATGGGACGCAGTTATCGGCCTGCTCCACTCATCGCCGGGCCGACAGAGTGAGCCACTCCAGTGGCACCCGGCATTCATAGCTGAAGGACAGAAGCGGCTTCAGTGGCTTTCTTCATCCCGCACGATTTCAATGTGTGAAATGAAGGACCAGAGAGGGATGCAGGCGAAGAAGACGGCCGTACCGACGTAGGCCCACGTTTCGAGGGTGCTCGGCGAGGTGATGTCCAAGACGAAACCCATGACGAGCACGGTGACGAGAGAGCATGCCCAAAGACTGACTAGTACATACGAGACGATCCGCTTCCAGCGGGGGTAATCGTCAGAGTAGTCGATGAAGAATTCGAGCATGGGTTCCTCGGATAGGCGTCACCTGCAGAATAGCGCGGCACACGGAGAATCATGGGCGCTCGGTTTGTTGAATTCCAGGCGAGCGGCAGGGATCTCACGAATCCACCTTTCCGCTACCGGGAGAATCTCACAAGACGCTCATTTGATGCGATGTGCTCCGGCGTACTCGTCACGGTGCCGTGGAGGCCTACACGCGGCGGGGTGCCCCTGTGTCCGATGGGACGGTTGACAAGGAGCAATATGCTTAGCGCATGGGGAAGCCGGGGTCGATTGGGCCAGCATCTAAGCGATACAACTGGATCAGCAGGGCTGCCCTGATCGTATCCGTGTTTATCGGTGGCCTTATCGCTGAGCTCTTGGGACTCAGCCCTTGGATCACCATGGGCGGTCTCGCGCTTGTCTCATTGCTCGTTACGCTGCCCCTCGGCGTGGCGGCGGGACGGGAGCGGCAAGGGCAAAACGTCCAGTCGAAACCGCGTGAGTGATCTCGTCTCAGCAATGGCCACGGCGTGCTCCCCGGCCACTGGCGGTGTGATTACCCGTGCGGGATCCCGGAAGCTGACCACGGGCGGGAAGGGGAGCCGACTGGTGGCGGGCTCCCCCCACTACTCCCGGCTGGCTCAGCGTCCGAAAAGGCGGAGCAATCTTCCAAAGACCGACGGTTGGGGGCGGAAGGTTCTTGCGGCGGGAGACTCCGGTAGCGGTCCTGCAGGCTGCGCAGGAGATGCTCGTAGTCGGTCTGGTCAAAGGTGAAGGACTGCTCGGGGAACAACCAGGGTTGCGGCTCGTCCGTGACGCCGTCCTGCCAGCCGAACCGCTGCCAGGTGATCGTCTGGGGCGTCTGCACCAGCTCCATGCTCACCGCGCCGCAGGCCAGGTCGCCGCAGGCTGTGCACATCAGAAGCGCGATGCGCCCGTCGTCGAAGTCGCCGGGCAGAACTCCCAGCAGGCGGTCCAACTGCTCCACCGCAGCGCTTGGCCAGTTATGGTCATCGCGCAGGGCCGTGGTTTCCTGGGTCGGCTGTTTCGTATCGTCCGGGACCTCCAGCAGGTCCCGCAACGGCCGGCCATCCACCAGGAAGTCGAGGAACTGCACCGGGAGCTCTCGTTTCGGGGGATATTCGGTGTAGTACGAGGTAGCGGCTTCGACGCTGAGCCGGCTGAGGTTAGTTCCCGCGTGTTCAATCTACGTGGCCGGGTTCCCGGGGACCCAGCCGTGGTCGAACACCCAGCGCTCCTCCCAGTCATCGGGCCGGTGCAGCAGGGCCTCGTTGACCCACTTCATCACGTTCGGCCGGCCCATGACGTAGATCTTCTCGGCCCGGATCTTCCACGGGCTGATGGCACCGAGGCTGCGCACGTTTTCCAGGACCAGTTCCTGCAGGGGGTAGTCGGCGGTGAGAGTATCCAGACCGGTGACTTCGCCGATGCCGTCGAAGGCGACCTTCTCGGCCGAGGCCAACTGGCGCAGGTTGCTCACGTCGACCCGCCGCGTGGTGTGGATGGAGACGTAGCCGGCCGGATGGGCCCAGCCGGGCGAGCCGTCAGCGAGCTTCAGCCGTGGGAGGTGGAGCGAGGAAAGCGGTCCCTGGATCAGGTCCAGCGCTTCCTGGGTGGCGCCCCTGAGCAGTAGGGAGTCCAGGCGCGGCGCCGACACGAAGGGCACGGCCCCACGCTGCCACGGCCCGTCGTAGGAGCGCAGCTCGGACCATTCATGCCGGGTAGCAGCGACCTTGATCTTGTCGTGGATGCACAGCTCCTCCAGGTGCGGAATCCGGTCCAACAGGGAGAAGTCGGTGACGCCATAGGTGGCTTGGACGCTGCGAACAACGTCGAACACCGGCTCCAGGACTTCCAGCCCCGGCTGGTCATCCGGCGGGTAATCGATGATCACCCGTCCATCCTCGTTGGACAGCAGGTGCTCCCGCGCATCCGGAGGCAACACACCGTCCCTGACCCACAACGGATTGGGCATGCCCAAGCGTTCCCCGTAGGCGGCAAGCCACTCGTCAACGTCGACGCCCTCCTCGGGGCCTTCAAAGTAGCTGCCGGGCTCCACGGTGAACCCGAACTCTTCCATCCAGTCCGCCCCTTCGGGGTCATTCCCCAGGCGTCCCCCACCCTCCGCATTTTCCATGTCCCCAGTCTTACAGGCAGGCAGTCCATGACCCGGCGGGCGGCCTCCGACGTCGCACAGGGTCCACCAGGCCCTCGCCCCCGCACCGTCCCGCGCATCCCCTCGAGACTTCCACCCATGATCTATCCGCTTAGGATTAGCGCATGGGGCGGCTTTCGTGGACGGCATCAGGATGAAGGACAAGGCCATTGCCGCCGGCGCCATCGTGCTGACCTTCATCGTGGCAGCCCTATTAACCGCTTTCGTGCTGGGTCCCCTCCTTGGCCTAACGCCGACCTTCGGAACCGCGTTGAAGGAGGTCTCGCGTCTTTACGTGGTGCTCATGGCCAGCGCGGTGGTCCTCCACTTCTGGGGCATCAGGAAACGCGCCCGGAGAGAGCGCCGACCCTGACCCACTAGCGCGATCTCCCACACGGCCAACCGCAGATGTGATCCGAGAGTGTCAGGACAGCTCTGAGACTTCGCGGAGCATGCGTTCATAAAGGCGGATGAGGACTCTAATCTGACGCTCTGAGGCCGTACGCCTGACGTCAGGTTGGGGTATACCCCAAACTGACGTCCTAGACTCGGAAACCGACTGACGCTCGATGCATTGGATCCTGAACCCACTCACCGCCCTTGACGGAGGGCCCTCACCAGTTGCCGTTCTTGATCCAGCGGCGCTTGACGATGGCCTTCAAGTTGTTGCGGGTGGCGATTTTCGTGGTGTTGGCGAGGGGCCACGTCTTGGCTGCCATGGTGGGTTCAATGCAACTGCGGACCACGGCTGGGTGGTGCCAAGGATCGGCGCACGAGGCCATGCCAGCCAAACGCAGGAGTTCGATCTTCTCCTCATTGGAAAGGCCGCTTGGCGCGTTGAATTCCGCCTCCAGGTGCTGCAGGCCGCCTTCCCGGACGGACGCGAGGTGTGCGGGGATTTGCGCCTGCCGTTCTCGCGGGTAGCAGATTCTGTCGAAGCGCCGCGGCGGTGTCCCGATCAGAGGATCCTTCCCTGCCAGGAATTCAGCGACGATGCTGCACCAAACGTGGGATCCGGCAGTTCCGACGGCTGCCTCAGATGAGCCGACGATGTTGATCGCCTTGGTCGTGATACGGGTGACGAAGTCCTTCCGCGCTTTCCTGGCCGCGTCAGTTGTTGCTCGGCTCGCGCATGCGACTTGGACGAAGTAGGTGTGAACGGCCTCATCGAGAACCAGGGTTTCTGCCCAGGTTGCCCCTCCGCGGACTCGGAACTTCTCGCGCGCGAGTCGGAAGGGGGTAAGCTGCGTCCTCCCCCGCCGTATTGGCGTCGTTCCATCACGGAAGCCGGTGTGGAAACCGCCGTAGATGGCGTGGAGAAGGTCCTCGAGGTTGCGCAGTTCAGCGTCCGTCTCGCAGGAGGCGGCGCGTTGTATCAGGTTGAACTGGTGTCCCGCGCCGTGGCAGAAACACTGGCAGTTGGCGTGAGCGGCCTCCTCGCAAGCGGTGTTGTGGACGTGGACAGTTGACGGGGCGAATGCACTCTTTGTTGGCATCTCAGACTTTCTGAGGGGCCTGACCTTCAGGCGCCCTCAGAAAGAAGACGAGATAGCCCGTGGAATGTTTAGAGCGCGGTGCCGGGGTGCCCGGTCCTTGTCACCGGCAATCGACACAGACGCCGTTGACCACGCGGTGCGCGGGCCGACGGAGGAAGCACTCGCTGCACACCTCTTCCCGTTCTTGGTCGCGCTGACACTTACATTGGTTGCATCGCGGGCAGTAAGGGCGGCTGCAATCCGGACACGGGTACCCAGGCCTGGTGAAGGACTCTCCGCAGCAATAGCCCTGAAGTTCGAGTCGTCGGTCGTACTCGAAGGCTTGCCTCGAGTGATAGCTCAGGGCCTCCCAAAGGTCGGTTTCGGAGAACACGGCGTAGACTCTCCGGTCGTCCGCCAGCGCGTCGACGTAGTAGTGGCCCCGTTCTCCCCATGGGGTGGACCACTCCGTACGATCGGTTCTGTTCGCTTGGTTGGACAACTGGACCAGGGGGTGCCCGTCGGCAATCTGTTGAGAACGCCATGGGTAGACCTTCGGCCAACCATTTCGTGGGTGCGGACGGACGCTGGCAAATTCGACCCGCTTATCGATCTTGTCGATCACCACGACGGCGCCTGCTCCCCCGAGCTTCTTAGTCAGGGCAATCGCACAGACCTGCCGGCTCGCCTCAGAATCTTCCAGAAGCTGCAAGAAGTGCGAGGCCCTAACCGGCCCGTCCCCAACAATGGCGCTGACGGACTCATCGCTCAGCAGGAGTTGCTGAGCGACGTGGTCGCACATGGTTTCCAAGAGTTGGTCGCGCCCGTCTTGGTCTGCCCACCAGACCATGACGTCTTGTTCTTTATCGATAAGCCAGTGCGCCAATTCGTGCAGGATGGTGAAGTTCTCCCGCCGGCTGTTGGGCGTGGGCGAGTAAAGAAGAACGTCATCGTCCAGGAAGGACATCCCATCGCAGGCTCCGTCGATCCCCCGTCCTTCTCCTAGATGTTCGGCCGGCCGGACCGTCAGCCCGAAAATATCCCTTACGCTGTTCGCTGGGTCGCGGGAAAGTGCCTGCCGATCGTCGCTGGAGATCTGGCCGAGCACCAACGAGACGCATTCCTCCATGTTCACTGTCGATCCTCCTCCGCCCGATCTTCCATAGCGGCAACCAACGTCTCCAAAGATGCCACGCTTTGATCAAGATCCGGTGTCTCACCGCGGTGCACCGTTGTGAGGGTCCGAACGGCTAGCGCCCGCTCTGCGGCGTCTATGGAAATCTGTTTCAGGTCAGACCAGCGACGCGCCAGTTCCCCGAAGGCCGCATGCTGGCGGAGTTGCTGCAGAGGAGAATCTTGTGGAGCAGGAAGGGGTCGAACAAGTCGTTCAATCGGTATCCTCAAGATCTGTGCGATGGCTTCGATGATGGCGGGGGGAACTTCAGCTGCTCCTCGTGCGCTCTCCCATGCAATGACGTTCCGATATTCGACGTCCCATCCTCTACTGCGCAGTCGGCTAGCCAAGTCCTCGACATTCACTCCGGCGCTCCTGCGAAGCTTGGTCAGCTGCCTATGGTCAAGTGATTCTTCAGTAGAAGGGACTAGTCCCAAGAGGCGGGCTGCAGGGTCCTGCTCCAACGGCGGAGCTTCCTGCGCCTCCAGCCAGACAGCATCCGCCACGTCGCCGAGTCGCCGGACTTCCTCGCGTTCGGCGGGTGTCAGAATCGAATGCTCAAGACTCCGAGCTCGTTCTTGAGGTGGCTGGGAAAGGATGTCCCACATCAGTTCTTCCCTGTCCGAATCAAACGACATCATGCACTCCCTGCTGCTGCATCTGCTGATGCAGCTTGTTCAGCCCCGATTTCTTCAATTGGGATACACGCCCCGGGCTGATCCCCAGCCGCCGCGCAACGTCCGTCTGGCTTTGCTCTTTGCCGCAGACGGACCACACCACTTCGCGTTCCTTGGCTGTTAGACATCCCAGTGCTTCTCGGACCTTGACCCCGGCATCTTCGGCGACGACCCGCTCCGCAACCTGTTCCGCAAAATCATCTTCCATTCCCCATTCCGGAGTGACTTCGGGTTCTTTGCTCACCTCTCTGCGGGTAGAGGCCAGTTTCAGCAGGTCTTTGACCTGGTTCTTCACACACTGAATCAGCCAGGCTTCCCAGTTCTGCGGAGGTTCGGCGGGCATCGCACCAACCAGTTTCGTGACCACTGCCTGCACGACGTCCTCTGCGGAATCCTCGTGCCCGGTCCCGCGCAACATCACAGCTGCCATCCGATACATGGCTGCACGGTGCCTCAGGTACAGCGCACCAAGATCAGGTAGCTCAGTAGTCATCGCGGACCTTTCCTTCCACGGACCCAATGAGCTCACTGCTCACGGCCGGAATCTCAACTCGACGGGTACCCACACAATGTAGACGACACAGTCCCCAGACCGTTTAGGGACCTGCCAATCGACGTCCGACAAGCGTCTTCACGGTTAATTTTTTGACCTGCAGCCCGTGACTGTTAGTTGCTGGGCATCACCGCCGGTAACGACTCCTGGGCCAGAGCTGCCCGTGCCCCAGAGATCTTCAACACGGACGACCCCTTACCCTCAACATCTCATTTGGTGAACTAATCTAAAGTTATGGCGCCATGGAGGTGCTGAAGAATCAAGGGGGAGTATTGGACAACATTCCGGTAAGTGGATGGGCGGAATCCCGTTTTGGCGGCCTCGCCGCCGAACTCGCGGTTGCAGCGAGTCGAGCCATGCACACGGCGCATGACCTTGCGCTCAAGGCGCACCTTTCTGCCGAGATGGTTCAACGGGACACCTACGGCCACACGCTGAAGGTGAAGATGCACGAGGTTCTGGTGGAGCTGTTGGGCGAAGTACCGGGCGTGGTACTGCGAAAGCCTGCCGGCGGCAGGTTCGAGCTCCCCGTGGTGGAGGAAACCTCGATTGCCCTCCTGCCCCTTCGCTACAGCACCGACCGGCGCGTAACCCGTGAGGACGCCAAGATCGACCTATCTGAGTTGCGGCGTTCCCTTCTCGCGCTGGTGAGCCCAAACCCTGCGAAGGCTCACCAATGGACGATTGAAGATGCTCTGGAAGAAGACCTCGACGTCGAGGCCCATTACGAACAGCTGCGTGAGCTGGATGAACAACTGGCTGCTTTCGGACAGGTCGTAACCATTGGCTTTGGCAGCAATCCGGCGTCCGGCCTGTGGGGGCTCGGATGGGGCGACCTCCGTGTGGACGAGGAGAACGGCAAGGCGGTTTGGGAAACCTGGGAAGCCCTGCCGGAGAATGCGTCCACTCATGAAGGGATTACGCATCGCCCGGCTCTCCGAACCGTGTCCGAGGAACCCGAACTGACCTACTTTGATCAGACGGATGAGGCCGACGAGCTCAATATCTTTCCCCGCCGCACGATCGCTGGTTCAGGCGAAGAATCGGACACCGCCGCATCGGAAAGCGAAGCCTCCAACTCGTGAAATTGATCGGCAACTCGTCCGGTGCGCGCATATCCCCATCGCCTGCGGACGTTTCTCGGGCATTTGATCCCCGCAGGCTCATTCAGGCGCGTCGCCTGAGCGGACTAAACAAGACGGCCTTGGCCAAGGAGCTGAACGTTTCCCCGATGGCCGTGGGCCACTGGGAGACAGGATCCAACCTGCCTAAGGCCGACCATGTCGCCGCACTGGCGTCGATCTTGGATATGCCGGTTGCCTTCTTTGCCACCGGCCGGCCCTACACCCATGTTTCCGAAGCGGATGCACATTTCCGCAGCCTGCGGCGGACCCCAGCGCGCGAGCGGAAAAAGGCAACCACCTTTGTCGAACAGATGTGGGAGTTGACCCATGCCCTGGAAAAACGCGTTCAGCTTCCCGAAGTGGATATGCCCGGATTCATCGACGGGGAAGCCACTCCTGTCGACCTTGATCCAGCCGGGGCCGCTCGAATGGTTCGCCGTGCGTGGGGTATCGGTCCCGGACCGATACCCCGCGTTGTCCGAACCATGGAAAAGCACGGGATCGTCGTCACGTTGATACCGTTCGCTGGCGATGCCACCGCCACGATTGATGCCTTTTCCACATCCCGTCTGCCACGTCCGGTTGCCATCCTCACCCCTGAACGCGCGTGCGACGTCTTCCGCCATCGATTCACAGCCGCCCATGAACTAGGACATCTGGTCCTGCACGGGGAAGCGTCCCACGGCGATGTGAAGCTCGAGAAAGAAGCGGACGAGTTTGCTGCCGAATTCCTCACCCCGGCCATCGAGATCACACCCCGACTCCCGGCGCGGCTCAACCTCCAGGCCTTGGACAAGCTGAGCAAAGAATGGGGCGTCTCCATTGAAAGCCTGATCTACCGCTGCCGGGAACTCGGCATAATTTCTGAAGCTGTCTACCGGCGCGCCTTCCAACGGCTGAATCAGCTCCGAAAAGTCGAGCTTTTCGTCCGCAGCCCCGTCGAACAGCACCCCGGCGAGGTGCCGGCCATGCTCCAAAGCGCCTATCGACTCGCACAAGACCATGGTCTGACCTTGAGCGAGCTGGCGGATGAACTCGCTTGGAAACCCGCCCGGGTAAGAGCGCTCCTTGGCTACACGGACCAACGGCCCAAGCTCCAACTTGTATAGGGGCTCTTCGCAATCCGGGGTGTAGCAGGGGCCTGAAGCCGCCGGCTACACCCCGGATTGTGAAGAGCCATTTAACCCCAACCGGTGACTGTCATGGCGGCTCGATTTTGCGGGCTGGAAAGTCAGGCCTGGGCTGCACAAGTTGTTACGAGCGAGATGCAGGCCGCAATCAGGACTTGGCCCCCAGCCCCGAGTCCAGCACGCTGAGCTGAGTGACGCACTTCTGCGAAAGCCTCGACCTCGCCGCGTGAGCGTTAGATATCGAGGTCAACCAACTTGACGCCATCCCAACTCCAGTTTGAAGCACCGTGAAAAGCGCTAGTCTTGCTAATCTTCGCTCCACTCCGTTCCTTCAAAACCTTCGTTAGCGGCCCGAGAGCCCACTCCTCGCCTTCAAACAAGACTCTGGAATCGCTGACCACTTGTGCAACCATAGCCGGATTTGAGACGAACTCGATTGTCTCTCCAATCAGCGGATTCAACTTCGCTCGTTGATCGAATGAAGTAGAATCGCGATCGCTCTGATTCCAATTGCTCGCGTGTTTAAAGCTGGCGGGGACGCCTAGGATCTTCTGGGTGATCAATTCGATTAAATAGTCTTGTCGTCTCCTTATGGACTCGGCGTCCCAAATCTCTCGGTCTAGGATACGATTTTGAGTGACTTGCAGACCCGACTGCCCGGAGTAAGTCTCTTTCTTGTCACTAAAAGACTTGTTACCAAGCTCCTGGTTATGGCGAATCAGCGTAATATTTCCAATGTTGTTCACAAACTCCTGATGCACTGACTCAGAATCTTCCCCCAGCATCTGACGCCAATCCGCGTTCAATTTCCGAGGCATGATGTGCTCCAGCTGTAGACGAGAATCATCCCAGGCCGGCCGAGACTTCGTAAGTTGCTCCTCGGCCATAGAGAGAAGCAGCCTAGGGTAGCTCCGAGAGCGCCCCAGGTTGTAGAAGTTCAGCCCCCGAAGCCGTGATGTCATTTCATCATCGTTGGGTAGTCGCAGCGCATACTCTTGAGAAGAAAGCTGGCGGAACAAACTTTCCATTTTGTTTTCAGAGCTAGAAAGCTCGTTCAGACGCTTACCCAGAATTGGATAGAATTTGTTCTCAGCTACAGCGACGCCAAGAACGCGTCGTCGCAACAAATATGTTCTGAAGCCGGTCAATACCTCGATAACATCTCCCTCTGACAGAGTTCGCGCCTCCCAAGCGGCTAGCACTTCCGCCAAGTAGGAGTAGGCAGGCGCGACTCCAATTACGTTGAGGTCAAAAATCACCTGGTCAAGAGCCCGAAGCTCTGTCTGTACAAGTCCACAAACGATTGAGTACGGGTGGGAGAATCTTACAAAGCTCTCAAACAGTTCTTCTACGCTTCGCCCGCGAGCGATCTCCTTAAAGGCACCGTATAGCTCTTTGTAGTTGCTCTCGCGGGCAACCTTGAAGCTCCTATGCTGGTCTGCTTGCATCCAGTCGCGGATGAATTCAGATAGCTTTCCGGGTAGTCGCTTCTCTAAAGTGAGCCAAAAGTCGTTGTAAAGCTCAGATTGCTGCCGCGTATTCTTCCCCATCAACAGGTAATTGCGAACCAGGTCAGCAAGTGAGAGTGGCTTACCTAAAGAGTTCATTGACTCGAATATTTCCTGAGGGTTCTCCCAAGGGTTCCGGTCTGGTTCGAGTTGTATCGAGATGATACTGAACTTCATCAAGCCCTTTTCGAGAAGATTCTTCTTATCTTCATCGACTAAAGGCTCAAGCAGCTTAAGGAAGAAAAGGTAATTCTGATATACAGAGGAGTTCTTCAAACTCTCGGGCACGTCATGTCCGAGAACTAGGAGCTTATAGGCTTCCCAGTCGGTTTCTACCTGCTTGAGTTTGATCTTGTACTCGACGCTTTCGTCAGCTCGATCATTCTCGAGATAACGTCTCTGAATTTCCTTCTTGTAGTTGCGGTCATCGATACTGTCCCGTAAAGCCATTAGCAAGAGCATCGTCGTTGTTATGCGCTGCTGTCCATCGGTAAGAACATACTTAGCTGGAACCCCAAAACCTGCTTCCTCTGCAACATAGACAATGCTACCAAAGAAGTGTTCTGTCTTTACGTCAGACAGGTTCGCTTCGCTCACCTTGCTAACATCGGAGAATAAGACCTTGCAGTTGTCTGTCGACCACTCGTAATTCCTTTGATACGGCGGGATGAAAAACGTAACATCATTGTTTGAGAGTGAATCGAGCAAATACGTGGGGCTTGCTTTCATGCGAAGTTCCTAGCTGGTCTTGGCCCGCTTCTAGGGGTTGTTTTTGGGTAACCCTTTTCGAAGCGATGATACTTTTGTCATCCATACTCTCATTTCCCTCCGTCACGCAAGCAATGTAACCGGTCAGTTTCTTTGACGGCGTGTCGCTCTTCGACATCATCGGGGTTGCAGGAGGGTAGCTTTTATGTTCCGGCCAACCTATAGGCAGCTCACCGAGCTGGTGGTCTAGCAGGCTCAGAAGATTGCCCGGTTGAATGCTCACGTTGTGCGTCAGGATGCGCGGATCGCGGGGCTTGATGTGTATGGTCTCAGGACTTCATTGCTCGGCATACTCGCGGAACGAATCCCAGGTGCCGCAGTATCGCTCCTCGAAGTCCTTGTAGGTCGGTAGCCCCTCAATGTCCTCGACGTGGTCGCCAGAGGCCCACCAGGCCTAAAAGCAGCGCGGCGGTGCTCAGGGGCCTCCAGAGACGCTGCGCCCGGCTGGCTGCCTCATGCGGGCTCATCTCGCCGGAAAGACCAGGCAATAAATCGGTGTCGAAGCACCACAATTCATCGTGTAGGTCAGTGCGGGCATGAGCGCCGTGGACGCCGTATGTTCCGACCTCGTCGGCGGTGGCTGCGTCGAACCAGTCACCAACAAGTCGACCGTCGTTGTAGCAAGCGAGACAACCAACCTAGACGCGCGGCGTTGCCGCTGAGCCAGTGGTTGTAATTGTGGACATTCGGGTGCTCCTCTCCGAGCCTGTTTCGCTCGTCGAGGCCGCTCCAGGCCCGGCCTTGCCGGGCAGCATGTCCATTAGCCTGCTTTGCCAGCCACGTGAAGCTTCTTTGTGAATCGCCCTGGGTCTGATTCCGATCTTCACAACAGTGAAGGGTTGGCCCCATGACCCGGGCGATTCATGGTTACGCGATGATCCGAGATTGGGAAGCTCCGCGGCGAGCGGCGAGCTTCTTCTGCACCGCATCAGCGCGGTGTGGTGCAGTGAGAGTGCCGAAACGCGGTGAGACATGGACCATCTCGTAGTTTCCGCCACCCCTCCACGAAACCGTGGAGGTGATACCTCCCTCATCGGTGCCCGCAATCACGCGATCAAGGCGCGGCGCGATGAAGTCCAACACGGTCTGCGTGTTGCGCTCCGCCAGGATCCAGCGTCGGCGCATCTTGTGCGCGGCCGCGGCAGTCGTCCCGCTGCCGCCGAAGATGTCGACGACGAGTTCGTCGGGGTTAGTTGCGATGTGGATGATTCGCTCGAGCAGAGTTTCCGGCTTGGGGGTGTCAAAGACTTCCTGGTCTGGGAACAATGCCAGAAGATGGCGCTTAGCCTCGTCGTTAGTGCCGGTATCGGCGGAGCCCCACACAGTGAACGGAACGAGACCGCGAAGCTGGTGCGCGAAGAGCTTGAGCCGCGGTGATCCGCCTCCGCCTTTGGGGAACCAAATCCGGTCTTCTGCCAGCAAGTCGCGATACGTCTGCTCGGTTGCGTACCAGGAGCGGCCACGCGGGGGGCGAAGTACTACCCCAGTCGGAGTCACGATGTCGTACTGCTGCGCTTTGCGGTACCCGGGAGCTGTGAACGGCGCGTCCGCCCACGGTCCTCGGGGGTCGTCGTCCCGGTTCCGCAGGTTCGCCTCATCTTTGACGAGAAGGTTCCGCGAAGTCTTCCAGCGCTTTGGGCCGCTGGGGGCATACACGAGGATTGTGTCGTGATTCGAGGAGAATGCTGCCCGTGAGTCGCGCGTCATCTTCTTCTGCCAGATGACAGAAGCCACGAAGGCCTGCTCACCGAACACTTCGTCCATGATGGCTCGAGCTCGGTGGACCTCTGCGTCATCCAAGTGGACCCAGATGCTGGCGTCGGCCGACAGCAGCGGCTTGAGTGCGGCGAGGCGATCGCGCATCATGCTGAGCCACATCGACCGGACCATCGAGTCGTTATATTGCCGGAAGTTTATCTGGGTGTTGAAGGGTGGGTCGATGTAGACCAGCCTGATGCCGCCCGACAATGCAGGGGTGTTCGTGCTCAGGGCCTCGAGCACGTCCAGACCGTCGCCAACGGCGACAATGTTTGACGCGCTGGTGATCTGCCCATCGCTCAACTGCGTGAACTTCGGGGGGTTCTCGAGACGTCGATCCGTGGGGTCCACCCACTCGTAACCGGTCAGGCCCGATGCGCGGAGCATCAGTTCCTTGTTGGGCCACACAAGCTGTACGTCCGTCATCTCCGCCTCAGTTCCAATAGCACGGTGACCACCAACTGTCAGAGGTCTCCGCTCTAGTAGGATCTCATGACTGTACAACAGCGCCTAGCCGACACGAGGACCTTCATGAATCCCAGCGCCTTCACGGCATCAGCGAAGGTACTGGCGGGACCTCGAGCCACGAAGCCCTTCGTCCGATGGGCAGGTGGCAAGACGCGCCTTCTCCCGCACATCCTCCCTCACATTCCGGATCGCTTTGAGAACTACTTCGAGCCGTTTCTGGGTGGTGGGGCGATGTTTTTCGCAGTACAGGATCGCATTGAAAATCGAGCACAGCTCGCTGACCTAAACCATCATCTTGTTGCCGCGTGGGTCGCGATGCGTGACCACCAGGAAGAGCTGAAGCCTCTGCTTGAGTGGCACCGCGAGCGGGACAGCAAGGAGTTCTACTACGAGGTGCGAGCGGCTGCCCCGCAAGGACTCGTCCCTCGGGCGGCGCGTTTCCTCTACCTGAACGGTGTCTCGTGGAATCACCTCTGGCGTGAGAACTCCAAGACGGGAGCAATGAATGCGCCCTGGGGAGATAGGTCCTTCAAGAGCTTTGACGAAGCCACCCTCGAGAGCATTAAGGCATCACTGCAGGTTGCCGATGTTCGCGCGGCTGACTTCCGGGAAGTCCTCGCGGACGCGCGAGAAGGTGACTTTGTCTACCTTGACCCGCCGTACCTTCCCGTGTTTACCAAATCGGATGTGGAGAAAGAGCCCACTTCGAAATTTAACAAGTACACGGCGAAGGTTTTCGGAGAGTCGGACTTGATGAGCCTGGCCGCGCTTTGCGATGACCTAACCGATCGTGGTGTCAAGTGGGTGATGTCCAATCGCGACACTCCCGGCGTTCGGGAGCTTTTTCCAAATGCTGACATTATTGGTTTCACGACACGTCGCGCTGTCGCAGCACAGAGCCGGCGACAGGTCGAAGCCGGCCAGTCGCCGGAAGCCATCATCATCGGAAGGTAAAAACAACGTGGTCGCGTCTCCCGTCGAAGCAGTGTGGGTCTGGTATTACGGCGGTACGAATCAGAAATGGACCTACGGGCGCTTTGGGACGCAGGGCGTGTTCACCAAGGATCACCTTCAGATCAACGCCGATGCCGCACAGCCGATTCAGTCCATCTATGGGCTGGCTGCTTTAGCGAACCAGAAGCACGACTTGCAGTTGAGGTGGCCGAACGGAGGCAGCCGCAACGGCAGATTCATGTATTCGGCCGGGCGTTTCGTCCTTCGATGGGATCGGCCTGCTGATCAGGAAAAGAACCCATGGAGCGCTCCAGAACCGTGGCGGATGGTTACCAATCCGGACAAGCAGTCGGTGAGTCCCCTCCGCGGCAAGGGGGACGCAGAAAACAAAGGTGACGCATTGAAAGCCATCGAGGCTTTCAATGACGCAGGAAACCGGGCATACCTGGTCGCGATAAAGCTCAAGGACGATGCGGACAACCTGCATGTGCGCGCATACCTCAAGGAGCCTGACGCTGACCTTGAGTTCGCCAGTACTGCTCTCCTGCCTCGAGCAGTGCAGGCGCTCGTAGAGTCCCTCGATCCTGAACGGCCGTCATGCACGTCGCGGATCCTCGGAGGGCGGGACGCAGACAAGGACGTAGCCGACGCAGTCGCCAGGTTGGAAGAGAACCCAAACCTTTTGCTTATCGGGCCGCCTGGCACGGGTAAGTCGGTATTGCTCGACAAGCTTGTCCAGCACGTGACCACACCCGACCTCGGGATCACTTTCGATCCGGAAGAGATCTACGCTGCCTGGAGCGAACCCGAGGAGGAGCGAGGTCTTGCTAAAGCATCGACTGTGGTGCTGCACCCGAGCTATTCCTACGACAACTTGGTCGTTGGGCTACTCCCCAAGGTAAAGGGCAAGGAAGTTCAAGTCGGCGTCACGACTGGGCCTCTAGTCAACCTCGCCCACTTCGCCTCGAACGGAGATCGAGCACTCCTAGTGCTGGATGAGTTCAATCGTGGCAACGCCGCCGCTATCCTTGGCGACACCCTCGCTCTGCTCGACAAGGACAAGCGCGATGTGGCACATGTCGACCTTCCCGCGTATGGGCTGCCAATGGATGTTCCCAAGGAGTTCGCTGTCGACGGGGATACTCGGGTTGCGTCAAGGTTTAGTCTGCCTCGTAGCCTGTGGATCGTTGCCGCTATGAACTCGAGTGACCGCAGTGTCGCGCCTCTGGACGCAGCGCTCCGTCGGCGGTTCTCGATCGTTGAGATCGGCCCGGATTACGAGCTCCTCGGCGACCACCTCGCCGCAGAGGGAGATGCGGATTTCAGTGTCCAGTGGGACGAATGGACGCCCGGTCTGGTGGCGAGCCTCGCGGTCAAGCTCCTGCGCGGAATCAACATGCGCATCGAGGCATCGCTCGGCCGCGATTTCTTGCTCGGCCATTCGAACCTTTGGCACGTCCACAGCGACACGCACGAAACCGCGCTCCAAGCGCTGGCAGCGGCGTGGGATCTGCGAATCGTTCAAACGATGCGTCTTGCGCTGCAAGACGACGACGACACACTGGCGTTCATCCTCGGCGCTGGCAAGTCCAGCGACGCGACGGAGGCGTCCCCGCAAGCGGTGTGGTGGAAGAAATCTGACGCGGCCCACGAACAGTTCGCCAGCCCCCGTCTGAGCTTCAATCTGCTCTCGGGGTTGTCCCCGGACGTCCTGCACGTCGAGCTCAAGCGCCTCGCAGGAGTCTGACGTGACGACGAGGCTGGAGCTTCGCGAGCACGACAAACGGGACGACCTGCCACAAGAGACGGCGAAGATGGTGGTCGCCGCAGTCCGGGGCCTGGATCCCCATCTGCGACCGCGCATCTCGCAGGTTTCCTATGCCGACGGCGTGGTCCAGGTCAAGAACTTGATCGGGTCGGTCCGGATGGCGGATGGGTCCGTGCTTGAAGTCGAGCCGAAGGTACCCGCAGCCTCTACCTGGCCGCACGCTGTCGTCGAGTTGCTCAGTGAGAACTCCCGCATTTCCGTGACCGGAGCCCAACGGTCACGGCAGGGAACCCCACGTCGCGACCTGACGGGGGTTATCGCTTTCGAGTATGCCCGCCGTCTGGAACGCGCGCTGTCGAAGGATGGTCCGCTGCAGGTCTTCGAGCGACAGCGGCACCTCTCTCGTCGACTCAACGGTCGACTCGATGTCGGGGCCTACACACGCAACGCATGGCGCGATCCGATCCTCTTTCCTGTCCAGCGAGACGAACTTACGGTTGCCAATGACTTCGCTCGTGGCCTCTCTCTGGTCTCGCATGCGTTCCGCCGGTCTGTGGTGGACAGCGCCCTGTCCGCAAGGCTGCTTCGACTCGAGAGCAAAGTGATGCCGGGGCACCCCCTGCCGGGGCACATCAATCCGTCGGCCGCTTCTCGTCGGATGCCGGCGCAGTGGGCGAATTATCGGCCTGCGTGGGACATCGCTGCCGCTGTGCTCCGGAACCGCTCCATCATCAATGACCCTGGACATTCGATCGGGCTCGAGGTTGCCGTCGAACCGTGGCCACTGCTCGAAACTTTGCTCGAGCGCAGTCTCCGGGGCGTCGAGCGCGCTTCTGTCGGCATGGTCTTTGGTGAGAAGAAGAAGTACCCGCTACTCAAGATGGGCGATTCTGTCGCGGGCGAGGTGGAGCCGGACGGCATCCTACGCTTCGGCACCGGCGGCGTGGCCGCGACGTTCGAGGCGAAGTACACGTTGCCCGGCACGGATCCGAGCCACTCGCATCGCTACCAGGCTCTCGCAACAGCCGCCGCACTCCACTCGCCGATCGCGGTATTGGTTTATCCAGGAAGCGAGCCACCGAAGATCTACGACGTCCAAGGATTTAACGGTCAGCCCGCACAGTTGGCCACGATAGGGTTAGATCTTTACGGCTATAAGCGGACGTCGGGCGCTGAGAACCGGGCTTCGGCCATCCGCAGCCTACTTGAAGCCGCAGCGAGTCGCCGAGTGCGCACCCCTTAGATGCTCGGTCATTGGCCCTCCCGCGAGAAGCCCGTCGAAGATTCCTGATACCGCTGCGTTACCGAGGGACCTGCGCTGCCAAAGTAGAAGGGTCCCGGATCCTTGATTTCTCAAGGATCCGGGACCCTTCGCAAACGCGTTAGAAACCGCCCCCAAGGATGGCCCCTCACTCCTTAAGAATCGCAACGGGCCGACCGGGACCGGCCCCCCCCTGTTCGGCCCCGGCGCGGCCGGCGGCTCCCGGCGGCAGGAACAGCGGCCTGAGCAGGGGCCGAGGAAACGGTCCCGCAAGCTCCGTTCACTCAGTTGGGGGCGGTTCGGGGATTCCGCACCTTAAAAGGGGCTGCCCCCACCCTACCGCCGGTAAATGCCCTTACCGGCGGTAAGGGATTGCCCACGGAGGCGCCATAGGCTCGGCGCCATCGGGGCGACCAAAGGGGCAGAAGAACCCTTGCCGTCTCCGAGAGCGGATACTCCGACCTCGACAGCTGGGAACGACTAACCGGCCGTTACGGGCCATAGCGGGGAAGGCTGCTGCTGCGTGGACACGTGCATTGGCCAGCAGACAGGGGACATGAAGCCTGTCGATCCACGCCGACAATGTCGCCGTCAGGAGGCCGGTGACGCCCGTTTCCCGGCGCTGCGTTCTCGCTTCAGCACTCTTTGGACCGCTGGCAACGGCAAGGGCGTGTATGACAGGCAGAACCGCGTAAGCCTAAGGCTGCATGCCATTAGAGCGCCGCCCTATCGCCCCTCGTGCGCCTGCAGGAACGAATACACCTCAGTCTCGTCCACTCCGGGGAACGCCCCGGACGGCATCGCCGCCAGCAGGTGCGTGTTCGCGCGCGCCGCCGGCCAGGCCTGCCCGGCCCACAACTCGGACAGCGCCGACGGCGGGCGCCGGCAGCACGACTCCTCCGGGCACTTCGACTTCGAGCGCTCCACCGTGTCCCGTCCCCGGAACCACTTCACGTGCTGGAACGGCACCCCGATGGAGAGCGAGTACGTCCCTGACGAGTGCCGCTCGGTCCGCGCGGTGCACCAATACGTCCCGGTCGCCGTGTCCGTGTATTGCTCGTAGGAGCGGAACTTGTCCGGCACCTCGAACACCGCACGGGACGTCCAGTACCGGCACACGCTCTGCCCCTCGATGGCGCCGGTGTGGTCGGCCGGGAAATTCACCCCGTCGTTCTCGTAGGCCTTGTGGATGATGCCCGACTCGTGGACCTTCTGGAAGTGGCAGGTGATCCCCAGGTGCTCGGTGGCCAGGTTGGTGAAGCGGTGCGCGGCGGACTCGTAGGAGACCGCGAACGCATCGCGCAGGTCGTCCACCGCGAGTTCCTTGGCGGCCTTGCCTTGGCGCAGGAACTCCACGGTCGCCTGCTCGGGCATCAGCAGCGCCCCGGCGAAGTAGTTGGTGTAGACGCGCTGGCGCAGGAAGTCCGAGTAGTCCACCGGCGTCTGGTGCCCCAGCACGTAGTGCCCCAGCGCCTGCAGCAGCACCGTGCGCGGGTCCGAATCGACGGACCGGCCCTGCGAAAGGTAAATCCTGCGGTTCTTCAGGTCCGTCAGGGACCGCGTCGAATGCGGCAGGCCGCCCACGAACCGCACCGCGAATCCGAGGTGCTCGGCCAGGTCCGCGGCCACGTTGTGGGACAGCGGTCCCGAGGAGTGCCCGACGGCGGACAGCAGCTCCTGGGCCTGCTTCTCGATCTCGCCGTAGTAGTTGTTCCTGTCGCGCATCTCCACGCGCAGCTCGGTGTTGGCCCGGCGGGCCTCCTCCGGGGTGGCGGCCTGCTCGTCCAGCCGTCGCTCCAGCTCGTGCTGCAGCCCCACCAGGGCCTCCAGCACGTCCATCGGCAACCGCGAGCTGACGCGGACTTTCGGCAGTCCGAGCGACCCGTAGAGGGGTCCGCGCTGGGCCCGTTCGAGCGCGATCTCCAGGGCCGCGCGGCGGCTCGGCGGCTCGGTCCCGAGCAGCTCGTCCACGCCCACGCCGAGGGCCGAGGCGAGTGCGGTGAGCATCCCCAGCCGGGGCTCGCGCTTGCCGTTTTCGATCAACGAGAGCTGGCTCGGAGCGGTCCCGACCAGCTCCCCCAGCGCGTCCAGGGTGAGCCCCTTCGCCTTGCGCAGGTGGCGCACGCGGCGGCCGAGCGCGATCACGTCCGTGCCGGCGTCGTTCGCGGCATCCGGGGCGCCGGCGGCGCCGCGCGCGGAGGACTTCGGGGAGCGGTTCCAGGTCGATTGCGTCACTTCTTGAGGATACGCAAAGAAGTGCGTTTCTTTCCAGATAAAACCCCTAGATGACTCGGAAGATCCGCGGAAAAGTAGTGGTCACAGGAAAGAACACGGGAACCGGCAACGACGCCGGCACACCAGGAACACCGCCAAGGAGACCGCAATGACTGAGAACCAGAACACCCACGCTTCCAGCGAAGAGGCCCTGGAGCTCGAGTGGAAGGCCAACCCGCGCTGGGACGGCATCACTCGGGACTACTCGGCCGCTGACGTTGTCCGTCTCCGCGGACGTGTCCAGGAGGAGCACACCCTCGCCCGTCGCGGCGCGGAGAAGCTGTGGAACCAGCTCACCACCGAGGCCCCCACCGGCGGCTACACCAACGCCCTCGGCGCCCTCACCGGCAACCAGGCCGTGCAGCAGGTCAAGGCCGGCCTGCGCGCCATCTACCTCTCCGGCTGGCAGGTCGCCGCCGACGCCAACCTTTCCGGCCACACCTACCCGGACCAGTCCCTCTACCCGGCGAACTCGGTCCCGCAGGTGGTCCGCCGCATCAACAACGCCCTGCTGCGCGCCGACCAGATCGAGCACTCCGAGGGCATCCAGTCCGTCGAGGACTGGCTGGTCCCGATCGTCGCCGACGCCGAGGCCGGCTTCGGCGGCCCGCTGAACGCCTACGAGCTGATGAAGTCCATGATCGGCGCCGGCGCCGCGGGCGTGCACTGGGAGGACCAGCTCGCCTCGGAGAAGAAGTGCGGCCACCTCGGTGGCAAGGTCCTCATCCCGACCCAGCAGCACATCCGCACGCTGAACGCCGCTCGCCTGGCCGCGGACGTCGCCAACGTCCCGTCCGTGGTCATCGCCCGCACCGACGCCGAGGCCGCCACCCTCATCACCTCCGACGTCGACGAGCGGGACCAGGAATTCATCACCGGCGAGCGCACCCCGGAGGGCTTCTACAAGGTCCGCAACGGGATCGAGCCGTGCATCGCCCGCGCCAAGGCCTACGCCCCGTACTCGGACCTGATCTGGATGGAGACGGGCACCCCGGACCTGGAGCTGGCCCGCAAGTTCGCCGAGGCCGTCAAGTCCGAGTTCCCGGACCAGATGCTCTCCTACAACTGCTCGCCGTCCTTCAACTGGAAGAAGCACCTGGACGACTCCACCATCGCCAAGTTCCAGCGCGAGCTCGGCGCCATGGGCTTCACCTTCCAGTTCATCACCCTGGCCGGCTTCCACGCCCTGAACCACTCGATGTTCGACCTCGCCCAGGGCTACGCAGAGTCCGGGATGAGCGCCTACGTCGAGCTCCAGGAGCGCGAGTTCGCCTCCGAGTCCCGCGGCTACACCGCCACCAAGCACCAGCGCGAAGTCGGCACCGGCTACTTCGACGCCATCTCCACGGCGCTCAACCCGAACGCCTCCACCCTCGCCCTGGTGGGATCCACCGAAGAGGGCCAGTTCCACTAAAACCCCACCCCGTTCGATGGCTGTGCTGGCTCCGGTGCGAAAAGCACGAGCACCGGAGCCGGCGGGCCAGGCACAAGGTGCGAAGCGGGGGTCCGGAAAGCGGGCAGCGGATTTCCAAGGCCGCCCGCGGCCGCGGGAAATCTTTGCCCGCGTCGGACCCCCGCGCAGCACCGGACCCAACCACCGCCGTCGTACACCCCGCAGAATTTTTCCAGGCAGGAGCCAGAACCATGAACGATCCGATCACCCTCAACGGCATCACCCTGATCGCGCCGCCGGTTCGCCGGCAGGAGGAAGTCCTCACGCCCCAGGCGCTGGATTTCCTGGCCACGCTGCACCGCGCCTTCGACGCCCGCCGCCGGGAGCTGCTCCAGGCGCGCAAGGCCCGCCGCAACCAGATCGCCCGCGGCGCGGATCCGCGCTTCCTGCCCGGCACCCGCCAGATCCGCGAGGACTCCTCCTGGCGCGTCGCCTCCCCCGCCCCGGGCCTGGAGGACCGCCGCGTGGAGATCACCGGCCCGGTGGACCGGAAGATGACCATCAACGCGCTGAACTCCGGCGCGAAGGTCTGGCTCGCCGACTTCGAGGATTCCTCCACCCCCACGTGGTCCAACGTGGTCAACGGGCAGCTGAACCTGCGCGACGTGCTGGACCGCAAGATCGACTTCACCTCCGCGGAGGGCAAGCAGTACAAGCTCACCGGCGAGACGCTGACCGACCTGCCGACCATCGTGGTCCGCCCGCGCGGCTGGCACCTGCCGGAGAAGAACCTGCTGGTCGGCGGCGAGCCGGTGGCCGGGGCCCTGGTGGACTTCGGGCTGTACTTCTTCCACAACGCCCAGCGGCTGATCGCCCAGGGCCGCGGCCCGTACTTCTACCTCCCCAAGACCGAGACCCACCTGGAGGCCCGCCTCTGGAACGACGTCTTCGTGCTGGCCCAGGACCTGCTGGACATCCCGCAGGGCACCATCCGCGCCACAGTGCTGATCGAGACCATCACCGCCGCGTTCGAGATGGAGGAGATCCTCTACGAACTGCGCGACCACGCCGCGGGCCTGAACGCCGGCCGCTGGGACTACATCTTCTCGGTGATCAAAAACTTCCGGAACCGCGGGCCGCGCTTCGTGCTCCCTGACCGCAACCAGGTCACCATGACCGCCCCGTTCATGCGCTCCTACACCGAGCAGCTGGTGCGGGCCTGCCACCGCCGCGGGGCCATGGCGATCGGCGGGATGGCGGCGTTCGTGCCCAACCGCCGCGACCCGGAGGCCAACGCGATCGCGTTCGAGAAGGTCCGCGCGGACAAGACCCGCGAGGCCAATGACGGCTTCGACGGCTCCTGGGTGGCGCACCCGGACCTGGTCCCGGTGGCCCGGGAGGTCTTCGACTCGGTGCTGGGCGAGCGCCCCAACCAGCGCGACCGCCAGCGCGAGGACGTCATCCCGGATGACCGCGAGCTGCTGAACGTCGCCGGCACCGAGGGGCGCATCACCGAGGCGGGGCTGCGCAACAACATCGAGGTGGGCCTGCGCTACATCGAGTCCTGGCTGCGCGGCAACGGCGCGGTGGCCATCCACAACCTGATGGAGGACGCCGCCACCGCGGAGATCTCCCGCTCCCAGATCTGGCAGTGGATCCACCAGTCCGCCGTCACCGACGAGGGCGAGATCATCTCCCGCCACTGGGTCGAGGAGCTGCTGGAGGAGGAGTTCGCGAAGCTGCCGCGCTTCGAGGACGACCGCTTCGAGGACGCCCGCGAGATCTTCTCCGAGTGCGCGCTCGCCGAGGAGTTCCCGGCCTTCCTGACCCTGCCGGCGTACTCGCGCTTCCTGTGCGAGGAGTCGCCGCTGAAGGTCATGAGCGCCGCGTAGCGCTCCGGCCGCCACGGCGGCGCACCAGAACGACGGCGGGTTTCCCGGCAATGGCGCCAGGGAACCCGCCGTTTGGCGTGCGTGGGGTCCGCGCACGACGGCGGCAACCCGGGTGACTGTTCCTCGCCCGGGCCCCCGGGGCGGAACGTCCGCAACGCTGTTTGGGAAGTGCACCCCATCCGCGGCTTTTGGGGTGCACTTCCCAAGCAGCGTTTCCTGCCGGGGCCTTAGAACCGAGCGGGGCGGCGCAGGTCAGCGCGGCCCACCGACCATAATGGGATCCGTGCGCCCGGCGGCCGACGCCTGCGCGATGCACGGAATCGAGGAACCAGGTGACCGGGGACAGCAGCCCGCCCGCACGGCTGTGGAGCCGGGACTTCGTCCTGGCCTTCAGCGCCAACACCTTCTCCATGATGGTGTTCTACCTGCTGCTGACCTCGATGGCCCTCTACGCGGCCGAGCGCTTCCAGGCCTCGGACAGCGCCGCGGGACTGGCCTCAAGCGCATACATCATCGGCTCGGTCCTGGCCCGGCTGTTCTCCGGGCGGCTGCTGGACGTGGTGGGCCGCAAGCGCATGCTGCTGGTCTCGCTGGCCGCCTTCGTGGCGTTCTCCCTCCTATACGTCCTCGCCGACACGCTCCCGGTGCTGATCGGCCTGCGGTTCCTGCACGGCGTGGCCTTCGGGGCCGGCAACACGGCGCTGGGAGCCTCGGTCCAGGCCATCATTCCCCCGGCCCGGCGCAGCGAAGGCACGGGCTACTACGGCCTTTCCGCCACGCTGGCCACCGCCATCGGCCCGTTCCTGGCCGTCTCCCTCTCCGGCAGCGGCAACTACGAGGCCATCTTCCACGCCAGCTCCGCCTTCTCCGCGGCGGCGTTCGCGATCGCGCTGCTGCTGCGCCTGCCGGAGCCGCCGCGCCACGCCGGCCAGCCGGGGGCGCGAAAGCGCGGCTTCCTGGCCTCGCTGGTGGAGCCCGCCGTACTGCCGGTCACCGCCGTCATCCTGCTCGCCGGGGTGGGGTATTCCGGCGTCGTCGCGTTCCTGGCCTCCTACACCAGCTCCCAGGGGATGGCGAACCTGGCGAGCTGGTTCTTCCTGATTTACGCGGTGGCCGTGGCGGTGGCCCGGCTGTTCATGGGGCGGATCCAGGACCGGCGCGGGGACAACATCGTCATCTACCCAGCACTGGCCGCCTTCGCCGTGGGCGTTGGCCTGCTGGCGTTCCAGCTGGCCCCCGCGACGGTTGCCGCGGCCGCCGTGCTGGCCGGCTTCGGCTACAGCACGCTGATGTCGGGGCTGCAGGCGATCGCCATCTCCCGGGTGCCGCCAGCGCACATCGGCACCGCGGTCTCCACGTTCTACCTGGTGCTCGACGTCGGCGCCGGTCTGGGCCCGGTGTTGCTCGGCGCCCTGGTCCCGGCCGCCGGCTTCCAGGGCATGTATGCGGCCTGTTCCGTGCTGGCCGTCGCGGCGATCGGCGTCTACCATTTGGCCCACGGACGCCATCAAGGGCCGGCGGTCCGGCGGGCGGGACCTGCGAACCCTTGAGGTGCGGCGGGGCCTCGCCTAGCGTTGGTGCCCCGACGAACGGAGACCCGCCATGGGCACGAATGTGGACCCCCCGGACCCCGCCGACAGCGACGCGCTCGCCGACGGGATGATCGACGCGGAGGATGCCCGCCGGGTCGGTCCGCCGGACGACGACGATCCCGGGCTCGACGCCGAACGTCCCGTGATTCCCGAGGACGACCCGGAGGACGCACCCGAAGAGGACGAGGCCCCGGACCCTCCCGAGATATAGCCCGCTTTCGGCCCGTCCAAACGTGGGGCGCGGCCAGGCGCGGTGCCAAGGCCATGAGGGTTGCCCCGTCGAGTTTTCGGCGGGGCTGACCGGTTGGGTTTTTCGGTGGGGTTGTTCGGTCAGATTTTGCGGTCAGGTTTGATCAATCGGGTCCGGTCCGTCGAAGGTGATGGCAATGAGGATTTTTGCGGCGGGCACGGCAGGCAGGGTGTCGCTGTCGCTGGTTGCGGCAGGCCTCGCGGCCCTGCCGGTGGCCTTCCTGCTCCCCACGGAGCCCCTGCGTCTGGTGGCCTGCAACGCCGCCCTGTTGATGCTCGTCGCGGGTGCCGGCATAGGCATCCTGGCCGACCACCATGACCGGCACGAGGCCCTGACGTTCGCCCCGTCCACACCCGCCGGATACCTGACCCTGGCCTTGTTCGTGGCCGCCGCCGTCCTGCTGGGCACCCGCTTCGCGGTGGTCGGGCTGGGCTTGGGGCTCTTGGCCATCGCCGCGGGGCTGTTCTCGGTCACCGCCCGGCACGACCGCTCCGCCCTGGTCCTTGCCGGGACGCTGCTGCCGGCCGCCCTGGTGTCCTTTTTCCTCCTCGGCGAGTTCGCCCTCGCGCTGGGCCCGTAGGGTGCGCTGATGCTCCTCCCCGGCCACCGTGCGGCGCAACGGAAAGGATGTACGTGAGGAGCTACGGCGTGGAGGAAGAACTCCTGCTGGTGGATGCCGATACCCTCCAGCCGTCCCCGGTGGCGAAGTCGACGGTGGAAGCGGGCCACCGGAGAACCGACGCGGGCCACGAGGTCACCTTGGAGTTGCAGCAGGAGCAGATCGAGGTCGTGTGCCCGCCGCGCACGACGCTGGCAGGCCAGCTCGAAGCCATCCAGGAGGGTAGGGCGCTGGCCCGCGAGGTCGCCTCCCGTGCCGGCGCGTGGCCCATCGCCCTTGCGGTTTCCCCGTTCCCGGTGGTGCCGCACACGGTGCCCGCTCCCCGTCCCCTGCTCCTCCGCGAGCGTTTCGGCCTGACCGCCAGAGAGCAATTGACCTGCGGTTTCCACGTGCACGTGGCGATCGGGTCGCGGGAAGAAGGCGTCGCGGTCCTGGACCGGATCCGCATCTGGATGCCTGTCCTGCTCGCGCTGAGCAGCAACTCCCCCTTCTGGAGCGGAACCGACACCGGCTACCACAGCTACCGGAACCAGCTCTGGAGCCGGTGGCCGACCACCGGGCCCAACGAGGTCTTCGGGTCGGCCGCGGCGTACGACGAGCACTGCCGCCAACTGCTGTCCTCAGGGGTGCCGGTGGACGCGCGCATGCTGTACTTCGACGCCCGGCTCAGCCCCCACCTGTCCACCGTCGAGGTTCGCGTCGCCGACGTCTGCCTGGACGCCAGGCACGCGGCGGTCCTCGCGACCCTCGTTCGCGCCCTGGTCGAAGCCGCGGCCCGCGCCTGGCACCGCGGCGCCCCGCCTCTGGCCGTCGGTGTCAACGTGCTGCGGGCCTGGACCTGGAGCGCCAGCCGGTCCGGCGTCGACGGGCACCTCGTGGACCCGTGGCGCGGCGTTCCCGCGCCCGCCGGGGACGTTGTGGCCCGGCTCCTGGACCTTGTCCGGCCCGTTCTGGGCGAGTACGGGGAAGAACAAACCGTAGCGGCGGCGATCGGGGACATCCTGCGCCACGGCACCGGCGCCCGCCGGCAGCGCGAGGCATACCGGCAGGGCGGCCTGGCGCACGTCCTTCGCACCGCCATGGACGCCACCCACCGGCAGCACCCCATCCCCGCCCGCTAGCCCCGGGAATACCGCCGCCGGGTGCCCGGTTGGACAAAGCGTGAACAATCCCCGCCTGAGCGTCGACATCTGGTCCGACATCGCCTGCCCCTGGTGCTTCATCGGCAAGCGCCGCTTCGAGAAGGCGCTGGACGCCCTCCCCTTCAGGGAGCAGGTGGACGTCACCTGGCATGCCTACCAGCTGGATCCCTCGCTGCCGGACCACTACGACGGCACCGAGGAGGAGTACCTGGCCCAGGTCAAGGGCCTGGCTCCGGAGCAGGTGCGCCAGATGCTCGCCCACGTCACCGGGCAGGCCGCCGGAGAGGGCATGGCCTACGACTTCGCCGCGCTGCGTCCGGCCAACTCCTTCACCGCCCTGCGCCTGCTGGCGCTGGCCAAGGAGCACGGCCTGGGCAACCAGGTGAAGGAGGCGCTGCTCTCCGCGCACTTCGAGAAGGGCCTGGACACCGGGGACCGGGAGGTGCTGCGCGCCCTCGGCGAGGAGGCCGGGCTGCCGGCCGCCGACGTCGTGCGCGTCCTGGAGTCCGACGCCTACGCGGACGCGGTGCGCGCCGACGTCGCCCAGGCCCGCGCCCTGGGCATCAGCGGCGTTCCGTTCTTCGTGCTGGAGAACAAGTACGGGATTTCCGGCGCCCAGCCGTCCGAGCTGTTCGAGCAGGCGCTGACGCAGGTGTGGGAGGAGATCGGCGGGTCCGGCCTGACGCTGATCGGCGCGCACGGGGTTGAAGGACACGGCACCGCTGGACACGGCGCTGACGGAGCGGCCTGCGGCCCCGACGGCTGCGCCTAACCCCCAGAACGCAAGGTCACAGAACCCCTAGCCACTGAACGCCTGGCGGCGGGCGGCCTCCGCGGCCGCCCCGCCGGGCTGCCCCGCTAGTCGTCGCGCGGGCAGCTGAGCCGGCCCTCCTCGGTGGAGATCCTTTCCTTGTCCACCAGCCCCACGTACTTGCGGCCCACCACCAGGTCCACGGCCGAGCCTTCGATCCGCCCGTCGGACACGTACTCGGTGTCCTTGATGTGGCGCTGGACCGTCAGCGCGGCCGTTCGTCCCTCGGTTCCGGACACCACGGCCGCGATGATGCTGGTGTTGCTGAGTGTCCGGTTGCCGACCTCGCCGATCTTGAAGCCGCGCCGCTGCAGGTCCTCGGCGACCTTCTTGGCCAGGCCGGGGATGCGGGTGCCGTTGTAGACGTTGACGGTGGCGCTGTCCGGCTTGGCGTAGTCCAGGACGTCCCGCGGGCAGCCGGAGATCTCCGCGGAGGCGGCCGGGTCTGGCTTGTGCTCCCAAGCCGGGATCACCATGTATCCGGTCATGAGCAGGTAGGCGCCCGCGACCGAAGCGGTCACCAGCAGGAGCAGGAACCCCAGCACCACCCCATGGATCGCGTGCCGCCACTTGCGCCGGCGCCGGGAGGACTTGTCCGTGGGGCCGGGGAAGCTATAGGCCAGATCGTCTTCCGTGACAATGCGGTGGCCATGCCATTCGAGCGGATCCTGCCGGCCTGCTTCTTTTGCGTCCACCCAGTGCTCCTTGGCTAGTCGTCCAACACCAGAACCCGGGCATGCATCACGGAGCGCTGGTGCAGTGCGGTGCGGACGGCCCGGTGCAGTCCGTCCTCGAGGTACTTGGTGCCGCGCCACTCGACCACGTGCGGGAACAGGTCCCCGAAGAAGGTCGAGTCCTCGGCGAGCAGCGCCTCGAGGTCCAGCGTTCGCTTCGTGGTCACCAGCTCGTCGAGCCGGACCTGGCGCGGAGGGACCTTGGCCCAGTCGCGCGGGGACACGCAGCTGTGCTCCGGATACGGGCGCGAGTCGCCAACCGCTTTGAAGATCACGGCACCAGCTTAGGTACTCCCCCCAATACTGGGAATGACCGGCTTTTTCCGCCTCCGGGAAGGTCCCCTTTGGCACGGGCGCGCGCCCCGAGGAACCGGCGCCGTAGACTGCAGGCCGCCTCCCTCCAAAAGCCCAAAGTCAAGGGTTAAGTCACACTGCGACACAGCGCTGAACCGTCCGTAACATTCACTACCCCCACGCGTAACAGGATTGCTACCTTGCTTGCATGAGCACAGTCCGCACCTCCGTTCCTGTTCTGGACATGTCCAGCGCCCGCTTGGCCGACGGTACGTTCAACCCCGCGTTCATCGACGCGCTGCGGGACGCCACCCACAACGTCGGTTTCTTCCAGATCACTGGCTACGGCGCCACGCCGAGCCAGCCGGAGGAGCTGCTGGACACGCTCGCCCGCTTCTTCAAGCTGCCGCTGGAGGACCGCCTCAAGCTGGACAACCGCAACTCGCCCCAGTTCCGCGGCTACACCCGCCTGGGTACCGAGATGACGCAGGGCCGTGCCGACTCCCGCGAGCAGATCGACTACGGACCGGACCGCGAGCCGCTGGCCAACGTCCCGGCCGACCGCCCCTACCTGAACCTCCAGGGCCGCAACCAGTGGCCGGAGTCCTTCCCGGAGCTGGAGCAGGCCGCCATGGAGTGGGCCGCCCTGATGTCCAGGATCGGCGCGGAGCTGCTCTCCGCGATCGCCGTGTCGCTGGAACTGCCGGCCGACTACTTCGACGAGCCGTTCGCCGGCACCCCGGCCTGGATGGGCAAGCTGGTGCACTACGTCGGCGGCGGCCTGGTGCCGGAGGCCGGCGACCAGGGCGTGGGCTCCCACGCCGACTACGGGTTCGTCACCCTGCTGCTGCAGGACCAGGTGGGCGGCCTGGAGGTCAAGCCCTACGGCCAGGACGAGTGGATCGACGTGCCGCCGATCCCGGGCGCGCTGGTGGTCAACCTCGGCGAGATGCTGGAGGTCGCGACCAACGGCTACCTGCAGGCGACCATCCACCGCGTCACCGCGCCGCCGGCCGGCGTCGACCGCTATTCCGTGCCGTTCTTCTGGTCCCCGCGCCTGGACGCGATGATCGACGTCGTGCCGCTGCCGGAGCACCTCGCCGCCGACGCCCGCGGCGTCTCCGACGACCCGACCAACCCGATGCTCTCCTCCTACGGGGCCAACGTGCTGAAGGGCTGGCTGCGCGCCCACCCGCAGACCGCGGCGATCCATTACCCGCAGCTGGCGAAGTAGCAGCCTGGGCCTTCCCGCTGGCATAGCGAATGGGGAGCGGCGGGTGTTCGGTACCGAACGCCCGCCGCTCCCCTATTGCTTAAGGGGGCCGGGAATGAGGGTCCTGGGATGAAACCCCGTCACATTCCGTGAGGCGTCCGGCCCGGATGGGGCAGGATGGGGTCAG
Source organism: Arthrobacter ginkgonis (assembly GCF_039540195.1). NCBI lineage: Bacteria > Bacillati > Actinomycetota > Actinomycetes > Micrococcales > Micrococcaceae > Arthrobacter > Arthrobacter ginkgonis. The sequence continues at coordinate 784 of NZ_BAABEO010000001.1, read as the reverse complement.
GATTGGGCGACGACGAGGGGGCGGGTGCTGTGGCTGGTGCGGAAAGTGCGAATCTGGAGGCTCTCGGCGAGGATTCCGCCGAGAACAACCAGCCCGGTGGGGTGCAGTCGGTGGATCGTGCCATTACCGTGCTGGAGATCCTCTCGCGGGAGGGCAGCGCCGGCGTGAGCGACATCGCCTCCGAGATGGGGATCCACAAGTCGACGGCGTCGCGCCTCCTGGGGGCGCTGGTGACGCGGGAAATCGTGCAGCAGGATCGGGAGCGGGGCAAGTACCGTTTGGGGTTCGGGATCCTGCGGCTGGCCGCGTCGATTCCGGGGCGGTTGAGCCTGGTCCAGGAGGCCGGGCCCGTCCTTCAGGACCTGGCCGCGGAATTCAAGGAAACCGTCAACCTCGCCGTCCTGCGCTCGAACTACGCCGTGAATGTGGACCAGGCGATGGGGCCGGCGACGCTGGCCACCCAGGACTGGGTGGGGGGCCTGACGCCCCTGCATGCGACCGCGAGCGGAAAGGTCCTGCTGGCCGCCCTCCCCACCGAGGAGCGGCAGCGGATCCTGAAGGAGACGGGTCTGGAGGCGTTCACGTCCAGGACCGTCACCTCGCGCCCGCGCCTGGAGGAGGAACTGCTGGAGGTGGCCCACGACGGGCTGGCCTTCACCGAGGAGGAGTACGAGATCGGCCTCAGCGCCGTGGCGGTGCCGGTGTTCGACCATGCGGGGAAGGTCGTCGCCAGCATCAGCGTCTCGGGGCCAGCCTTCCGGTTCAAGCCCAAGGATCAGCCCGG